>CALBBQ010000065.1 GCA_937926785.1 uncultured Bacteroidales bacterium | reverse complement strand
TATACCCTTGAGGTTTGGGTAACCTCCGATTGGGCCCATCGAAAAGCACTTCAAAACAAAAAAAAAAAAAAAAATACACAAACTTTTTAATATGTTTTAGAACATAAAATTAGCTATTTAAGCTATTAGCTTGAGCTATGTTTAATATTTATATGTATTCACACATACATTGTTGGTATTTATGTATTTATATTTAACAATACTGCCGGCTGGTTTTGCAAAATGGTATGCCTTATAGGGTAATTGTCAAACTGGATAAATACTAAATTGGCCGGTTTATCAGCTCCGGGCGATGTACAAAACTTAAACAGGGTTAATTATTACAATGAGTGCTGTTACGATGGGTTAGCACAGGGTTGATGCTCATCTCTGAGCAAATCGTTTACAGTTTTAACCGGTGAGAAGGTTGAGAGTGGTACCTCCACAAAGACGGTTATCCAGTTACTCATTGCCCCGTTCCAAAGGCCAGGTAGTTCAAGAGCTTTAAGTTTTTTTCCATCCTTGCTCTTCACGGAAATAAAGCCCGTTTGAGGGTCACGATAGTTGAGCAGATTGAACCTATTGCCCCTAAAATCGGTGAACGAGCAAACAATATCCACAGGGTTGAAATGGGTTGAGGCATTAAAAATGGAGTTTGATGCGGGATCGTTCATGTCGATCTGCGAGCTTTCGACAATCTGAAGCGATGTGGTACCATCGGGGTTAATGGCCCAGAATGGACCTCCACCGGGTTCACCCTCGTTCTTCACCATTCCGCAAACCCTTATGGGGCGGTTCAGAATTCGAATCAGGTATTCCTTCAGCTGCTGAGCATCGGTTGTATTGAGCGAGGCAGGTGGTAGCACACAAAGCTCATCGCGAGTAAACTCAAATATAGAGGTTAGCTCATCAGGTTCAAGGTTTTCGGAGTACAGGCGTTCAAGGTAGCTGAATATGATCCTTCGGTAGCTGAGCAACATTCCGGCTAATGCTTTTTTGTAGCGAACGGTTTGTGGTTTCAGGTGATCGGGTGCTACATTATCGATATTTTTTATGAATATCAGCTCTTCTTTTAAATCGTTGAGATTTTCGATTAGTGCGCCGTGCCCACCGGGGCGAAAAAGTAATGAACCATCATCGTTGCGGAAGGGATTATTATCCATATTAACAGCAATGGTATCGGTAGAAGGTTTCTGAACCGAATAGGTTATGTTTAGGGTAACCTCGTAGTGGTTTTCGTAGAATGATTTAACCCTCTCAATAAGCTGCTCAAAACCGGCAATATGCTCGGGCGAAACAGTTAGATGAATGTTTACATTCCCGTGTTGGTCGCGGGCATACTGCGCTCCTTCAACCAGGTGTTCCTCCATGGCTGTTCGAGAAATATCGCCATACCTATGAAACAGGATAAGCGCTTTGGGCAGGTTTCCGTAGTTAAGCCCTTCGGGACCCAGCAGGGTATTAACAATAGGTAGATAATCTCTCTGCTCCATCAGCTCTTCCATCTTGTAACCCTGCCGCCAAAGCTCATTGTAAAGCTTATCGTAAAAAGGAAACTGCTTAATGCGTTCAAAAAAGGTGAAAATGGTATTGAACCCTTTGTCGTTGAAACATTCTAATCCGCGAATCGGATAATCGGTTTGAAACTCATACAGGTGCTTAAACATGCGAGTTGCAGCACCCGAGGCGGGTACAAATTTAACCCTGCTTCCCTCAAAGTCCCTATAAACGTCTATTAGGTTATCAAGTTCATCGCAATCCAGGCGAATAATACCATCGCCTGCTGTAGCGGGTTTTACCAAATTCATGTAAGGGAATCCTTTTCTAAACGATTGAAGCTGTTCTTCAACCATTTCAGGGGTAATCCCTTTCTTTTGCATCTGCTCAATATCCTGCCGGGTATACATACACTTGATTATTAAACTTGTTAAAATGTCAACCTAAAAATACTAAATTTTCTGCCAGCTAAACATCAATCTACACAAGTTTTTCCCTGATTCGCTATGGTTTATTTCCACAAAGCTATCGCTTTGCTCGGACTGAAACCGGTTTACGATAAGCTTGTCATCGCCCTTTCCCTCTGCGTTAAAGTTAACCGCTACCCTCGATGGGTAGTAGTGTTTAAAGTGATTCGCTTCTAAGGTATTGTACGCCCAATCGATATACCTTACGTTATTTACATGCTGGTTCATATCGATGTCGCCAACCCGAACAGTTATGGTTTCGGTAAATTTTGGCTGGTTATTCTGCTCCAAGAGCTTTGAAGCGTTGCGCCCCAGTGCGCTTCGATTTGCAAAATCGAACTCGGAAAGCCATTCAGCTCGGACGGGCCTCCTGGTTTTGACACTAAGCACTAACCAGCTCGAAGTAGCTGCAATGATTTGCTTCCCTTGCTGATCGTAAATTTCGAAATCGCGAAGCGCAAATACTCCATCTACACCGCGGGGCCAGGTAATTAGCGTTACGGGTTCAGTCCACCCCGGTAACCTGAAAATTTCAACTTCAACCCGTGAAAGTACCCAAAACCAGTCCTTTTGCAAGAGGTGCTCCCATCCATAACCAAGCATGTGGGCATGCTCCCATGCAACTTCCTGCAGGTGGTTGAATAGAGCAGTTACTGTAAGTTTTTGATTAAAATCTACTTCGTAGGAATGAATCTTTAAATAATGCTTATGGTACTGGGGAAATTGAAATGTATCAAGGCTCATAAGGGCTATAATTTAGGAGCGAACTTTTCCATAAATCTCTTACTATCTATGATGTAGCGGGTATGTGAACCGCGGCCTATTTCGCCTTCCTTATCCCATGCAACAACGTCGAAGACCAACTTTTTGCCATCCACCTCTTTAAGGGTTGCTTTACTATGCACCTCCCATCCCATGGGTGTAGCCTTAGTATGTTTCACACAAATTGCGGTTCCGACAGTGTTGAAGCCTTCCGGCAAGTAAGGAAGAACAGCGTTCAGCGCTGCTTTCTCCATAAGAGCCACCATGGCCGGAGTGGCAAATACATCAACCAGTCCAGAGCCATATTTAGATGCTGTATTTTCCTTGGTAACCAGTTCGGTTGCAGTAAAATTAAGTCCTACAGGCACATTAAGTTCCATACCATTAGTGTTTTTGATACTTTTACAAAGATATGAAGTATTTTCAACTAAGTTTATTTATTTCTATTTTTGCATAGAAAATCATGTTAAACCAGCCATGAGCAAAGTAATAGTTGAAAAGCTAACCGACGAACAGATTGGTAAAAAAGGAATCAGAAACTGGCCCATTTGGACAAAAGAGGTATCGACATTCGATTGGTTTTACGATACCGAGGAAGAATGCTTGATTCTGGAAGGCGAGGTTGATGTTAAAACCGATGAGGGAATCTACACCATAAAAGCCGGCGATTTTGTTACGTTCAAAAAGGGATTAAAGTGCATTTGGCATGTAAAGAAACCTATTCGAAAACACTATAATTTCAAGTAGCACAACTTGTTTCTTGGTGCCTGTTTGCTGAGCAAGATTCAAAAAGAAGAGGGTGTTTATTGACACCCTCTTGTTTGTTCTCATTATTTTCAGTAACAAGATAGTTTTTTTTCTAATCCAACTCTTTCTGCTACATTTTAATGCTATCGGCTATTCTTTTCGCAAGTTCATCAAACTGTTTAAGCTTTTCAGCATTGGGTTTTCCATAAATTTCGGCAGGTTCGGCAACTAATTCAAGTTTAGCCTCTTCGGCAAACTTCAGCAAATTCTTAACTCCTCCCCCGTTCCAGCTGTAACTGCCAAACAATGCCAGTTTTTTATTCTTTATACCCATGTGAGTTAGCTCATGGGTAAGCTGTTCCATCAAAGGGAACATTTCGGAGTTGTATGCACAGGATCCCAATACAAGTCCTCTATACTTCCAAATCTCGTTTATAAGATGACTGATATGGGTACGCGACACATCGTGGATACGAATATTTTTAACGCCCTCTTCGGCAATTTTACGGCCAATATAATCGGCAATAACCTCGGTATTCCCATACATGGAGGCGAAAATGATAACAACGCCCTCCTCGGCTTCGTATCGGCTCCAGCGGTCGTACAGGGCGAGCACCTTAGAAGGATTTGTTCGCCAAACCGGCCCATGTGTGGATGCGACAATTTTTATCGGGATATCCTTTAGCTTGACGAAAGCTTTTTGCACCATGTTGCTGTACTTGCCAACTATGTTGGAGTAGTAGCGGCGCATCTCGTCCTCAAAGTACTCAAAGTTGATCTCGTCGTCGAATATACCTCCGTCCAGGGTGCCAAAACTACCGAAAGCGTCACCGGAGAAAAGGATTTGCTCAGTTTGGTCGTAGGTCATCATGGTTTCGGGCCAGTGCACCCAGGGGGTCATGACAAACTTCAGCTTATGATGGCCTAAGTCCAATGTATCGCCATCGTCAACCTGAATTAGGTTATCCCTTATACCCCAGTATGCTTCAACGATTTTAAAAGTTTTGGCATTTCCTACCAGCTTAACACCTTTAAAATGGTTAAAAATTTCTTTAATCTCACCAGAATGGTCGGGTTCCATGTGATTGATGATCAGGTAGTCTAACGGTTTGCCATTCAACAGGGATTCAATACGTTCGATGTAGTTCCCTGCTGCTCTGTCCTCAATGGTATCGACCAACGCGGTTTTATTATCGACAATGAGATAGGAGTTATACGAAACGCCCCTATCTAAAGGCCAGATGTTCTCAAAAAGCCTTTTACGCCTGTCGTTCACCCCAATCCAGTGAACTTTTCCTACAACTGGAACAGTGTAATACATATGTTTCTTAGTTTATTTTGTTCTCAAACTTGGATGCAAATGTAGAAATTTAAAGGGAGTATAAGTTGAAGTGAGCGTTGTTAAAAATCAATCTAAATAAGAATGTTGAAGTGGTAAATGGTTTAGCGTTTGGTGTGAAATGATCATTGGGGGAAGGATAAAGGTTATAGGTTAAAGAGTTTGTCCGGCGATGTCGGATGAAAAGTGAGAAGGTTAAAGGTTAAAAGACTTCGTAAATCATTGTGAATTATGGCTTTCCTGATTTGTTATTAGATTATAAAAGGTGAAATATGATAATTCTGAGTTCCTAAATTTATTTCACAATAATAAAATGTTGATATATAATTAGATGCATACTTTAAACGCTGGCAGATTATAAATAAAAAAGCCGGCAAAGCCGGCTTCAAACCATTAATTAATAACCTTTACTTATTGTTCAGGTAAATAGAAAATTCCCAGGGTTTTAGAGTGACCTTCTGGTTTGCAGTAAACACGGTAGGTGAGCCGCCAAAATACTCTACATACTCAGTATTTAGGTGGCTATCGTCTGTAAAGCTGAAGGTTTGTTCCTTGGCCGAAAGGTTAAACACCGCAAATAGCTTTTGAGATTCATTTTCCCGAACAAAAGCAAAAACAGAACTATCGGCAGTGGTGGTAACACGGAAAATGTCGGCGCCTTGTTCACCAGCATTGATAACACTTGCTGACTTTTTCAAAGCGGTCAACTTTTTATAAAAATCGCTCATTCCCTTGGTATCAGTCCAATCGACCTGATCCTTTTCGAAAAACTGCAAACGACGATTAAAGCCCACCTCCTGTCCGGTGTAAATGAGTGGCATGCCGTCGAGCACGAACGTAAGAGCAGCCATGGCTTTAACAGCGTCGCCCATACGCTCGAATTCAGTACCATTCCATGAATTCTCATCGTGGTTGGTTATGAAATTCATTTTAATCGTGTTTTTGGGATATGTGGCAGCCTTTTTTAGCAGGTATTGCTCTAAATCAGCTACTGTTTTCTTTCCCTGGGCTATTGTGTTCAGGATATGATGGCATTCCCAGGCATAATCGGCATCAAAAGCATACTTCTGAAGTTCTGGGGTTTCGGCCTCGGCAAGCATGAATATGGGCTTTCCTAACTTATTTAGTTCAGCGCGTGCATCGTTCCAGAAATCGGAAGGGACCTCCGCAGCAACATCGCAACGGAACCCATCCAGGTCAATCTCACTGACCCAGTACTTCAGCATGTCAATCATATACCTCCGAAGCTCGGGTTTTGAGTAGTCGAGTTTAGCCACGTCGGTCCAGTCAAAGGGCGAAACCACCTTTCCGGTTGAATCGCGAAGGTACCAATCGGGGTGCTCTGCCATGAGCACGGCATCGTGTGCGGTATGATTAGCCACCACATCGATGATTACCTTCATACCCAACTCATGAGCCTTGGAAACAACCGACTTGAAGTCATCAAGTGTTCCAAATTCAGGATTAATCCCATAGTAATCCTTAACGGAGTAGTAGCTTCCCAGTGCGCCCTTTCGGTTTTCAACCCCAATGGGATGGATGGGCATGAACCAAAGAATATCTACCCCAAGATCTTTTAAACGGGGCAGGTGTTGCTCAAAAGCCTTGAAAGTTCCTTCGGGGGTGTACTGCCTTACATTCACCTCGTAAATGGTAGCATTATACACCCAGTTGGCATGCTCCACTTTAAAAGGTTCAGCCTCCTTGGGTTGGGGCTTGCATGAGGCAAATGTCATTGTTGCAGCAATAATGGCTGCATACATAAGATTTCGTAAGTTAAACAGCTGCGTTTTGCACATACTTTATGAATTTAGGTGTTATTAATTTATCAGCTTTCACACGATTGCGATAATAAAACGCACATAGGCTCAGGCTTCTGCTAATATAACTGCTTCTGCTAATATAACTATTTGAGGCATGAATTATTTTTATAACGAAAAAAGTGATAACTTGCAGAAATTAACCAAACCTAAATTTAAATCCTATGAAACTAACTGTCAAATATCAGGAACGCTACTCGCGTGCAGAGCTGCTTCTGCGAACCTTTTTCGGTTGGATATACATTATATTACCTCATAGATTCCTGCTATTCTTCGTATCGCTCTGGGCTATGATTTTACAAGTCATTGCCTTTTGGTCAATCCTATTCACCGGAAAGTACCCCAAAAGCCTGTTCGACTTCCAGCTTGGTTTAGCGCGCTGGAATCTCAGACTCAACGCCAGGATTTATAACATTTCCGATGGTTACCCAGCCTTTGGGATCAACGGTACCGATGAGTACACCTCGCTTGAAGTGGAGTATCCTGAACGGGTAAGCAGGTCTCTGATGCTTGTTAGGTTTCTTTTCGGATGGCTCTACGTATACGTACCTCACTTTTTCATTCTAATATTCAGGAGTATTTTTGTAAACATACTGGTATTCTTTTCATGGTTTGCGGTACTCATTACTGCTAAGTATCCTCAGGAATTTCACAACTGGGTAACCGGTCAGCTCCGATGGACAACCCGTGTGGGATTATATATGAGCTATATGACGGACGTTTACCCTGCTTTCACCGGAGATGAACTTCCTGAAGAAAAGTAATTTTCTGCTATCTTTTTTTTAGTATTTTTGCATAGGCGACGTAACCTTTACGCTGCCTGTTTTTTATATGAAAACTTAATAATCTGAAAAAATGGAATTCCATCCGATTCCTCAACCCCATGAAATAAGCGAGATAGAAAAGGAAGACGCCATGGGCGCCTACTTTATGATGTTTGCCACTACCGGCTTAGGATTACCTTTGCCAATAATTAATCTTGTAGCATCAGTTGTATACTATTATGCAAACAGGACTAAGGGAAGGTTTGTTCAGTTTCACTCTCTACAATCGCTGTATTCGCAAATCCCTATAACCCTCCTAAACAGCGGACTCATTATCTGGGCAGCAATAAACTTTTTCGGAAATGAGCCTTATTCAAACCTGTTTTGGGGGTTACTAATAACTGCAGGGATTTTCAATATTATCTACTTTGCATACAGCTTAGTTGCAGCAATTAAAGCTAAAAAAGGAAGGTTTTACTACTTCCTGTTTTTTGGCAAGTTGGCTTACATTCATGCCTACAGGGTTAAACCAGCCATGGAAGAGAAAAGTGAAGTAAACATGCCGCCACTTTAGCCAAAAGCTATATGAAAAAGGTTCTACTGGAATTGGTCATCCTTTTGAGTATTGTTGTAGCCATTTGGCTCATCTTCTCACTCGTATTAAGACTGCCTGAAAACCCCTCCATCATATCTGTAGAGCAGGAGAGTGAAATTGGCAAGACCATCCATAAAAACCTGCTTACGATAAACGGATTCAGTCCGTTGAATAATCCAGCTGCGGATTCCATTTTACAAGACCTTTCCGATTCGCTTAGCGCATGTTGCCCTGACCTTAAATTTCAGTACCATTTTATTGTGATCAATTCCGAAATGATTAATGCATTTGCTCTACCCGGTGGACACATAGCCATCACCAAAGGATTAATTAAATTCTGCGAAACCAGGGAAGAACTTTTATCGGTAATAGCTCATGAAATTGGCCATGTAGAAAAACGACATACAGTAAACCGAATTGTAAAGGAAATAGGGTTATCGCTACTACTTTCAAACGATAAGTTTGTTGGTTCTGAGGTCGCCCGTATGTTGTTATCGCAAAAATACAACCGTAAGCAGGAGGAGGAAGCTGATAGGTTTTCATGCTTGCTTTTGCAAGAAATGGGAATGGAACCAAGAATTCTCGCGACCTTTTTAAGAAAACTCAATGATTCAGAAAACACAAATTTGGGAAACTTTGAAATCATCTCTTCTCACCCAAACATTACGAAAAGGATAAAGAATATTTTAGAATTCAAGGAAAATGACAAAAAAGAAACGCGAAACAATTCCATAAAAGGGTTCAAACTTGACACACTAAAAAAATATTGTGAAAAAGATAATTATAGTAGAACTAAATAACTACCACACTGAGTGTATATATGCACAGGTGTTGTACCTCAGTAAAAGCGGATTTAGCGTTGAGGTGATTTGTTCGCAGAAAACATTTAAACATGTTGAATACCTTAAAGATATTTGCCCGGTAAAATCATATGATTTTTCAAAAACTCCCTCATTTTTAAAACTATGGTGGTACTTACTTCATCAAAAAAATTCAATTACTGTTTTAAATACCGCACAAGGGAATAAGGTACTTAAACTTTTAACACTACCAACATTCAATAAAGTCAAATATTATGGGTTAATACACAACCTGAAGAAACTCGAAACCAGCAATGGTCAAAAAATAATATCAAAAAAAATTAATCAATATTTGGTTATTGCCGATTACTTGAAAGAATCACCTATAGCGATTAAAAATGGAGTTACAAGCATTAATACCAGCATTTTTCCTACCACTGATCCATTTCAAGATATTACCAAACGAGAAAATATCTGGATCACTATACCGGGTAATATTGAACTAAAAAGAAGGGACTACCATTGGATAATCGATGTATGTTCCAGCAATAAGCTGCCAAACAATATAAAATTCATTTTACTTGGAAACGCCAGTAAAGGTGACGGTAGAACAATCATCGAAAGGATTAAAAAGGAGAAGCTGGAAGATCACTTCATCTGGTTTGATTCATTTATTGACCAGAAAGAGTTTAATGGCTACATTCAAAGATCTGACTACCTTTTACCTCTACTACACGAAACTAGTTCTGAATATATCCTCTACAAGACCTCTGGAACTTTTTCCCTTTCCGAAGCATTTTCAAAGCCAATGATCCTACACTCAAACTTTAGAATCTTGAAAAAATACTACTGTACAGAATTTTATTCGGATATTCCAGAGTTTATCCATCTCATATCACATCAACCTACCATAAAATGTAAGCCTTACGATTTTGAAAAGAACCGGATACAATACCTTAAAGCATTACAACTAATATAGCCCAACTATGGAAAATCTTGTAAAAATAGTTGTTCCGATATATAATCCTGAATTAACCAAAGACGAACTTAAATCACTATTCCAGTGCGAAAAAATTCTGAATAGATACCCCAAAGCAATTGTTTGTCCGGATTCAATAGAATCTGTGGTTAAACATAAGTTTCCATCATGGGAA
>CALBBQ010000064.1 GCA_937926785.1 uncultured Bacteroidales bacterium | reverse complement strand
ATATTATACCATGCCTAAGGCTATGCCCTGGCAAAGTGGCGGTTTCCCCACCAGGGCATTTGCACAAATCACCATCATCCATCACCTCTACAATCCACGAACAATGACCAACAACCCTTCCGCCCCTGTCATGCTGAGCGTAGTCGAAGCATCTCCTCCTTTCACCCCTCGACTCCGCTCGGGGTGACCCGCTCAAGGCTATCAACCAAACCTACCCTTGGCTTAGGAATTCGGCGTTGCAATGCAACGGTTCGGGCTGGCGCTTTGGGGTGGCTAAGGCGCGAATCGCTTATTTTGTGGGCTTACGTACCCCATAACTGAAGCCATGGGCTATAGGGTGGCTTTAAAATTACCCGAACATCTGAAACCACCAACTATCAACCATCAACTCTTCATTCCACGAACAACGAGCAGCGATCAACTAACCTTCCCTACTTAAATCTTTTCGCCTTCCAAGACTCCTGGTAAGGGGAGTCGAACCCCTGACCTTCCCGATGCCATCGGGACGCTCCAGCCTGCTGAGCAGGGGGCGGGTTGTGGGTGCGAAATAAAAAGCGGACTCGCTTCGCGATGGCCCCTCAGGTCGTGGAGGTAAGGGGAGTCGAACCCCTGACCTATTGCATGCCATGCAATCGCTCTAGCCAACTGAGCTATACCCCCATAAACTTTTGCAAAAATAAAACTTTTTGGTTTTACCCCCAATTCTGCCAGATTTTTTTTAACATGATTTAAAAATTTGCGTATAATATTGTGAGATAAGGAAAAAATTTGTTGCTTTGTAGCTCAAAATAATTTTAGCAGTTAACCGTTATACCAAGAGCCAAATACGCAAAAATATGGAACTGAAAAAGAACCCCAAGGCAGACCTGCAGAACAAGAAGTTCATGTTCTTTGAGATTGGGTTAGCCATCTCGCTGGGTATTGTTTTGCTGGCCTTTGAGTGGACCACTACCGACACCGTAAAGGTGGAGCTGGCAGGGACCCAGGATGTGAAGGTTGAGCAGGAGATTATTCCAATTACCAACCGCGACGAAGTTAAACCACCTGAACCACCCAAGCAGATTACCGTATCGGATGTAATCAAGGTTGTTGATGATAACGTAAAGATTAACGACAACAGCGATATCTTTGACTCCGAGTTCTCCGAAGATGCCAAGGTAACCATCATGGAGTTCAAGGGCGAGGAACAGGAAGAAGAGGAGTACACTCCATTCGTTATCGTTGAGGAGATGCCCACATTCGGTGGTGGCGATATTAATGAATTCCGTATCAACTACGTTCAAAAGAACCTTAAGTACCCGGATGTAGCTGCCGAAAACGGTATTCAGGGTCGTGTTATCATCAACTTTGTGGTGGAGCCCGATGGTAGGGTATCAAATGTAAAGGTAGTTCGTGGTGTTGACCCCTCGCTCGATAAGGAAGCCGTTCGCGTTGTGTCGGCCTCGCCCAAATGGAAACCCGGGAAACAGCGTGGTAAACCAGTTCGTGTACAGTACACCATACCAATCATCTTTGTACTACAGTAACTAATATCATACCTAATACAACAAAGCCCTGCCTTGTGGCGGGCTTTTGTTGTTGTAAAATAACAGAAAAGCCATACAAATGGTTTACAACATGCCCCAATGGGAACCGGATATGAATAACGGCCACCCGGCAAGGGTAAAATTCGTAATTCCTATTAAATTTGCATTGCAAAACTAAGTAACCTTAATACCATCAAGTTACGTTTAAAACCCTGATTTGCTCAGGGTTTTTTGTTGAGGACCGACAGATGATACAACCCATATCCACGAAGAAAAAGCAGGAAAAAGCCGTTCTGGTAGGCGTAATCATGCCATTCCAATCAGAACAAGAGATTACCGATTACCTGGATGAACTGGGGTTTCTGGCCGATACGGCCGGAGCCCTGACCGTGAAGCGTTTCGTTCAGAAAATTGATGAACCAAACCCGCGCACGTTCATCGGAAAAGGAAAAGTGCTGGAAATTGCTGCCTATGTTGAGGAACATAACATCGACATGGTGATTTTTGACGATGAGCTCTCCCCTACCCAGCTCCGCAACCTGGAGAACGAGTTCAAACGAAAGGTGCTCGACCGAACGAACCTGATACTTGATGTGTTTGCCCAGCGGGCAAAAACTGCTTACGCCAAAACACAGGTAGAACTAGCTCAGTACGAGTTTATGCTGCCCCGTCTGAAACGGATGTGGACACACCTGGAGCGTCAACGTGGGGGTATTGGCCTGCGTGGTCCCGGTGAAACCGAAATTGAAACCGACCGCCGTATAATCCGCGATCGTATTGCCAAGCTCAAGGATGAGCTGAGTAAGATAGACCGCCAAATGGCCACCCAGCGTAAAAACCGGGGTAGCGTGGTTCGTGTGGCTCTGGTAGGCTACACCAACGTGGGCAAATCTACCATCATGAATCTTATCAGCAAGTCCGATGTGTTTGCCGAGAATAAACTGTTTGCCACCCTGGACACTACCGTGCGTAAAGTGGTAATCGGCAACCTACCCTTTCTGCTATCCGATACCGTGGGGTTTATCCGCAAGCTGCCCCATCAGTTGGTTGAATCGTTCAAATCCACACTGGATGAGGTACGGGAGTCGGACCTGCTACTGCACGTGGTAGATATTTCCCACCCCAACTTTGAGGAGCAAATTAACGTTGTGAACCAAACCCTGCAAGAGATTGGTGGAGGCGAAAAACCAACCATACTTGTTTTCAACAAGATTGATGCCTACACCCGAAGCCGTAAGCCCGACGACGACCTACCCCCCTCCACCAGCGAGAATATCAGCCTTGATGAACTTAAGCGAACCTGGATAAGCAAAAAGGGAACCCACACCATATTCATCTCCGCCAAGCAGAAAACCAATATTGCTGAGTTCCGTGAGCTACTGTACAAAATGGTTCGCGAGATTCACGTAACCCGCTATCCCTACGATAACTTTTTATATCCCGATATTACCGAAGCCAACCTTTAGCATTCAGGTACTCGGCAATCTGGATGGCATTGGTGGCAGCCCCCTTACGAAGGTTGTCGGCAACAACCCACAGATTTAAACTACGGGGTTGCGAAACATCGCGCCGGATACGGCCTACAAAAACTTCATCCTTGCCTTCGGCAAAACGCGGCATAGGATAGTGGTTGGCAGCAGGATTATCCTGAACAACAATACCAGGTGAGCTGCTAAGTATGGCCATTACATCATTGATATCGAACTCCTGCTCAAACTCCAGGTTAACCGATTCGGAATGACCCCCGATAACCGGGATGCGCACTACGGTGGGTGAAACCATAATATGCTGGTCGCCAATTATCTTGCGAGTTTCGTCAATCAGCTTCTGCTCTTCGGTGGTATAACCATTCTCGAGGAACGAACCACCATGCGGAAAGCAGTTCAAATCAATGGAATGCGGATAGGCCATTTCGGCATCATGTCCCTGCCGTTCGGCAAAAAGCTGGTTAACCGCCTTAACTCCCGTACCGGTAACCGACTGGTAGGTTGAAACCACTATTCGTTTAATACGATACTTCAGGTGCAGTGGGTTAATGGCCACCACCAGCTGAATGGTGGAACAGTTGGGGTTTGCAATAATTTTATGCTCCGGTCTTAGCACATGGGCATTCACCTCCGGGACAACCAGGGGAATCTCCGGATACATGCGCCAGCACGAGGAGTTGTCAATTACGGTAGTGCCAACTTCCGCAAAACGGGGTGCCCACTCCTTTGATGCTGCCGAACCTGCTGAAAAAATGGCCACAGCGGGTTTCTGCTCAACGGCTTCGGCAACGGAACAAACCCTTACCTCTTTACCCCTGAATTTAACAGTTTTACCTACGGATTTTTCCGAAGCCGCCGGTATGAGCTCATCGAACGGGAAGTTGCGTTCTTCCAGAACGCGAAGCATAACATTGCCCACAAGGCCTGTTGCCCCAACTACTGCAACTCTCATAAAGAAATTACTTTACAGATGATTAATGATTTTTTCGTAAATTTTGATGGTAAAATTATACAATAGTTTAAATGCGAACGTCGGTCCTACTCATTTTAACACTACTGGCAAGGTTAACCTTTGGGCAGCAGGTTATAACGTATAATTTTGAGAATGCCGATATAACGGGTTGGACACAAAAACCCCAGAACCGGTGGGCTGTAACCACAAGCACTCCCATATCGGGTAGCGCATCGCTAAAGCATAGCTTCGATAACCCGGTAGCATACACCGATACCATATACACCGAATTGCCTGCCTGGGATATTGATAAAGGTGATGTAACCTGGCGAATACTGGTGCGGCACGGTTACGACCCTTCGGCATCAAACAGCTGGTGGGTTTACCTCATGACGGATGAGAATCTTTCTACAACTGGCGAATCGGGCTATGCCGTGGGTGTGAACCTAACCGGTAGCGACGATTTGCTTAAGATTTGGAGGGTTGATAATGGAAGCCCCCAGGTTATTCTTTCTTCTTCCCTAAACTGGCAAACCCAAATTGGTACAGGAAAGCCGGGGGCAATTGAAGTTACACGCACCTTCGATGGGCTATTTACTTTAAAGGCATCAACATTGGGGAACTTTAACACCCTGGTCGTTTTTGGTTCAACACCCGATGCTACCTACAAGACCTTTAGCCACTTTGGCGTTGGCTATCGCTACTCATCGGCACAGGACATGAAGCTTTGGGTTGATGATATCTCATTCATCTACCAACCCATCAATCCCAACGACAGGACAACCCAGGTGACTGCACCCCTACAGCAGGTTCAGGGAACCGATATCCCATCTACATTAACTCAAAATAGTGTTGATGTGTTTAGGTTTGTGATTTCCGATGCAGGCTCTGGCGATGGACTACCCACCTACGTGAAGCGAATTAGCGTTAAAAACCCCGACCCGGAGAACGCCGCCTGGAGCTCGCTCATTGGAGATGTGCGTTTGAAAATGAATGCCCAGGATATCCACATCGAAGCCCTGAGCATTACCGACCAGCAAATAACCCTTGAGGTTGACAGCTCTGCACTTACCATACCCGATGGGCAGAACGTGGAACTGGCGTTTGCTATATCATTGAAAAATGGCAATGTACCCGACAACGCAGGCCTGTCATTCTACATCGATAATGAAAACCACGGTCTCCTCTCGAGCCTTTGGGGCTCGGGATTTGCAAAAACTTTTCCGGCAAAGGTACAATCAGAAATATTCACGGTTAGGGTAACTGCCACAAATAGCCTGTTCCGCAATATTTCGCCGGTTACAATTATCGGCAAGCCCTTTGGGCTTGAGGTGGCGGTCACCGATGAATGGGGTAATGTTGACGCTGACTATACCGGTCTGATTTCTGTAGGCCTTTCAGAGGGAACAGGTAACCTTAACTCACCAAATGGTTTTGATAGAACGGCTGTACAGGGTGTTGCAAAGTGGGATAGCCTTACATACGACCGGTATGGCATAATCCGCCTCAAGGCAACCGGAGATAATCTAATCCCATCGATAAGCGAAGATATTACCATTGGTTACGATACCAGCTCATTCGCAGCCGTTCCCGGCACGCAGGTGCCCTCTTTCGATGTTAGCTCTATGGCAACATCGCCTGCGCAGGCCTTTGAAATCATGCGCTTCCGTATTGCAGACACCGGGAGCGATGGTGCACCCACCTACCCAGAAAAAATTAGACTTTACAAAACGAGCACCCCAGATGCAGCATCGCTTAATAAGGTTATTGAAGGAGTACTGGTAAAACAAGGTACAGCCTACGTTTCAACATCAATTATCGACATAAAAACCTCCACCATTGACATCACATTCCCTCCTGGAGCCATTACCATTCCCGATGGACAAACCAGGGAGCTAAGCATTTGGCTCTACCTGAAAAGTAAAGACATTACCGATAATCAAACCCTGCAGCTGCACATCGACAAGACTAATCCGATGTTTTTGGCCTACGACAACGGAAGCCGCTTCGCTACAAAATTCCCAACGAACGTAAATTCGGCAACTGCAACCATCAGGGTGAATGCAACCAAGCTCACATTCACCTCAACCCCCCTGCAAGTAGGGGTTAACGAATCGTTTATGGTAAAGGTAAATCCTACAGATGCCAAAGGGAACACAGATGTGAACTTTAATGGAGGCGTTGAACTAATGCTTGGAGCAGGAAATGGCGAGCTTAACATACTATCCGAGAACCCCACAGCCATAACTAACGGCGAAGCCCAATTTGAAGTTAGCTACACACAGCCAGGTATTTTTACGCTTATCGCGCGGAACTCCGGCCTAAACGATGCCGTATCGGCCAACATCACCTGCGCTGATGCAGACGGTACAGCAGAACCGCTCATCCAACCCACCGATACGGTAGTTTTTACTCCAGCAAACAGCTACCTTGCCGCTGCCCAGGAAGTTATCAGGTTTAAACTGAAAGACGAGGGAGGCACCGATGGACTGCCACTTAACGTAAGCCGCATTAAGCTGCATGCATTTAATCCAGACGACATACCACTCCTTGCGCGAATGCTTCAGGGAATCGTTTTGGACAACGGAAGAGAAACCACAACCCCAAAATCATTCTCGTTTAGTGGTAACACCCTGCAAGTTGATTTTGCCAGTGAAACCCTCTTAGTTGAGGATGGTGATTCGGCTAACATTATTCTAAAGGCATTTTTTTGGGATAGAGGGCTTATAGACCGGTTCAAATTTCAGTTCTATATACCCGCCAACTCACCGGGGTGGAGCACGTATGAGAACAGTACCGCATTCAGCAACTCGTTCCCGGCCACCATTTTCGGACGCCCCTGCAGGGTTAACGTTGATGCAGATAGGTTGAAGTTTGTGAATCAACCCTTCTCCGTTACCCCAAATCAACCCTTCAGCGTAAGCGTAATGGCGTGCGATGCACGCGGCAATGTTGACAGCGAGTTTCAGGCATACGCAGCGCTCGAACTGCAGCAGGGAACTGGCGATGTTTTGGTGAATCCCGTTCTTCAAGCCCTTAACAACGGGATAGCCTCTTGGGATAACGTGAAGTTCACCGAGGTGGGAACCTATCAGCTTAAATCATACTTTGGCTGGCTAACCGATGCCATCTCGGAGCCCATATACTGCGGTACAAGTAGTTCCTGCCAGGTTAACGAAAACTTTGAGGGCAGCCTGCCCCAGTGGATCGGTATCGAAAATTGGGTGACATCCAGAGTTTCACCCATTGGAGGTGAGTATTCCCTTGCCCATGCCGGCGACCCTGCTGCTAAGCTATCGGTACTAAGCATTCCCATTCTATCAACATTAGCCGGGAAGGCTGTTGAATGGAACATCACCATTCGAAACGGGAGCTGGGACCCATCATCGGAAAACTACTTCTACCTCGCATTTGCATCAAATATGGAAAACCCAAACGATTCCCAAGCCGAAGGTTACGCGGTGGGTATAAACCCATCAAGCGGAAACGATCTGCTATCGGTCTGGAGGTTTAGTAAGGGTAAGCGAACGAACATCATCAAAACAGGTTTTGACTGGAACGAGAATGATGAGGTAAAAATCTCCGTCACGCTTTCGCCAAAAGGGATGCTCAGGCTTTGGTTTACACCAAAATCATCGGGGTTGAAAAGCCTGGGCGGCGAGGTAAAGATATCGACACCAGCATGCAGCTATATGGCTCTGGTGTTTGGCTACACCGCTAGCCGAGCAGGCCTGCTCTGGATTGATGACCTTAAGTTTTGTACTACCGATTACCCCCCGGTCATTTCCATGGCTAAAGTAGTTAATCTAAATTCCTTGCAGGTGAAATTTTCGAAAGTGGCTTCAGAAAGTTCGGTCAAAAACAAGATGAACTACCTCCTTAAATCCTTGAACGGGAAAGACATTGAAATAAAAGAGGTTAAAGTTTCCGATGATCAAGCTGTAATGCTGGTAACCGAAAAATTACCCTTTGAAAAATTAAAGATATATGTTGAAAACATAGCCGACCTCAACGGGCTTAGCCTGCCCGACAGCGCAGAGATTGGCTTTACTGCACAGGGCAACTTTGGGCGTTTGGTGATCAACGAAGTCATGGCTAACCCTTTGCCATCGAACGGTTTACCGGAGTATGAGTACATTGAACTGTTTAACCCTAGCCCTGACACAATTTTTACCGGTGGCTGGAGCATGACCCTTAACGATAAACGGGTCTCTTTTCCGTCCGATACCGTTGTACCCAATTCGTATGCTCTGATTGGAAGCACATCGGCCATGGCGGTATTCAAATCTTACGGTAAGGCAATTGCGGTAACATCGTTTCCTGCACTCCTGAACGATGGAATGCTAATTAAACTGTTTGACCCCGAAGGGAACCTAGTTGCATTTGCTAACTACACCAAGGAGTGGTACAACGATTCAACCCGGAATGCGGGAGGTTACTCCATGGAGTGCATCGATTACCAGAACTTTGCCGAGGGAAAGAATAACTGGAGGGCAAGCGTTGCCAGCGAGGGAGGCACACCATGTGCTCCAAATTCCGTTGCAGCAGCCAACCCCGATATTACAAAGCCCTGGTTGGTATACGTTGAGGTTGCCGACGCTCAAACAATCAACCTGAAGTTTAACGAACCTATGGATAGCCTCTCGGTAATGCTCAAAGAGAACTATAATACCCAGCTGCAAATTGACGAAGTAGCTGTTTCAGGACTGTTCGATTTAGCCACCATAAAACTACTCCACCCCCTGAGACCTGACCAAACCTATGAAATAACCCTAAGCGGTTTAAACGATTTTGCCGGAAATACATTGCCCGATACGCTTATCCGCATAGGCCTGCCGCAAAATGCACAGAAAGGGGATATAGTGATTAACGAGATCCTATTTAACCCCTATACCGGGGGTACTGATTTTGTTGAGTTTTACAACAACTCGACCAAATGCTTTGACTTGACGCAACTCAAGCTGGGTAATAGAGATGAAGCAAGCCTTGCCCTAAAAGAAGTGTATTCGGTATCTTCAGTACCTCGCATACTCTTTCCTGGCGAATATGCCGTCGTAACAGTTAATCCCGGCCAGGTAACATCATTCTACACCTGCCTGAACCCACAGGCATTTGTTCGTACACCACGAATGGCCGCATTTAACAACGATAAGGGTTACGCAGTTCTTCTGAACTCAGATAATGAGGTTGTAGATGAGTTCCGCTATACCGAGAAAATGCACAATCGCTTACTTACCAGTTTTAAAGGGGTGTCGCTTGAACGTATAAACCCCAATGCTCCCAGCAACCAGGCATCCACATGGCAATCAGCGGCACAGGCAGCCGGGTTTGCCACCCCTACCTACCAGAATTCTCAGTACAGCGAGCAACACGAGGGTAAAGGATACTTTAGCCTTACCCCTAAAACCTTCTCGCCCGACGGCGATGGCCGCGACGACTACCTGCTCATCGGTTACCAGCTCCCTGAGCCTGGGTACGTGGCCAATGTGAGGGTGTTCAATTCCAACGGGATAGAAATATACCGCATTGCGAACAATATCACACTGGGAACATCGGGTCAGCTTCGCTGGGATGGAATTGATACGCAAAATCGTCGGGTTGGTTCTGGTATCTACATCATATCTATAGAATATTTCAACCTATCCGGCAGGGTTTACAGGGAAAAGAAAACCTGTGTGGTGGGTTATCGGTAAATTTTACTTGCTTTTAACAAAAATATCGTGCTATTTTGAAGTACTAAAAATAATGTAAAATGGAAGGATACCTTGAACTACCAACCTGCACTCTCCGTTACCGAATTAGCGGAAGTGGACCTGCCTTAGTACTTCTTCACGGTTACCTGGAAAATCTTACTATTTGGGATGAGCTCACCGTAGAGCTGGAATCCAGCTACAGCGTACTTACCATAGACCTGCCGGGACATGGAAAGTCAATTTGCAAGCAGGAGGTGATTGGTATGGACTTCATGGCCGATTGCGTAAGCGCTGTAATTCGAACTGCGGGCATGGATAAGATATACCTCATCGGCCATTCCATGGGTGGCTACGTAAGTTTAGCTTTTGCCGAACGTTACCCAAGCTGGCTCAAAGGGCTTTGCCTTTTCCACTCCACCCCCAACGCCGACAATCATGAAAAGCGTGCAGCCCGAATGGCCGATATTAAGCTCGTTAAGGAAGGAAATAAAGAGCAAATCGTTCAGAACAACATACCCCGCCTGTTTGCCAACCAAAACCTGGAAAGGCTTGCCGGCGAAGTAGAGCATATAAAATCGATTGCCCGAAGTACCAGCGATATTGGAATAGTTGGAGCACTGAATGGTATGGCACAGCGGCCTGACCGAAACCATATTGTTGACCAGGCCACATTCCCCGTTACCATGATTTTTGGTCGTTTCGACAATCTCATCTCCATGGAGGTTGCTCAAAACCTGGAGGATAGGCATAAAAAAGCCCGAACTGTTTACCTCAACAATTCGGGACATATGGGATTTCTGGAAGAACCCGATCAAACCATATCGGTAATCAGTTCCTTTCTGAAGTAGATTCTCAGGTTGTCATCCTTCAGATAATCCAGCTCAAACATTTGGGAGATACCTTGGTTTTGCAACAAGTTGCAGTTACCCTTTTCACAAACCTCTATGGCCTTCAGGAGGGTCTCATCGATAAACCTGATATAGGGGTAAAATCCCTCGTTGTCGATAAAGTTTCGCGCTATGGTAGCTTTCAGCTGGGTTTCGATGATTAGCTTCGATCTACTTAGCTCACTCTGGCTGGCTGTTACACCATTGCCCTGAGCAAATGCGACGAACTCCGAAAACAGGTTGAAACGTTTCAGGTATCGATCCACCTCGTCAAAAGTTTTCATGTTGCGGGCTTCCTTTCGGTGCTCATCGGCAAACTTGAAAGCAAATCGATAGATAAGATTTCTGCGCGATACCTGCTGGTAGTAGGGCGTGATGCCATTAGTATCGAGGGGCACAAAAATATCGGGCATAATTCCACCCCCACCGTAAACGGTTCTGCCACTAACCGTAAAGAACTTAAGCGAATCGGCGAACTGAATGCTATCGGCGTTCTGAAACTCCCCATGCAGGTAACGGTTCCCAATCTCTAAGTAGTAATCCTCATCGCCGGGCTTGTAGGGTTTTTGTATGCTCCTGCCGGAAGGAGTGTAGTACCTTGCAATGGTGAGCCGCATGGCCGATCCATCGGAGAAGAATACCTGCTCCTGAACCAAACCCTTACCATACGACCTGCGGCCAATGATAATTCCCCGGTCGTTATCCTGAATGGCTCCGGCAAGAATCTCGCTGGCCGATGCCGAAAACTCATCGATAAGCACGGCAAGCGGAATGTTCTGGAAAAAGCCCTTCCCATTCGATTTGGCTTCCTGCCTGGGCCGATTCTTCCCTTTTGTATAAACTATCAGCTTTTCGGCTGGCAAAAACTCATTGGCTATGTTAATGGCAGCATCCATGTACCCACCGCTGTTACTGCGCAAATCGAGAATAAGCTTCTTCATCCCCTGCTCGGTGAGCTTAACCATTGCCTCCAGAAATTCCTTGTAGGTAGTCTTTGAGAAGGTGTTTATCTTGATGTAACCAATATCGGGGGTAGGCATGTATGCAACATCAACACTGTAGATGGGAATTTTCCCACGAACAATATCAAAATCAATCAGCTCCTTCACATCAGCACGCTTGACACTGACCCTAACATGCGTACCGGTTGGCCCCTTGAGCAGCTTTGGAACGCTGTCCATGGGAAATTTTACACCAGCAATATTCTTTCCGTTAACCTTCACAATGCGATCGCCTGCCAAAATCCCCAGCTTTTCCGATGGTCCACCGGGAATGGTATTGATTACCACCACCGTATCGTTGTTCATGTTAAACTGTATGCCGATACCATCGAAACCGCCCTCCAGCGGTTCGTTAACCGATTGCAGATCCTTTGCAGGGATGTAAACAGAATGTGGATCGAGGTTTTTCAGAACCGCCGGAATGGTATTTTCCACGAGCGACTCAACGGAAATTGTATCGACATACTCATCGGCAATGTAACGTATTACGTTACTCAGCTTATCGGTTCTGGGGTAAACCAAAAGGCTTGGTTTCTCCATCCTGTTTCCCAGTATCAGCCCCACCACAACTCCTGCAGCCAGCACTAAAGCCAGAGCAATTGGGTAAAAAATCTGTTTTTTACTATTCCGGTAACTCATCTCTTTTCAAAAGAATTAATTTAAAAACTCTCAATCTCATTAATCTCAATTTTCACCACCTCAATACCTGCTCGTTTCAGCAGTTCAACACCGTCCAGGTTATGGTACTCGTCGCAGTAAACCACCCTTCGGATACCTGCCTGAATTATTAATTTTGAGCACTCCATGCAGGGCGATGAAGTTACGTAAAGTGTAGCACCCTCAGAGCTGTTGCTCGACTTTGCCACCTTTGTTATTGCATTTGCCTCGGCATGCAAAACGTAGGGTTTGGTTTTTCCTGATTCGTCCTCGCACACATTTTCAAACCCTGCGGGTGTGCCATTGTACCCATCGGATATGATCATCCGCTCCTTTACAATCAAAGCGCCAACCTGCCTTCGTTTACAGTATGAATTCTTAGCCCAGATCTTGGCCATTTGAAGGTAGCGTCGATCGAACTGGGGCTGCTTAGCACCGTATGGGTACTTCATTTTTTCCATGTGTTAAAGATAATGTAAGGGTTAAGCCATTGTAAATGTAACCCGAAATTTAGGAAAAAATAACATTACTTTTCGGGCATTTTTGCGGAATAATGGCTGAAAAGTTTGGCAATGGAAAATGTCTTGGATAATTAAAACACGCGCACTATGGCGCGTGTTGAAGTGGCGGTATGAAAACAGCTTTACTATTCGCTGAAATAGGGCAAGAACTCTGTTACCCCGTACTCATTGCAAATATCCTTGAACTCCTTCAGAAGTTCGCTCCCAAATGGGATTCCTTTGTCTTTCCGGTTCATCCAAACCTCGTATTCCTTTTCACCAGCTGTATAGATTCTATTCTGGCCCGGCATTTTTTTCGATGCTCTCAGCTCTCGGAGTATGTTACCGGTTGTTCGTTTAAAGTCATCCACATCGGTAAAAGCGTTAATATCAATGGCTATAAAGAAGTGGCCCAGGTTGTATGGCACCTTTTTACCATCCTTAAAGCCGGTTAGCATTTTCAGGTAAGCCCCTTGCTGAAGGGCTGCAGATAGGATTTCGACCACAGTGGCATAGCCATAACCCTTGTAGCCAGCAGTCTCCTCGCCTATACCGCCCAGAGGGGTTAATGCTGCCTTGCCGGCAATCAGATCCTTCAGCACCTCATTGGGATCGGTTTTGCTTTCCCCATTCTCATCTATCACCCAGCCCTTGGGCATCGTTTTACCTTGTCTTTGGTACAGCTCAATTTTTCCGCGCTGGGTTACCGAGGTGGCACAGTCCAGCAGGAAAGGGAATGCTTCATCGGTAGGAATACCAAAAGTCAATGGGTTTGTTCCCAGCATGTTCTCAACGCCGAAAGTTGGTGCAATGGAGGGTCGGGCATTGGTACCTGTAATCCCGATCAAGTTTTCTTTTACGGCCATTAGGGCGTAGTACCCCGCAAAGCCATAGTGGGTGGAGTTTCGAACGGCCACCATTCCCATGCCCAACTTTTTTGCTTTTTCAATTGCCATTTTCATGGCATTATATGCGATTACATGACCCATTCCGTTTTGTCCGTCAATTACAGCTGTGGTAGGCCCTTCGCGAACAATCTGAAAATTCGTAACCGGATTTAAGATGCCATCTTTTATGCGATCCAGGTAAATTGGCTTAAGCCGGTTCACCCCATGCGAATCGAAACCCAGCTTATCGGCCTGCACCAGAACATCGGTTACTATTTTTGCATCGCTCTCGGGAATGCCTGCCTTAACAAGCACTCGTATCATGAATTTCTCAATAACATCAAAAGGAATATACTTTTGTTCCATAGCTTTTGGAAATATGGTTGATTCGTATTATTATACAAAGATACTTAATTTTCGCCAGCATAAAATGTAAAACGCTCCGATGTTTGATCGGAGCGTTTGGGTACCCGGGGCCGGGGTCGAACCGGCATGGTATTGCTACCACTGGTGTTTGAGACCAGCGCGTCTACCAATTCCGCCACCCGGGCAGGTCTCAAAAACAGGTGCAAATATATGAAGATTATTTAGAATGACAAAACGAAATGGTTATGGCATACTACCCAGCACGCAGCTTTACTTTTTTGGGAATATAGCGTTTTGCTGTTTGGTAAATATTTTCGATGTCGTAGCCACACTCGGCATAGAGTTCCTGCTGTGTTCCCTGTTCCACAAAAACATCGGGGATACCCAGCCTAACCACCTTAACGGCGTACCCATTATCGTTGAACCACTCCAGGATGGCACTACCGAAACCTCCGGGAAGACAACCATCCTCTACGGTGATAACCGTTTTAAACTCTCTTCCCACTTCCTGCAGTATTTCCGTGTCGAGCGGTTTCACAAAACGCATATCGGCATGGTAAATACTGTAGCCTTCGGCTTCAAGCCTATCGGCTGCTATGGCTGCCAGGTTGCCAATGTGTCCAATAGTGAGTAGGGCTATGTCGCTTCCGTTTCGTAAAACACGCCCTTTGCCTAGTTCGATCTTCTTGAAGGGCTTTCGCCAGTCAACCATTACCCCGTTTCCGCGGGGATATCGGATTGAGATAGGTCCCTTTGGCTCAAGCTGCGCAGTGTACATAAGGTTACGGAGTTCCTCCTCGTTCATCGGAGCGGCAACCGTCATGTTCGGAACGCTTCGCATATAGGCTAGGTCGTAAGCACCATGGTGGGTTGCGCCATCATCGCCAACTAAACCGCCACGATCGAGACAGAAAACTACCGGTAGGCTTTGCAGGGCTACATCGTGAATTACCTGATCGTATGCCCGTTGCATGAAAGTAGAATAAATATTGCAGTACGGGATAAGCCCTTCGGAGGCTAAACCAGCGGAGAAGGTTACCGCATGTTGCTCGGCAATACCCACATCAAACGCACGATCGGGCATCTTCTGCATCATAATATTTAGTGAGCAACCCGTAGCCATAGCCGGAGTAATGCCAACAATTTTTGGATTCTGCTCGGCAAGCTCAACCAGGGTCTCTCCAAACACATCCTGATAACGGGGCGGGGTAGGTTTATCGGTACCTACCTTAATTCGCTCGCCGGTTTCCTTGTTGAACAATCCCGGAGCATGAAAGAGAGTTTGATTATTTTCTGCCGGTGAGTAGCCTTTCCCCTTAACAGTTACAATGTGTAGCAGCTTGGGACCCGGAATTTCCTTTAAATCCTGAAGAATACGTGTAAGGTAAACAACATCATGCCCATCAACAGGTCCAAAGTAGCGGAATCCCATGGACTCAAAAAGGTTGCTTTGCTTTAACAAAGCTGCCTTTACCGCATTCTCAAACTTTTGAATGATGTTTCGGGTTTTTGGTCCCACCCTGTCGAGCTTGCCCAGTATATCCCAAACCTCCTCCTTAATTTTATTGTAGGTTTTTGAGGTTGTAATATCCAGGAGATACTCTTTCAGCGCCCCGACACTGGGATCTATGGAAATATTATTATCGTTCAGGATAACGAGCATGTTGGGGTTAATGCTTCCTCCGTGATTTAAGGCCTCAAAGGCCATACCTCCGGTTAAAGCACCATCGCCGATTACCGCTACCACGTTTCGCGACTCAAGCTTTAAACGGGAAGCCACAGCCATTCCAAGAGCTGCAGAGATAGAGGTGGAGGAATGCCCTACTCCAAACGCATCGTAAGGGCTCTCGGTTCGTTTGGGAAAACCGCTGATTCCCTTAAACTTACGATTTGTATGGAAAACATCACGACGGCCGGTAAGGATCTTGTGGCCGTAGGCCTGATGACCCACATCCCAAATAATGCGGTCGAAGGGAGTGTTATAAACGTAATGCAGGGCAACGGTTAGCTCAACCACCCCAAGGCTCGAGGCAAAATGCCCGGGATTTTCCGAAACCACATCAATGATGAACTGCCTGAGCTCAGCGCTTAACTCCACCAGCTGCTCAGGCATCAACTTTTTTACATCATCGGGTGAATCAATCCTACTCAGTAAGCAATACTCGTTGTGCATTGTAACACTATAATCTCCCTTTTAATTAACAGCTAAAATAACATTTTGTTACGTTCAGCACCAAATGTTTTAGCTCTAAATAGTAGGCAACTGTTTATAACTTGAGAGCAACATGCTAAAAGTCCTTTGCTTTTAATTTTTATATTTGTTTCAAAATAGCTGAGCAATGATCAGATTTGCTGAAAAACTAAACGTACTATTGCTGGGCATAGCCCTGCTGTCCTCATGTGTTCCGGCAAAAGAATTCCAGGATTTACAGGATAAGAATGCCAAATGCGAAGAGGAACGCGATAAGCTTAGCGTGGAAAACGAAGCTCTTACCACAAAAAACAATGAACTTGAAAGCAAAAGTAGACTTTTGCAGGCAAAAGTAGAATCACTGACATCCGATAGTATTTCCCGGGCAGTTGAGTTTAACCGGTTGTCCAACGAGCTGCAATCGCTCAAAGAACGCTATGCCGATCTACAGAGCCTACAGGATGGAGTAATTTCAGGAAGTAAAGACGAAACCCGTAAACTACTCCAGCAAATACAGAAAACCCAGGAAGAACTACAGGAAAAGGAGGATGCGCTGAAAGAGTTGGAGCGTAAGCTTTACCAGCGAAAAATTGGCCTCGACAAAATGCAAACCGATTTGGAAGCGATGAAGAAAGAGCTTGATGCGCGCAATGCCCGACTGGTAGAGCTGGAGCGTATGCTTAACGCAAAGGACTCCATCATGCGGGCCCTACGCAAGAAGGTTGCCGATGCCCTGTTCGGTTTCGAGGGGAAGGGCTTGACCGTTTCGATTCAGAACGGAAAGGTTTACGTTTCGTTGGAGGAAAAGCTTATGTTCAAATCGGGCAAGTACGAAATTGATGCCAAGGGAGCTGCAGCCATCAAGCAGCTGGTACCCGTTCTGGAGCAGAACCCGGATATCAACATCATGGTTGAGGGCCATACCGACGACGTACCCTACCGAGGAACCGCCGATCTACTAGACAACTGGGATTTAAGCGTTAAGCGTGCTACTACTATTGTACGTTTGCTACTCAGTGGTTCAAAGATTGACCCCGTTAGGGTAACCGCTGCCGGCCGAAGCCAATACCTGCCCATTGATAGAGCTAAAACACCCGAGGCACGGCAGAAGAACCGGAGAACTGAGATCATCCTCACCCCAAAAATGGACGAGATACTTCAGCTACTCGAAAGTAATTAACCCAGGGAAGCGGCTTAAGCCGCTTTTTTGTTATCTGAAGGTTTTAGAGTAATTTTGCGACCGAATAAACAAAACAGCAATGGGTTTAAAATGTGGTATCATTGGTCTTGCTAATGTTGGCAAAACCACCATCTTCAACTGCATGTCCAGCACCAAAGCTCAAACCAGCAATGTGGCCACTGCAGGAAAATCGAACCTAAGTATAATAAACGTACCCGATAGCCGGCTCTATGAACTGGAGAAGTTCCAGCCTACCGAACGAATCGTTCATACCACGGTTGAGATTGTTGATATCCCAGGGCTTTCGAAAACCTCAGGCAAGGGTGAGGGGAACAAGTTTCTGGCCGATGTCCGCAACTGCGATGCGCTGATACACGTATTACGATGTTTTGACGACCCCGCCCTGCCCCACATCGATGGCTCGGTTGATCCGGTAAGGGATATCGAAACCGTGAACTTTGAACTTCAGGTTCGCGACCTGGAATCGGTGGAAAAGAAACTGCAAAAGGTAGAAAAAGCCGCCAAGGTTGGCGATAAGGAGGCAAAAAAGGCATTCGAGGTGCTCTCCGTTTACAAAAATCACCTCGAGTCGTTCAAGAATGCCTCATCTGTCCCGGTTGACGAACAGGATAAAAAGTATGTGGACGACCTTTTCCTGCTCACCACAAAACCAGTAATATACGTCTGCAATGTGGATGAACAGTCGGCGGTGAATGGTAACGCCTATTCGCAAAAAGTAATAGAGTTTCTAAAAGACGAAAAAACAGAAATCTTGATAATTGCCGGCAAGGTTGAAGCAGAAATTTCGGAGCTGGAAAGCGAAGACGATCGGAAAGCCTTTCTGGCCGATGTGGGACTTACCGAGCCCGGCGTAAACAAACTCATCAGAGCAGCCTACTCACTACTCAACCTGGAAACCTTTTTCACTGTTGGGCCAAAGGAAATCCGTGCATGGACCATTAAAAAGGGAATGACTGCGCCCCAAGCAGCCGGTGTAATCCACTCCGATTTGGAACGAGGCTTTATCAGGGCTGAGGTGATGAAGTACAACGATTTTATCACTCTAGGTTCAGAACACGCCTGCCGCGAAAAGGGGAAACTTTTTGTTGAAGGGAAAAACTATGTTGTTGAGGATGGCGATATTCTGCACATCCGCTTCAATGTTTAGCTAAACAAGTAAATTGCTTTTACATACCCAACATATACTTTGTTGGGTATTATTTATTTCTGCTGTTCGAGCAAACGCTTTAT
Source organism: uncultured Bacteroidales bacterium (assembly GCA_937926785.1). Classification (GTDB taxonomy): domain Bacteria; phylum Bacteroidota; class Bacteroidia; order Bacteroidales; family Tenuifilaceae; genus Tenuifilum. The sequence goes on along the minus strand of CALBBQ010000064.1, from coordinate 19,084 downwards.
AAGATTTATTAGTTCGTCCGGATCAATGGGTTTGGTCAGAAAGGCATTACATCCTGCTTTGCGACATGACTGAATACTCGCTACGTTATCAGTGGCGGTTTGGATAATTATTGGAGTGTGCTTGTTTGTCTTCCTGATCTCTGTGGCTGCATCGATACCACTTTTGAATGGTAGCTGGATATCCAAAAGGATTAGGTCTAGGTTATGGTCTATTGAAGCTACCTCAATGGCGTCTTCGGCATTCTTAACATGTATGACTGTAGCACCAGTTTTACTGAGTAATGCATGCAGGTACTGATAGCTAATCAGGTCATCTTCTACTACAAGAACCCTCTTCCCGCTAAAGTCAACCTGTTGCCTTGGAATACCCGGATTCTGGGGTAGCGTAACAGGAAGCATAAGAGTGAAGGTAGATCCCATACCCGGAGCGGATTTAACCCTAATGTTACCACCCAGCGCAAGAGCATAACCCATGGCAATCGTGAGTCCAATTCCTATTCCATCGTAAAATATTCCGCTATCCTCACTTTGATGTCTATAGAAACGTTCAAACACTCTGCTTTGAACCTCAACTGGGATACCCACACCGGTATCCTTCACATAAAGGTTAAGCATTGAGTTGTTGTTAATACTATACCCTACCTCAATGCCACCTTTGTGGGTGAACTTAAAAGCATTCTCAAGTAAATGAACTACAATGCTCTTCAACCTGTTGTAATCTGAAATTATTACCGACGATTTATCGACTGGCAACCTATTGACTAGAAAGAAAAGGTTTTTGGCTGTAAACTCTTCGTTAGATTTGAAAGAAGCCTCCACCTCATCGAGCAAGGTGTTCAGGTCAAACTCGCTTAAAAGAAGACTTACCTGGTTGGTTTCAATTTTCGAAAGTTCAAGTATATCATCTACAATTCGGAGCAACCGATTACCAAGCTTTTTTACCTGATCACCCAGCTGAGCTCTCTCGTCGGCAGAACTTTCGGGTGTAGCCAGGTAGTAGGATAATCCCAGAATACCATTCAGTGGGGTACGAATTTCATGGCTGATGTTAGCCAGAAATGCCGATTTGATTCTCTCAAGCTCTCTAATCTTATCTAAGGCATCGTTTAGCTCCACAGTACGGTGTTTTACCAGGGCATCGAGCTCATTATTAAATTGGAACAGCTGCTGGTTGCTTTCCTCCAGCTGTTTTTTTCGGTATGCCAGCTGAATGGCAAAGAAAATGATTACACCAAGTGCACCCAATAGTAAAATCGAAAAGATGGTATAGATGGTGATAATCTTTTTATCCTTCTGCTCATTGAGGGTTTTCAGGTTTAACTGCCCCTGGAGGAGATGGTTTTCCCGCTCCTTTTTTTCAACTTGCAACATGGTGTGCAGCTGGGCGATCTGGTCAACCAGCTGCTTTGTGAATGTTTTATCGTAGTATTCAAAATAAGACCTTAAGTTTTCTAATGAATTTTTATAATCACCAAGGGCTTCGTAACACACCGAGAGCTGCCTGTGGGCTTGAGCAACCAGGTCCATCTCATGGGTTCGCTCAGCCACACCTATGGCAACTTCCAGGTACTTTTTTGCACCAGCCCACTCCTTTTTCTGGTTGTAACATCTGCCAAGAGCCAAATTGCTCAGTGCAATACCTCGTGAGGAGTTCATAGCTTTGCTCAGCTGCAACGAATGCTTATGGTAGAATAAGGCCGAATCGATTTTTCCAATGTTTTCGTAAAGAAATCCCATATTGTCGTAATGCGAAGCCAAAATGAGGCTATCCATGTAGTTGTTGTAATGGGTTAGTGTACCTGTTAGAATTTCTTTTGCCCTCTCAAACTGACCCATCTTAATCAAGCTGATACTTATGTTGCCACGCATTCTTACAAGATTTTTATAACTTTTGGTTTTCTCATAGAATGCCTGCGCCTTTTCAAAAAACTCGATGGACAAAGGAAAATTTTCAACCGTGTAGTAGATTATACCAAGCGTGTTGAAAGCGTTGGCCAGCAAAGAGCTATCCTTAAATTGAGTGGCAATCTTTACTACCTCTTCTACAAAATTAATAGCCCTAACGTAGTCGGACTTTCTGATATAGCATGTTCCAAGTGTATAGTAGGTTTTCGCTATACCAGCACTATCGCCAACAAGATTGAACAGAATTAACGCTTTCTGTAGGCTGTCAATTGCAGCCTCGTAGTTACTGAGTCGGAAGTGTGCAACTGCAACCGCATGGGTTGCGTTGGCCAACAGTTTCTTATCGCTTGTTTTGCTGGCTAGGGCATAAGCTTTTTGCGCCAGTGCCATACGCGTTACAGGCGATTTGGCATTAGCTGCAGAATCAATATAGGACTTAACAATTTCACTATGGGTTTTTGGTTGGGCTGATAGATTAACCGACGTTAGTAGGAGTAACGCCAGGGTAATGAGGATTCCATCCCGGTATTTTAACCAACAACCCATTACAGACTAAATTCAACAGCAAATCTAAAGGTCTTTACGAAAAAAACAAAAATGATATGAGGAAAGCTTGGACTGATAGATTAATCCCGAATGACTTTAACGAGATTTCCCTTCCCAATGGCTATGATAGAGGAAGGTTTTCCGGTTGAACCCGCATCGAATGATTGGGGAACAACGAAATCGACAGCCGAAATGAGATCAGGGTGAATATCTCCGAAAGTAACAGGGAAGGGCATCCCGCAAAAATTGGCAGAGGATGACACAACTGGCCTGCCAAACCTGCTTACCAGCTGCTGGCAAAACTTGCTTTGGGTTACCCGAATAGCAATACTCCCATTGACTCCATAGGTAGAAGGGGCAAGGTTCTTACCCCTCTCGAAAACCAGGGTAAGGGGCTTGTCGGAAAGTTCAATCAAATCCCAAGCCAAATCGGGGATCTCATCAACATAGGATGGTAAGCGGCCCAGCTGGTCAACCAACACTACCAGCCCCTTGGCTTCATTCTTGCGTTTCAGGCTGATAAGCTTCTGCACAGCCATCTCATTAGTTGCATCGCACCCTATGCCCCAAACCGTGTCGGTGGGGTAAATGATCAGGCCTCCCTGGCGAAGTATCTGTAGAGTTTCAGCTAAAATACTCTTCTCAACCATGACGTTTAAAGTTTGGCTAAGCCATTCCTACAAAAAAACTCATTACGCGATTGCTTTTCGAGCATCATCTTAATATTCTCACTTTGGTCATTCCACCTTTCGCGGTGATATAAGTGGTAAACAACTGCAACGTTTCGTATCGATTTAAGGTTATAACCAGCTCTTGTAAATCACCACTTTAAATGAAATTCCATGAACCGGGGATGAAGAACGCAGCCCTCATCAATAAAAACTAAGTAATCGGTTTTGGAAGCAACTATCGCTTTGTTCAATGCATAATTCTTACGCCATCCTAAATCAGGTTGAGTAATATGCTTAATGGGTACTGGCAATTTTACCGAACTAATAAGTTCTTTCATGGGCATGTATTCGCCATCTTCAGCAACGATTATCTCAAAACGCAAATCGGTTTGATATGATACTGAATCAAGAACGACTTTTAGCGACTCAGTGTTTTTGTAGGCTGAAATTACTAGCGTTGCTCGAATCATTTGTTAAATGTGTTTATCTAACCCATTCTCTGCCCACTTAATTTTATACTTTTTCACGTTTCGCCTGATCTGGTAATTTTTATCCCAGGTGCTTTTTGTACGGTAGGGTCTTGGGTGATCCAGATGAACACAAACAGCACTGTACCTTATCTGCTTACCTTTAATTCCATAGTTCATCAACCGCTCACCCAGCTCACGATCCAGTCCTCCATACTGCATATCCTCATTATAGCCATTCACAGCGATAATATCATCCTTCCAGCCGCTAACGTTATGTCCGTTCCACGTGGCCTTAGTAGTGGTTGTTTTGTTTAAAAGATACTGCATCCATGGTTTACGAACAAGTTTAAGAAACTTATAGGTAAAGGGCTGCCCCTTATCTTTGAGCCAAGACGGATTGAAAGGGCTGCCATTCCGGATGTCATCGTAGCTTATTGCATTGGAAACCGGGGTGGTTAGCTTAAGATAACCTCCGCTCAAGAAGTAACCTCTTTGGGCATTCTCAATGTGCACCTTGATAAAATCGTTGCGAGGAACACAATCGCCATCAGTAAAAATAAGGTAATCTGTTGCAGACTGAACGATAGCCTTGTTAAGAATCTGACACTTCTGGAAGCCATTATCAGGGTGCCATACGTGTTTGATTTTTAGAACCCCGTTCTTAACAAACTCTTCAACAACTTTGCGGGTCTCTTCCCCTGAACCATCATCAGCAATGAGTACTTCAAACCGTTTCTCGGTTTGCAACTCGAAGCCCCATAATGTTTTACGAAGCCACTCTGGCTGATTATATGTAGTAATTATAACAGAAACCAATGGCCTATCGCTTGAGGGTGAATCTAAAAGCGTATTGTAGGGGTATGGCTGTTTTTTCCGATTATCCCTATGTATTTTTCGAAGTTTTGCGTACTTAACAAAACAATGCTTAGCTAAAAGAAAACTGATGAGCAAACCATTAAAGCCCGATAGGAATCCTCTTCTGATAAAATAGGAATGAAAAAAGCGCCAAGAGGTATGAAAGAATATTTTCAGATACCCTGCCCGAATCCCCATGTTGTAGTACTCCTGGGCAGAAATGGTTGAGTAGCGATTTATCTCTGCAATATGTTCCTCATAAGTACTATAACGCCAGTGCAAAAGGTAACCTTTAATGGTTTCAACCGAAGCCCCTTGATTCATTTTTACCACTTCATGAATGTTTGCTCCTTTCCAGCTCGCTTTTCTTCTGTCGAAAAGCCTAATCCTTTTTTCAGGATACCAGTCGGTATGAAAAATCCATTTCCCACAATAGTTATTCAAACGAATAAACTTGTACCCATCATACTTCCAGTCCTCTTTTACTTTCAGAATCTCCTGCTCCAGCTCAACCGAAAGCGCTTCGTCGGCATCAAGAGACAGGATGTAATCGTAGGTTGCCTGCGAAATAGCATAGTTTTTCTGGTCGCGGTAGCCTTCAAACTTGTGGAGTATAAAGCGAACACCAAGATTCCTGCAGATAGACTCGGTTCTGTCGGTTGAGTAGCTATCCACAACCAGTACCTCGTCTGCTACTCTTTGTACTGACCTTATGCAACGCTCAATATTCTTTTCCTCATTAAAAGTGATGATAACTGCAGAAATCTTAACCATCTGAGAAATAGTTTAAAAACAAACCTGGGACAAAGGTAGTTTTTTTTAGTTACTGTTCATAAAATAAGAGACCCGGCTAATGCCGGGTCTCATAATAGGGTATTTATGTTAGTTCTATAATAAGCTGAATGCGGCAGTCAAGCCAGCCATCACTATGGAAACCATGCTCATAAGCTTAATGAGGATATTTAAGCTGGGGCCAGAGGTATCCTTAAATGGGTCACCTACTGTATCGCCAACAACAGCTGCCTTGTGGTTATCGGAACCTTTACCTCCAAAGTTTCCTTCTTCAATGTACTTCTTAGCGTTATCCCAGGCTCCACCTGAGTTGGCCATAAAAATGGCAAGCACAAATCCGGCAGCCAGGCCACCGGCAAGCAAGCCCATTACACCGGCTACGCCAAGAACTAAACCAGTCAGAATAGGAATAATGATGGCAAGTAGCGAGGGCAGAATCATCTCAAGCTGAGCGCCTTTAGTCGAAATGGCTACACAACGAGCATAATCGGGTTCGGCCTGACCCTCCATAATTCCCTTTATTTCACGGAACTGCCGACGAACCTCTTCCACCATTTTTTGGGCTGCCCGGCCTACGGCATTCATGGTGAGACCGGTGAACAAGAAGGCCATCATGGCACCAATGAAAATGCCCACTAGTACAACGGGGTTCATCAGGTTAACCTGGTAGTAGTTCATAAAATCCACAATGGTAGCCTTTGTGGTTTCTATGGTATCGCCATTAGCCAGGGTCAGCACATTTTGGCCTATGCGAACCAATCCTATCTTTATTTCCTCGATATATGATGCCAATAAAGCGAGGGCGGTTAGGGCAGCAGAACCAATGGCAAAACCTTTTCCTGTTGCTGCGGTAGTATTTCCGAGAGCATCGAGGGCATCGGTACGTTTACGCACTTCAGGGCCTAGGTGGCTCATCTCAGCATTCCCTCCGGCATTATCGGCAATTGGACCATAGGCATCGGTAGCTAAGGTAATACCCAGAGTGGAGAGCATACCCACTGCAGCAATACCAATCCCGTATAGTCCGAGCTGAATATTCTGGGCATCCAGCATGTGCTTCACATCAAAGTTTATGGCGCACAGGAAAGCCATCAGAATGGCAACAGCTATGGTAACTACAGGAATAGCAGTTGACACCATGCCTAAACCAACACCGGAAATAATAACGGTGGCAGGACCCGTTTGAGCGCTAGCCGAGATCCTACGAGTAGGATTATAGGAATGAGAGGTGAAGTACTCGGTTGATTGACCAATAATAATACCTGCAAGCAAACCAGAAAGAACCGAAAATGAAATTCCAAGCCAGTTCTGAAGACCAAGTGAATATAGAATGATAAATGTTGATATTGCGATGAGTAGCGAACTGATATTAACACCGAAACCCAACGACCGTAAAAGGTCCTTCATGGTTGCTCCTTCCTTGGTTCTCACGGTGTAAATACCCAGGATGGATAAAACAATACCCACAGCAGCAATCAGCATTGGGGCAAGAATTGCCTTGTACTGCATCTCAACACCAATGGCATAGAATGCTGAAGCGCCAAGCGCCGCAGTTGCAAGTATTGAGCCTGCATACGATTCGTAAAGGTCGGCTCCCATACCTGCAACGTCACCAACGTTATCGCCAACGTTATCGGCAATGGTGGCCGGGTTACGGGGGTCGTCCTCAGGAATACCAGCTTCAACCTTACCAACAAGGTCGGCTCCCACATCGGCGGCTTTTGTGTAAATGCCACCGCCAACACGGGCAAACAGCGCCTGAGTTGATGCTCCCATACCGAAGGTAAGCATGGTAGTGGTGATGATGATTAGCTTGTGAGAACTGTCGGGCTCATCGATGAAGTAGTTTAGGATAAGGTACCATAATGAAATGTCGAGCACTGCTAAACCAACAACTACAAGACCCATAACAGCTCCTGAACGGAAAGCCACCCTCAAACCATGGTTCAGAGAGTTCTTTGCAGCGTTTGCAGTACGTGCGGAGGCGTAAGTAGCGGTTTTCATCCCAAAGAAACCTGCTAAGCCCGAGAAAAATCCTCCGGTGAGAAAGGCGAAAGGTGTCCATTCATTCTGAACGTGTAAACCATAAGCCAATACAATAAATAGCAGCATCAGCACAATGAACACGATTCCAACCACTTTGTACTGCTGCTTTAGATACGACATGGCCCCGGTTCGAACGTAAAGGGCAATCTTTCGCATGATATCGGTTCCTTCATCCTCCTTCATCATCTGCCTGAAAAAGTAGTAGGCAAACGCAAGGGCAATCACCGATGCAACGGGTACTACCCAGAACAAGTTGTCAATAATCATAAGGCTTCTAGTTTAGGTTAAAGTTATTGTTGTTCAAATTGATTTATCCTTAGCAATTCCAATTTTAAACTATTGAGCTAATATACTGAAGTGTTTAGAATGCCTCACTAAAATCCTAAAAAAAATACGGTTGACTTTTCAAATCACCTTAAACAGGCAAACGAAGCTAAGGTTCATTTTTACATCTTCAAGTATTGACTTTGACGCATTATATGAATAACTTGCCCTACCATGTAATACTACTACCATGAAAATTCCCCTTAAAAGTTGTTTTTTCGTAGTTCTTACAGCCAGCATACTTGCCTCATGCAAAATTCTCTACGTACCCAACACCTTTAATAGTCCGCTGCTCAGGAATAAAGGCGATATGCAGCTAAATGCTGTGATTGGAATTCCGGGTATTGAGGCGCAAACAGCGGTAGCGGTTACTGACAGGTTAGGATTAATGGCAAACGGGCAACTGCTAAAACAAACTAATAAGGAAAGTCAAATAGTAAAACGAACGCTGATTGAGGGTGGCATTGGATACACCGAACGCTTTAGCGATAAGGGAATATTTGAGATATTTGCCGGTGGTGGAGTTGGCAGCGTTCCTGCAAAGTTTAGGGATCGGCCCTGGGATGGGGTTCAAACCGCATCGCTGAGGCGTTACTTTATTCAACCGGCGCTCGGTTTTTGCAACGACTGGCTTGATCTCAGCATAGTTTCCCGCCTGTCGCTGGTTGATATTGGACCACAGCGTAACTGGTTCTACGAACCCGGAATAGTTTCAAAACTTGGATACAAACGGCTTAGAGTGTTAGCCAGCCTTAGTTTTTCAATCCCTTTCAGAAAAGCCGAAGATAGAGTTTGGGATAACATGCCGGTTACCTTCTCCGTAGGTATGCATTTCAATTTTGGTAAGCGTAGGCTAGATGAGTAATGGTTTACACTTTTATTAACAGCTGCTCAATTACTCTGGGATAATGCATGTACTCCAACTCATGTACGCGTTTTGCGAGGGTTTCAGGAGTATCAGAGGGAAAAACGGGGCATCGAGCCTGAAAAATGATATCGCCCTCATCGTATTGTTCGTTCACGTAATGTATCGTTATACCGCTTTCGGTTTCGCCAGCCTCAATTACCGCCTTATGCACTCGCTCCCCGTACATTCCTTTTCCTCCAAATCGTGGCAGCAATGCCGGATGTATGTTCACGATATGGTTTGGATAGGCTTTTACTATTTGGGAAGGAATCATTTTAAGAAAACCGGCAAGTACAACAAAATCAATGCGATCGTGTAAAAGACGTTTAAGTACCGCGCCCCCGTTTAACTCGTTTTGAGTAAAAACGAAGAAGGGTATCCCTAACCTTTTTGCACGCTCCAAAACAAATGCCCTGGGGTTTTCGGTGGCTATTAGTGCGACATGAATAGTGGGGCTATTCTTAAAGTAGCTGGCAATGCGTTCAGCATTGGTTCCTGACCCAGAGGCAAAAATTGCTATGTTATTCATTACCTGTATTTTACAAACCTATTTCAAACGACTGTCAAAAAAATTTTGTTAACGAAGGTCAAAAATATGAACAAAAAAATTACTTTTGCCACGTTTTTGTCATCTGATCAGTTTTCAGGTGAAAATATTTTATCGTTGCGATTTGAGAACTCTATTTACTAACTAAATTTTAAAACTATGTCGGATATTGCAACTAGAGTTAAGTCGATCATTGTTGACAAGCTCGGAGTAGATGAGAACGAAGTTACTCCTGAAGCAAGCTTTACCAACGATCTGGGTGCCGATTCACTTGACACCGTTGAGCTGATCATGGAATTCGAAAAGGAATTCAACCTTTCGATTCCCGATGAAGAAGCTGAAAAGATCAGCACTGTTGGTGATGCCATCAAGTACATCGAACAGCACAGCAAGTAATTAAATCATTAACATGCAAGGCAAAATTGGTTTTCTAACTAATCCTATGAGTTTATGGAAATGAAACGTGTTGTAGTTACAGGTATTGGAACCATTAATCCCCTGGGAAATAACATTCAGGAATACTGGACAAACCTGGAAAATGGAGTTAGTGGTTGTGAACTTATAACAACTTTCGACACGTCGAAGTACAAAACCAAGTTTGCCTGCATGGTAAAGAACTTCGATCCCAACAACCATTTCGACCGCAAAGAGGTAAAAAAACTCGATCCTTACACACAGTTTGCGCTGGTGGCAGTGGAAGAGGCAATGAAGGACTCGGGTATAAACCTCGAAGCCATTGATCTAGATATGGCCGGTGTGATATGGGCTTCTGGGATAGGAGGGCTACAAACCCTCACCGAAGAGCTAAGAGGCTATTTCGGTGGCGATGGTACGCCCCGATTTAGCCCCTTTTTCATTCCCCGAATGATTGCCGATATTGCAGCAGGACATATTTCGATGAAGTATGGCTTCCGTGGTCCCAACTTTTCAACTGTTTCGGCTTGCGCATCGGCAACCAACGGAATTATCTGTGCACTTGATGTAATCCGCACGGGTAAGGCCAATATTGTTATTACCGGGGGTTCCGAAGCATCAGTGAATGAAATTGGAGTAGGTGGTTTTAATGCGCTACAGGCGCTATCGACCAAAAACGATGAGTATAAGACGGCCTCGCGCCCGTTCGATGCCACTCGCGATGGTTTTGTGATGGGCGAAGGTGCAGGATGCCTCATTCTGGAAGAGTACGAACATGCAAAAGCCCGTGGGGCTAAGATATACTGTGAGTTGGCAGGCGGCGGTATGTCGGCCGATGCCTACCACCTGACAGCACCACACCCCGAAGGTCTGGGCGCACGTAAGGTAATGGAAAATGCTTTGCGTGATGCAGGTATGAAACCTGAAGAAATAGACTATATCAACGTTCACGGTACTTCTACTCCTCTGGGTGATGTTGCCGAAACGAAAGCTATTCTGCAAGTTTTTGGCGAGCACGCCTATAAGCTTAACATCAGCTCAACAAAATCAATGACCGGGCATTTGCTGGGTGCTGCCGGTGCAATTGAGGCGTTGGCTTCAGTTATGGCCGTTTACAAGGACGTTATACCCCCAACCATCAATCTCAAACAGGTTGACCCAGAAATTGACAGCAGGCTTAACTTAACTCCAAATGTGGCACAAAAACGCACCGTTCGCGCAGCATTGAGTAATACATTTGGTTTTGGTGGCCACAACGCTTCCATTATCGTAAAAAAGTTGTAGCAAATTTCAGTGTTAAAATTTTTCCCTAAACCGTTTCGCCGTTTCCGCATACCGGCTGCGGATAAGGGGTTTTACCTGAATCTCTCAAAAATATTGGGTTTTAGCCCCGATAACCTCGATGTTTACAAGTTAGCTCTTATTCATAGGTCCGCCTCGGTTATCCTATCGCAGGGTCAAAAGGTAGATAACGAAAGGTTAGAGTACCTGGGCGATGCCATACTGGACGCCATTGTAGCCGATTTCCTCTTCGAAACCTTTCCCAACAGCGACGAGGGGTTTCTCACTAAAATGCGGTCGCGCATAGTTAGCCGCAGTAGCATGAACCAGCTGGCTATTAGCATGGGAATACCCAATGTGGTCAAAGTAAGCAATGGTGCGCTTTACCAACAAAAGTACATCTACGGAAACGCATTGGAGGCCATTGTTGGCGCCATGTTTATTGATAAAGGATTCAAGTTTACCAGCGAGGTGGTGGTAAACAATATCCTCCGAAGGTATATCGACCTTAACGAGCTTCAAACCACTGAACATGACTACAAAAGCCGGTTGCTGGAGCTTGCCCAGAAGCAACACGTAACCGCATCGTTTCACACCCGAGAGGTTAGCGAGGAAAAGCAAACCCCCACTTTTGAATCGGCCCTGATATGGAATGGTATTGAGATAGCAACCGGAACGGGGCATTCTAAAAAAGAAGCCGAACAACAAGCCGCTATGCAGGGGATGGTTGCATTAGAAAAGGAGTTTAACAACTTTTCTGGCGAGGATACAAACAATCCAGAAAAACGTGAGTGACCGCTTCCGATGTGTTGTATGTAGTATCCCAAAGAACCTTAAATCGTTCATAAGAAAGGGGAAAAGTTAGCCTGCTGCAAAACCAAGCTGGCTGAAGTCACAACCTGAAACCCAAAACCAGTATATCATCCACCTGTCTCTGGTTACCCTTAAACTTTTCGAACCGCTTGCGGAGTATCTCCTTTTGGATTGGCAGTGGCAAGTGTTGAACCTCCAGTAGCAGGCGTTTGAGATTTACCATCATGAACTTATGGTTATCTGGCCCTCCAAACTGATCGGTATAGCCATCGGAGAGCAAGTAAAAGGTATCGGAAGGGAATACTTCAAACCGATGGGCAGTGAAAGGCCTTTCCTCGATAACATGATGTCCGATAGGCATTTTATCGCCTTTAATTTCGTAAAGAGAGAGACCATCCATTGTTTCGGGCTGACGGGCAATGGTTGGAGGCTCAAGCCTCGATTCCCTAACCAAAAGGAGGGGCAGGTATGCTCCAGCATAATCGGCCTGACGGGTAGCCTGGTTAACCACCAAAAGTCCCATATCAATACCATCGTGCGAATCGCTATCCATATCGGACTGGTTCAGTGAGGCGATAACCAGTCGCCTTAGCCTGAAGAGGATATCGGCGGCGTTCTCAAAATGCTGGCTGGTGGTAAGCTCCTTCAGCAGGGTAATGCCCAACATGCTCATAAATGCACCCGGTACCCCGTGTCCGGTACAGTCGGCTGCGGCAATGGCAATCCGACCATCGGTAAGTCGTGTTACCCAGAAAAAGTCGCCGCTTACAATATTCTTGGGCTGGTAGAATACAAAGTGCTCGCGCAGCAGCGAAGCAACGTGCTGTTCCCGGGGTAATACTGCCGCCTGTATGCGGCTGGCATACCTGATGCTATCGGTTATCTGCTTTTGCTGTTCGGCTATCTGGTCGCGTTGACGCTCAGCCAAATCGCGTTGGGCTTCTATTTCTTGTTTCTGATTCTCTATCTCATTTTTTTGCCTGAGAATTTCCTGGTTCTGCTCCACCAGGAGCTGGTTAATTTTTTTCTTTTCGCTGTAAAACCAAAATACCACGGCAGCCAGAGCCAGACTCAAAATTAGGGCGATTGAGATGAGAAGGGTAGCCATTCGCTGGCGCTCCAACCTGGCTTGCTGCATGGCTTCGCGCTGCTTATTTATCAGCTCCTGCTCCCGCTCTCGCTTCTCAAAGTCATATTGCATTTCCAGCTTTGCTATCTGACTCGCGTTAACGCTATCCTTTAAGGACGAGTACCTGGCAAAGTGTTCAAAAGCCTTTTGGTAGTTGCCCTTTTGTCGTTCTGCTTTTGATAAGCTGAAGTAAATATCGCGAAGGTCGGTGGTGATACTTTGTTTCTGGGCATCGTCCAGAGCCATTTTTAGCAAATTAACACCACGGGCTATATTTCCCTTTTCTAACTCAAGTTCACCAAGATACCTGTTAAGCTTGGCCATGTCGATGCTATCGTTAACCTGTTGTTTAATTCTGAGGGATTGGTTAAGAAAACGCTCCGATTGCTCGATTTGTCGCTTATCAAAATAAATAATACCCATGAGCAGGTAGTTGGCGGCCTGCCCATGTAGGTTCTGGTTCCTGATATTGGCATCAATAACTTTGGTAAGCAGGTCAAGGGCTTTGTCGTGCATGCCGGTATGGTAGTAAATATTTGCCAGCTCCGTTTGGGCCAAAGTAATGCCTGTTTGGTTATTTAACCTGCGATACTGGTTCAGGGCGTTCTCGGCATATTGAAGCGCCCGCTCGTTTATCTCCAAGCGGCTGAAAAGCCTGGAGATGCTGAGCGATGTCCAGGCTACGCCTTCAAGCTCGTTGGCTTGTTCAAAAATTTCAAGGGCATCGAGCATGTACTGCAAGGCTATCGAAAAATTACCGGTTATGCTGAAAACAACCCCAATGTTTACCAGTGTTCGGGCAATCTCCAGCTTGTCGCCGGTAGCATAGTTAAGCTCTAAGGCTTTTTTATACTCATCAATGGCCTGGTTAAAGTAACTTTTGAGCTGGTAAACATTGCCAATGCGGTTGTGAATTAGCGCTGTTAGGTTTTTATCGTCAATTGTTTCGGCCAGCTTAAGCGATTTACCAAAATGCTCAAGCGCCAGCTCAAAATCATTACGATTGTAGTAAGCATAACCCAGATGGTAGTGAACCTTTGCTGCCACGCCTGGCTGTGTTGAAACATCGAGCAACCTGAGTGCTTGCCTGGCTATACTGACCGATGAATCGGGGTTTTTGTGCCTGTAGTACTCTGCCCGTTTTAGCAAACTGTCAATACTCTGGGCTTTCAGCTCAACCTGTAGCGCCGAAAGATAAGCTATTATGAGTGTAATGGTGAATGTAATTTTTCGAATCATACCGGGGTTATCGCGTTATCAATGGATGCAGCAATTTAATAATTTATTGCGTAACTCACCTTTTGGGATTCTTTTTGTTAGGTTTATGTTGTAAAAGTTTGCTCCGTGCTAAAACATTTTCGTATTTTTATGAGCACTATTGCCTAACTGGCGGTAGAAACCGCATGCAAAATAAACCTACTAAACTTGGGTAGTATGAGAATTGGCAAGCTAAACCTGAGCCCCGGTAAAATCCGAATCCGTATTGGGGCAAAACTACTTCTGTGGGTTCTTACCACCTCGGCAGCCATCATGCTGGTTATCGGATTGTTCATCGGGTTTCGTATAAACAGGATTGCACGCGACAATGCCATAAAGATTGCTCAGGCCGAAGCCCAGAAATCGGCTAACCAGCTAAAATCGGAACTCGACATGGACATGGGCTTTTCCAGAGCTCTGGCTCATGCGCTTTACATCTACCCAAAATTCGATACCGTCACACTTGATTCCATCTTTTTCAATATCTTAAAAAATCAGGTGGCTAACAACCCCCGCTATCTTACTATATGGTACTCTGTAGAGTACTTTGCCTTTAGGCCTGGCTATAACAAAAACTACGGTAGGCGATCGATTACTGCCTACCTAAAAGATGGAGAAATAGGTATTGACATTGAGCACAAGAATGTTACGGGGGATATTACCACCAGCAACTACTACGCTTCAAAAACCTGCAACTGCGAGATGCTGCTCGACCCCTACACCTTTGAGTATGGTGGTCAGGTGGTTTTGGCCACCAGCCTAAGCGTTCCTATAAGAGTTAATGGACGTTTTGCCGGATTGGGCGGGGTTGATATCTCCCTTGAGAAATTTCAAAAGGATATTGAGGCTATCAAACCCTATCGTGGAACAAACGTTACCCTGATAGCTGGCGATGGCACCATTATAGCCGATTCAAACCCCGAACATTCGCGGGAGCAGTTTGCAAATATCTACCCTACCCTTGAAGCACAGTTCGCTATTACCCAAAAAATTAAAAACAAGCAGAACCAAACTTTTTTCTCAACTACAGGCAGGGAAGAGTACCTAAATATACTTACCGGAATTCAGCCCGGTGATTCGCCCAATGCCTGGGGGCTCATCCTGTCAGTGCCTATGTCCGAAATAGTGAAAGATGCTCGCCGGGCTGTACTTTACACCATTCTGGTATTCCTTTTTGGTGTCATACTTCAAGGATTAGCCATTTGGTACATCTCAACCAAAATTTCCAGCCCCATTAAGCGAACAACCGCCCTGCTAAACAGTATAGCCGAAGGCGACATAGATGTAAATAAAAAGATTTACCTCCACACCGGCGATGAGCTGGAGGAAATGTCGAACTCAGCCAACAAGCTGATTGACGGGCTCAACTACACAGAGAAGTTTGCCCGTGAAATTGGGGAGGGTAAGCTGGGCACCGAGTTTAAACTTCTCAGCGAAAAAGATAAACTCGGACAAGCACTTATAGAAATGCAGCAAAGCCTTATCAAAGCCCGCGAGGCAGAAGAAAAACGCAAGGAAGAGGAACGTCAGCAAATTTGGGCTACCCAAGGTATGGCCCTGTTTGGAGAGGTTCTCCGTCAGCATAACGATGATATTAAGGAACTTTCATACCTAATTCTGAAGAATCTGGTCAGCTATACCAACTCCATTCAGGGTGGTCTTTTCATACTGAACGACAACGACCCTCAGAACCCAATTCTCGAAATGACTGCCTGCTACGCCTACAACCGCAGGAAACTGATGGAGAAAACCGTTCAGCCCAACGAGGGATTGGTAGGTCGTTGCTTTGTTGAAAAGAAAACCATTCTGCTTGTAGATGTTCCCCGCGATTATATCAAAATCACATCAGGGCTTGGCGAGGAAAATCCCCGTTGCCTGCTTATCGTTCCCCTAATGGTGAACGAAGCTGTAATGGGTGTAATTGAGCTGGCCACTTTTACACCATACCCCAGATACCAAATTGAATTCATTGAGAAACTGGCAGCCACCATTGCTTCCACCCTGTCCAGCGTCAAGATTAATATGCGCACCGCGTTGCTGCTAACCCAAACCCAGCAGCAAGCGGAGGAGATGCGCGCACAGGAAGAGGAAATGCGCCAAAATATGGAGGAGCTACATGCAACCCAGGAGGAAATGGAGCGCAAACGTATTGAACAGGAGGCCATACAAGCACAGCTTCGCGAGGATAAAGCCATATTGGATAGTCTGCTGCACAACTCCAGCGACCTGATCTACCAAAAAGATGCCGATGGCCGCTTTCGGCGTATCAGCAACTCCATGACTCAGCTACTGGGACTTTCCAACGCCGACGAGGCGCTCGGTCTAAGCGAGTTTGAACTGCTACCCGATGACAGTGCCCGAAAACTTTGGGATATTGCTGAAGAGGTATCGCGCAAGAAAAACCAGGTTGTCGATCGCAAAATTTCTTTCAACCTGTTCAATGGCTCCGAAATCAAAGGAACCCTCAGCTGTTTCCCATTAACCAACGAGGTAGGTATGCTAATTGGAATTTTGGGCATAATCAGGCAGAAATAGTCTTAGTGTTAGAAATTATGAAGTCAGATAGCCCGAGAACCAGTCATTTCAGGCTTTTTACTTTATTTGCGCGCAATCTTTTCTCCTGACCAAATCTTTTAAAAATCATTCCCAAGCAAAACTGAAAAACCATTAACTTTACTAATGCATTTTGCAAAGCTACTCAAGTATTAGAAACAAGCTAAATTAAAAATCATGAACCATTCCTTTGGGACAGCGCACTCAAACACGGATGAAAAAAGGGATTCTATTCAAACTTTACTTTGGGTTAAAAAAGCTGTTAACTTATAATTAATACCTTTCAAATTTTGCACCAATGAAAAATCCAAATTTTCTGCTCAAAGGCTTGGGTGTTGTTACCCTTGCGGTTTTAAGCATTCTGCTGATAGGATCATGTAAAAAGAAATCAAAAGATCTTATTGTTGAGGTTGACCCTTCTTTTGGACAATACGTCTCTGAATACACCTCGGGTCTTATCCCAGCAAGGTCAACCATTATCATTCGATTTACCCAACCGGCAAAATCGTTTACAAACCCTGGCGACGAGGTAAAGGAAAATTTATTCAACATAAAACCCGATATCGAGGGTAAGGCGTACTGGATTGACTCCCAAACTATAGAGTATCGACCTCAAAAACCCATGAAATCGGGACAGATTTACACTGTTCGCTTTGAACTGGTTAAACTATTCGAAGTACACGATAAACGTTTCAACCGGTTCGATTTCAGCTTCAGGATAATTCCTCAATCATTGGATGTTGATTTTACCGGTCTAATGGTTACTAATGCAGATGAGCCTAATACATATACCCTGGAGGGAATCTTACGCACGGCCGACATTGCCGAAACCGCAGAACTGGAAAAATGCTTCACAGCTAAGTATAATTCCGAGAGGCTAAAAGTAAATGTTGAGCAAACGGAACTTAACACCTTTGCCATAAGCATTCCTGCGATAAAACGGACTAACCGGCAAGGAATAGTTGAGGTAGAGTGGGACGCTTCTGCCATTCAAGGTAGTAGTAGTAGTGGGAATATGCGTTTTGAGGTACCGGAACAAGGCAAATTCGGAGTTCTGTCATCGGAAGTTATTCATTCGCCTCAGCAAGCCATTTGCGTTCTATTTTCTGATTTGCTGAGCAAGAATCAGGATTTCGATGGATTGGTTGAGGTTGATGGGTTTTCGCAGCTAAGGTTCGAGATCGACCGGAACCTGCTCAAAATATACCTACCTCAGGAAACACAGGATGTTGGCACGCTTAAGGTTTACAAAGGTATCAAGAATCACCAAGGGAAAAAGCTGGAGGAGGAATACTCCGAGAAGTTCATTTTCGAGGATATTAAGCCCAGCTTAAGATCGCCTGGCAAAGGAACGATTCTACCTACTTCGCAAGGTTTCATTTTCCCTTTTGAAGCAGTAAACCTAAAGGAGGTAACCGTTGAGGTGGTTAAAATCTTTGAAAACAACATTCCGTACTACCTCCAGGTTAACCGGCTGGGTGGAACCTATGAGCTCACCAGGGTGGGATATCCGGTATTTAAAAAGAATATATCTCTAAGGGAATACGGGGTTATAACACCAAATAAATGGATGCGCTTTACCCTGGATATGAGTAAATTCTTCTCCGTTGACCCGGGTGCCATGTACCAGATCAAAATTACTTTTAACAAGCGGCAACTCCTTAACCCCTGTGAAGGCAGTACAACTGATGAAAGCACATCTGAAACTGCAGAGGTTAGTGAAAATGATGCTTACAAAGAACCAACCGATTACTACTACGAGGACTACTACTACGATGATGATTATGATTGGAGGGAACGCGATAACCCCTGCAACTCAGCCTACTACTCCAGCTCCAGAATGATAAATCAGATAGTCCTATCATCCGATATCGGAATACTGGCTAAACAGGGCGGTAATGGGAAAATGCTGGTGGTGGTTACCGATTTACCATCGGCAAAACCCATTTCGGGGGCAACCGTTAGGATTACCGATTACCAGAACCAACTCCTGTCAGAAGCCTCAACCAACAGCGATGGATTTGCTGAGTTTTCCCTTCCCAAAACACCCTACCTGGTGACGGCCTTATACAACAACCAAAGAGGCTACCTGAGAGTAGATAATGGTTCGTCCAACTCGCTCAGCAACTTTGATGTAGGTGGACTCGAGGTTCAACGTGGCCTAAAAGGGATGATTTATGGCGAAAGAGGGGTTTGGCGACCGGGCGATACGCTTCACCTAACCTTTATCCTTGAGGATAAGGCGAATACCCTGCCACAAAACCACCCCATCATCTTTGAGATTCGCGACCCACGAGGGCTGATGGTAAAGAAAATGGTTCAGGCCAATAATCCCCTAGGGATGTTTTACTTCCCCGTTCCCACCGATGAGCAGGCCCCAACCGGCCCTTGGAGAGCAACGGTTAAAGTAGGAGGTGCTGTGTTTGAGAAAAGCCTGAAGGTTGAAACCATTAAACCCAATCGCCTCAAAATTAACTTTAATATCGACGACATTCCGGTTTCGGGCACGATTAATGCACCCCTAAACGTGAAATGGCTGCACGGTGCTCCTGCTCCCAACCTGAAGGCAAAGTA
>CALBBQ010000063.1 GCA_937926785.1 uncultured Bacteroidales bacterium | reverse complement strand
AATGTAGGCTATTACCTCTGGGGTCAGCGCCACAGCATGAGGCTTGCCCCGTTTGCGATCCTGGGCCTTGCGCTGGGCTAGACCAAACCGGTAAACGCCATTGCGCCCGTCGGCATTACGCTTAATCTCTCGGGTAATGGGACTCTTGTTAACCCCAATGACCCTAGCTATCTCAATCTTTTTGTACCCCTTTCCCAACATCTGCGAAATAGTGTACCTTTGTTCTTGCGTTAAGTGTCCCATCTTGCAACTTATTTCTGGGGAGATTTAGGAGGCGAAGATAGCCACTTAACCCTCAGGAACGACGAGGGGAGGGCGTGTTCTTTCTCTCGCGTTCTTGAAAAATTAGTTTTTTCTTTTACCCCTTAAACTAAAGTCCCCAAAAGTTGCATTTACAATGAAAATCTAAGTATCTAAAAAAGGGGCTGATCTTTTAAATCAGCCCTTATAATTTATGTTCCCTGGTATGAAATGGAAAAAACGATATCCAACTTCACACCAATAGGTATTCGTAAACAATTTGTCAGTGGCTAATAATCCATTTAGAATGGTAAATCGTTATCGGGTTCAGGCATTGCATCGATATCGGAAACACTTTGCTTTGTGTCCTGAGGTTCAGCATAGGAAGGCGCTTTGTCGTCCTGGCTGGTGTTTGGACCCAGGAACTTGAAGTTATCGCAAAGAATCTCGGTGGTGTAACGCTTGTTCCCATCCTTGTCCTCATAGGAGGAGCTTCGTATGCGGCCCTCAACATAGAGCAGCTTGCCGGTTCGCACATACTTTTCGGCAATATCAGCTAAACCGCGCCAAACCACAATGTTGTGCCATTCGGTTTGGGTAACCTTTTTACCGGACTTGTCGGTATAGGTTTCGTTTGTGGCTAAAGGAAAACGCGCTACGGTTGCCCCGCTTTCCAGGTGGCGAACTTCGGGGTCTTTTCCAACGTTTCCTACCAGAATTACTTTGTTTACAGACATAGTTGTTTTTAAATTAATGGGTTATCGATAACCCAATATAGATAAAATTTTCGTTTTTTTCAAATTTTTATTTGGGGTTGATGAAATACCTGGCAACCGGTTCGGCAGCCATAAAACCATCGATTAAGCGGGGAAGCGAATACTCCTCCTGCACTTTAACAGCCAACACCCTTTTGAAAGATTTTTTCAGGTGATAGGTAGGTCTTGTAATGGAGGCAATAACAAAAGTAGCCCAGATTGTGAGGTGGCTTAACGGATGCCTTACAGGGTTGGATATATGAAGCACTTTGATGCCGGAATCCTTAAAAAGATCGGAATCTTCAATCAGTAGAGCAAGCTCCGAATCGGTTAGCTGTTGATCAGTTTCAATTAACGGGAACTCGTAAAGCGAATGCCAGATGTCGCGTTCTTCGCGTCGTCGTATATAAGTGAACTTATCGTGGCGAAGCATGAAGTAGTAGAAGTAGCGGTTGCGCGGGGGATTTTTCATCTCCTTCACCGGCAATCGGCTTACCAGGTTATTCAGGTAGGCGTAGCAGTAGTCAGAGAATGGGCAGGTTAGGCAAGCAGGCGATTTTGGGGTGCACTGCATAGCTCCGAAATCGATGATCGCCTGGTTAAACTTGGCGGGTTCCTTAGGCGAAATCAGCTCCGAGGCTAAGCTAAAAAACTCCTTCCTGGCTGAAGCAGTATTTATTGGGGTAAATATTCCATAAACTCTTGACAAAACACGGTAAACATTACCATCAAGGGCAGGCACAGCCTGACCAAATGCAAACGAGGCAATAGCAGCTGCAGAGTAAGGGCCAAGCCCTTTGATTTTCAATAGTTCCTGGTAGTTTCCAGGAAGTTTTCCATGGTATTCGGCCACCACTTGTTGCGCACCAAGCTGTAGGTTTCGGGCCCGGGTGTAGTAACCCAAACCCTGCCATGCTTTCATCACATCATCGAGAGGGGCTTTGGCAAGCGATTCAACGTTTGGGAAACGCTCAATAAAACGGTAGTAATACGACAAGCCCTGAGCAACGCGAGTTTGCTGGAGTATAACCTCCGATACCCATATCCTATATGGATCGGACGTGCTACGCCAAGGTAAATCGCGGGCATTTTCCGAATACCACTTGAGCAATAACGAACTAAAATCCATATAATCAAATCAGAAGGATAATTTTTCTCGTCAAAATTAACTTTTAGCATTTCATTTATCCATACAAATCAATTATATTTGCAGTCCAAAATTTCGAAAAATTGTCTAACATATTGATAACTAAAGATTTTTTACAATGACAAAGGCAGATATCGTAAACGAGATTTCCAAGAGCACAGGAATCGAGAAGGTAGCAGTTCAAAAAACCGTTGAAGCCTTTATGGAAACCGTAAAGGATTCTCTGGTTAAAGAGAAGAACGTGTACCTAAGGGGCTTTGGCAGCTTTATTGTAAAGAAACGCGCCAAAAAAACTGCCCGTAACATCTCCAAGAACACTACCATTATCATTCCTGAACACTTTATTCCGGCATTCAAGCCTGCTAAGTCGTTTGTTAACAAGGTGAAGAACCACGTGAAAAAGTAATTGAGATTTCTAACACTTAAAATTTTACCACAATGCCAAGCGGAAAAAAAAGAAAAAGGCATAAAATGGCCACCCACAAGCGGAAAAAACGTCTACGGAAGAATCGTCATAAAAAGAAAAAGTAGCATAACTTATTGCTAGTCAGCACAAAGCATCAGACAACCTAAAGTACCCGGCGGTGCTTTAGGTTGCGTTGTTTAAAGAAAGTCATCAAAAAACAAAAATCAATAGATGTGAATACCGAGCTTATCATTGATGTACGTGAAGCTGAGGTTGCCATTGCCCTGCTTGAGAACAAGCAGCTGGTGGAGCTCAACAAGGAGCGCAGCAACGTTCAGTTCTCGGTTGGCGACATCTATCTCGGTAAGGTTAAAAAGATTATGCCCGGGCTTAATGCAGCCTTCGTAGATGTAGGGTACGAAAAGGATGCGTTTTTGCACTACCTCGACCTGGGCCCGCAGTTCAAAACACTTCAGAAATACGTACAGGAACATTACAACCGGAAAAACAAGACAATCCCGGTATCTAAGTTTGGGATGCTCCCCGACATTGATAAAAACGGTAAGATTACCGATGTGCTTACCTCCGGGCAGCCGGTAATGGTTCAAATAGCCAAAGAGCCCATCTCCACAAAGGGTCCGAGGCTCACCTCGGAGATTTCCATTGCAGGGCGAAACCTGGTTCTGGTTCCGTTCAACGACAAAGTTTCCATCTCGCAAAAAATTACCTCACCCGAAGAACGGAAACGACTCAAACGGCTCATGGAAAGCATTATCCCAAAAAACTTTGGGGTAATTGTGCGAACCGCAGCCGAGGGCAAAAAAGTAGCCGTACTCGATGCGGAGCTCCGCAGCCTTATAAAACGTTGGGAGGTTACCGTGGAGAAACTAAAAACACCAGGGTATCCTACCCTGCTCACCAGCGAAATCAAGCGTACCTCGGCCATTCTGCGTGATATGCTTAACGGATCGTTTAACAGCATTCACGTAAACGACGAGAACGTGTATGAAGAGATTCGAGAGTACATCGAAAGCATTGCCCCTGAAAAGGAAAAAATTGTAAAGCTTTACCAGGGAAACGTACCCATTTTTGAGCAGTTTGGGGTTGAAAAGCAGATTAAATCGCTGTTTGGCCGGACCGTTTCCATTAAAAGTGGGGCCTACCTGATTGTGGAGCATACCGAAGCGCTTCACGTTATTGATGTAAACAGCGGCAATCGTTCAAAATCGGCCAACGATCAGGAAACCAATGCACTTGAGGTTAACCTGGCAGCAGTTGATGAAGTAGCCCGACAGCTGCGGCTTCGCGATATGGGCGGTATCATCGTGGTGGACTTTATCGACATGCATAGTAACGAGAATAAGCAGATGGTGTACGAGCGGATGAAGGAGCTCATGAGCCGCGACCGCGCCAAGCACAACATCCTTCCTCTTACAAAGTTCGGCCTCATGCAGATAACCCGCCAGCGGGTTAGGCCCGAAATGCATATCGATACCAGCGAGAAATGCCCGACATGTAACGGCAGCGGAAAGGTAACAGCTACCATCCTGCTCGATGAACAGATCGAAAACCAGCTGTCGCTGGTTTGTGAGAGAACCAAGCCGCGAACCATTACCATTAAGCTGCACCCCTACATTGCAGCTTACCTGAAAAAAGGTTTCCTTTCCAAACGATTTAAGTGGGCACTAAAGTACAAGTGTTCAGTGAACCTGATGCCCATGTCGTCGTACCATTTTCTGGAGTACCATTTTTTCGATAGGAACGATAACGAGATAGAGCTATAGCCAACCCAACCCTGCCCATTGGCAGGGTTTTTTGCTCTGAAAGTTTATGGGAATTGTAGGAGAATTTGGGTGCAAGCAACATCTGCTACTTTCCACGGAAAAGGTGCAAAAAACCCTTGTATGGTCCACGAGCAAAACTCCGGTCATCCCAACCCTTCGCCTCAATTATGAAGTAGTAAACCCCTTCGGCTGCTTCGGTGCCAAAAGTTGTACGTCCGTCCCACCCATCCCACTCGCGTGGATCACCGCTATACTGGTAAACCAGCTTACCACTACGGCTGTAAATTTTGATGGTAAACGCACGAATTGAGCGGATGCTCTCATCGGTATCGGAGAATTTGAAGTAATCGTTTTTACCATCGCCATTGGGCGAGAAAACGTTGGGAATGGCATCCGGGCTAATACGCGATGAATCGACCTGGATTTCAGTAACCAGAGAATCAATGCAGCCCGACAGGCTGTTTACTGAATAGTGGTAAACCTTGTAGTAGCCGGGAACCATAATTTTTTTATCTGGTAAAGCCTCATTCCTGATTGCAATTAATGAACTATCGCGCCAAACCAGCTTCTGAACGGTTTCCTGTGGGCTTATCTTAGTTGTAGATATTCGCCAGTAAATGGAATCGCAGTTAAGGCTTTTACTTTCCAAACGTAAGCTCAGCAAAGCTTGGTACTTGGTATTGGAGTTCCAATCCTTCCAGCTTCCATCCTCATCAACCTGTATCAGGTAATCGGCTTTTGTGGCGATGGCTGTTACCGTGGGAGTGGTTGCAGACAAGGTTCGTCCAAACGGGTTCTGAATGGTTATGGTGTAGGTAGAGTTGTACAATGGAGCGGGATTCTCAACCACTAAACGCAGCTGATTTGATGCTGGCAGCTCAATTCTGCTTTCGGAAGCCTGCCAGCTGATGTTTGAAAAGTATGCCTGCCCAAAGGTGTTCCTTTCCGGCTGGTTGGTTCGCGAAAGGTCATGGTAAACGAACCGGTCGTAGGTGATATTGTACGACGACGGAATGGTAACGGGGTGTAGCTCAAGGAACTGACAGGTACTTGTAATGTCAATCCTGTTGAGAGTAACATCATCGGTAAAGAGCCAACAGGTGAATATTTCCGTTGAATCGCTGATATCGGTTATCACTACCCTATATCCCCCTTCGGCCAAATCGGTTTTAATGCTCTCGGTAATGCCGGTTTGCTCATCGAAAAGTTCAAACCTTAGTACGGGATTCGATATCAAAGGGTTATACCTGTACCACTTAACTGTTGCCAGGTTGCCAGTGGTATGAGATGCTTTAAGGCTACCCGTGCTGCCGTAAAAAACAAATATGGAGTCCTGCTTGGTAGTGTTACTATACTGAGTGAGTAGAGCAACCACCCTCCCCGGAGCGGTGAGTTGCCCCAGAGCCTGAACCGAAAGGGCGGTTTGCAATACCAAAAGCTTGATTATCGGTTTAAAACTCATCAAAAACAGGATATAAAATGGCTACAATAATAACGAAAGAAAGTGACATGCTAAGGTGTGCAGAGTAAAAAAGAAACCAACCGCTTACTGAACCCTACGAATATCAGCGCCTATGGCGTTCAACCGGCCATCGATATTTTCGTAGCCACGATCAATTTGCTCAATGTTATGGATTACACTTTTCCCCTCGGCCGAAAGGGCTGCAATGAGCAGCGCAACGCCAGCGCGAATATCGGGCGAGGACATAACCGTTGGGCGAAGCTTCATTTGCCGGTTATGGCCAATAACTGTGGCACGGTGGGGATCGCAAAGAATGATCTGGGCTCCCATATCGATTAGCTTATCAACAAAGAACAAACGGCTCTCAAACATTTTTTGGTGAATCAGCACTGAACCCTTTGCCTGAGTAGCCACCACCAAAAACACGCTGAGCAGGTCAGGAGTTAGCCCTGGCCATGGGGCATCGGCAATGGTAAGAATGGAGCCATCGATAAAAGTGTCAATCTCGTAATGCTCCTGCGGAGGAATGTGAATGTCATCGCCCTTTACCTCAAACTCAATACCCATTCGCCGGAACGCGTCAGGTATTATGCCAAGGTTTGGGTAGGACACGTTACGGATGGTAATATCGCTGGCTGTCATGGCAGCTAGGCCAATGAACGAACCAATCTCAATCATATCGGGCAGAATGGTATGTTCGCAACCGCCCAGTTGGCTTACACCCTCAATGGTAAGTAGGTTTGAGCCAATGCCGGAGATTTTAGCACCCATGCTCACCAGCATCTTGCTCAGCTGCTGCAGGTAGGGTTCGCAAGCTGCGTTGTATATGGTAGTGGTGCCAGGGGTTAGCACTGCGGCCATGAGTATATTAGCGGTTCCGGTAACCGAGGCCTCGTCGAGCAGCATGTATGCTCCCCGCATGTTTTTCCCCTCAAGGGTAAAAAAATTCTCGCGCGTATCGAAGTTAAACGTAGCACCAAGTTTCTGAAAGCCCAAGAAGTGAGTGTCGAGCCTACGTCGTCCAATTTTATCGCCGCCGGGTTTTGGGGCGTAGGCCTTACCATAGCGTGCCAGCAGTGGCCCAACCACCATGATGGACCCCCTGATGGCTGCAGCCTTCACCTTAAAATCATCAGTGGTTAGGTACTCCACGTCAACATTCTTAGCCCTGAAAGTGCACACCGATGAGGACTGACGGGTAACCTCAACACCCATTCCCTGTAGTAGCTCGATGAGCTTGTTCACATCGCGGATGTTAGGAATATTCCTTATGGTAACAGGCTCCGACGTGAGCAAGGTGGCACATATAATCTGTAAAGCCTCATTTTTTGCTCCTTGTGGGTGTAGCTCCCCTTTTAACGGCTTACCGCCGTATACCTCGAATGTTGCCATAGGGACTGGATAGAGTTAACGTTTACGGTGATGCTTGTTTCGCTTGTTGGATTTCAACTCCCGCTTGTCGACCAGCTTTGAACCCGGGGCCATAACCAGTTTACCATTGCTGAGGTACTCCATGTCGCGGAAGATATCCTCGTCCGAAACCGAATCCTTATTCCAGGTAATATTGGCCTTCTTCATCTGGTTAGCAATCAGCTGCTTGAAGGCTTCTTTCTCCGGTCCATCCTCCATCTCTATAGCCCTTTCAATCATCTGCTCAATGATTCGGCCATAGTGTTTAAACCGGATTGGGTTGTTTGGATATGGAACATTGCGGGGTTTCTCGCTGTATTTCTGCAGATCTGGTTTAGGAAAAGGAGAATCGATATCCAACTTAAAATCGGACATGATAAACAGGTGATCCCACAGCTTATGGCGAAAGTCATTCACATCGCGCAGGTGAGGGTTTAGGTTCCCCATGATGGAGATAAGCGACTTAGCCAAACGATTTCGTTCCTCGCGGTCTTCCAGATTCGTAATATGGTCAACCATCTGCTGGATGTGTCTTCCGTACTCGGGTAACACCAGCTTTTTGCGTTGGGTATTATAATCCATCTACATTGATTTATCCTTACCGTAAAGGTATAATTTTTAACTTAAATTTCTTCATTCTCCCAATTCGGAGTGGGACTATGAGTAGCGCAAAGTTAGCTGAATATGAGCGAAGTTGCAACAATCATGTTTTTTATCTGCCATTGAGGTGCCTTGGTGGGTGTTGCCATGCATTGGGGATAGGTACAATGGCATTGGGTCTGATAATACATCTAACTTTTCCGTGCCGATTTTGTTCCCGCTACTCTTCTAAGAGCTTGAGATCGGCAAATTTTAGCAACAGGTTTTTTGTGCCGGCAAGGGTGAACTTCACCTGAGCCTTACGATTAGGACCAACCCCTTCGACCGATTCAACCACTCCCTCGCCAAACTTACTGTGAAAAACCTGCATACCTGGCTCAATGCTGTCGGGCAAAATCTCCTTTAACACCTTGTTGGTAGGTTTGCTTGCCATTGGGGTTTGAACCGGTGAGTGACTTCTGTTCATCAGCTCGCGGTAGCGGCTGCCCGGGCTCTGTAGGTTTTCAGGTTGATGTGTGGCTCTACCGCCAAAGTCATCTCCATCAAAAGGCGTATCGATATAGCTGGAATCAATCTCCCTGATAAAACGGCTTGGCGTACAGTGCGTTGGGGTTCCCCAGCGGTAGCGCGTTTGCGCATAGGTAATGTATGCCCTTTTGGCAGCGCGGGTAAGAGCCACATAGAATAAGCGACGCTCCTCTTCCAGATCATCGGGGCTGGTAATGGTTAGGGTCGATGGGAAAAGGTTCTCCTCCAGCCCGGTAAGGAAAACGTAGCTGAACTCAAGCCCTTTGGCGGAGTGAACGGTCATAACGCTTACCTTGTTGCGGTCTTCTCCCTTGTCCGTGTCCTGATCGGTCAGTAGTGCTACATTTTCGAGGTAATCGACCAGCGTAACAGTTTCCTCAACCCCTTCCTCCTTTCGGTTCTCAATGAACTCGCGGATGCCGTTCAGCATTTCCTCAATATTCTGTAGGCGCGAAATGCCTTCCTGGCTCTTATCGCCTTTTAAATCGCTTAGCAAACCCGATATGTTTGCAATGGCATAAACGGCCTCGTAGGCATCCTGTGTGTAAACCCTTTGCTGGAACGATACGATCAGGTTCCTAAACTCCTCGAGTTTCTTAGCAGCAGGAACTTTAACCACTCCCGGATGGTTACCCAGCACCCCAACGGTTTGCCATAGGCTTAGTCCTAACTGGTTAGCCAGGTTCTGCAGATGCTCCATGGTGGTATCGCCTATACCGCGGGCAGGATAGTTGATAACTCTACGGAAGGCCTCATCATCGTTTGGGTTTACGGTTAAGCGAATATAAGCCAGCAGGTCTTTAATCTCCTTTCGCTGGTAAAATGATAAGCTCCCGTATATCCGGTAGGGTATGTTGCGTTTACGAAGCGCCTCCTCAAATATGCGCGACTGCGCGTTAGTGCGGTAGAGTATGGCTATATCGCTGTAGCTGCAGTGAGTTTGATGAACAAGCGACAGTATTTCTGATGCAACCATAAAACCCTCTTCCTGGTCGGTATAGGCTTTTATCAACTTTATCCGGTCGCCCACCTCATTACTTGAGTAGGCTACTTTGGGAATTTGACGCTGATTTTTGGCAATCACACTGTTGGCCGCATTCACAATGGTTTGGGTTGAACGGTAGTTCTGCTCCAGCTTAAAAAGTTTATAATCAGGGTAATCGTTCTTGAAGCTGAGAATGTTCTCAATTTTGGCTCCCCGGAACGAGTAAATGCTCTGGGCATCGTCGCCAACCACGCATAGGTTACGGTGCCGCTCCGAAAGCTTTTTGACGATCAGGTACTGCGAGTAGTTGGTATCCTGGTACTCATCAACCAGAATGTATCGGAACTTCTCCTGGTACTTCTGGAGCACATCCGGAAAGTCGCGAAACAGGACGTTGGTGTTGAGTAGCAAATCGTCGAAATCCATCGCGGAGGCTTTTTGGCAACGCTGGGCGTACATGGTGTAAATACGGGTAATCTCGCCCTTTCGGGAACGGGTATCCTGTGCAATAATCGATGCATTCTGTGCGTATGCCTGATGTGTTATCAGGTTATTTTTTGCCAGCGAGATACGGCTGAGCACCTCTCCGGGTTTGTAAACCTGCGAATCGAGTTTAAGCTCCTTTATGATCTGAGCAATAAGGTTCTTGGAATCGGTTGTATCGTAGATGGTAAAGTTCTTGTCGTAGCCCAGCTTATCGGCTTCGTTCCGGAGAATTTTGGTAAAAACGGAGTGAAATGTACCCATCCAAAGCTTAGCGGCTGTGTCGTTACCCACAATGCGGGCTATACGCTCCTTCATCTCCCGGGCAGCCTTATTGGTGAAGGTTAACGCCAGAACGTTCCATGGCTTTATGCCCAGCGTTAAAAGATGCGCAATGCGAAAGGTTAATACACGTGTTTTTCCGGAACCAGCCGAGGCGATAACCAAGCTGGGACCCTCGGTACAGGTAACCGCCTCACGTTGCACATCGCTTAGCTCATCAAGATAGCTGGACATCTGAACCCATTTTATTGTTACTACAAAAGTAATTTTAGCCAATGACTACAACAAGCGAAAAGCCACAATGTTATTAACAACACGCTAATGGTTGGTAGTTGTTCATTGTTGGTTGTTAAAGGAAAGTAGAGTTGATATTTGATAGTTTACGTTTTTTTTAGATGTTCGAGCGGTTTTTGCTCACCATATAGCCCACAGTCTGAACCCTTGCATTGCAAGGCCGAAAACCTGATCCAGGCGTAAGCTTGGTTGATCGTCTTGAGCGGGTCACCCCAAGCGGAATTGAGGAGTGAAAAGTGGGGTATGCTTCTACTCCGCTCTGCATGACAGGAGAAGAAAGTTTTGAGAGCATGAATCAACACATCTCCAAGGGTCTTGCTGAAGCAAAAACCCAGTTTATCGCTTGGTCTCCAGGAGGTGACGCATTTTCTGGATAAGCACTTCTATCTGGAAGGGTTTGCTGATGTAGTCGTCCATACCGGCAGCTAAGCATTCTTCCCTATCGCCCAGCAAGGCATTTGCTGTTATGGCAATAATCGGGGTGTGGGAATTGGTGCTGGCTTCAATTTCACGAATCTTTTTGGCGGCCACATAGCCATTCATGATGGGCATCTGAACATCCATCAGAATGATATCGTACTTGCTGGTACCAAATTTGTCGAGCGCCTCCTTGCCGTTAACTGCAACATCGATATTCTTAACCAGCTTTTTAAGACTGAGCAGCACTATTTTCTGGTTGATTAGGTTGTCCTCAACCAACAGAACGTTTGCATTCTCCAGCTTCACATCGGCCACTGGTATTTTTGGGGCTTGCTCCTTAGGGGTAGAAGCAGTCCTTTGCTCGGTCTCACTTTCTACCTCAACGTTTTCCTTAAAGGCTCTGGGCACCAGGGCAAACCTGATGTTGAAGCTTATTTGTGCATCCTGCGAGGCTAACCGAACGTTCAGCTTCCCACCGTTTTCCTGAATCAGCTTAGAGGCAATTTTCAGGTCAAGCATCTCAATGAACACTTGGTTGCTCAGCATGGTCGAGGAGGTATCGCCCGATGTGGTGGGTAGCACACCATCGGCATGGTGAAGCAGCAAGGGAGTATTGGTGCGTATTTCAGTGTAAACATCTACACTTTCAGCCGATTCGTTAATCCGACTGATTTTTATATCAAGAATGACCTTAGTAGCGCTCTTGTTCTTAATAATGCTCTCAATGATATTCAGGAAAATCTGTTTGAGCTTAACAGGATCGCCTAGAACGTTATGCGGAAGCTTCTCGTCAAATTTAACAGAGAAAGCCACTGTTCCCGTTTGAGTGGAGAATAGGCGAAGGGTGTTGTTAACAGCATTTTGCAGGTCAAAGGGGAGCTGCATGTCCAGTTCCTTGGGTTGCTCACTGATGGTAAGATCAATCATGCTGTTAAGGGTGCTCATCAGGTTATTAGTGGATGCCTGAATGGTATCAATCATATCCCTTTGTTTCTCGTCGGGGAGTTGATTCGACAGTATGTTGGAAATGATAACTATGTTATTTAACGGGGTTCGTATGTCATGCGACAGCTTGGCAAGGTGCTCCTTTCGGTTCTTCAGCTCATTCTTCAGCTCAAGGATTTGCAGTTCCATCCGATGATGTTGTTTCAGCCTGAAAAACGCTATGGCAGATATGCCTAAAAGGTAAAGCGGATAGCCAATTGTAAGTGCCAACCGGTGAGCAAATATGGGATGCTCCTCAACAGGTACCTTTAACGGGGTTAGGAATAGTACTCCGATCATCAAAACTGAGAAAACAACCTGTATCACTGACGATTTGTTAAAGGTGGTGGAGTTGTAGCTGATAATCGGGTAAGAAGCCAAAACTAAAAGCATTGCCACCTCTGTGGAGCCCAACACCATATTTATGATGATATTCAAACCAACAACTATAGCAATGGATAGTCCCGGCCAGTTAAGATGCCGCGTTTTAAAAATAATTGCTAAAAGCACCGAAACAACAATTGCCGTTACCAGGTTGTTGATAACCGAAAATATTTCGGAATGAATGATTGAGGTTATCCCAAAAGCAACCAGAAGGAGAACCGAAGGGGTTGCAACCGCGCTAAGCTGAACAAGCTTGTCGGCAGTATCTTTTGAGGTTTTGGTGTCAATTCCAAAAGAAACAATATCTATGATATGATTTGCTAATTTCATGGAGCTATCCCATTATTATTCAAACCAAATATAGCACAAAAAAATATATCTGCTTAAAATGACTGCTAAAATATGAAATTCAAAAGCGAATCTGAAGCGAATCAGAAGAGCAACCTTTGAATAACATTCACAATGGCAAGTACGCCAAGGATGAAAATGATGGCACCAGAGATTTTATTGATCCACCAAAGCTGCTTTAGCCTGAAGTGCCTGCGGAAATAGTTTACGGTAGTGGTTAGTACGTACCACCACAGCGTAGCACCCAGAAACACGCCCACAAGAGCAATCAGGTTCACCCAAATGCTTTGCTCGTGACTAATCACCCCGGCGGTAGCAAACAGGGCGATGAAGAAAAATACAGCCAGGGGGTTTGTACCGGTAAGCAGCAGAACCGACATGAAGTCCTCCAGCAGGTTGTTCTTTTGTCGCTTATGTCTTTTCAGCTGCGAAATGGGGTTAGTTTGAAAAATTCGTAAACCCAGGAATACCACTACTATACCACCAATGATTTCGATGATGGTTTGACGTTCTTCCAGGAAACTGATAATGAATGAAAGGCTAAACCCTGCAATTGCAGCAAAAATGGTATCGGCAGTGGCGGCTCCTAAACCCGATAGGAAACCACTAATCTTTCCCTTATTGATGGTGCGCTGTACACAAATCACCCCAATTGGCCCAAGCGGAATGCTTGCTGCCAAACCTATTATTATTCCCTTGATTAGTAGGGTAAGTAGCATGGTCGATTCATTCATACAGCGTTGCAAATATACCAATTATTGGCAAATAGAAAGCCATGCTCCGAAACCTTTTCAGAAACTTTGTTAAACTACTCGAAGTTTTTTACCAGTAACCGTGATTCAAGCATCTCGAACATGGCATACTTTACCCCCTCACGGCCAAAACCGGAGCCTTTTATTCCGCCATAGGGCATATGATCGACACGGAACGTGGGTACATCGTTAATGATAACCCCACCCACTTTAAGCCTGGAATAGGCAAGGTTCATCTCGTCAATCTGGTTCGTGAAAACACCTGCTTGCAAACCGTAGTCCGATTCATTAACTATACTGATGGCTTTACCGAATTCCTGGTATGGCTCAATGGTAACCACCGGGCCAAAAACCTCCTGTGCACAAACCTTCATCGATGGTTGGGTGTTGGTGAGGGCAGTTGGCTGGAAATAAGCCCCTTCCCTTTTGCCGCCTAAAAGCAGCTTTGCCCCTTCACTAACAGCCTCGGCAACCCACTCCTCAACCCGTCTGGAATTTTCCTCATCAATCATCGCCGATATATCGGTATCGGGACTAAGTGGATGACCGGGTTTTAAGCCTGATGCCCGTTTAATGAACTGATCGATAAAATGATGGAATACGGATTGATGAACAAAAATACGCTGGGTATGAATACACACCTGGCCTGCATAGGCAAATGCACCACCAAGGCACTTTGCAACGGCCAGTTCAAGATTTGCCGATTGCGAAACTATAACACCGGCATTCCCACCCAGCTCCAGCACAACTCGCTTCCGCCCGGCCTGCTCTTTCATTTTCCATCCTACCTGGGGCGATCCGGTGAACGAGAGCAGCGAGAAACGCTCATCGGTAACCAGCTTATTCCCGGTTACCCTATCGGTACAGATTATGGAGAGTCCGCCCTTAGGGAGTGAAGTTGAATTCACTACCTCGGCCAGCATCAAAGCTGACAGGGGTGTGGAACGTGCAGGTTTCAGCACAATGGGGCAACCGGCGGCTATAGCCGGTGCTATCTTATGCACGCAGAGGTTGAGCGGAAAGTTGAATGGCGATATTCCGGCTACTATGCCTACTGGAAAGTATTTCACAATACCCTCTTTCCCCTTGCCGGCAGGCGTCCAATCCATTCGGATGAGCTCGGCTGGTGGCCGTTTGGCCTCCTCGGCAGCCACAACAAAGGTCTGAATAGCCCGATCTACCTCGCCGTAGGCAAGCTTTATGGGCTTACACGCTTCAAGCGCTAAAACCCGCGCAAACTCTTCGCGCCTATCCTTAATTCCTTTGGCAATTCCCATCAATATTTCGTACCGCTCATAAGTGGCCAGCCCGGCCATTTGCACCTCGGCTTGCTGAGCCCGTTGAATTGCCAGCTCCAGCTCCTTATCGCCGGCAAGATGCACACGGGCCACCGGGCTGCTATCCCACGGACATAGGATTTCGTACGTATTGTTGGTTCTGATAAACTCTCCACCTACAAACGGAGCATATTCCCGTTGATACATAACCCTTCCGCTTTAAATTCATTCAAAAATAGCTTTTATTGGCATTGCCCGATTCCCAAATCGTATATCTTTACACTTCGTATTTGTAAAAAAAATTACCATGCAGTTCA
Organism: uncultured Bacteroidales bacterium; assembly: GCA_937926785.1. GTDB lineage: Bacteria > Bacteroidota > Bacteroidia > Bacteroidales > Tenuifilaceae > Tenuifilum. Next base: position 5,267 of record CALBBQ010000063.1, on the reverse strand, counting down.
GAAACCCTTTAAATTCGCATTTCTTTTTGATGCTGTTTTCGGGCGTTCTATTAGCCCTCCCTTGGTATGAGGGTCTGCCGAGCTACTCCATTTTTTTTGCCTTTGTACCACTCTTTGTATCGTACTACAGGCTTGTGGAGCAGAAGGCGGGTTTCTGGAAAATAGCAGGATACACCTACCTGGCCTTTTTCATCTGGAACCTGTTGGCTACCTGGTGGATCTACAACGCTACGATTATTGGCGCTATACTTGCAATTGTGCTTACAGCCCTGCTGATGACAGCGGTTTTTAGCATCTACCACTTTGTCCACGTAAACACCAGCAAGACCGTTGGAGCGTTTGCCTTCATCACATTCTGGCTGGCATGGGAGCAATTCTTCCATAACTCCGAGATCACCTGGCCGTGGCTTACATTAGGCAACAGCATGGGCAACCACGCCATGGTAATTCAATGGTACGAGTTTACCGGAACGCTAGGCGGTTCGCTTTGGATACTGGTGGTAAACTTTTTCATCATCTCGCAGATAACCGCCTGGCGCGAAAAGGTGTACGGGCGAATTGCCTGGTTTTTTGCCGATGTGCTGCTATTCTTCACCATTCCCTTTGCCATTTCGCTCTACATCTACTTTAACCATACCGAAAAGGGCGAGCCTGCGAACGTCCTAATCGTACAACCCAACATCGATCCCTACAACGAAAAGTTCAGGGGACTTACCAACGACCAACAGATGGACATCATGCTGAACCTTGCTGCTGAAAACATTGACAGCACTGTAAACTATGTGGTTTGCCCCGAAACAGCCATCGACGACCGGATTTGGGAACATCAGCTTGCTGAGAATCAAAGCATTCAAAGGCTTAAAGCCTTTGTTGACCAACATAAGCATGCGATGTGGGTTACCGGTCTGATATCGCTAAAACTTTACGAACCCGGCGAACCCGTTTCGTACACCGCCCGTAAGCTACCCTACGACGAGAGGTACTACTACGACAGGTACAATACCGCCATCCAGGTCGACTCGGCTTTTACGCTGCCCATATATCACAAATCGAAGCTGGTGGTAGGGGTGGAGATGATGCCCTACCCTCAGTACCTGAAATTTCTGGATAAGCTATCCATTGATTTAGGTGGAATTACCGGAAGCCTGGGTACACAGCCCGATAGAGGAGTGTTCCGCTCACCCGATGGCCGCTTTGGGGTTGGCCCAATCATTTGCTACGAGTCGGTTTTTGGGGAGTTTGTAGCCGGATACGTGAACAACGGTGCCAACCTGCTATTTGTGATTACCAACGATGGCTGGTGGGGCGACACCCCCGGTTACCGGCAGCACCTCTCCTTCTCCCGCATCCGCGCCATTGAAATGCGCCGATCCATTGCCCGCTCGGCCAACACCGGTATCTCGGCCATTATTAACCAGCGCGGCGACGTGGTGGACTCGCTCGGATGGTGGAAACGAGGCGTCATTAAGGGGACCTTATACGCCAACAACCAAACCACCTACTACGCCCGCCATGGCGACTACATCGGAAACTTATCGGCCTTCATGGCCCTGTTATCGCTTGCTTACGCTCTATCGAGGTACCTAATGCGAAAGAAGAAGGCAAACGGATAAAGTGTGATTAAATTCTTGCTCCGTTTATGGATTGGATCGCCCCATTCAGTCGGTTTTGCCTGTTGTATAGTTTCAAAGAAATTATTTCCTTCCCATGCAGCAAGTGAGCGGTTTTTACAGTCATTTAAGCTGTAATCTAAAAAATCATCAACGTCATGAAAGCTAAACTTGCAGTAGTATTAGTAGGTGTAACTCTTGCAGTAACCGCCCAGGCTCAGCAAACCCGCACTTTTGACGTGGCAGGTTTCACCGGAATCAGGAATAGCACATCGGCCGATGTGCAGGTTTTTCAGTCGCCAAATTTTAAAGTAGAGGTTACAGCCAACGCCAATGTTTTTGAAGACCTGGAAATAAAAGTAGATGGCAACGTGTTGCAAATCAAAAGCAAGGGTAAGTTCAGCATAACCCGGAGTTGGGGGAAAGTGCTGGTTAAGGTATGGCTTCCAAATCTTAACTCGTTATCGCTAGACGGTTCCGGAACCTGCGCCCTGCAAACCCCATTTAAAAGTGATAATCTGCAAATAGCCCATAACGGTAGCGGCAATATCAAGCTAAAAGAGATAGATGCAAAAACCGTATCGATGGATTTTAATGGGTCGGGGAATGTATCAGCTATGGAAAACGGAAAGGCAAACGAGGTTAGAGTTAACTCAAGAGGTTCCGGGAACATCAATCTTGCTAGGCTCACAGCTACTACTGCAATAGTTAAGCTGAATGGTTCAGGTAATACAGAAATTAGCTGCACCACACAGTTTAAAGGCTCGGTGAATGGCAGTGGAAATATCATCCTTTACGGCTCACCTCTAATCGACGTAAAGGTTACCGGCTCGGGTAGGTTAATCAGAAAATAGCAGAGTTCAGCACAAAATTAGCAAAGGCCGCTGTTCATGCGGCCTTTAGCTGTATATATGAATATATGTCTACTGCTGATTCCGTTTCCTGAACTCTTCCACTCCCTTATCCAGGAATTGTATAAACGACTCAACATTCAAGTCAAAACCCTTGGGTTCGGCAAGCAAATTCTCCTCATTGTCGAGCAGAACGTAGTAGGGTTGGCCATTTACGTTGAAACGGGTGGCCTGGAAATCGGCGTTCTTCTTTCCTATGGTTTTCTTCACCTTGCCATCGCGGGCGGATGTTACCCATTCGCTTTCGGGAAGCTCCGTGCGGTCGTCAACATACAAGGCAACAATGATGTAGTCGCGGCGGAGCCGTTCCAACACCCGGGGATCGCTCCAAACCTGGGCTTCCATCACTTTACAGTTGGCACAGGTATGGCCCACAAAATCGATGAATAGGGGTTTCTTCTTCTCCCGGGCGCAACGCAAAGCCTGGTCGTAGTCAAAGTAGCCCTTCAGGTTGTGAGGCAAATGAAGGAAATCGGCATAGCGGGGTTCATCGCATAAAGTTCTGTCGGTGTTAACCGAGTCAACCGGTCCGTTAATGACTACCTGGCTGACACCCATGTTAAAGCTCTGGCTGCTTTGGGGTGGAAGCAAACCCGAGACGGTTTTCAGCGGAGCGCCGAACATACCGGGCAACAGGTAGAACACAAACGCAAAGCTGGCGATGGCCAGGAAAAGCCTGAATACACCAACATGCTGCAGGTCGGAATCGAACTTAAACTTGATTTTTCCGAGCAGGTAGAAGCCTAACAGGATGAATATGGCCATCCAGATGGCAATGTAGCCCTCACGGCTAATCAAATTGAGCTGGTAACCCTGATCGATGGTAAGCAAAAATTTGAGTGAGAAGGCCAGTACGATGAACCCAAGCACAATCTTCACGCTGTTCATCCAGCCACCGCTGCGTGGCAGCGAGTTAAGCCACGACGGGAAGATGGCAAAAAGCGTAAACGGTATGGAGAACGCCAGCGAAAAACCAAACATCCCCACAATGGGCTTGGCTCCCAGTCCTGCAGCCGCTTCAACCAGCAAAGCTCCAACTATTGGGCCAACGCATGAGAGGCTTACGATAACCGTGGTGAGCGCCAAAAAGAACGAGCCTATAAGCCCTCCCCTATCGGCTTTACTATCGGTTTTGTTGGCCAGGCTCCCCGGCAGCACAATCTCAAACAGACCAAAGAACGATGCAGCAAATGCAATGAAAAGAGCAAAAAAGATGGTGTTGGTAATCCAGTGCGAGGTAAGCGTGTTGGCAAAATCCGAACCCAGGTTAAACAGCGAAACAATTAATCCGAGCGACGTGTAGATGGCCACAATGGATAACCCAAACACAAAGGCATTAACTATGGCATTTGTCCTGTTCTGTTGCTTACCCATAAAAAACGAAACAGTCATGGGAATCATGGGAAACACGCAAGGCGTGAGCAAACCGGCTAAACCCGCTGCAAACGAAACGAAAAAAAACCACCACAGCGATTCCTTCTCAGGCTCCTCGGTTTCTTGAACCTCTGTTCTCTCAACCTTTGTGATGGTTTCAGCTCCTACCTGCTCATTGGCTTGTTCCTGCGATGGTTGTGCCACATCATCGGGCTTAGCATCGGCTTTTGCCACAGTGTTGACCGTTTTTTCAAGGTAGATGCACTTATCGGCATAGCATGCCTGAAACTCAATGTTGATATTAATGGAGGCCTCAGCAGAGGTAAGCTCAATGAGCTGCGAGAACTTAGCTTCACCTTCAAAAAATGAAAGGTCAAGGTTAAAAACCTCGTCGTGCTCGGTCTTACTCTTGGAGACCTCCTTTACACCACCAATCAGCTTATAGCCGTTGGGCTTATCGAAGCTGAAGTTGGTGGGTAGCGGACCGCCTTCGGGTAACTTGGTGGAGTAAAGGTGCCAACCCTTAGCTATTTGAGCTGTGATAATCACCTCAAACTTTTTGTCATCAATCTTTCGGGTGCTGGCCGACCATTGGACTGGGTCGTCCATCTGGGCGCTGGCATGTCCAAAACTCATTAATCCAGCCAGTCCAAGGCTGAGTGCTTTAAGCAGAGCAATTCTCCTCATGGTTTTCAAAACTTTTGTGTTTTTGCAAATATAGCGTTTTTAATATATCTAGATTTTGAAATATGATTGGGGTTTAATGAGGGGATATGCTTCCACACCGCTCAGCACGACAGCGCGGAGACGGGAAAAGCGTGTAGTCATGGTTCGACTCCGCTCACCATGACTTGGCGGAAGGCTCGCTGGTCGTTAATGGTTGGGGGTCAAAAATATGCGCAAAGCTTGTATTAACAAACCCCTGTCCAAACAAGGGGCAGGGCTTCCTCTTTTTCATACGCCAGCAACTTGCAATATGCAGCACGGCATAGGAGCAGTAACGCAACAGAAATTTACACCCATGTTTCGCAGAACAGCCTGAAAAAGGTTAAAAGTCCGTTTGATGATTTATAAAAAAATTATCTTTACATAAAATAAATCACTATTGTCCGACTAAAATGCAAATAATGGGTCTTGCGCCAATATGTGCATGATAATCAGATATTAAAATTCATTACTAAAAAGTGACCTCCCCCTCAAAACAATAGTTGAAGTTGTCCATGTAGGCTGGGTCTCCCTCTGTTCTTGATGTATTCTCGTTTGGTGCTGCGCAAAAGTTCATAAACATCAAGCAAGCTGATCAAGTGTATCCTTACCAATGTTGCCACAACGGAAAACGCTTTCTTTGTGTTTGCCATTTTTTGGATTACCG
>CALBBQ010000062.1 GCA_937926785.1 uncultured Bacteroidales bacterium | reverse complement strand
CAGCCCCATGGCCGAACGGCATCGCTTGCTCATGCCCACCCCACGAACCCCCTGCCACCCATGAGCGGGAAAAGATTTTATGCCGCGAACAGGAAACAAACTGAATTACAGTCAAGTTAGTTTTTTTTCAGGAGAAAGGATAATGATAAGAGGATAAAGTTGAGAACTATCTCACGAACAACGAACAACGCGCTCTATCAACCATCAACTATCAACCATCAACTCAAAGGATTAAGGATATAAGAAGCTAGCTACGATCAGCGAACAAAAACAATTAACAACGACACCTGTTTTTTACGTTTGTCAGAGTAAATTCTCTTAAAAACATCTCGTGCTAAATGATACCTACTCAGCCTTGCAGAATGTTATTTTTGGTAAAAATGTGCTAATTTTAACAAGCAATAATCAAAGGGTATAAAAATTCAAAAGATTTTCAATAAATTTGCCTGCTTAATTTGATAGTTTAATTTTAGCTAAATTGTTTTATGAAAATTCAGGGCCTTTATAGAAACAACAGCTTTTGGTTATTATTGGTAGCCATCGCTTTTCTGTTTTCGTGCAGTGGATTCGAGAAAGTACTCAAAAGTAAGGATTACGAGTATAAGTATCGGATGGCCCTTGAATACTACAAAAAGAAAGAACATTACAGGTATGTAACCCTTTTAGAACAGCTTCAGAGTGTTTACAGGGGTACATTCCGTGCCGATACCATTGAGTTCTACCTGGCCCAGGGCTACTACTATCAGGGCGATTACCTGCTGGCAGGGCACCAGTACGATATGTTCCGTAAAAACTATCAGCGTAGTGCGTTCACTGAGGAGGCCGAGTTCATGTATGCCTACTGCTTCTATAAGTCATCGCCACGTCCGGAGCTGGACCAGGAAAACACTCTGGCAGCCATTGAAGCATTCACCGAGTATATTTCGCGTTACCCCAACTCCGAGCGAAAGGCTGAGGTTAACCGAATAATGAAGGAGCTTAAGGACAAGCTCATTGAGAAATCGTATCTGAGCTCCATGCTTTACTATAAGATTGGCGATTACAAGGCGGCCATAGTGGCAATTAAGAATAGCCTGAAGGATTACCCGGAAAGCAAGTACCGCGAGGAACAGATGTTTCACCTTTTTAAGGCTGCCTACCTGCTTGCCGAAAACAGCGTGGAGAGCAAGCGCAGGGAACGCTTTCAGAATGCAGTTGATGAGTACTACTCATTTGTGAGTGAGTTTCCCAATTCAAAGTATTTGGGTGAGGCAAAAAAAATGTACGATGCCTCAATGAAAGTTTTGCAAAATCTTAACTAGCAGATATATATAACTATGGACATTAAGAGGGTCAATGCTCCGGTTACAACTGTAACCCGCGATTTGAACAAGTTGGATAAGGAAACTGGCAATATCTACCAGACCGTAAGGATCATTGCCAAACGGGCAAACAAAATTAGCGTTGAATTAAAGCAAGAGCTCAACCGTAAGCTCGAAGAGTTTGCATACTACACCGATAATCTGGAAGAGGTGTTTGAAAATCGCGAACAAATAGAAATTTCAAAGTTTTACGAACGGCTCCCAAAACCTACCCTTATAGCCGTTCAGGAATACCTGGAAGGTAAGCTGCACTACGAGTTTAAGGAACAGGACCAAAGCTCACAGAGTGAGGCTTAAGGGTAAACATATACTCCTGGGCGTTACCGGCAGCATTGCAGCGTATAAAGCTGCAACTTTAGTTCGTTTACTCGTAAAGGAGGGGGCCGAGGTAAAAGTCCTCATGACCCCACTTGCCAAGGAGTTCATTACCCCGTTAACGCTCGCAACCCTTTCAAAGAATCCAATACTGGTTGATTTTTTCAACCCTGAGAATGGCGATTGGAATAGCCATGTAGATTTGGGTTTGTGGTCCGATCTGTATGTCATTGCTCCGGCTTCGGCCAATACCATTGCCAAGATGGCTACAGGGGTAGCCGATAACCTGCTGCTTACCACTTACCTTTCTGCGCGTTGCCCGGTCATGGTGGCTCCGGCCATGGATCTGGATATGTATAACCATCCAACCACTCAGGCAAACCTTAAAACGCTTGTGAGCTTTGGTAATATTGTGATTGAAGCAGCAACCGGTGAGCTGGCAAGCGGGCTTAGCGGTAAGGGTAGGATGGAGGAACCGGAAAATATACTTGAGCGTATCGTAAGTTTTTTTTTAACCGGTAACCGCTTTGCGGGTACCCGGGTTCTGGTTACCTCTGGGCCAACACATGAGCATATCGATCCGGTTCGGTTCATAGGGAACCAATCAAGTGGAAAAATGGGCAATGCCATTGCCCTTGAACTCGCTCGTCAAGGGGCCCAGGTCCATTTGATTTCGGGTCCGGTAGCAAGCTACCCTAGTCATCCTAACATCGAAATACACAAGGTTGTTAGCGCCAGCCAAATGTTCGAGATGTCAACTTCAGTTTTTCCGGGTTGCCATTTGGGTATTCTTGCTGCCGCTGTTGCCGATTTCACCCCCGAAAATGTGGCTGCTGAAAAAATAAAACGACAGGGCGTCGAGCTAGTTCTTAAACTGAAGCCAACCCAGGATATTGCAGCCCGTCTTGGTGAACTTAAAAAGCCTAACCAGCTGCTTGTTGGTTTTGCTCTGGAAACTACCAATGAGCTGGAAAACGCCAAGGGAAAGCTGGAACGGAAGAATCTGGATATGATTGTGCTCAATTCAATGAACGACCCCGGAGCCGGCTTTGGAGTCGATACAAACAAGGTAACCTTTATTAAACGTGATGGTTCGGTTTTACCTTTCGATGTTAAATCGAAAGAAAAGGTTGCCGTAGATATCGTAGATGCAGTGTATGAAATGTTACAATCCAGATAGAATTGTAATCAGCGTAATGCTGGCAGCCTTCTTTTTATGGCCGGGCGTGGTCATTTCGCAGGAGTTGCGCTGCAATGTATCGGTAAACTCCCAGCGCATACAGGGTACCAACCGTACCCTTTTTCAGAACATGCAAACGGCCATCTACGAGTTCATGAACAACACCACATGGACAAACCATGTATATGGGTTCGATGAGCGCATTGAGTGCAGTATCATGCTTAACATAACCGAACAGATTGGCTCCGACGAGTTTAAAGGTACTATTCAGGTTCAGTCGCGTCGCCCGGTGTTTAACTCGTCGTACTACACCACCATGCTCAACTTTCAGGATAACAACCTGCATTTCCGTTACCGTGAGTTTGAGAAGCTCGAGTTCTCGGAATCATCGCATTTAAATAACCTCTCGTCAACTCTGGCTTTTTATGCCTACATCATTCTGGGCTTAGACTACGATTCGTTTTCGCGATTAGGAGGCACCGAGTACTTCCAGAAAGCTGAACGCATTGTAAACAATGCACAGAACGCCGTGGAGCGCGGATGGAAAGCCTATGAAGGGAACCGCAAGAATCGCTACTGGATGGTCGAGAACCTTTTAAACCCAAAGTACCAGCCCGTGCGTGAGGTTTTATACCGTTACCATAGGCTTGGGCTTGATGTGATGAGTGAGAAGATTGCCGAGGGCAGGGCTGAGATAGCCGAGTCGTTGGTTCTTCTTCAACGTGTTTACCGCGAAAAGCCCGATCCCTACATGTTTGCGCTTCAGCTCTTTTTTGATGCCAAAAGCGATGAGCTGGTAAACATTTTTACTGAGTCGTTTCCCACCGAAAAGGCGCGCGTGGTTAACATACTAACCGAGATAGACAACGCCAACGCAGCTAAGTATAAGCGAATTATTGAGCAAACATCAAACTAATGAAATTTGCACCACATGATTCGCAAGCTCTACATACAGAACTACGCTATTATAGATGAGCTGGGGATTGAGTTTAAACCCGGTTTAAATATCATCACCGGCGAAACCGGAGCCGGAAAATCAATCCTCTTAGGAGCACTATCCTTAATTCAGGGTCAGCGTGCCGATACGGCAGTGCTTAAACATAAGGATAAAACCTGTGTGGTGGAGGTAGAGTTTGATGTTAGCGATTACGATTTGAAGGATTTCTTTCAGTCCAACGATATTGACTATGAAAGAGTGACCGTTATCCGCCGGCAGATTAGCGATAGCGGTAAATCGCGGGCGTTTATCAACGAGGTGCCGGTAAACCTGAATCAGCTTAAGGAATTATCCGAAAAGCTGATCGATATCCATTCGCAACACCAGAACCTTTTGCTGGGGAATCCACGCTTCCAGCTCGATGTGCTCGATGCCTTTGCCGTACCGCGCGAGGCACTGGCCGAATTTCGCCAGCTATTTGAACAGTATCGAACCCTCAGAGCGGAACTGGAGCGAATGCAAGCCGATGCCGATACCTCGAAGCGCGATTTCGACTACCTGTCGCATCAGCTAAACGAGCTGAAGGCTGCAAACCTCAAACCCGGCGAACTTGAAGAGCTGGAGTTGCTGCAGAAGCAGCTTACGCATTCCTCTGAGATCAAAAACGCCCTGGAGTTTTCCTTTAACTCACTCAATGCAGATGAAGTGTCAATTCTCTCAAAGCTGAAGGAGATTGAAAGCAGCTTGAAGCGGGTTGAACCATTCTTCCCGCAGGTTTCCCCCCTGATTGGAAGAGTTGAAAGTTGCCGTATAGAGCTTAAGGACGTTACCGATGAGCTTGAGCTTCAGAATGCCAGGGTTGATGTGGACGATGACCAGCTTACAGCCGTATCGCAACGAATCGACTTGATATACAGCTTGCTAAGCAAGCATCGCCTGGCAAAATTTGACGAGTTAATAGAGCTTCGTAATCAGCTGGAGGGTAGGGTAACCCAGCTCTCCCAAATCGATTTCAACCTGGATGAGAAGCGCAAAGCTTTGAAACAGTTGGAGCTGGTTCTAAACCAGAAAGCCGATGTGCTAAGTAAGTATCGTTTTAATGCTGTTCCAAAGGTTGAACAGTATATCTCCGATTTGCTTCATCAGCTGGGAATTAAGTACGCCGTATTCAAAATAGATGTAGCGCCCAGCTCCGATTTCATGCCATGGGGCAAGGATAGGGTTACCTTTTACTTCTCGGCTAACAAGCAGATAACTCCGCAGGAACTTTCGCGGGTGGCGTCGGGTGGTGAGCTTTCCCGTCTCATGCTCAGCCTAAAATCTTTACTGGTAAAGTCAAACGGATTACCAACCATCATTTTTGATGAGATTGATACGGGCGTTTCGGGCGAAATTGCCGATCGCATGGGAACCATTATTCATGACCTGGCTAAGGGGATGCAGGTTATTAACATAACCCATTTGCCGCAAATTGCGGCTAAAGGCGATACCCATTTCTTGGTTTACAAATCAGTAACCAGCAACCAAAGCTCAACAGGCATTAAACTGTTAACCCCCGATGAGCGAGTGGTTGAAATTGCAAAGATGCTAAGTGGGGAGAAGGTTTCCGATGCTGCCCTGCTCAATGCTCGCGAGCTGCTCAAATCAAACGTTGGTTCAAACTAGCTGAACCATTTTCTGTTTTCTTTGTTTATCTTTGTTGGTTCAAATAATCGATGTATTTATGGCTTACAACTTACTTAAAGGTAAAAAGGGACTTATTTTTGGTGCCTTGAACGAAAAATCTATTGCCTGGAAGGTTGCCGAACGCGCCTATGAGGAAGGGGCAGAGATAGTGCTCTCAAATACTGCAGTGGCCCTTCGTTTCGGTAACGTAACCGAGCTGGCGGAGCGTTTAAACTCCGTGGTGATTCCGGCTGATGCAACGAATGTAGAAGAGCTTGAAAGTTTGATAGACCAAACCATGGAGCGGTTTGGCGGAAAGATCGATTTTATTCTGCACTCCATTGGCATGTCGCCCAATGTTCGCAAGGGCAGAACCTACGATGATCTGGATTACGACTTTTTTCTGAAAACGCTCGATATTTCAGCCATCTCGTTTCATAAAATTTTGCAGACCTGCTGGAAGAAAGATGCTATTACCCATGGTGGCTCGGTGGTTGCACTTTCCTACATAGCTGCCCAACGTACCCTTTATGGTTACAACGACATGGCCGATGCCAAGGCATTGCTGGAGTCCATTGCGCGTAGCTTTGGCTACATCTATGGTCGTGAGCGCGGGGTTCGCATTAATACCGTTTCTCAGTCTCCTACTGAAACTACAGCAGGTGGAGGAGTGATGGGCTTCGATGCCCTTTTAGATTTCTCCAATCGCATGTCGCCTCTGGGAAATGCCGATGCTTTGGACTGTGCCGATTTCTGTATCACCCTATTCAGCGATTTAACCCGTAAAATTACCATGCAGAATATATACAATGATGGTGGTTTTTCAAGCATGGGTATGAGCAATAGGGCCATGGCCATTTATAACCGTAACCTAGAGGAATGCAAGGATTGTAAATAGTGTGGAGCAAATCAGTGTTCAAAACAAAAGCCCGCTTTAGGCGGGCTTCTCTTTTTATCCCAGGTAGGATTTAAGTAGTTTGCTTCGGGATGTGTGACGTAAGCGTCGGATAGCTTTCTCCTTAATCTGGCGGACACGTTCACGGGTTAGTCCGAACTTCTCGCCAATTTCTTCCAGGGTCATTTCCTGGCATCCGATACCGAAGAATAGCTTAATGATATCCCTTTCCCGTTCGGTTAGGGTGGCAAGGGCTCGCTCAATTTCTTTGCTTAGCGATTCGTTAATCAGGCCACGGTCGGCGCTGGGTGAATCGTTGTTAACCAATACATCGAGCAGGCTGTTGTCCTCGCCATCAACAAATGGTGCATCAACCGATACGTGGCGACCACTTACGCGTAGCGTATCGTTTACCTTTTCCTTAGGTAGTTCCAGTAGGTCGGCCAGCTCCTCGGGCGAAGGAGTACGCTCAAATTCCTGTTCGAACTTGGAGAAAGCCTTGTTAATCTTGTTCAGCGAGCCTACCTGGTTAAGCGGTAGCCTAACAATACGGGATTGTTCAGCTAAAGCTTGCAGAATGGACTGACGAATCCACCATACAGCATACGAAATGAACTTGAAACCACGGGTTTCGTCAAACTTTTCGGCAGCTTTAATTAACCCCAGGTTACCCTCGTTAATCAGGTCGGGTAAGCTTAAACCCTGATTCTGGTATTGCTTAGCAACCGATACCACAAAACGAAGGTTGGCGCGGGTTAGCTTCTCCAGCGCTGCTTGATCGCCTTTGCGGATTCGTTGAGCAAGTTCAACCTCCTCCTCAACAGTGATAAGGTCTTCCTTACCAATCTCTTGTAAATACTTGTCGAGCGATGCGCTCTCCCTGTTGGTGATAGATTTTGTAATCTTAAGCTGTCTCATCAGGCCCCTCTGTATTTTTATGCAAAATTACTGTAAAATGATTTTTACTTCAAGCTAAAAGATATGTTGTAAAAGATAGAAATAGCCACCGGCTACGTTATACAATGCCTTGTTAGAACGTAGCCGGTACTAAAATGTTTCATTTATTGTGTCAAAATCTTTAAATTTTTTAGTTTACACCAATGGCGTAGTAGGCAACCACTCCGTTCGGGTAAATACCCTCAATCAGGATTCCACCCGATGAGATGCTCAGTACTCGTTTTAAATCATCAACAGTTCTAATGGGTGTGCGGTTCATCCGGGTAATGATGTAGCCTTTCTTTATTCCGCCTTCCTTGAGTTTACCATCGCGGAGCTCAACTATCTGAAGCCCGTAGCTTATGCCAAGCTCATTTTTTTGTTTCTCGCTGATCTCCTTAAACTCAGCACCGAGGCTACCGAGGGTATCATCGGTTTTAACAACCCCCAGTCCTCCCTTTAGGTTGCGAAGCGTTACGGTAAAGTGTTTGCGGGAGTTATTACGGTTAACAACAACATCCACCTGTTGGTTGGGTCTATAGCGGCTAATCTGTTCCTGAAGTTGAGCTGTACTGTTCACCTCGTTACCGTTTACCGACAGGATAACATCGCCGGGCTTAATTCCGGCAGCATCGGCTGCACCTCCCTTCTCCACATCAAACACATACACACCCTTAATCTCCTTAATACCCTCTTTCTGGGCCAATTCGGCGGTGAGCTCCTGTATTCGTACGCCGAGTATTGCCCTTTGTACTTCACCGTACTCAATGATATCGGTTACAACTTTTTTAACAATGTTGGAGGGAACGGCAAAGGCATACCCGGCAAAAGAACCGGTGCGTGAGGCTATTGCTGTGTTAATTCCAATGAGTTCACCCTTCAGATTTACCAGTGCACCTCCACTATTGCCCGGATTTACTGCCGCATCGGTTTGTATGAACGATTCAATGGCGAACTCTCTGTCCCCCAGAATGTTAATATTTCGTGCTTTGGCGCTTATAATACCTGCGGTTACGGTTGAGGTTAGGTTAAATGGATTCCCAATGGCCAGCACCCATTCCCCAACCTTAATGTTATCGGAGTTGCCAAATGAAATGTAGGGTAGTTCGGTTGCGTCAATTTTGAGTAGTGCAATGTCGGTGCTGGGGTCAGAGCCCACGAGTTTGGCGGTAAACTTTCGTTTATCGTTCAGCACAACAGTTATTTGATCTGCCTTTTCTATAACATGGTAGTTAGTAACAATAAACCCATCGTGGGTAAGAATTACACCCGAGCCTGAACTTTGCACCTTTTGCTGAGGCATTATATCCCTTGGCCCAAAAAAGAAATCGAACAGGGGATTGCCAAATGAGTAATCGTTCATCTGGGTGTACTGGGTTGTAACGTGTACCACTGCATCCACAGTGCGTTCAGCTGCCCACGTGAAATCGGTTGATGATGAATCTGGCACAAATGTGCGGGTTACTTGTACGGGGGTCGACTGCTGTTTCAAAACTGCATAGTCAGTCTTAAATAGCAATTTATTACTTACGGTTAGTGCTATTAGTCCACCCAGTGTGGCATAAATTATTGGTAGTACTATTTTTTGCGCTTTCATAGATTTTAAATTTTGGTTACTGCTAAGATAACATTCAAAAAAAATACCTTAACCATTTGATTAACATACATTAACAGCAATCTGTCATTTTTTCATCTTTTTCAAAGGCGGGCATGACAAATGTAAACATGCGTTAACAACCATGCTTGCATGAATGGCATGTGTGGGTTTTAGTAAGAAATAAACTTAAAAGGGATGTGAATGATTTCGGAAAAGGTTTCACCGGATTCCAGCATGTCTTCATCGATGCTTTTGTAGTACCAGTTAACCAGTACTTTATTGTTGTTTTGATGGATATGCTGAAGCAGGGTGAGAATTTCGATAATCTTTTTGGATGCCGCGGTGTTGAAGTAGTCCAGCTTAAACACCACCTGAGTTTCGCTGTTGGGGTTTTCAACATATTGCCGGAACCATTCCATAATGGGTTCAAAGAATTCCTTGGGATTTTCGGGCATGATTTTTCCGTAGAACTCAAAACGTCCCCGTTCTTTATCTAGGGTTACCTCGGGACTATCGTTTGTTTCCAATATTTTAAGTGGTTTCATTTTGCGATTGAATATATCCGTTCAACACTTATCTTCATCTAATGCTTTGAAAAGTTTCTAATAACTGATAATTCCTTTGTAAAGATAGGAAATAAGAATACTAAAGTCAATTAGCTAAAATTAGAAGCATCAAAATCGCCTTCAAACACTTCGACGGCCGGCCCCTCGAGCCAGATGTCAGAATATTGCTCGTTGTGTTGTCTGAAGTAAACTTTTAATACGCCGCCAGGTGCATAAAGTTCAATGGGTGAATTCAGGTATTCAAAGTAGTGAGAGTATGCAATGGCTGAGGCTGTAGCGCCGGTACCACAGGCAAGGGTTTCGGCTTCAACACCTCGTTCGTAGGTTCGAATTTTCAGCTTGCCGGGCTCCACTTCCTGAATGAAGTTAACGTTAGTTCCACCGTTGTTGAAGTTTACCGATTGCCTGATCAGTCTTCCTTCCTGCATCACGTCAACTTTATCAACGTCTCGCACCATGGTTACGTAATGGGGCGAACCAGTATTGATGAAGTAGCTGTCATCAATCAGCTCAATCTTTTTTACATCAATCATCTTGAGCTTAATGCTACCATCGGGGTTGAATTCGGCAATGTGGCTGCCATCTATTCCCAGAAACTCCATTGGGTTAGAAGCAATACCCATTTTCTTTGCGAATGCGGCAAAGCATCGGCCACCGTTTCCGCACATGGTCGATTCGTTACCATCGCAGTTAAAGTATCGCATGTAGGGGAGCCCATTTTTCTGCTCCAGCAGGATTAATCCATCGGCTCCAATCCCAAAATGCCGGTCGCATAAATTTTTAATGAGCTCAGGCTGATCAGGAACTGCTTTATCCCTGGTATCGATGATGATAAAGTCGTTTCCTGCACCATGGTACTTGTGAAAGTGAATGGTCATGTTTCCAAAAATCCGGGTTGGTTAAACTATGCAATATTCGGGAAAAATTGGGAACTTCCCAATAAAATCGCTTAGTAATGTGTTAGGGATAGGTTATTTAGGATGGATTCAGCTTGAAACCAACAACCAGAATATCGTCAACCTGAGGATATTTTATACCCAGCCAGTCCTTTAGCGTATTCTTTAGGATTTCCCGTTGCTGGTCGGGTGGTAAGATGGAGATGCTGGCCAGCAGATCGATAAAGTTTTTTATCATGAACTTACGTCCGTCGGCTCCCCCAAACTGGTCGATGAAACCATCGGAGAACATGTAGAACCAGGTTGGGCTCTCTACCTTTATGATGTGGGTGGTGAACTCGTTTTCCATATATCCCATACCACCTCCAATGGATTCCTTATCGCCCCTGATTCGGAAAACCTCATTGTTAGCAACGTAAACCAATGGATTCTTGGCGCCAGAGAACTCAACGGTGTTGGTATTGGTATCCACAACGCACAGGGCCATATCCATACCATCACGGTTTTCGGTTTCATCCTGTCTGAGTGTTCGGCGGATGCCATTGTTTAGTTCTCGCAGAATTGCCCCGGGTTTGTGAATGCCGCGGTAAACAATATCGTCGAGCAGGTTGTAGCCGATCATGGAGAGGAAGGCTCCGGGCACACCGTGACCGGTACAGTCAATTGCCGAAACGGCTATTTTACCTGTTTTTTCGGAAGAACCATAGCCCTTGGTCAGCTCCTTAAACCAGTAGTAGTCGCCGCTAACCACATCGCGTGGGCGGAAAAATATGAATGACTCGGGGAAAATGGCTTGCAGGCTGGTTTGAGGTGGAAGCAACGCTTTCTGAATACCTTGAGCGTAGTTAATACTCTTGCTTATGTTCTCATTCTGTTTCTGGATATGGTCGCGCTGTTTTTGAATCTCAATGTTCTGGAGGTTTAGCAGCTCATTGGCCTTCTTTTTTTCGGAGTAGTTTTTATAAATAGCTAACGACGAAATCATAAGAATTATCAGAAAGATGGCTGCGGAAAAAATAATGATTCGTTGAACCCTCGATTGAGCTTCACGTTCGCGCAGCTGGGTTTCTTTTAAAAGTCGGTCGGTGTTCAAAAGGTCAATTTCGGTTTGTTTGCGCTGGGCTTCCTCTTCGGCTTTTTTCAGGCTGTCCTGTTTACGCATTACCACAAAGTTCAGAGAGTCCTGGGTGGCTTTAGCCTGCAACTCTCTTAAACTCATTAGGAGCTCCTGCTGGGTTCTCTGCATACGCTCACGCTCGGCCTCGGCTTGGGATTTTACCACTTTGGTTTCATATTCGGTTTTCAGCTGTTGGGTAGCCAGCTGTTGCTCATAGGCACTTGCCATACCCGCATGCTCTGAAGCTTTGGCTTTATTTCCCAGATTATCGTAGTTTTGAGCCAGCAGCTTGAGCGAGTTTAGGATTAACCTTGGGTTGTTAACTTCTCTTGATAGCTGCAGTGCTTCTTCCAGGAGTTGGATTGCTTTCTCTGACTGGTTTAAAGCGGTATGTATGTAAGCCACATCAATCAGACCTGCAGCAACCTCCGCTTTACTGTTAAGTTTTCGGCGGGCATCGAGACTTTTATAAAAATACTCCAATGTTAGGTCCAACCGGTCCATATCGGAGTATATTAGCGCTATGTTGCTGTAAACCGCCTTTATATCGTTATAGTTCCCAGTCCGCTCATTTAGGGGTATGGTTTCCAGGAAGTAGTTTATGGCTTCCTTTGCATTTCCATACTCCCAGTATATGAAAGCTATTTTATTCAGGTAAAAAGCGGCTTGCTGGTAGTTGTTGGCTTGCTTGTAGCGCACCACCAGCTCTTTGTACCTATCAACATCATCCTGCTTATCTTTAGGTAAAACAATAACCTGCTGGGCGATGGAGGTCGCGCCAGATAGTAAAAGGATCAGCAAAAGCGTAACTAAACGTATTTTTTTCAAATGGACGATATTTACTTCAAACTTAACTAATTTTTTTTTATATAGTTCAATATTGACTAATTTTTTGTTTATTAGCCCCTAGCGATAGTGTAATTAAGCTTCGAATAGATTTGAACCAATTTTTTTGTTTTTTAAAGTATTTTTTTT
>CALBBQ010000061.1 GCA_937926785.1 uncultured Bacteroidales bacterium | reverse complement strand
ATCCAGGATGTAGTCAACATCAGGAAGCTGCTTTAACACATGCTCAGCACGTGTGGGGCTAACCCTTCCAAACTTATTTGCGCTTGGTGCAGCAATTACACAGCCTGACTTTGAAATTAGCTCAAGAGCAATGGGATGGTTTGGCATTCTAATTCCTACCGTATCAAGGTCGGAGGTGACAATACCCGGAACCACATTGCTTTTAGGAAGAACAACGGTTAGCGGTCCGGGCCAGAACCTTTCGGCAAGGGCTAACACTCGGGAATCGGTGGTGGAGGTAAGCAGGTTGAGGCTATCAATCGAAGCTATATGTACAATTAGGGGATCAAAAGAGGGTCGTTCCTTTAGGGCAAAAATCTTTGCTACGGCGGTGGGGTTAAGCGCATTTGCCCCCAAACCGTAAACCGTTTCCGTAGGGAATGCCACCACTCCGCCATTCGCTACGATTGAAGCAGCGTAGCTAATATCAACCCCAACTTTCTCCATCTGTGTTACTGAATATTCCTGTCGGCCTGTTCTATCTCGGCACGCTTTCTCTCTTGGTACTGTGCAATTTTTTTCTGGATATCGGGATTGGATAGCCCAATGATTTTGGCAGCAGCAAGCGCAGCATTCTCGGTGCTCAGTATGGTGAGTGGGGCTACACCGGAAGGCATGCGAAGGCTTGAGTAAACATCGGCACCACCAAACTTATCGCTGTAAGGCGGACAAGCTATTACGGGGCAATGGGTTTGGGCATCGGTAAAACCGCTCAGCGCGTTGCTCATACCGGCAATGGTTATAAACACTACATTCTCCTTTTCGTACTGCTTTATCAGCTCATAACATTTAAGTGGCACCTTATGGGCCGAAGCAATGCGAACAACGGTTTCAATTTCAAAACCCTTCAGCACGTTTACAATTTGGTTGGCCCAGTCGAGGTCAGCCTTTGAGCCCATAACGATTACAACTTTGCGGTTCATAATGATATATGGTTTTGTTGATGTCCAAACAGGGTGTTTCGGTGAAACAGCAGCAAATAGATTACCCCAATGGTTATGGAGGAGTCGGCTATGTTAAATACCGGCCTGAAGAACACGAAGTGTTCGCCACCAACAAAGGGTATCCAACTGGGAAGAACGGTATCAATAATAGGGAAGTATAGCATATCCACCACGCACCCCTGCAGAAAACCAGCGTACCCTTCAAAATTCAGCTTTGAAACCCCGTAGTACGAAATCCATTGGTTAAACTGGGCGCTATAGGTGGTTCCAGAGTCGAACAGGTAACCATAGAAAGCACTGTCAATGATGTTACCTATGGCTCCGGCAAGTATCAGGGAAAGACCGACCACAATTCCGGTTTTTACGTTTTGTTTTATCAGATGGTTAAGGTACCACCCTATAGCAACAATTGCCACTATTCGGAAAATACTCAAACCTATTTTCCCCCATATCCCCCAAAACTTTAGCCCAAAAGCCATTCCGGGATTCTCGGTGAAGTGCAGGATAAACCAGTTACCCAGAACCTTTAGCTCATCGCCGATGGCAAAGTGGGTCTTTATCCAAATCTTAAAGGTTTGATCAATAATCAGGATTAATAGTACGATCAGGAAAGGTAAATGTTTCTTGTTTAGGCTCATAGGGTTTGTTATTAAAGTCGTAAAACTAATACAAAAAGTAAAAGCGACCAAATGGTCGCTTTGTTAAGAAATTCAAATATAAAACTTACAGCTATCGTTGGCTATTTTTAGCTTCGATGCTAAGGGTAGCATGCGGAACAGCACGCAATCGCTCCTTGGATATCAACTTGCCGGTTTCGCGGCAAATACCATAGGTTTTATTCTCTATCCGAACCAGAGCCGCCTCCAGGTGCTGAATAAATTTAAGCTGTCGCTGAGCCAACCGACCGGCCTCCTCCTTTGAAAGGGTGGAAGCGCCCTCTTCCAACACCTTAAAGGTGGGCGAGGTATCTTCGGTATCGTTGCTCTCATCCATGGTAATGGCACTCTTAAGGATCTCGTAATCCTTACGTGCCTTTTCGAGTTTCTGCAGAATGATCTCCTTGAATTCTGCCAACTCCTCGTCCGAATATCTGGTCTTCTCTCCCATGGCTATTTAAATTTTGCTAAAGATATAAAAAAATAAAAGTAAAAACGCAATCCTTCTATTCAATCTTTTCAACAGCTATTGCAACCGTTAAATCGTCATCTAGCTCTATTACGTTAGAATTTCCATTAAGTTCCCCTTCCACCAGAATAATTTCACGGGCAAGGGTTTGGGTGGAAATGTAATTCCTGTGCACCTCTATGGCCTTGTTTAGCCCTTCGTGCTTTTGAATGCTAATCCGAATCTTATCGGTAACCTCAAAACCGGAATCCTTACGAATGTTCTGAACGCGATTGATGAGTTCACGGGCAATTCCCTCCATCCGAAGTTCCTCGGTGATGGTTATGTCAAGCGCCACCGTGTAACGACCCTCGTTAGCCACCAACCAACCGGGTATATCCTCCGAAAGGATTTCTACATCATCAAGGGCAAGATTGATGTCCCCATCGGGTGTGCTTATGGTAAATATGCCGCTGCGCTCAAAGGTGGCAATATCTTCCTGAGTCATTTTCGCAATGGCTTCCGAAATGGCCTTCATGGCTTTTCCGTAGCGAGGCCCAAGGGTTTTGAAGTTTGGTTTTATCTTTTTAACCAGAATCCCTGCTGAGTCGCTGAGGTACTCCAACTCCTTCACATTCACCTCGCTAAGTATCAGGTTCTCAACGGCTGCAAGCTGCTCCCTGAACTTTTCGTCCAGTATTGGTATCATTATCTTTTGCAGGGGTTGCCGAACCTTAATGTTAACCTTGCGACGTAAGCCAAGCACCAGTGAGCAGATGGATTGAGCCATTTCCATCTTTTCCTCAAGGTTTTTATCTACCAAAGCCTTGTTGAACGTAGGGAAGTTGGCTAAATGAACACTTTCAGCATCGTGACGCTTGGTAACCCTATTTAGGTCGGTAAAAAGCTGATCCATATAGAAAGGTGCAATTGGCGAAGCGAGCAAGGCTACAGTTTCCAAACAGGTGTAAAGGGTTTGAAAAGCTGCAATTTTATCGGTGTTGTACTCACCTCCCCAGAAACGTTTACGGTTTAACCTCACGTACCAGTTGCTAAGCTGCTCAATCACAAAATCTTGAATAGCACGCCCTGCACGGGTTGGCTCATAATCCTCGTAGGCCTCCTGAACCTCCTTAACCAGGGTGTTGAGCAGCGACAGTATCCAGCGGTCAATTTCGGGGCGTTGATTAATGGGAACTTCCTCCTCGGCATAGGTAAACCCATCAACATTTGCATATAAGGCGAAGAATGAGTAGGTGTTGTAAAGAGTTCCGAAGAACTTGCGCTTCACCTCATCCACTCCATCGATATCGAATTTCAGGTTATCCCAGGGCTGTGCATTGGTTATCATGTACCAGCGTAGCGGATCGGAGCCGTACTTTTCGATAACCTCCCACGGGTCAACAGCATTGCCTAACCGTTTACTCATCTTATTGCCGTTCTTGTCGAGCACCAATCCGTTGGAAATGATGTTCTTAAAGGCAACAGAGTCGAAGAGCAGGGTTGAAAGGGCATGCAGGGTGTAAAACCAACCACGTGTTTGGTCAACACCTTCGGCAATAAAATCGGCCGGGAACACCTCGCTGAAGGTTTCCTTGTTCTCAAACGGGTAGTGCACCTGCGCGTATGGCATGGCACCGGAATCGAACCATACATCAATCAGGTCGGGTTCGCGGTACATGCGCTTGCCGGTTGGTGAAACCAACACAATGTTATCGACAAAGGGGCGATGCAGGTCGAAGGTGCTGTAGTTCTCCTTACTGAAATCACCTTCCTTATAGCTGGCCAAGGGATTGGTTTCCATGAATCCGGCCTTAATGGCCTTTTCGATTTCAGCCTTTAGCTGAGCCACGGAACCAATGCATAGCATCTCGCTGCGGTCCTCCGACACCCATATTGGCAGCGGAGTACCCCAGAAGCGTGAGCGGGAAAGGTTCCAGTCCAACAGATTTTCGAGCCACTTACCAAAACGACCGGTACCGGTACTAGCCGGTTTCCAGTTTATCGTTTTATTGAGCTCAATCATTCTATCCTTAAGCGCAGTAACGCGAATAAACCAGCTGTCGAGCGGATAGTATAGCACAGGTTTATCGGTTCGCCAGCAGTGCGGATAGTTGTGAACGTGCTTTTCAATCCTGAAGGCTTTGTTCTCTTTTTTCAATGCAACGGCAAGATCAACATCAAGTGTTGGAGCGTCCTCAGGAAGGGTTGAATCGTACTCGTTTTTGACGAATCGTCCGGCAAACTCCTTGTACAGGTCAACGTTCACGTTGCTTTTAACAAACTCGGGATCGAGGTCTTCAATAGTATAGAATCGGCCACGCCTGTCAACCATGGGCTCGGCATTGCGGAATTTATCGCGTAGAATAAGCGGGGCGATGCCTGAGGCTTTAGCCACACGGTCGTCGTCGGCTCCAAAGGTTGGGGCGATGTGAACTACGCCGGTACCATCCTCGGTGGTAACAAAATCGCCGGCAATTACCCTAAATGCATCGCCTTCGGGTTTAACCCAGGGGAACAGCTGCTCGTAACGTAACCCAACCAGCTTAGAGCCTTCTACCTCCATCAAAATTTTAAAGGGAACCTTCTTGTCGCCGGGTTGGTATGCATCGAGCGATAGCTCGGCATTGGCTGCCGGGAAGTAGTAATCAAGCCGGTCCTTAGCCAGTACAACAGTAATCGGGTCGCCGCTGTATGGGTTGAAAGTTCGAACAATGCTGTACTTGATGTTGGCATTAACCGCCAGGGCGGTGTTCGATGGAAGTGTCCATGGAGTGGTTGTCCATGCTAGGATGTAAACTTCAGGTGTATCGGTTGTGTGGAACAGGAAACGGCTGCTTTCATTGGGTATCACTTTGAACTGGGCCACCACGGTGGTATCCTTTACATCGCGGTAGCAACCGGGCTGGTTCAGCTCATGGGTGCTTAAACCGGTTCCTGCGGCCGGCGAGTAGGGTTGAATGGTTTTTCCCTTGTATAGTAACCCTTTCTCAAAGAGCTGCTGCAATAGGTACCATAGCGATTCAATGTAACGGTTGTCATATGTTATGTACGGGTCGTCCATATCAACCCAGTAGCCCATCTTGTGCGTAAGGTCCTCCCACAGGTCGGTGTACTTCATCACCTCCTTGCGGCAGGTACTGTTGTACTCCTCAACCGATATTTTTGTACCAATATCTTCCTTGGTTATGCCAAGCATTTTTTCTACCCCAAGCTCAACAGGTAACCCATGTGTATCCCATCCTGCCTTTCGTTCAACCAGGAATCCTTTTTGGGTTTTGTAACGACAGAATATATCCTTTATGGTTCGGGCCATTACGTGGTGAATGCCCGGAATACCATTGGCCGAAGGGGGACCTTCGTAAAATATGAATTTAGGATGGCCCTTGCGGGTTTCCAAACTTTTTCTGAAAGTATTCTGCTCTTCCCATGTTTTCAGAACATCCTTGTTTACCTGCGATAAATCTAATCCCTTGTACTCTTTAAATTTTTGGGTACCCATACATTTTGCTGTTAAATACCTAATTAAGTCTAAATCAACCGATATTGTCTGCTAAAAATCTCACAAAATTAGAGCTTTTTTCAAATAATCAAAAGAGCAGAAACATTTACAAGAGGATTGAAAATCAATAAAAAAGGCCGGAAGTAATCCGGCATTTTACAATCGAAAGGAGGAGCACTATAGCTTAAAAAATTCAATCTGTTCGCTAAGTCGCTGAGCCTCTGCGGCCAACTGTGCAGCATTCTGCGACATCGATTCGGCTGCCGATGCATTCTGCTGCGTAAGGTTGTTTAGCTGCTGAATGGCATTGTTTACCTGGTTGGTGCCATTCGACTGCTCAATGCTTGCTGCAATAATCTCCTGAACCAAGGTGGTGGTTTTATCCACAATGGGTATGGTATCGAGCATTATTTTCCCGGCTTCGGATGAAAGGTTGTAGCTTTGGCTAGCCAACTTTACGATTTCTTCGGCAGCCGCCCGGCTTTTCTCAGCAAGCTTGCGAACCTCCCCGGCTACCACGGCAAAGCCCTTTCCGTGCTCACCGGCACGGGCCGCCTCAACTGCGGCATTAAGCGCCAGGATGTTGGTCTGGAAAGCAATCTCGTTGATGATGCTTATCTTATCCATGATAGCCCGGTTTGCCTCAACCACCCGAACGGCCTTTTCGGAAACATGCTTAATGCTTTTGGTGGCCTCTTCAAAGATAACCCCGGTGCTTTTAGCATTATCGCTATTCTGGGCGATGTTGGCCGAAATCTCCTCGATGGTCGAGGCAATTTCTTCTACCGACGAGGCTTGCTCGTTGGCACTTTCGGCCATTCGCTCCGATGTTTCGCTGGTTACGGCTCCGGATTCGTTTATGGCTTCAATGCTAGCCTGAACATCTGCAATAACATTTCGCAGTTTCTGTATTAGCTGGCTTGTGGCACTGAGCATGGCACCAATTTCATCGTTGTTGATACGGGAAGCCACCAGCTCCTGAGCATGCAGCTTGCCTTCCGACAAATCGAATAAAACTTTCTGTATCTGGTCAATCGACTTATTCAACGAGCGAGCAATTGCAAAGGATATAGCCATGAAAATGGACAGGCTGATGACCAGGATAAAAATGATGGTGGCAAACGACCTGTTGAAACCCACAATGGTAGAGTTGAAGGCTTTCTCTGTTTGCTGCTTGCTCTGAATAAGCAGCTGATTTAGCGATTCCCTCAGGGCATTAAAGTCGTTCACCATCTGGTTTATGTCGTTTGTAACCGCTTCGGAGAACTGCCCCCGAATCATGGCCTCGGATGTTTTAAAGGCTAGGCTGTAGTAGTCCTTGATCTGCTTTTCAAGTCCTGTCAAATCTTGCTCCTTGCCAACAGGATTTCGTTTGATGGAGTCGAGCTGGTTGAGAATATTCTGATAACGTGCCTTAGTCTCGTTGAGCTTATCATTGTCGGCTGCAGCCACCGCGTCCTGGAACTCACGTTGTAAGTTAATCAGCTCATAGTTGAGGTTGTTGGCCATCTCCACAAACGGCATATATCCGAACTCTATCTTGGTGATAAAACGTTTTGAGCTGGAGCTTAAAATCTGAAAAAGAATGAAAACTACCAGTATGATTAGCACAAAAAGGGCCGGAAAAAGCATCAGCTTATGCCGTATTTTCAGATTCTGAAGCATCGCCTTACTTGTTAATGGTTATCACCTTAACACCTGAAACATCGGCATTAACCGATACGTAGCCTATGGCTCCAGGATTTTTCTTGACAAATTCAACCACTTCGGCATCGGTGTTCTTTTCGATAGGAGGAGTTCCCTTACCGGCAAAAACGAACTGTTGCCAGTAACTTTTTATGGCAGCAACCGATTTGCCATGAACAAACGTAGAAAAATCTTCACGTACCGATGATTTGGGCGACAAATCAACCGGAACTACGGTTTGGCCATTAGCCCATTTGGTTTCCTTTTTCAGGAAGTAATCGGAAGCATCCCTGGCTGTTATTGATACAACAGGGTTATTGGAATTAACAACCACCCTGAACGATTGTGCCTGCATGGCAAGAGCAACGCTTACCAAAACAGTGAGTATTATTAAACGTTTCATCCGAATAAAATTTTCACATTAATTAAAATCAAACAACGCTTTCATCATTAACACTTTAATAATCGGATGGAACACCCATACTTTGTTCATCTGCGTTTGTGTAAGCTGCATTACATGGGTGTTTCATAACCATTCCCATTTTTTAGGTTGATATCAGAAGGAAACCACTAACGACATCTGTGCATAGTTATAGTCATAATCGTTCCAGAGCCGGTTAGCGATATCGGTTATTTGCCGGCCAAATACCCGCTTGTACTCCAGCTTGATGAGGGTTTCGAAGCGTGGGCGGAAAGCCAAACCTACAGTCATTGCTGTGGTGGGTAGTCCTACTTTATTCACATTAACATCTTCAATAAAATCGTAGCGCACAAATGGTTTGTAAACCTCACCATCCCATATAACCTCGCCATAGTAAGCGGTGTACTTGTTTTCAATATGTTGCCCCAAAAGAGCATCGGTTTTAGGTGTTGTTTGCTGTTTGCCACCCCAGTACTCTGCGTTTAGCTTGAGGTCGCCAAGCTGAAGGTGTGCATCGAAACCGTAGGTGTACTTGGTGGAAGGGTAGTAAATAAAACGTCCCAGACTGTCCTGGGTAACCTGCTGGGCATCGGCCTTAAAATAGTTAACCCCCAGGGTAAAAGCATCGCTAATGGTAGCATACGCTCTGGCTGTACCACATAAATACTTGTTTATCTTATCGTTTTCGGTATCGTAGTAGCCGAACGAAGGGTAAGAATCCTCCTGAGCCTGAATGCTGAGTACCCCTGATTCAAAGTGGTTTATATACGGATACGTTCCCAAAGTGAAATTATAACCCAGCTTAAAGCCTTCGGCTAAACCCGCAACCCCATGCAAATGTAAACCACTTATACTTTGAGGGAACAGGAAGTGATGCGAAACCAGCATGGGGACAACTCCGCTAGGGTTCAACGGAGCATAGAAGTACAGGTTTACAGGGCTCAATGGGGTGAGAAAACGCCCGGCTCCAAATTTAAACTCATCGCCAAAACTATACTGAGCATAGGCTTCGACAAATAGCTGGCTTACATGAAAGGTGTAATGGGTATAAACCAGCGTTGTTTTAAACTCCAGCTTATCGGCGGGTTTATAGCTGGTAAGAAAGCCCACCTCCGATAAGCCCACTGCCCAGTCCTTCTTCAGGTTAATGCAATCGGAGTATTCGGCAACCGTATTGATGTAACCGGTAACGTGCACTTTCTGTTCTGTTTCGTCCTGCGATATGGCATTATTCCAGATTGCCGGAACCCACAATAAGATAAGAAGTATAACCTTGGTTTTCATGCCTTAAACTTTTTAGGGTGAGTTAGTAATTAAATTTACAAAATTTTCGTCTTGGCGTATCATCAGAGAAATGAGGAATAACAGCGACTCGTTATAATATACAGTATGTCAAATCGTTATAAAATGATGATATTTATCACCTTTTTAAGTAATATCGTTGTATTCAAACTCAGCTCACGAATCCACTCCTGGGGTGTAAATGGGAAATGCAGGGAGTAGGGGTTCAACCATTTCCCGACTATTGGGGTTGATTCTCATAGCCCACGGCTTTAGCCGTGGGGTTGATAGGGGAATTTCCGGTGCGGAATGGTTTTAACCATTTACCCCCCCACTGCGGGAAACCGTTAAAACGGTTCCCTGGAATCAAAACCGATACCCCTTCCCACGGTTGAAACCGTGGGCTATGCTTCCGGAGAGCACGCTGTGAATGGGCAACAGCTAATCATAGCTCACGAATCTACTCCTGGGGTTTAAATGGAAAACGCAGGGGGTAAGGGTTCAACCATTTCCCGACTATTGGGGTTGATTCTCATAGCCCACGGCTTTAGCCGTGGCGTTGAAAGG
>CALBBQ010000060.1 GCA_937926785.1 uncultured Bacteroidales bacterium | reverse complement strand
AATTTACAAAGAAATGCGCACAAATCAAAATATTGGAAACAATCATACTGGCAAGCCAAAGCAGATGTCATGGCCTTTCTGATTGCCAGGTGATTTAAACCTCCCCATCCGTCACCCTGAGCGGAGCCGAAGGGTGACTGCCCCCTTCCCTATCCGTCACCCTGAGCGGAGTCGAAGGGTGACTGCTCCCTTCCCTATCCGTCACCCTGAGCGGTGTCGAAGGGTGACGATCTCCCCCGCCCCCGTCATGGTTCGACTCCGCTCACCATGACGACTCCGCTCACCATGACGACTCCGCTCACCATGACGACTCCGCTCACCATGACGGCTCCGCTCACCATGACGACCCCGCTCGACGTGGCCTGAGCATGGCTACCAACCCATCGTGCAGTAGGCTCGGGCTTTCGTGGTTGCGATGCGAAGCTTGTTCGCCGCTCTTTGCGTTAGCTCATGCGCGCATGGCCAAACCGAAATGGTTAAAACCATTTCACCCCTTGAAATTCGTTAAACCCCAACCCACGAATGAATTCGTGGGCTATGGACACTATTTCCGATTATCCCCGCTTCATTCACGAGCTCTTCTCTTTCAAATGTATTTATGTTTTTTGCCCCGTTAGGGGTAAAACTTCAGTAGCCCATGGCTTAGGCTAATTGGTGATTAGCAACCACAAACCTAACTTTAATTGAGCAACAAAGAATGAAACCGACAGAGTTTCGCTTCATCTCTCAGCAACAACCAAAGAGACGGACATGATCAAAAGGTTTTAAAATTATTTTCTACCTTAGCCTTTCAAAATTTCGGTTCGTTTTTTGCGAATCAGATTTATATGAAGCATACCATTGCCATACTCGTAACTTTTTTTTCCTTAGTTTACATAGCCAAGGCTCAAGAGATCATCCCCGGTGCACGCCAGCTAAACGAATACTTACCCATTATACGAGGTAAACGGGTAGCTGTTGTGGCAAACCACACCACCCTGGTAGGTTCCAGGCACCTAGTTGACACATTGTTGTCGGCTGGTATCAGGATTCAAAAGATATTCAGCCCTGAACATGGTTTCAGAGGTGATTATGAGGCAGGTGAACACGTAAATAGCTATACCGATAAGAAGACCGGATTACCAGTGATATCGCTTTACGGTGGAAGTAAGAAACCCAAGGCGAGTGACCTTACCGATGTTGACTGGGTAATCTTCGACCTGCAAGATGTTGGTGTGCGATACTACACCTACATTTCCACCATGCACTACGTTATGGAGGCTTGTGCCGAAAACAGAAAACCTTTACTTATACTTGACAGGCCTAACCCAAATGGATTTTACGTTGATGGCCCTGTTCTCGACACTAACTTTCGCTCATTCGTTGGTATGCACCCGGTACCCCTTGTTCATGGCATGACCATAGGGGAGTTTGCCGGGATGATAAATGGTGAGGGCTGGCTAAAAGGAAAGCTGCGGTGCGAGCTTACCGTTATTCCCTGCCTGGGATATACCCATAGCATGACCACGGCCCTGCCCGTACGCCCCTCACCCAACCTGCCCAACCACCTGTCGGTTTTACTTTACCCCTCGTTGGGGCTCTTCGAGGGTACTGTGGTAAGCGTGGGGCGCGGAACCGATTACCCCTTCCAGGTGTTTGGCTACCCAAACTTCCCCGACAAAGGATTCCGCTACATTCCGGTTGAAAAAAAAGGCGCCAGCCTCAATCCTCCATACAAGGGAACACAATGCTACGGAATTGACCTGCGCAATTACTCCGTGAACTATTTCCTTGACCGCAAAGCTATCGTTCTTGATTGGATTATTTATGCCTACAACAACTACACCGATAAGGACAAGTTCTTCAACAGCTTCTTTAACCTGCTGGCAGGCACAGCTGAACTACGAAAACAAATTGAATTGGGTTTAACACCCGATGAGATTAGAGCATCGTGGCAAAATGGTATCGAAAGCTTCAAGGTGATTAGGAAAAAGTATCTGCTTTACCCCGATTTTGAGTAATTTTGACATCAAATCGAAAATGAATGACCAGAAAGAACACCCATTACGTGGTATGGGCAGGAAATAAACCGGGAATCTACAGCAGCTGGGAGGAGTGCCTGAAGCAGGTGAAAGGGTTCCCAAATGCTAAGTATAAAGGATTTCCCAGTAGAAATGCCGCCGAGAGTGCTTTTAAAATGGGTTTCGACCACTACAACCACCTTTCACCCGAGCAAGAAGCGCTTTTCAATTTAACGGAAAATGCACCCAAACCCATTTACCCCTCACTGGCCGTTGATGCTGCATGGAACACCGCCACGCTGGAAATGGAGTACCGGGGGGTTGACTGCCAAACCGGCAAGGAAATTTTCCGCCAAGGCCCGTTCCCCGATGCTACAAACAACATAGGGGAGTTTCTGGCCATAGTTCACGGTTTGGCATACCTTAAAAAATCGGGAAGCGATATCCCGGTATATACCGATTCCCGAACTGCCATCAGCTGGGTAAAGGCTAAACATGCGCGCACAAAACTTGAGCCAACTCGTAAGAATAAAAATCTTTTTGAACTAATTGAACGAGCCGAGAATTGGCTCAAACAGAATACCTGGAAAAACCCCCTACTAAAATGGGAAACCCGCGTATGGGGAGAAATCCCTGCCGATTTCGGACGTAAGTAAAATCTCTATAGATGTTTAACCAGTGAGTTTCGAAAGTTTCATAGCATGGCGATTTTTGAAAGGCTCCGATAAGCAAAGCCTCTCTCGCCCGTTTATCCGTATCACCATAGCCTCCGTCGCGCTTAGCGTTTCGGTGATGATTGTGGCTATTGCCATCATCACAGGTTTCAAAAGGGAGATTAAACAAAAGGTGGTAGGGTTTGGAAGCCATATCCAGATCACTAACTACGACAGCAACCAGTCGTTGGAGACCACACCTATCCCCACAAACCTTCCGGTACTCCACGAGATCAAAAAGATCAGGGGTATTAGGCATATCCAGCAGTTCGCCATTAAAGGAGGCATCATTAAAACCGAAACCGAAATCCAGGGAATAGTTCTTAAAGGCGTTGCGTCCGATTTCGACTGGTCGTTTTTCAGGAAAAACCTTATTGAGGGCGAAACGCTAACCCTCTCCGATACGGTTACCTCTAACGGAACTATCATCTCCAAAACATTGGCAAACCTGCTTAGGCTTAAGGTGGGCGATACCTACGATGTATTTTTTGTGCAGGAGCCCCCTCGGTACCGAAGATTTACCGTCTGCGGCATTTACGACACCAAGATGGTGGAGTTCGACAAGATGTTCGTGCTTTGCGATATCAGGCACATACGCCGCTTAAACGGATGGAACGACACGCTGGCAACCGGGTTTGAGCTGCTAGTGGACGATATCGACCAGGTTGACGATTTATGGGTGGCCGTGGACGATGTGGCCGGTTTTACGTTTCTGCCTGACGGCTCGCGCCTAAAGGTGCAAAGCATTTTCGACCGATACCCAAACATCTTCGACTGGCTTAACCTGCAGGATATAAATGCTGCGGTGCTCATCATACTGATGCTGCTGGTTGCGGGTATCAACATGATATCGGGACTGCTCATCATCATCCTCGAAAAAACCCATACCATAGGATTACTCAAATCCATGGGTGCCACCAGCCGGAGTGTCCGCAAAATCTTCCTCCTCCAGTCGGCAATCATCATGGGCCGAGGTTTGGTAACAGGTACACTTGCCGGGCTAACTCTTTGTTTGATACAAAAACACTTTGGCTTAGTGAAACTCGATGAAACCTTTTACTTCCTGTCGGAAGTACCCATTAACCTTGTGTGGTGGCACATCGTGCTGCTTAACCTTATTGCCTTATGCGTAGGGGTGGCCATGCTGGTTGTCCCCTCAATGGTCATTTCCCGCATCAGTCCGGAGAAAACACTTAAATTTGAATAAGTTTAGTTGTTGCATCGTATGAACCGAATTCGACTTCTACTTCTTCCCATATCGTGGCTTTACTGGCTTGCCATAAAGGTTCGCAACTGGTTGTTCGATGCCGGAATAGCCAAAAGCTTTGAGTTCGATATTCCCACCATTTGTGTTGGAAACCTCACCGTTGGGGGTACCGGAAAAACACCACACACCGATTACCTAATCTCCCTTCTAAAATCGGAATATAAAATCGCACTGCTCAGTCGGGGTTACGGTCGTAAAACCAAAGGTTTTAGAATTGTTGAACCCACATCAACTGCCGCTGAAGTTGGTGATGAACCGCTTCAGCTTAAGATTAAGCACCCCGAAGTTAACTGTGCAGTGCATGAGGATAGAGTAAACGGCGTGGTAGAACTGCTTGCCACTCAGCCTGAGCTGGAAGCCCTGGTTTTAGACGATGCATTCCAGCACCGCTGGATTAAGGCCGGCCTTAACATTCTGATGGTTGACTACAATCGCCCCATTTACAAAGACTTCTTACTACCAGCCGGCAACCTTCGCGATAGCATCTCGGAGGTGAAACGCGCCAACATCGTGGTAGTTAGCAAATGCCCTGAAAACATCACTACGGACGATCAACAACGCTTCATCAGTAAAATCAACCTGAACGACACCCAACAAATCTATTTCACCACCTACAGGTATGGAGTCCCAAAGGCTATTCATAATGGCTCGCTGGAACTGGCGCCAAACCCGACTAAACCTGTAGTTGCCCTTGCCGGCATAGCTAACCCCGGCAAATTCTTTAATCAAGTTGAAAATCAGTTTAATGTAGTACAAAAAAAGGCATTTGCCGACCACCATAATTTTACGGTTAAAGAAATTCTATCTATTTTTGAAGCCACCTCAAAAAGGATGGGTAAGGGGTTTGCAGTAATCACCACTGAGAAGGATGCCGCACGGATACGGACACTCCCGCTTTCAGCTGAGGCGATGCAAAAATTTTACTACCTGCCCCTTGAGGTGCATTTCTTAAACAACGAAGGAAACAGGTTTAACAGACAAATACTAAGCTATGTTAGAGAAAATAAACCAAACGGTAACCTACATCAGGAGCAAGGTTACTATTGAACCGGAGGTGGGAATCATACTGGGAACCGGGCTTGGAGGGCTTGTACGCGAGATTGAAAATCAGCAAGCGTTGGATTACAAAGATATACCCAACTTCCCTGTTTCCACTGTTGAGGGCCATTCGGGCAGGCTTATTTTTGGAAACCTGGGTGGCAAAAAGGTGGTGGCCATGCAGGGCCGTTTCCATTACTATGAGGGGTACGATATGAAACAGGTTACTTTCCCGGTTCGGGTGATGAAGTTCCTGGGCATCAAGTACCTGTTTGTATCAAACGCCAGCGGCGGGGTCAATCCCGATTTCGAGATCGGCGACCTGATGATCATTAACGACCATATCAACTTGATGCCTAACCCGCTTCTGGGCCCCAATATCAGCGAGCTGGGACCCCGTTTCCCCGATATGCACAAACCCTATGACCACGACCTGATTGCCCTGGCCAAAAAAGTGGCTGCAGAGCTTGGCATTAAGATGCAGGAGGGATGCTACGTGGGTACTACCGGCCCAACATTTGAAACCCCCAAGGAATATCAATACTTTAGAATTATCGGAGGCGACACTGTGGGTATGTCCACCGTACCTGAGGTTATTGTGGCCCGCCACATGTCTATTCCCGTTTTTGCCATTTCCATCATCACCGATTTGGGCGTACCCGGTAAAATTGTCGAGGTTTCACACGAAGAGGTGCAAAAAGTGGGCAACATGGCCGAACAGAAAATGACCCTTATCATGAAACAAATGCTTACCAGATTGTAAGGCAAATACTGCAAGGTTCTCTATCTCCAAAGATTAAAAATGATTTGTCATCCCTGGCCTAAGGCAGGGATGATTTTTTGTTACCAATTGTTTTCGCCCTAAAATTGAATTCTGTATATCTGAAACAATCAAAGAGCATAAATTCGGGTAAAAGGCTGACTACTTTTGGTGCAAACCGGATTCTAATTAACGTCATCGAGCTTCAATAAAAAGGCTATATTTGCCAAAATTTTTTCAGATGATCACCATAGAACAGGTAAAAGAGGTTGCAAAGCGCCGCGATGCGCTGAGGAGGTATCTTTGACATCGAAAAGTTAACCATTGAGTTCGAGGAGGAACAGCTAAAAACCCAGGCCCCTGATTTCTGGGATAAACCCGAGGAAGCCGAAAAGCAACTAAAAAAAGTGGCATCCATAAAAACCTGGATTGATAGCTATAACAAGGTAAACAGTCTGACCGAGGATTTGCAGGTGATGTTCGACTTTGCCAAGGAAGGTGCAGTAACCGAGGATGAGCTGGAAACCCACTTCAGCAACACCATTAAAGCCATTGAAGATCTGGAGCTGAAAAACATGCTTCGGCGCGAGGAGGATAGACTTGGCGCAATCATGAAGATTAACTCCGGTGCCGGTGGCACCGAGAGCATGGACTGGGCGGCTATGCTCATGCGCATGTACATGCGTTGGGGCGAACGTAACGGCTATGAGGTGAAGATTGTTGACGTTCAGGATGGCGAGGAAGCCGGTATAAAATCATGCACCCTGGAGTTTGTAGGCGAAATGGCTTACGGTTACCTGAAAAGTGAGAACGGGGTTCACCGCCTGGTTCGCATCTCACCGTTCGATAGCAATGCCCGAAGGCA
Organism: uncultured Bacteroidales bacterium; assembly: GCA_937926785.1. GTDB lineage: Bacteria > Bacteroidota > Bacteroidia > Bacteroidales > Tenuifilaceae > Tenuifilum. The sequence continues at coordinate 31,022 of CALBBQ010000060.1, read as the reverse complement.
TACTTCCTTTGCATCGGTTTTTGTTTCGCCCACTGTTGACGAAACCATTGAAATAACCATCAACCCTGCCGATATCAAGTGGGATACTTACCGCTCATCGGGTGCCGGTGGGCAAAACGTGAATAAGGTGGAAACCGGCGTTCGGCTGTACCACATCCCAACCGGAATTGTGATTGAGAACACCGAGTCTCGCTCCCAGTTCCAGAACAAAGAGAACGCTTTGCGATTACTCAAATCGCACCTGTATGAGCTGGAACTACGCAAGAGACGAGAAATTCAGGCAGAGATTGAAGGTAAAAAGAAAAAAATTGAGTGGGGCTCCCAAATCCGAAACTACGTGCTACACCCCTACAAGCTGGTGAAGGACCTCCGATCCGAGTACGAAACCTCAGACGTGAACGCCATACTGGATGGCGACCTGAACGAGTGTATTAAGGCTTACCTGATGCAGTTTGGCGACGAGTAATTGCCTACTCTTTTTTCTTGAGCCTGGCCAGGGTTATCAGACCTACCGGAATGAATGCAAACACCTTGCGCGCATGCTCCTTGGGTACCTGCGATAGGAACAAACCCAGAACCACTATACCAATGCCAAGCATTTTGGTAAGGGTCAGCACTTCACCCAGCAGGAAGTAAGCAAATATTGCCGTAAGAACAGGAATTGCATTGGCAAAAGAGTTGGCTTTTGTCACCCCTAAGTGCTTCACCGAGTATGTAAAAAGCAGAAACGCAAAGGTTGAAGCAAAAATCCCCAGCTTGACCAGAGGCATAACCGATTTCATGGTTACCCCAACGCTCACGAAATGCTTAAACTCAAAAATGAAAAAGAAGGGCAGAAAGTAGAGGATTGCCAATGTGTTTTGGTAGGTGATAATGGTAAAAACGTTGTACTTTGCCGTAAGCTTACGCAGGGTAAGCGAGTAGCCAAGAGCAGCAACCACAGCTAAAAACATCAAAGCGATGCCAACGGGGTTAGCCTCCAGCTCACCAAACCCACGATGAAAAATCACCATTCCAACCCCCACCACAGAAACCACGATGCCCAAAAAGTTCATCAGGGTTACTCGGGTTTTATAGATGTAAAACTCGCCCAACGGACTAAAAAGCGGAATGGTTGAAACTATAACCGCTGCCAGAGTCGATGAAACCATGGTCATACCAAAACTCTCGCCTACAAAGTATAGAAATGGTTCAAAAAAGGCGAGTAAAAGAAAGTATTTTACATCGACAGGATTTACCGGAGTCAGCTTTCGCATTAACCCCGTTGCCAGAAACAAAAAGATACTGGAAATGGTGAGCCTGCCCACTACCAGGGTAATGGGTTTATAGAACTCAAAAACCTCCTTGTACCAGATAAAAGATAACGACCAAAAAACCATGGCCAACACCACTGCCAGGTAAATACGAAACGATGATTTTTGCATAAAAGTAAGATTCTGATATATATTGAGTTTGCTAAACATGGAAGGTTTAGCTGTGCACAAAATTACTCAAAAAACCAACGAAAATAAAAAAGCGCCGGTGCACCCGGCGCTTTAAGAGTGTTATGCTAACCGAAATATTATTTTGCAGGTTGAATGATAACTTTATCAATTACATGAACTACACCATTCATAGCCTGAACATTGGCAAGGGTAACATTTACGTTGCCATTAATAACCACGGTATTGCCCACATTAATACTGATGGGGTTACCCAGGGTTTGAACGTTTCCGCTGGTGAGCTGTGTGGACCTGATGTTACCCGAAACCACGTGATCTAATAGTATCGATGTGAGCTGCTCCTTGGACAAGTCGTTAACTCCTGAAACACCAAGTTGGGCAAACAGGGCATTAAACGCATCGTTGGTTGGTGCAAACACGGTAAAAGGACCTTCGCCATTCAGCGTTTCAACCAGTTCGGCCTTTACAAGTGCCGATACCAGAATGCTGAAATTGCTGTTTGCCAAAGCTATATCTACAACAGTTGGGGGCAGTAACACCTTATCTATTACATGGATAATACCATTGGTACCTATCACATCGGTTGCTACAATGCTCACATTTCCGTTTAGCTTGGCCATGGTGGCATCAACTTTAAGCGATATGCTCGACTCATCCGGACCGGCGCTCAACGTTGAAACGTACCCGCTTACCAGCTGATTTGATTTAACCGATTGGCCTAAAACATGGTAAAGCAGAATCGGAGTAAGCAGTTCAGCCGATAAATCGTTTACCCCACTTACCTTTAAATCGGAAAACAACTGGCTAAACGCATCGTTGGTTGGGGCAAACACGGTGAAGGGGCCACTGCCCCTCAGGGCATTAACTAAACTGGCTTTATCCAAAGCCGACACCAGAGTGCTGAAGCTGGTATTAGCCAATGCCAAGTCAACTACACTAGGGGGAAGCAAAACCTTGTCGATCACATGAATTACTCCATTGGTAGCTGAAATATTAGCCGATGTAATGCTTACACTACCATTCAATTTAAGAGCACCGGCATCAACCTTCAGCGATACGCCTGAGCCCCCTGCACCTGGGCTTAGTGTTGAAACATATCCACTTTGTAATTGGCTGGACTCCACCTTTCCGGAAAGAACATGGTACAATAGGATTGGTGTCAGCTGTTCCGCAGTTAATGCATCAATGTTGGTCACACCAAGCTGTGCAAACAATTGATTAAACGCTGCATTTGTAGGAGCAAAAACGGTGAACGGTCCAGTTTCCTTAAGGGTATTAACTAAGTTAGATTTGGTTAGCGCTTGTACAAGAATTGAAAACTGAGGATCGGATACTGCCACCTCAACAATGTTTTTAGGCATTTCCATTTCCTTATCATCCTTTTCGCATCCTGTAAGTAGTAGCGTTCCCGCTAGGCCTACCGTTAGCAGTAGAGCAAATAGATTTTTTCTTGATTTCATGGTAGTTAGTTTTTTGTATATTACTAACAGATGCTAAACAATTTTGTTCATTTTAAAATACTTTTTGTTCATTCTTTGTTTATTTTTTCAGATTTATATATAAACACATCCAAAAGCCAATCTTGTTTTTACAAACTCTTGCCATTTTGCTACAAAAACAATACTTTTACAGAAAGTTAGATACAGGCAATGGAAGAGTTAATAAGGTTGCGGCATGAGCTTCATCGGAATCCTGAACTATCGGGTCAGGAGAGGGCTACTGCAAAACGGTTACGATTTTTTCTGAGTCGTTACCAGCCCCATGAGCTGTACGCCAACATTGCCGGTCACGGGATGGTTGTGGTTTATCGGGGCGAAGAACCAGGACCAACGGTTCTTTTCCGTTGCGACATGGATGCTCTCCCAATAAACGAGCACACCGATGTAAAGTATAAATCGAACACTCCGGGTGTTGCCCACGTTTGCGGGCACGACGGTCACATGGCCATCGTATCGGGACTGGCGGTTAGGTTATATGAGCAACCCTTGAAAAAAGGAAACGTAATACTTCTATACCAACCCGCCGAAGAGAATGGAATTGGAGCTAAAGAAGCGATTGAAAAGCTAAGAGAGCTCGATCTGTTGCCAAACTTCGCTTTTGCGCTTCACAACCTACCGAAATTCCAAAAAGGAAGCATCATACTGGGGAAATATACATTTACGGCCGCATCAAAAGGCCTAATCATAAAGCTAACGGGCAGAAACTCCCATGCAGCATTTCCGGAGTTTGGGCTCAACCCGGCTGCAGCAACAGCCGAAATCATACAACACTTGCTATCGCTTCCAAAAGACCATCATTTTCAAAACTTTGTGCTGGTAACCCTAATCCACGTAAAGGTAGGCGAAGTGGCTTTTGGAACATCTCCCGGGTCAGCCGTGATCATGGCCACACTTCGTTCATTCGATGACTCTGATATGCAACTGCTTTCCGAGAGCGCTGTAACGCTCTCCAAAGAGATTGCCATTAAGCATGGGTTGGCGGTTGAAACCGAGTTTACCGACGAGTTCCCGGCATCGGCATGCGATCCGGAGCTAACTCATCTGGTAGAAAAAGTTGCAAAGCAACAAAACCGCTCCGTAACCTTCCTAAACGAACCAAACCGCTGGAGCGAGGATTTCGCTCACTTCACAAGCTGCTGCCCGGCGGTAATCTTTGGTTTAGGATCGGGAGAGGAGCAACCGGATATCCATAGCCCCAACTATGACTTTCCTGATGATATCATCGCCGATGGGGTTACATTGCTGGAAGCAATTGCAAGGCAAGTCACTTCTTCCTGAATTCTCGTAAAAAGACAGCAAAACCTGCCTGTGGTTTAAGGCTGACCAGGTAAACTCCCGTAAAAACAAGAACAGCTGCTATAATTTTTCGCAAATCCAACGTATCAACGCCTGCACCAACTGCTACCATTGCTGCTATTACGGGTTGCGAATAAATATAGATACTCACCGTGCTGGCCTGAACATGCCGCAATCCCCAACCATTTAACAGGTATGCCAGGAATGTTGGGCCAAGGAGCACAAAAAGAATAGACCCGTAGATCTCTGCAGGTATGCCCGCCCAGCGCGTTTGAGCCAGCTCAAATGCACCAAATGGTAGCAGCGAAACGAGCCCAACACTGAAAACGCCACGCATTACAGTTATCGGCCTATATTTTATCATTAACGGTTTAACCAGCACCAAATAAAACGCATAAAAAAGCGTATTCAGAAAAAGCATGATGTTTCCAAGAGTGTGGTTTAGATCAAAGCTAACATCCCCCCGGGCAAGTATAAGAATTAGAGCACCCGAGGCTCCTACCAACAGCCCTGTAAGCTTAATCGCACTTATATGTTCGGATAGCACAAAGTAAGCGATTAGCATGACCATTGCCGGATTTAGGGTTGAAATGATTGACGACTCGATGGGTGTGCTAAAGTTTAAACCTTTAAGAAACAGAAACTGGTTGAGCGATATGCCAAACAGGCCCGATGCGATGAATCGTGGGTAATCAGCACGTTCAATGGTTTCGTAATGCTTCCCCGTTCCAGAGATTATCCAAAAAAGGAACGAGGCACTTACCACCCTAAGCATAGCGAAAGCCATAGGGCTTAGGTATGCCGGCATAACCCCTTTTGCTATGGCATAGTTAATTCCAAACAAAAGATTTGCCCCCATTATGGCCAGATGCGCTTCGGTTCTTTTACCCAATGTTGTAGTTTTAAAATGATCTACTTAATGAGATACCAATCCATCCATAAAGCTTAAGAGCCATGAGAAACTGTAAACCACGATTATTTAACATTACAATAACCACCTCCTAAACCACATTATACTATATTTGTTTACTGTAAGTATTTACAAAACACATGCACAAACAAGCCGCACAGATCAAAGAAAATCCGGCACAACGATTAAAAACAAAGTTAGCCATTATTCCTGTTACACTGGGATTAGGAGTAGTGGGATTTATGCTTTACAGGGAATTTAAACCCGAAGCTTTCGAGGTGATTAGATTCACCTGGCCTGCTGTGCTATGGTTATTGGTGGCATTCCTGTTCATGATTGGCCGCGATGTTGGCTACACACTCCGATTGATGATACTCAGCGACGGTAAGTTCCGTTTTTGGAAAGCGCTAAGGGTGGTTATGCTATGGGAGTTTACCTCAGCCATTACCCCCTCAGCCATTGGCGGAACCAGCGTGGCCATTGTTTACGTTAACAAGGAGGGTTTGAATTTGGGTCATAGTTCAGCACTAGTTATGATCACCTCCTTTCTGGACGAGCTTTATTTTGTGGTGATGTTTCCATTTGTAGTACTTTTGGCAGGATACGCCAACCTCTTCTCCGTGGGTTCAAGCCCGAGTATGGCCCGAGAGCTTATGGCTTTCAGCCTTATTGGCTACTCTCTAAAGTTTGCCTGGGTGCTTGTTCTCTCCTACGGACTTTTCGTTAACCCACGAGGATTAAAATGGCTCCTCCTGCTAATCTTCAAACTACCAATTCTTAGGCGATGGAAGCACGGGGCAAACCGGGCAGGGAGCGATATCATCAGCAGCTCCAGGGAATACCGGAGCAAACCGGCCTCATTCTGGGTAAAGGTTATAGCAGCGTCATTCCTATCATGGACTTCGCGTTTCTGGGTGGTAAACGCCTTGCTCCTGGCATTCTTTAGTATTGAGCACAACCTGCTCATTTTTGCCCGTCAGCTGGTCATGTGGATCATGATGCTGGTCAGCCCTACGCCAGGTGGTAGCGGATTCGCAGAATTTGTTTTTACCCGGTACCTGTCGGAATTCATTCCGGTTGATGCACACCTTCTGGCTTCCGTGGCGGTTGCCATGGCTCTGCTATGGCGTTTTGTCAGCTACTACCCATACCTTTTCATTGGCTCAATAATCTTTCCACGATGGGTTAAGCGTCACTTTATTAAGTAGCCACCATGCAGAAACTCGTGTTTTACATAACCGGTTCAAGCTCGGGAATTGGTCTCGCATTAACCTCGTATGTTCTTAAACAGCCCGATTTTAGGGTAATAGGTTATGCCCGCAGGTGCAAAATGGCCAACCCAAATTACACCCACATCTATGCCGACTTCAGCTTGCCAGGCATAGCCTCCAGCGTGGAGATCCCACTCTTTGAAACGGCTGAACACATCGTTCTTATCAACAATGCGGGCACGCTAGGCGATGTAAAACCCGTTGGTGAAATTGATAGCAAAATGCTGGAACAAACATTCACCCTAAACACAATTGCTCCGGCAGTTCTTACGAACAGAATAATATCGCTCTACGGCAAAACCAAAGCAAAAATTACGATAGTCAACATAAGTTCCGGTGCCGCAAGGCATCCGGTGGAATCGTGGGCTGGATATTGCGCATCAAAGGCTGCGCTCGACATGTTTTCATTGGTAATACAGGCAGAACAACGTCTCAAGGAGCAACAAAAGGTAACGGTGTTATCCGTTGCACCCGGCGTGGTTGATACGCCTATGCAAGACTTGGTCCGTCAAATACCTGTTGACATATTCCCCCAATCGGAACGATTTCACCACTATAAAACTCAGGGCATGCTGGAAAATCCTGAAAAAATAGCAAAAAAAATCGTTGAGCTGATCTTCAATCCACCCAACGAGACCCTGATTGATTTGCGCAATCGTTAATCGTTTTTACCCAACTCCTTGATGTACCAAATGAGCGATTCAAAAATCAAACGGCCATCGGTATTCCCCAACTCATCGTCCGAAGCCCTCTCAGGGTGAGGCATCATTCCGAACACGTTGAAACGATCGTTGCAAACCCCGGCAATGTTCTCCACCGAGCCATTAGGATTAGCAGCTTCTGAAACTACGCCTGTTTCATCGCAGTAACGGAAAAGGATTTGACCATTGATTCGCATTTGTGCCAGAGTTTCCTTATCGGCATAGTAACGCCCTTCGCCATGTGCAATGGGGATCTTTAGCGCCCTGTCGCGGGGTAAATACTTGGTTAACGGGGTTATCTTGCTATCGGGAGTGAGATAAACATTTTTGCAAATAAACTTCTGGCTGGTGTTGTGCAGCAATGCCCCAGGCAGCAAACCACTTTCGCACAATATCTGAAACCCATTGCAAATGCCAAAAACATACCCACCGTTGTTCGCAAACTCAATAACTCTGGTCATAATTGGCGAAAACTTTGCCAGAGCCCCTGACCTAAGGTAATCGCCATACGAAAACCCACCGGGTAGTATAATCACATCGATGTTGGGGTCGAAATCAGTTTCCTTGTGCCAAAGGGTTACCACCTCTTGCTCCAGAATATCTTTAATTGTATATACGGTATCCTGATCGCAGTTGGAACCAGGAAAAACCACCACTCCAAATTTCATGTTGAACGCGTTTGAACCCTTCAAAGATAGCCATTAAAACATAACCAGCAAAACCATAAGTTTATCATTGTTTTTTTCTTTATCTTTATTTCAAAAATCAGCACACCGCATGATACAAAAAGCATTTCGGTTACTGGGAGTTCTAATACTTATCTCCTTGCTGTTCCTTTCAATCTTTATCCTGTACAGCCACATTACTCGCTTTAATCCTGCACCGGAAATTGTACTTCAGGTTTCGAAAACCCCGGATACGCTAAAAGCAGGGCATACATACAACCTGATGACGTGGAATATTGGTTACGCAGGGCTGGGCAGTAACATGGACTTTTTCATGGATGGAGGCAAACGAGTTCGCGACAGCGAGGCCAGAACACGCCAAAACCTGCAAGCCATCAATAAATTTATCGAAAATCAGGATGCCTCATTCATTCTCCTTCAGGAGGTTGACATGGACTCCAGGCGGTCCTACTACATGAATCAGGTGGATGTACTGGGAAATCAATACTTCAAGTTTTATGGAGTGAATCATAGAGTCTCCTTTGTGCCCATACCTGTTCTGTCGCCAATAGGACAAGTCCACTCCGGCATATTAACCCTTAGCCGATACACCCCTTCCCTATCGGTTAGAATCCAGTACTTTGATTCACTTAGCTTCCCCCGAAACCTGTTCGATCTACGCCGATGCTTGGTGGTCAATCGGTTCCCTGTGACTAATGGCATGGAACTTATTCTGGTTAACACGCACAACTCTGCATTCGATGATGGAAGTCAGAGAAAAGCAGAGCTGCTATTCATCAAGGATTTTGTAACCCATGAATACGAGAAGGGTAACTACGTTCTCGTTGGTGGCGATTGGAACCAGCTACCCCCGGGTTTACCAGCTGATGCCTTTGGTAGGGCTTATGAAAGTGAAACGTTTCATGTTTTTAACGTTGATAGTACTCTTTTTAAAAGAGATTGGCAATGGGCTTATGACCCGGCCGCTCCAACTAATCGATACCTAAACATTCCCTACTCTGAGAGTTGCAAAACTGTAATCCTTGATTTCTTCCTCGCCTCACCCAACATACAAGTAGAGTATATAAAAACCTTGAACCTGAATTTTGAGAACAGCGATCACAACCCTGTTGCCTTAAGGTTTAAACTCAAGCAACAGCAAACCATCAATGAAAAAACTGTTCCCATGCAATAAAATTTCTATTTAGTCAAACTTAAAGCTATCTTTACCCCTTGTATTTTGTTTTGTATTGGATAAAAATCTATATTTAGCTTTAATCTATTTTTATGATTTTTGTTAGCGTAAGGAGTTAATGGCAGGCCAACGTATGCAGGTAACGGATCAGGACTTACAATACTTTGTTAATACGATCAAGAGCGTTTCACGATATGATTTTTCAGAGTATTCTGATAAATCGCTAAAGCGCAGGCTTCAAAAAATTCTGGAAGACTACAACCTCGACCTCACCTCGCTGCTTACCAACCTACGAATAGACAAGGATTTCCTTGAAAAGGTAGTTAAGGAGGTAACCGTAAACACCACCGAACTTTTTCGTGATCCTCCCGTTTGGCACTTGCTAAGGTCACGCATACTGCCCCGTTTTAAAAACAACAAAACCATTAACATATGGCATGCCGGTTGCTCCACCGGGCAAGAGGTTTACTCCATGATGATCCTGCTGAACGAAATGGAGATGCTTGACCGCGCCAAGATATTTGCCACCGACCTGAACACCGATGTGCTGGAAGCGGCCAAGCTGGGTGTGTATAAGTACCGCTTTAACCTGGGCTACCTCGATAACTTTGACAAGGTTATCAAACAAAACCCCCTGAACTTCGAGGAATACAACGATGTGCCCTACGAAAAATACTTTGATATAGACAAGGTTAAGGATACCATTACCATGAAGAAGTTCCTTACTGAACGTCCCATTTTCCGTAAACACGACCTGGTAGTCGATGGCAACATCTTTTTCGCCAAGTTTGACCTTATCCTTTGCCGGAACGTGATCATTTACTTCAACTACACCCTTCAAAACAAAGTTTTTGAACTTTTTCACAACAACCTCTACCCCAAAGGGGTACTTCTTCTGGGAATGCACGAAACCATACTAGGACCATGGGCAACCCGTTTTGAACGACTAGGACAGGCATACATTAAAAAATAGACTCAACCATGAAGGCATTAGCTAACATGAAGCTGACTCAACGCATTCAAATCGTCATTATCCCCTTAATGGTGATACTTTTTGCCATGGCAGGGCTTATTCTTAATCAGTTTTCCAGCTCCCGAACCATCAACAATGCCATTCATGAAGCTTTTGTTTACATCGACAGGTTAACCGACTTGGCAAACATTGTGGAGCAAAAAACGGGGCCCGGGCTCTCCGCCAACGATATATTTGAACTTAAAGGCTACTTTAGCAAGCCAGCCTATCAGAAAACCGATTACCCGGCATTGATATCCAAGAACGGACAGTACCTGATTCACGTTACCCGACAGGGCGGTAGGCTACCCCTTCAAACCATTCAGGATATTAAGCTGCAAAATGCCAAGGAAGGTTACATATCATACCTCGATGTTACCGAAAATAAAACAGAGCAAAGGATTTTGGTTTACAAGTACTACAAGCCCTACAATGCCTACATCGCCATATCCCTAAGTCCCAAGGAGACCCTGGAGCAGGTTAAGGTAAACCGCAGGGCCATGATTCTAATTGTTGTAATCTCATCCCTTATCATTGCCCTGATGGTTTACTACATTCTGAAACCCGTCTCAAAGGGACTAATGCACCTAACCGTTCGGCTCCGGCAGCTTGCACAAGGTGAAATTCCGTCGCATGCCAACATCAACGACAAAAGCGAGCTGGGCGATTTGTCCCAATCGCTCAACCGACTGATTGATGGGCTAAAAAGCACCACTGAGTTTGCCAGACAAATTGAACAGAATCATCTGGATTTTGAGTTCAAACCCATGAGCAAGAACGATCAGTTAGGCTTAGCCTTACTGCAAATGCGCGAAAGCCTTAAAAAGGCTTACCTTGAAGAACAAAAACGCAAGGAGGAAGACAACATCCGAAGCTGGTTCAATGCCGGGCTTGCCAAGTTTGGCGATATACTCAGGCAAAACAACAACAACCTTATCATTTTAGCCGATAATGTTATTCAGAACCTGGTAAACTATTTAGATGCCAACCAGGGCGGCATATTCATGCTAAACGATCACGATTCCGACCAGTACCTTGAACTGCTATCGGCATTCGCCTTCAACCGAAAAAAGTTTATTCAGAAAACCATTATGCTGGGCGAGGGATTGGTGGGCACCTGTGCTGTGGAGAAACAAACCATTTACCTGAAGGAGATACCTCAGGACTACATAGCCATAACCTCTGGGTTGGGTGAGGCAACCCCCACTGCACTTCTGCTTGTCCCCCTTAAACTTGAAGATAAGATTTTCGGAGTTATTGAGATAGCCTCGTTCAACGAGTTCGCCCCTCATCAAATTGAATTTGTTGAGAAAGTTGGAGAAAGTATTGCTACCACGCTTAATTCCGTTAAGAACAACCTCAAAACACAGGAGTTGCTGGAGCAATCGCAACAACAGCGAGAGGAGATGGCTGCCCAGGAAGAAGAAATGCGCCAAAACATGGAGGAGATGCAAGCCACTCAGGAGGAAATGCAGCGCAAAAACCTGGAGCTGGAAATCATCACTAACGCCATAAACCAGTCGCTCATATCCCTATCGCTTACCGAGGATGGTTTCATTACCGATTCCAACACGGTGTTCCAAGAGATGACTGGTTACAGCAAGTCGGAAGTGGAAGGTATGCTGTTAGAGAACCTGATCAACCCGGACGAACGCGAAGGATTCATACAACTTTGGCAAACGGTAGTAAACGGACAGTCGGTAAACACCACCTTACATCTACTCGGCAATAACAACCGCGAACGGTTCATGCTAACCACACTTTCCCCCGGTTTCGACTCCATGGGCCTTTTAATCAAAATCCTGCTCATTGGCCAAGATGTAACGGAGGCTAAAAAACTGGAAATCATGACCCAACAGCAAGCCAAAGAGATAGAGCAAAACCTCAGGAAACTTAAAAAAGAGCAAGATATTTCAGCACAACGCCAGCGCGAGATGGAAACGCTGCTCAAAGCGTTAGACCAAAACTGCCTTGTTACAATTATCGAACCCGATGGGCTAATATCCTACATCAACAACAAAAATGTTGAAGTACTCGGCGATAAGAAGGAAGATATTGAAAACCGATACCTACAGGATATTGATTATACCGCCAAGAATAAGCCTAAGGAGTTTGAACGATTTTGGAAAGCTTTACAAAACGGCAAGAAACAAACCCGTGAGTTCTCACTCACTGTATCCGGTAAAGTTAAATGGGTACTGGAAAATTTCACGCCAATTATGGACGAAAACGGGCAACTGTACAAGATAATCAACATAGGGCTAGATATTACAGAAAACAAACAGAAAGAGGAAGAACTGAACAGCATCATAGCCCAGCTAAAGGAACAGCTAAAGAAGTAACTCAAGGTATGATCATTCGCTACGAAATAGGAATAGTTGACACCCGCAACGTAATCAAAATGTTACTCGATGACTTTGGTTACGACTTTCGCGACTATGCGCTAACCTCTCTAAAGCGTAGACTTGAATACGTTATCACCCTACACGCCCTCCGCGATGCCGAAGGACTGATGACTCGCCTGAAGAACAACCGTGACTTTGTTGATCAGCTCCTGGCAGACCTCATTCCCGAGACCACCGAAATGTTTCGCGATCCTTCGTTTTGGCGGATACTCCGCGACGAGGTTGTCCCAGAATTGCTAAAGGGAAGCCCATCGAAACCACGTATCTGGCTAGCATCGTTCGACTCGGGTGAGGAGCTGTACTCCCTGTCCATCCTGCTCAAGGAGCTCAACCTCCTCGACGAGGTTAGCATATACTGCAACGCTCTCTCGGAGCGTACCATCCAGCGCATTACCTCCGGACGGCTCGACCCCAAGGACATGGAAATTAACGAGGCAAACTACCAGCGTTTCAACGAAAAAGGCAAATATTCGAACTACTACAGTGCTGAAGGAGGAACCATTGTCTTCGATGTTGGGTTAATTAAAAACGTTACCTTCCTGAAGCAAAATACCCTTATAGAGGAAGAACCCGGTGCGGCCAAGCTAATCCTGTTCCGCAACCAGGCTATTTACTACAACCAGCTCCTTTCCGAAAAAATTTTTGCGAAACTATCAAACTGCCTGGTTGCCGGCGGATTTTTAGCCCTTGGTATCAAGGAGACCTTGGATAATACCAACGCAAATAATAAATTTACCATATATAACGACTCCGAAAGGATTTATAAGCGAAAAACCACCTAGCATTTATGTACAAAGCAGTAATTATAGGAGGATCGGCAGGCAGTTTTCAGGTGATTACCCGAATTCTGCACTCCTTGCCTCCAACCTTTCCACTTCCGGTTCTTCTTTGCCTGCACCGCTTAAAGCACGTTCGAAGCGGTTTTGTCGAGGCACTCTCCATTAAATCAGCCATCCCCATTATCGAACCCTTTGACAAGGAACAGATAAAACCCGGTAAAGCCTACCTTGCTCCGGCAAACTACCATATGTATGTGGAACTGGGCAATAAAATCGCCTTGTCCACCGAAGAACCGGTTAACCACTCCCGTCCCAGTATCGACCTTTCGTTTGTTACCGCTGCTCAGGTTTACCGCGATAAACTAATTGGTATAATCCTTTCCGGGGCTAACCGCGATGGTGCTTACGGTTTAAAGAAGATTAAGGATCTCGGGGGGGTGGCTATCGTTCAAAACCCCGACGAATGCCAGGTGAGAACCATGACCGAAGCCTCTCTTAAAATGACCCCGGTTGATTTTGTATATAATACAAACGAAATCATTAAATTTCTGCAAAATATTAAAGCATAGAACCATGAGGCCAACTAAATCAACAGGCAGGTTTACTCCCTTACTCGTTTTGGTGCTGCTTTTGCTTACCTCTGTTTTACTGATGGCTTCCCTTCATAACATCTCCCTGAAATCAGACAACGGTTTGCCGATGTGGGCAAAAGTCTTAAGCCTTGCCCCCTTCCTTTTTGGTGTATGGTTTTACATCATTGCTGCCAGACAAAACAGCATCATTGCCGGTCTGCAAAATCAAATTGAAACGCTAAAATCGCAGCTCGAATCATTTGTCAAGTCGCAAAAGCAAACCCAAACCCATTCGGCTACTAAAGAAACAATCGATATTGGGCAATGGGTCAACAACCTGTTGCCCAACGCAAGCACCGACGATTTGGTTGTGTATGGCGAAAATCTTCTGGCTAATATTTCCAAATCGGTAGAAATTGTTCAGGGAATGATGTACCTGAAAGATAGCCAAACAGGATTGTTTAAGTTTAAAGCGGGTTACGCCTACTTCTCCGAAACTGCACCACCCGAGTATCCGGAGGGTGAAACCCTTGCCGGGCAGGTGGCAAAGAACCAAAAGCTATTGAACTTAAACGATATTCCCGAAGGCTACATCACCATTCTTTCAGGACTGGGAAAGGGCTCTCCCAAACACCTGATGATAGCCCCAATCATCTCACCCGAAAGCAAAACCATTGGCATACTGGAGTTAGCATCATTTAAAGAATTTAAACAGGAACACGAAGAACTATTTACACTGCTTGGTCGTAAACTCGGAGAAAAACTTAGCGTTACTAATCAATAACCACTCGTACAGGCATGATTTCATTTGGGATAATATCGGCAACCGACAGCAAACAGGTAATCCGGCAGAGGGTTACGCTGGCATTCATCATTAGCCTGCTATTCCCCCTTGGAGCCTGGTTAGTTGATCTTTCTTACAGAGGCATACCCTTTAACCTGTCGGGGATAGTGACCCTACATGCAACCAACCCCCTGCACTGGATCATCAACCTGGCACCTTTTGTAATAGCCTACGTTACCTGGTTGCAGTCAACCCGCCATTTTAGGAAAATACTGCTCCTTGAAAAGGAGCTTCGCCAGCGCGACGAGGATATCGAAAAGAATGCCCGATTTGCCCAACGCATTGGCGAAGGCGATTACAACGCTCCGTTCCAGGTAGGTGGCGAGGACGATATCCTAGGGAAATCGCTGGTTATCATGCGCGATAACCTGCTGGCCAACCAGAAAAAAGAAGCCGAGCAAAGCTGGATAACCAAGGGCAAGGACGAGATATCCTACATCCTTCGCCTGCACCACAATATCGATGAGCTGGCCTACGATGTGCTGGTTAAGCTCATCAACTACATTCGTACCATTCAAGGCGCAATATACCTCTACGATGATGAGAAGAAAAAGCTCATCAACCTGGCCACCTATGCTTACAACCGAAGAAAGTATGTTAAACAGGAGTTTCGCATAGGCGAAGGGCTCATAGGCGAATGCGCCTATGAACGTGAGTTCATTTACCGCACCGAGGTGCCCGATGACTACGTTACCATCACCTCCGGTATTCTGGGCGATAAGAAACCGAAAAGCCTGCTAATCATTCCCCTCATCACCGACGAAAAGCTGGAGGGAGTGCTTGAGTTTGCCTCGCTCGACGATGAGATTCCCGAACTAACCATTCGTTTCCTGAAGGAAGTGGGCGAGATTATTGCCCGTACCATTTTTAACCTTCGCATCAACCAAAAAACCGAAAAGCTGCTGCAGGAAGCTCAGCAGATGGCTCAGGAGCTGAAAGAGAACGAGGAGGAGCTCCGCCAAAACGCTGAGGAGATGAAAATCACCCAGGAGGAGCTGGAAATTTCCAATCGCAAGCTGGAGGCAAAAATCCAGGAGGTGGAAAATGCTCAGAAACGTTTACACTCCCTACTGGAAAACGCTTCCGAAATCATCTCCATATACAACAGCGAAAAACAGCTAACCTACATAAGCCCCTCCGTAACCAAAATTCTTGGCTACACCCCGCAGGAAATGATGTCGGGGAAGGACTTCGATCGACTAACCCGCAAAGGCGAAGCCGACTTCAACGAAATGTTCGAGCAGCTGTTGGAAAATCCACGAGTGGCCATCACCATTCAGTACACCTTTATGAAGAAGGATGGCGAAAAGATTTTCCTGGAGGTAACCGGCCGTAACCTTCTCGACGACCCAGCTATTGGTGGAATAATTATCAACTCCCGCGATATTACGGAGCGCAAACGGGCCGAGAAGGAAGAGCGCATGCGAAGCAAAATGCAATCGCTTTCCGAAAATTCTCCCGACATCATCATGCGCCTGAACCCCAGCGGACAATTCTTTTACGCCAACCCCATGGTGGAAACCTACTTGGGTATCGACTACCGCGAACTGGTAAACCAAACCATCACTGCGCTCGACTCGATCCCGGAACTTTCGGGGTTTATCAAGGACGCCATTAAGAACATCAAGGTTAACCGAGAAAAGTATGAGGGCGAAATCACTTTTAACTCCCTTCATGGCGAAACCGTGATGCACATCGTTGGTATTCCTGAGTTTAACGAGAATGAGCTGGAAACCATCCTGTTCGTATCGCACGACATTTCGGAGCAAAAGAGAACCGAACGCGAAATTCAGGAGAAAAATCGTAAGATCACCGAAAGTATTAACTACGCCCAGCGTATCCAAACCTCCATACTCCCCAATAACCGAATCATAAGGCAATACCTCCCAAAGTCGTTTATTTACTACCACCCGCGCGATGTGGTAAGTGGCGATTTTCCCTGGTTCTTCACTAAGGATGACTACATCTATATCGCTGCGGTGGACTGTACCGGACACGGCGTGCCGGGGGCGCTGCTATCGTTTATCGGCTACTTCATCCTGAACAACGTGGTTGACCACGACTCGTCATACACCGCTGGCCAAATTCTGGATCACCTGCACTACGGCGTACGCAAAACCCTTAAACAGGACAGGCCCGACGCCGATGCCCGCGATGGTATGGATATCGCTTTCTGCAAAATCAACCCCAAAACTAAAGAGCTACAGTATTCTGGTGCCCACAGGCCCCTTTACCTGGTTCGTAACGGAGAAATGACCGAATATAAAGGAAACCGGAAGGCCATTGGGGGAATTCCACACCCCAAAAAAGCCGAAGAACCGTTTGAAAACTACATTATTAACTACAAGGTCGGCGATAGGGTCTTCTTTTTCTCCGATGGAATTGTTGACCAGGTAGGCGGCCCCGAAAAGAAGAAGTTTGGAGCTCAGAGTGTCCGCGACATCATTATGACCAACCTGAATACCCCTATTAGTGAACTCGCCGACGTGTTCAACAAGGCCGTTACCGATTACCAGGGCGATAATAAACAGGTTGACGATATTCTTTTAATTGGTATTGAATTTTAAAAATGTAATATATTTGTAAATTATATAACCTAACGGGCTATGGATAGAAAAAACATTAGAGGGTTTCTGGAGTTTGTCTACGACTTCTACAAGTCGATGAAAGCTCATGAGATCACCCTGGTTTACGAGGGTGAGATTACCCATCAGATCACCAAAGCCTTCACCTCCCTTACCGAATCGAACATGGCTAAGGAGGAGGAGTCGAACTCCGTTCAGAAAAAGGTTTTCCATGTAATGGTGGAATGCCTGCAAAACATCAGCAAGCATGCCGATAGCTTTGGATCAGACGATTTCCTGTTCGCAGGCCGTGGTATTTTCATGGTTAGCAAGGGCGATGAGGAATACCACGTTACCACCGGTAACGTGATTGAAAACTCCAAGATTGAGGAACTATCCAAAATCCTGGATCACATCAACTCGCTCGACAAGGAAGGGCTCAAGCAGCTTTACAAAACGCAGATGCGCGAAGGGCGCCTCTCCGAGAAGGGAGGAGCCGGCCTTGGATTTATCGACATAGCCCGTAAAACCGGCCGAAAGCTGGAGTATCACTTCCTGCCTATCGATGAGGAAACCCACTTCTTTGTATTAACTTCAACTATTTCAAGAACCGAGTAATATTACCGATATGGAAACCATCAAAATAATGGGAACCGACGACACCCCAACCGTCATTCTGGATGCTCAAAATGAGATTTTTGAAATTTCGGGTCGTTCACTTCCCGAAGATGTTACGTCTTTCTACGACCCTATCCTGCAGTGGCTCGATGAGTACTCGGCTTCGCCCAAGCCAAAAACAATTTTCACTTTTAAGCTGGTTTACTTCAACACCGCAAGCTCCAAGCTGCTACTGGACATTCTTATGAAACTCGAACAGCTCCACGAGGCAGGTCATGATGTTTTGGTTCGATGGTACTACCCGGAAGACGACGAGGATATGCAGGAAGCAGGCGAAGAATACGCCGACATTGTTGATGTTCCCTTTGAGCAGGTAGGCTACACGCTCAGCTAAGCGTTTATTTTCCTGGCAACTTATAGTATTTGTGACGGATGAGTGAGGAGATTCTCAAAGCGTTAATGCAGCTCTTTGCAATTATTGCAAAGCAGGACGAGGGAGTTGAGCTCAAGGAACGCGACTATGTGATCAATTTCCTCACCCAACAGCTCAACGACGAGGCCGTTAAGGAGTACATTCGCCTGTTTGATGAGCATGCCGGTCTTCTCGAAAAAGAAGAGCCCGCCGAGAACGATGAAGAAAAGGGGAAACGAAAGCTCACATCAGTTAAAGACTCAGTCCGCATTCTGGGTATATGCAAAAAAATTAATAAAACCCTTACCCAGAAGCAAAAGATAGTTGTTCTGGTTCGCCTGTACGAACTGATTAATGCCGACAGAAAGTTCTCCGAGCAACGAATGGCTATCATCAACACGGTAGCCGAGGTGTTTAAGCTTACCCGGGAGGAAATCTCCGATATTGAAAACTTCGTGGTCAAAAACTCTCCCGAAGAGCTTGATATACCGAGCATTCTGACCATTCACGATAAACCGTTTACCGGTAGCAACTGTAAGCATATTGCCGCCGAGGCGCTAGACGGTTACATCTACATACTTCAGATAAAAAGCGAAGACCTCTACTTCCTGCGTTACACCGGGAACGAAGATATATTCCTCAACGGTTTACCCATTCACAATCGCCGTATCTACCTGTTTGCCAGCGGAAGCTCCTTGAAACTTCCAAAAGGGAAACCGGTTTACTACACCGATGTGGTATCGCACTTCCTGGCCGACACTACAGCCATTCGCATCTCCTACAAAGTTGAGAACGTTGGCTTTAAGTTCAAATCGGGAGATATTGGATTACGCAACATCTCGTTCTCGGAGGGTCATGGTAAACTGGTGGGCATAATGGGTGCCAGCGGCGCTGGTAAAACCACCCTGCTTAACGTGCTTGCCGGCATTGAAAAACCCACCACCGGCCGCGTGCTGGTGAACGGCTACGACCTTCACAACGACAAGGAAAAGCTCGAGGGAGTAATTGGAGTTATCCCCCAGGATGACCTGCTGATTGAGGAACTCACGGTATTCGAGAATCTTTACTACAACGCAAAGCTCTGCTTTAAGGATAAAACCGAGGATGAGCTGGTTGCCCTGGTCGATAAAACATTGGCCAACCTTGGGTTGCTGGAGCGGAAAGACCTCAAAGTGGGTTCACCCCTGAACAAAATGATATCCGGCGGACAGCGAAAGAGGCTTAACATTGCGCTGGAACTGATTCGCGAACCATCCATCCTCTTCGTTGATGAGCCAACCTCAGGCCTATCGTCGCGCGACTCTGAGAATGTGATGGATCTCCTCAGGGAGCTCACGCTCAAGGGAAAGCTGATTTTTGTTGTCATCCACCAACCCTCGTCGGATATCTACAAGATGTTCGATAACATGGTGATACTTGATACCGGCGGGTACATGATTTACTACGGTAACCCTGTGGAAGCCGTGATGTATTTCAAACGCCTCG
The DNA here is from genome assembly GCA_937926785.1 of uncultured Bacteroidales bacterium. GTDB lineage: Bacteria > Bacteroidota > Bacteroidia > Bacteroidales > Tenuifilaceae > Tenuifilum. Next base: position 11,352 of record CALBBQ010000060.1, on the reverse strand, counting down.
ACATGCAGATCAACAGCGATGTGGGTGAGTGTCCGGTTTGCGGCAACGTGAACCCTGAGCTCATCTTCAACATCATCGAGGCCAGAGTGGTTGACGAGTTTGGCCGATACACCCAAACCCGTAAGGTGTCGCCTCAGAAATGGGAAGAGTTCTACCAAACCAACATCAAGCACACGCCAATCCCCGACGAAACCGCAGAACCTCCTAAAACTCTGAACATACCTTCACGCATCAAACAGTTCCTGATTTACACCAAACGCGACTGGCTATCGAAGGTTAGCAACACCCAGTACGTAGTTCTGAACCTGCTGGAAACCCCTATTCTGTCTTTCATACTGGCCTACGTAATCCGTTACATTGCCGACCCCAACTCCAACATCTATATTTTCCGGGAAAACGAGAACATCCCCATATACCTATTCATGGCTCTGATTGTAGCCCTCTTCATTGGGCTAACCGTAAGCGCCGAGGAGATTTTCCGCGATCGCAAAATCCTTAAACGCGAAGCGTTTCTTAACCTGAGCCGGAGCAGCTACCTTTTCTCCAAAATAGCCATCCTACTGCTGCTCTCAGCCATTCAAACCGCAACCTTTGTGCTGATTGCTAACAGTATTCTTGAAATACGCGGGATGTACGTTGATTACTGGTTAGTGCTATTCAGCACAGCGGTATGTGCCAACATGCTGGGGCTTAACATCTCGGCCACGTTCAACTCGGCAATTACCATCTACATAGTGATTCCGCTCATCATGATACCCATGATGGTTCTCTCCGGGGCCATGTTCAGCTTTGAGAAGCTTAACCGCGCCGTGGGTAGCTTTAACCGTGTTCCGCTAATCGCGGAGTTCATGATCACCAAGTGGGGGTACGAGGCACTGGTAGTTCACCAGTACAAGGACAATGCATTCCAGAAAACGTTCTACGATATCGAAAAGGTAATCAACAACGCCAACTATAAGATTACTTACTATATCGATGAGCTGGAAAAACGCGCTACCGATATATCGGAGATTCTCCCTCAGAAAGATAATCCGGATGCTGCTAAAAAATTAGCCGACAGGCTGGCAGTCATCCGAAAGGCTATCATAAACGAAACCTCCTTTGATGCTCCAAACATTCCTTTCGAAAAGCTGGATAAGCTTAATCCCTCCAAGTTTGACGAGGAAACCCTCTACGCAATTTTCGAATACCTGGAAAAGCTAAAAGCTCACTATAACGATATCTACATCACCCAAAGCCAAAAGCGCGAACGCATGATTGCTTACCTGGTAAGCAACAACCGTGAGCTATACGAGGCCAAGCGTAGGGCATACCACAACGAAAGTTTGGCCGATATGGCCACAAAGGCCTTTGAGAAGAATAAAATTCTTCAGTACGGCGACGAACTTGTTCAACAGTACGATCCCGTATACCGCGATCCTATTCCCCGCCATAAACTCGATTTCCGCTCCCACTTCCTGGCTCCCCGCAAACACTTTCTTGGCATATATTTTGATACCTTTTGGTTTAACCTGACTGTGATTTGGGTAATGACCGTTGTGCTTTACATAACCCTTTACTACGAGAGCCTTAAAAAGCTCATCGACTTTTTAGGGAAAATTAAAATACCTGCGCTGAAAAAATAAATTTTTGTATCTTTACTTACTGATTCAGTACAGAAAAATTATAAAAAACTAATGAGAAAGAAGTTGTATATATACCTTTTAATTGCATTCACAGCGCTTAGCCAAATCCTATCATCTTGTAATTCATGCAAAAAACAAGATGTTGACTTGAGTGAAGACCTGGTTGTACCCGATTCTGTGGTTAACTACACCCCACCCCAGGTGGGTAAAGCGGTTACCGAGCAGATGATGCAAAACATCTCTTCACCTGTAGAAACAGCTGCACTCATAAAGGGTTTAAAGATACCTTTCAACAAGAACTTCTTGGCCAACACCAAGCATGCCGAAAATTTTAACACCAACTTTGAGAAAGCCTTTGCACTAGGCTTGTACGGTTGCGACCTGGGTTATCTGAACATGTATGAAAAAACCTCGTTTGTGGTTGATTACATCTCCGTCATCAAACGTCTTGCCGACGATATCCAGGTTGGTCAGTTTTTTGACTTCAGCACCCTAAAACGGCTAGCAACTAACAACGAAAACCTCGACTCGTTAATTTTGATTTCTCAGCAAAGCTTTAACCGGATTGATACCTACCTGGCCGAGACAAACCGCTCCATGCTTAGCGCGGTGATAGTTGCCGGCGTTTGGGTGGAAGGGGCTTACCTTTCGTCGCGTGTGGCACAAATCAGCACCCACCCCCGGATTCGGGAAACCATTGGCGAGCAGAAAACTATCCTGAACTTCCTGCTTGCCCTGCTGAAGGTTTACGAAAGAGACCCCAGCATGGCTAAGCTAATCAATGATATTGAACCTGTTAAACAACTTTACGAAAAGGTTCGCATAACCTATGAGGTTGGAGAACCCGAAATGGTTGAGGAAAATGGCGTAGTTACGTTTAAGCAGACCGATAAGCAGATCATTGAGATGGACGATGAACTATACAAACAGCTTATTGATGGTATCCAGCAGTTACGATCAAAACTTTTAAAACAGTAAGAAATTTTTGGCTATGAAAAAGATATTTTTTGCATTAGTACTTGTAATGGTTGGCGTTTCGTACTTTGGTAAAAGCGCCAAAGCTCAATCTGAAGAGGAGCTGGTGCAGATATGCACCATGATTGCAGGCGACGCGGAATACCTGAAGGATTTTCGAATCAAGCTCGATGCCGGCGATCCCCCACCAGTACAGCGCTTCCCTATAGTTCTTAAAAAGGATGTAAAGTACCGCTTCTCGGTGTGCAATTCAAAAGATTTTGAGGGTAAAGTTATTCTTCAGCTATTTGATAACAACCGCCAGCTGGCTACAACATACATTGTTGCTACCGGTAAGGATTATCCCTACATTGACTGGGTTTGCACAAAAACAGGGGCATACCACCTGGTTTACTCCTTTAGGGACGGCAAAGCCGGCCTGGCAGTAGGCTTGCTCTCAATGGTTGGAACCATGTAGCAAAAAATGGATGACAGCATATGAAAAAACCGCCATAAAAGGCGGTTTTTTATTTTATCATTACTCTCCTCAGTTAGTCTGAATAGAAGATAATTATTTTTTCCCGGTGCTTTATCGTTCAACATCCCTAACCAAGCCCATTATTTTTTCCCATCTGGAATTATCCATCTTCGGTCCAATAACCTCAATTACATGCCCCGAAAGAATAGCACCAATTCTTCCGCATTTTTCTATGGACAATCCCTTATAGTATCCGTAAAGAAATCCTGCGGCATACAAATCGCCGGCACCGGTAGTGTCTATACTGTTCACATCAATAACACCAACCCGCACAACCTCATTGCCACGTTTGATGATAGAGCCCGAAGGGCCCAGCTTAACTATAGCCATACGGGTAGCCGAGGCCAGCTCATGCAATGCCAGCTCAGGCGATTTGCCGGTAAAAGCTTTGGCTTCCTCCTCGTTGGCAAACAAAAAATCAACATACTCACGTGTAACATCCCTGAGAAACTCCGTATTATCCTCCACCACGTTGTAGCTGGCCAAATCGAGCGAAATGGTGCAACCGCTGTGCTTAGCCAGTTCTACAGCCCTGCGGATGAGTGCATGGTTTTGAACCAGATACCCCTCTATATGGAAATGGTTATACCCTTTAAAGTGTTCCTCCGTAAGATCTTCGGGTGTTAGCTCAATGGCAGCTCCCAGGTAAACGGCAAATGTTCGTTCCGAATCGGGGGTGATGAAGGCTATGGCCCTTCCGGATTCTGCTGTACCCCTGAGCATAACCGGCCTAACGCCGCTTCGCTTAAGGTCATCAGCAAAAGCCTGACCAAATGAATCGTCGCCTATCTTACCTATGAAAGCAGTATCAACGCCCAATCTGGCCAGCCCATGTATGGTATTGGCAGCGCTTCCACCAGCAGCCATGGTGCGTGGCAAGCCGGCTGTTTGATCTAGTATGCTCTGCATCCTGTTCTGGTCAACCAGCTGCATGCTGCCCTTTGGCAAGTTCAGCTCACTTAGCTTAGCATCGTTGGGAAGCTGCATGAGTATATCGACCAGGGCATTGCCCAATCCAACAATTTTAATCATGATTTCCTGTATATTTTCGCTGTAAAGATACAAAAATAAAACCCCGATTTTCATCGGGGTTTGCTCCTCATCTAGGACTTGAACCTAGGACCCCCTGATTAACAGTCAGGTGCTCTAACCAACTGAGCTAATGAGGAGTGCTGTTTTTTATTTGCGGTGCAAATGTAATACTTTTTGATAATATGCACCAAATTTTTTAAAAAAAATTTTCTCAAACGGATATACATGTGGCTATACAACCACATTCTGAGGTTCTTGCATCAACCAGGCCCTGATGTTGTTCAGCACAATGGTTGTTCTGGCATCAATTGCCTCGCGGGTTGCATACGCAATATGAGGTAGCAGAATGGTATTGGGTGCTTTCAGGAGTGGATGATCGGGCTCTAGGGGTGGTTCATGCTCATACACATCAATGGCAGCCCCGGCAATACGGCCGTCTTGGAGGGCATGGCTTAGGGCAAGGCAATCAACCAACGTGCCCCGTGCGGTATTTATCAGTATAGCAGTGGATTTCATTCGGCCAAGCAGGTTCATGTTAACCATACCAACCGTTTGCAGGGTGGCCGGGATGTGAAGCGATACTATGTCTGCTTCGCTGAATAGGCTCTCAAGAGAAACCAGCTCTACATCCGGAAGTCCTTTAGGGGTTCGTGTGCAAGCGATCACCTTACAACCGTAGGCAGCAGCAAGCCTTGCAACCCGCTGCCCTATGGTTCCGAGTCCTATAATACCAAAGGTTTTACCGGCCAACTCAGTACCCAGAAAACCGTTACGGGTACCACCACTGCGCGTGGCTGCATCCATTGCTACCACCCTCCTTAGCAGCGAAACAGCCAGGGCTAAGGTTAACTCAGCAACTGCCTGTGTGCTGTATCCGGCTGCATTGCAAACCCTGATCCCTTTCTCGCGACAGTAATCGAGTGGAACATGATCAACACCGGTAAATGCAACGGCAATAAGCTTAAGATTAGAACATGCCTGCAACGTGCTGGCTGCCAACGGGTAGTTGGATATTACCAGCACATGGGCATCGCCAATGCGCTGCTGCAAATCGGATTGTGAAGCGGGAACAGTATGATGGTAATCTACCTCATAGCCGCTCCGCAACATCTCCGCTCTAAAAGCGGTAGCAGCGGTATCGGTTAGACCAATAGGCTCGGCGAAAACAATTTTTTTCATGATCGGACAGTTTGATGGAAAAACAGATAGCCTCTATATCATCAACTTTTAACTACTAAACTATTTCGAATTTAGAACACTTTCATAAAAGTTTACAGAAATGTTACGATTGACTCTTTAGCACAAACCGCCAGGGTACCTTTGACCAGTATGGGCCTGCATAGTCAATTCCAATACGGGGTGTAGTAATGTAATCGGCTTTAATACCGTTATCTTCGATCCAGATTCGGTTTGACTCCACCAAATCCTCGCCATAGAACGAACCATCAATTTTCAGCAACCGGGTTAGCTTACCCGGGCCTTCGGCACCGGTTACCCCTCTGATTAGTACTGCCTGCGGTTCGGAATGTGTTGATGTGACCACATTGAGCATCCAGTACATCCCATAGATGAGGTAAACATATACCAATCCGCCGTTATCGAACATCACCCTGTTCCGCTGGGTCATTCCCCTGCTTGCATGGCATCCCAAATCGTCAGTACCCTTGTAGGCCTCAACCTCGGTAATGGTAACCCGAAGGGAATTACCATCGGGAAACCTGCGTACCAGGGTTTTACCAAGCAGCTGCGGTGCAACTTCTAGTACATCGCGCCTATAAAAGGAATGGTTTAAACGGGAGTTCATGGATTGGCATCTTTGTAAAACCTGTATCCGAACAAAAGAATTGCGCTAAAAACTGCCATTAACGATACTCCAATATGCGTAAGCAGGGTATCCTCAAAAAGCATTGAAATAAGCATCATCAGCAAAAAAAATTGCACTAAAAAACATGAGAAATTTTTGCTAACTACGAAAGGTATAATCAATGCTGCCAGAAAAACGATCAGGCCAACAATGCCCGCCGAAGCCCAAACCGTGAGGTACTGATTGTGAGGCATAAACCTCAAGGTTTTCGGCAAATCGATACCTCGAAAATCGTAGTAGGCATCCATAGCACCATGCAAGTTTTCATAACCAGCACCTAACCAAAAGTTTTTCTGTACCACATACCATGCCGCCTGAAAGTAAAGAATGCGCCTAAGCACGGAACCCCCTGTTAGCTTTCCAAAATATCTATACTGATTGATGTCGTAGAAAAACTCGTAAAGCCTACTCCGAAACCCACTTGGTCGGTTACGGTATAATACATTGGTAAACCCCCTCTCAACAAGGGAAATGTCACGCGAGTCCAACTTGCTTAAACCAACCGAGTCCTTGGTTAACCCGGTCGATGCGAGGTACCTAATCAGGGTAAGCTTTATGGGCTGCCCCTTTTTATCTGTGCTATCAAATGGGATTGCGCTTCGTATGCCCCACTCCTTGCGGAGCTCCGCTTCGCAAATGTTGATGTTCACCAGGTAGCCATTCTCGGTAAGCCGGGAAAGGGTATCGCTAAAGTATGGATTCCCATTAGCAGTGAGCAATCGTGGATTATTATCGGGTGTGAGCTTTACCGATACAGTACTATCGTACAAGTGTAAGAGGGATGAGAGTGTTATGAATAATGCTGTTGCACCAGCTGTGATGATTACGAAACGTGATATTGGCCTGGTCTGCTTAATCACCTGATACAATACCACCACAACCAGCAAGGCGAGCATCACTATCCCGGTAAACGATTGGAGCATAAAGAGGAAGAAGATAAACCATGAAGTAAGTAAAATGCCGGGTAGCCAGTAAACCCAAGGGTTGGGTTTGTAAAACCGGTAAAGGTAGAGGATGATTGCTATGGAGAGGTTAACCATTAGCGATAACCGGATATGGGAAATAACGGGTGATAATTTTCGTAAGTCGTCAACACCATCGATGTAAAAGTAACCACCTACAACTGTAGCGGTAAAAACCGAAGCAACAAAAATGATAAAAAGGAGCTGCAGCTCCTTTGCAGAGAGTTCATCGCTCATGGCAATTACAAGGGGAACTACCAGGAGTGGCAACCAGAGCCTCATAAGCTCGAATGCTTTGGGGTTTCCATCCGAAACAAGCCCACCAATTAGAATTGGAAGGTAAATAGATACAAATACCCAAACCAAAGGATACTGCCCTATGCGTTTCCACTTTGCTCGCCAGCCAGCACTAAGGAGGAAATTTATGGCCAACGTAATGAGGCCTATACTTACCCCAACTACCGATAGAGGCAAAGCAGCAAGGGTTATGGCGAATGCCAGAATATAAATTTTCCTATGGAAACGGGCTCCAAACATGAACAATAGGTTTCTGCAAAAATAAGCGATTGGAAGGTAAGAAAAGAGCATGGGTTGAAGAATATTTGGTAGTCTATCAATTTGATAGACATTCGTTGATTGTTGCTTGTAAAAAATCGGCAATCACATAGCCCAGAACCTTAGTCATGGTGCGCCAGAGCCAGCCAAACTCAGCGATACACGCTTGAACTATTTTAAAGAACCTTTTTTAACCGTTGCATCGGAACACGGTAAACCCCTGTTAAGAGTGGGATTTGTTGATATCCGTGTGCGGGTCACCCCACGCGGAGTTGAGGGGTGACAGGGGTAGAGTTGCTTCAACTCCGCTCAGCATGACAAGGATGGGGTTAACCCTGCACCAATTTAACCAATTTATTTTTATACACAAAACCCCTTGTTGTTTAAATAAATAGTTGTATTTTTGCGTCCCGCTTATTATCAAAACAGGATCACAAAAAAAAGTTGGTATTAACCTAAAAATTAAGAGATTACAGTGAACACGACAAGTTACAAATCGGTAATGGCCAACAAGGCTACCGTGAACAAGGAGTGGGTTGTGATTGATGCCACCAACCAGGTACTGGGGCGGTTATCGAGCCAGGTGGCTAAAATCCTGAGAGGCAAGCACAAACCCAGTTACACCCCGCACGTTGACTGCGGTGATAATGTGATTATCATCAACGCCGATAAGGTGCGCCTTACCGGACGCAAGCTCACCGAGAAGCAGTACGTACGCCACACCGGTTACCCCGGAGGTCAGCGCTTCTCTACCCCCAAGGAGGTGCTTCAGCGTAAGCCCATTTGGGTGATTGAGCACGCCGTGAAGGGTATGCTACCCAAGAACAGGCTTGGCGCTGCGCTTTTCCGTAACCTTTACGTTTACGCCGGTTCGGAGCATCCGCACGAGGCTCAAAAGCCAAAACAACTTGAACTTAGCAACATTAAATAAGCAAAGATATGCAGCAAGTTTATAACGGACTAGGAAGAAGAAAATCGGCAGTTGCCCGTGTTTACCTGCGCGAGGGTAAAGGCAACATCACCATAAACGGTCGCGATATGAAGGATTACTTCAGCTCCGAGCTGCTCCACTACGTGGTAAAACAGCCCCTTATGGTACTGAACGCAACCGAGAAGTTTGACATCAAGGTAACCCTTGATGGTGGTGGAATTACCGGACAGGCCGAAGCGTTAAGGCTGGGTATTGCCCGCGCACTGGTATCGTACAACGAGGAAAACCGTGCCGTTATGCGCGCCAACGGTTTCTTAACCCGCGATCCGCGTGAGGTTGAACGCAAGAAACCTGGTAGGCCCAAAGCCCGCAAGAGATTCCAGTTCAGCAAACGTTAATCTTTTCAAATCAATTTACAATTTTATTATTAACCAGTTGGCAGGCAGTTTAGTAATAAATTGCCCAGACTCCCGAAAGGGACTACTGAGCGATTGCCAATAAATTCTAAACGAATAAAACATGTCAAGAACAAATTTTCAAGAGCTGCTCGAAGCAGGTGTGCATTTTGGTCACCTCAAACGTAAGTGGAATCCCAAAATGGCTCCCTATATTTTTATGGAGAAGAACGGGATACACATCATTGACCTGCACAAAACCGTAGTGAAAATCGACGAAGCTGCCGCTGCAGTAAAACAGATTGCCAAGTCGGGCCGCAGGATTCTGTTTGTGGCCACCAAGAAACAAGCCAAGGACATTGTGGCTGAGCGCGTAAAAGCAGTAAACATGCCCTACGTTACCGAGCGCTGGCCCGGTGGTATGCTCACCAACTTCCCCACCATCCGTAAGGCTGTGAAGAAGATGGCTAACATCGATAAGATGATGACCGATGGGACCTTTGACACCCTATCGAAACGCGAAAAGCTTCAGATCTCGCGTCAGCGTGCCAAGCTGGAGAAGAACCTGGGGTCAATTGCCGACCTGAGCCGCCTGCCGGCTGCCCTTTTTGTGGTTGACGTTCAGAAAGAATACATCGCCGTACGTGAAGCCAACAGGCTGAACATCCCGGTTATCGCTATGGTTGATACCTGTTGTGATCCTACTCCCATTGATTTTGTGATACCGGCAAACGACGATGCTTCCAAATCTATCGCTCTGATTGTTGACATCATGGTTAAGGCCATTCAGGAAGGGCTTGAAGAACGTAAGGCCGAGAAGGAAAAGGAACCCGCACCCAAGGAAAAGAAGGAAGAAGGCGTAAAAACCCGTGCTCGCAAAGCTAAAAAGGCTGTGGAAGTGGTAGAAGAGGAAGAAGAGACCGAGGTGGACGAAGTTGAAGAAGCAGAAGAACCCACTGCAACCTTAAGCGATATTGAAGAAGACGAAGAGTAAATCACACAAAAAATACTAAACCATGGCTGAAATTACAGCAGCAGATGTAGCCAAGCTACGCAAACTTACCGGTGCAGGCATGATGGATTGCAAGAATGCCCTCACCGAAGCCAATGGCGATATTGAACGTGCCATTGAACTGATTCGTGAACGCGGAAAGGCAATTGCCAACAAACGTGCCGGTCGCGAAGCCGGCGAGGGTGCCGGCCTGGCCAAGGTTAACGCCGCCGGAACCCGTGGCGCCATGATCGTTCTGAACTGCGAGACCGACTTTGTGGCTAAGAACTCCGACTTTCTGGCTGTTGCCAACAAGATACTGGACCACGCCCTGAACACCGCTCCCGCCAACCTCGACGCCCTCAAGGAATCGTCGATTGATGGGCGTAAGGTGGTTGATTACGTGGCCGAGTTCTCCGGTATTACCGGCGAGAAGGTTGACCTCTCCTACTACGATCAGGTTGAAGCCCCCATGGTGGTTCCCTACATCCACCCCGGCAACAAGCTGGCTACCCTGGTTGGTTTCAACAAGGTGACCGACATACAGGTGGCCAAGGATGTGGCCATGCAGATTGCTGCCATGAATCCGGTAGCCATTGACAAGGATGATGTTCCCGAAGACATACGCCAGAAGGAGTTTGAAATTGGCCGCGAGCAGGCTCGCCTTGAGGGCAAGCCCGAGAACATGCTCGATAAGATTGCCGAGGGTAAACTCCAGAAGTTCTACAAGGAAAGCACCCTGATGAACCAGGAGTTCATTAAGGACAACAAGCTAACCATACGCCAGTACCTGCAGGGTGTTGATAAGGACCTGAAGGTGGTTGCTTTCAAACGCGTATCGCTGAATATCTAACCATAATCCGGCATCAAAATTAAGAGAGCATGTGTGGCATGCTCTCTTTTTTTTTCCTTAAAACCAATCTTTCAGAATATTTTCCATACCACTTTTTTTTGTAACTTGTTTTATTGATGATTTCCTAACTCAAGGCACCATGGACGAAAAGCCTGTCATCACACTTGAACCTAGCACCCACAGGGGGATTGCTGTTATTCTGGTCAAGTTTGCCGGACCCCCTGAGCTGATAGCCAAGATTAAAAGCTATCCCAATGCACGATGGAGCCAGACCAAACGTTGCTGGTATGCGCCAGCCCATGCCTTTAAGCTTTACCATTTTTTGATCAATTCAGCTCATTGGCCTACATCAACCACGAGAGCTTGAGAAACACAGCCCAGGGCTCTCATATCGAAAGCATAGCCAATCATCAAGATAAGCTGATTACTGATTTCAGAATCTGGTTAACCCACAAAAGGTATAGCCCAAACTCCATTAAAACATACATCGAAGCGGTGCGACAGTTTCTTGGGGTTGACCAAGAGAAACCGTTGACCCAGCTCACCAACGATGATATTGTAAGGTACCTACACGAGCAAGTAGTGAAAAAAGGATACAGCTTTGCCTACCAGAATCAGGTGGTAAGCGCGCTAAAGCTATTCTTCAGGGAAG
>CALBBQ010000059.1 GCA_937926785.1 uncultured Bacteroidales bacterium | reverse complement strand
TGATCCCTTTTGATTTAACCGCCCCTGCCTGCCGATGCAGTACCCCCTTCGTGCCGAACACCTGCATCGCGCGGGGGAACCCCCTGACGGGCACCCTTCGGGAAAAGATTTTTCAGCCTTGATTTTCTTTGCCTACTTTCTAGTATCAAGACAAGAAAGTAGGAGGGGCTTGGGGAACGCCCCAAATCAATCGTCCTTAGAATCTTTTCATGCGTCTATGTGTAAATCAGAGATTTAAATGAATATTTAACATTTAACTTTTAACTCGTTTCACGTTTAACGCTTCACGAATCAACTAATGCCTATCAGCGTTATTCCAATTTTTCAACCGGTTTTGGAATATTATTTTACTTTTGCATTTCGATAATGGATGTTTAACAGGTTAAATTATTGTATTATGGGAGCTTTTCATGCCTACGATATCCGTGGCATTTACAACAAGGATTTTAATAAGGAAGATGCTTACAAGGTTGGTTTTTTTCTGGTAGAGCTTCTTAAAACTGACCGTGTGCTGGTTGGGCGCGATGCCCGTGAATCGTCCGACGAGATTTACGAATACCTTACCCGTGGAATCACCGATGCCGGAGCCGATGTTTATAACCTGGGTTTAGCTACTACCCCGATGGTTTACTACGCTACCGCCAAGGGTAATTTTAAGGCCTCGGTTCAGATTACGGCCTCGCATAATCCCCGGGAGTACAACGGGATGAAGGTTTCGCGCGAGAATGCCGAACCGGTTGGCTACGATTCCGGCCTTAAGCAGATTGAAGAGAGAATTAAGAGCAATGAACCAATTGTACCAGCTCGGGTTAGAGGCAAAATAGTAGAGCACGATATCAGAAGCGAGTATATCAGCTTCCTGAATGGCTTCAAGCGCGATTACTCCAACCTGAAAATCGGAATCGACTGCTCTAACGGTATGGCTGCCCTGATCATTAAGGATATCCTGGGCAACAGCCCAATCTACCTGTACGATGAGCTCGATGGCACCTTCCCAAACCACGAGGCAAATCCGCTTATACCGGAGAATGTGGTTGACCTTCAGAATCTGGTCAAAAAGCATTCATGCGATATGGGCATCATCTTCGATGGCGATGCCGACCGTGTGATGTTTGTCGATGAGAATGGTCGTTTTATTTCCCCTGATCTGATGATTGGAGTTCTGGGGCATTACTTCCTCCAAGAAAAGGGGCTGAAAGGTAACGTTTTACAGGATATTCGCACATCCAAAGCAGTAGGGGAGTACCTCACTCCAATGGGTGCTACCATGCATACATGGCGCGTGGGGCGTGCCTTTGCAGCTAAAAAGCTGCGCGAAATTGATGGCATATACGGTGGCGAATTGGCTGGTCATTACTACTTCCGCGATTTCTTCTATTCCGACTCCGGCATGCTGGCTTGCATACTCATCCTGAACGTGGTGAGCAAGATGAAAGCACAGGGTATATCGCTGTCGCAGCTCATTTCCCGAATCGAAACCTATGCCAATTCAGGCGAGATTAACTTCAAGCTCGAGCGAAAACGCGAGGCCATGGATGCCGTTCGCGATTACTTTACAGCAGTGGAAAAGCCCACTGCATCGTATGATTTTGATGGGTACCGGGTGGAGTTCCCCGACTGGTGGTTTAACATTCGCCCATCGAACACAGAGCCTTACCTTCGTTTCATCGCCGAGGCCAAGTCGCGCGAGATGCTCAATGCTAAGATAGCCAAAGCCCGTGAAATAATAGCAAACTTTAGCTAATCAACCAGTACATGATTTTGCAGGATCGGTTGGAACTTCAGGGTAAGCGCGATTGCTACCTCCTAAAGCCAAACGATCCTGCCTTTATTTTAAAACCAAATGGCGAGGTTTGCTCAACCTTCATTGCCTTTGCTCAAGGCTCTGGACAAAAGGTGGTGATAAAACGCTATCACCCAAATCTCTACAAGTTGCCGGAGTATTTCAACCGAATTCTACGTGAAGCCGAGGCAACGGCGCTATACAGTAATAACCACAGCGAGTTGATATATCAGGATGGTGTTTACTTCCTGGTGTATAATTATATCGAAGGTGTAAACCTCATTCGGCTTACAAAGTGGAGATACCGTCGCAAGTTTTCTAAAGAGAATTTGCTGCAGCTGGCAGCAAAACTGCTTGGTGAGCTTCACAAGCTGCATACTTCCGGTTATGTGCATTGCGATATTAAGCCGGCTAATATCATTGTTTCACTACCCGGCACCGGTAATATTCTGGATGGCCGGTTTCACCTGATAGATTTTGGATTAGCCAGAAAACCAGCCGAACCCATTTCGGGTAAGCAGGAAAAGTTGCCGTTTTCCCTGATTTACTCAGCACCGGAACAGATACTAAACCTATGGGAGTTGGTAAGCTACCAAACCGACATCTACGCCATGGGCGTTACCCTTTGGCAGCTATTTGCCCGTACTGAACCTTGGAAAACAAGCAATCCCTTGAAAACAATTCATATTCAGCTCACGCAACCATTACCCAAAAGCAGCAGGCTGCCCGATGGCTTTGATGAAATTCTGCGGAAGGCCGCAAGTAAGGTTTTACTACCTAAGCCACCTCATTACTATTCCCGAACTCAGCTAAAAGAGATGTTATCGGAGGCAATCAACAGAAGGTACAGCACGGCTGAATTGATGAGGAGCGACATTGAAACACTGATTAAAAAATAATTTTAGGCTGATGTTTTGCAAAATAAAAAAATAAGTATCTTTGCACCGCAAATGATGGCGGGGTGTGGCGCAGTTGGCTAGCGCACTTGCATGGGGTGCAAGTGGTCGTCCGTTCGAGTCGGATCACCCCGACCAGCTGGGAAAGAGGCTGAAAGGCCTCTTTTTTTTATTTCTTCAGCGCAGCTGGCCTAGCGCATCCCGACCCTGGGGGTCGGGGTGGTCGTCCGTTTGAACCGAGCGCCGGAGTGGCGGCGCGAGCTCGTGAGCGCAGCGAACCATCGGATCACCCCGATGAGTTTCATTAAATCCTTTCGGTGTGTTTTTTATTCGATTTTTTCAAAGACATGCGCTTTAACGTTGTTATTTAATAGGTTTATATGCAAAAAATAAAGTATGCCATGGCTTAACATTATTAAAAAAAAGCGTTATATTTAATTTTCTAAAGGTTGTAACCGATAGTAGTTTTTTAGTGATATTTACGTATGTTGCGTATTCTTCTTAAGGGTTGTATAAGTTTATTTTCAGGTGTCCTTATGGCCCAAACCCCGCCGCAATGGTTCGACAGCCAGTGGAGCGATGCCATAACCCAATGCCAGCGTAATAAGAGGATAATCTTTGAACACCTGTCCGGCAATCCTATTCCGATAGCCGAATCGGTATCGGTTGTTTTTCCGGAGATGTTGCGATACGTTCTTTGGAAAGATCTTTTCGAAACAGCAGCATTAGAATTATTGTATGTTAGGTATGGTTCCACCAAAGCCGATTTTTCTATAGGTTGGTTTCAGATGAAACCATCGTTTGCAGAAAAACTTGAGCGAGAAATTTATACATACCCTGAGTTGGTAATGCACTATTCGGATTTAACTACATACTCCATTCCCAATAACGATTCTGTTGACATTCGCTCTGAAAGGATAAAACGCCTAAAGCAGTTGAGCTGGCAGTTGAAATACCTGAACGCTTTCATCGCGATAGCTCTCAAACGTTACCAGGTGGAAAACCTAGAGCCTGTTGAACGTGTTAAAATACTTGCAGCTGCCTATAACAGGGGTTTAGTTCAGTCGGTGGAAGAACTTAAAAGCTTTAACAAGCTCAAAACCTTTCCATACGGGCCCCAACGTACCAACCCTTTTGGTTATGCGCAGGTGGCGGAATACTTCTATAGAACGAGTGCTAATAAGATATTCACCAACCCTAAAACCTTATGATTATGAAAAAAAATGTTAGCCATCCGTTTATTTTGGCGCTTTTCGTATTATCAGCCCTATCGGCATGTAAGAGTAAACCTGATTTCTTACTCGATCCGCCCATACCGCGTTTTAACCCGGCATTTACCCAAATTGCTGTGGATGCCACGCGCGATAGCACCTATATCCTTGAGAACGGTACAAGAATTACAATACCAGCGGGCAGCCTGCTCGACAGCAAGGGAAATCCCATTACGGGAATTGTAAATATCCGTTACCGCCAGTTCGATAATGCCCTTTCCATATTCCTTGCCGGTTTACCCATGGACTACTCCTACGCAAGTCCCAACATGGTACTGCAAACCGCCGGGATGTTTGAGATTCGTTGCGATGATCCCACGCTTACCGTTAACCCCGATAAGCCTATTACCATTACCATTGGTAGTAATTTTACCGATCCCCGTCAGGGGTTTTTCAAGCTAAACGAGGAAACCGGCCAATGGACACTGATAGACATACCTGATGTAAAGATGAACAAGGAGGTTGAACTGCTCAAGCAGAAGATAGATTCGTTAAAGCCAGAGTGGACAATTCCCTTAGGCCCCAACTTCTATGTTTTCGATTACACCCGTATGACCGATATATTCTTAGGTGACGACTATAAAAAGATATTCAAAGCAAATTTGCCTGTTCTTTCGCAGAGAATGAAAAAGTACGGGGTTAAAGAGTTGAATATTGAATTTTATGATTGTATGATAGATTATAAAGGAAATTCTTATGATAATTCAGAATTCCTATGGAAATCGGACTCAACAATAAATCCTCCTTCATGGGTTCAGAAAAAGTTCAAATGGTATTACTACCCTAGTAATGGTGGCAAAGAAATAAAATTGTTCAACGTAATTAATATTAAAGATAACGTCTTTCTTTTTGAATTTAAGAACATACCCCATAGCCAAGATAAATGGAGCATGCAGCTTGAGCTGGTAAGCCATCTGCGAAACCTGGTAAAATACTCACCCGAGGAGCTTTTGGCTAAGCAGGCCAAAATTGAAAAGGAGATTGAAGAAATTGAAAGGAAAATCAGAAATTCTCGTATGCTCGAATATACCGTTAGACTCTATTCTATGGGTGTTTATAACTGTGATAGGCCAATATTTCTTATCGACTACAGGCCAGAACTTGTTTTGGAACTTAACGGGAAACCGGTTAAAGCAAGTAATATTAAAAGGTTTGGCGTTTTCAACAGCGATTTATCGAGTGTTTCATATGCAATGAACCTTAAACCTTTGACTTGCCCATTTTTTAAGGGCACTAATAGAATACTTCTTGTTACCGAAGATAGTCGTTTGGGTTTACTCACAGGAAAGGAGTTCGATCAGCTGTTGTTAAATGCCGATAAGAATAGTAGTGTGCTCAAGGTTTCCCTAACACAGGTAGAAGTTGATAGCCCTGAGCAGCTCATGGAGCTGTTAAAGCAGTAGGGTTACTTTTTTGCAAAAGAGCTGGTAAACAGCCCATGCTAATAGTTTGGTAAAACGGACCTTATGCTTAAAATTATTTCTTGCAAATAAAGTTATGTTTTAGCCCACGAATTTATTCGTGGGCTAAACGTTTCTGATTCTATCTCAATCCGCTACACCTACAATATTTTTCCCGCAACAGCGATTGGGGTTTTATGGCCCGGCTAAGGCTCCGTTTAGGTTAGCCGCATAGCCCACGACTTCAGTCGTGGGTGGGGGGGCGGGGGAGAAGAGAGCGATGCACGCAATGGTCTTGCCCCAGGAACCCGTCGCGCCCGTTGCATCGCAACACGGAGGCCAATCCCAAGAGCGGTTACAATTACCCCCCTACCCCTGAGGGGAATGGTTGAAACCATTCCCGTACGAGAGCCAATCTATCCTACCCCACGGCTAAAGCCGTGGGCTATGCTGTAGCCTCTCCGCCCGCTGGTACGGGGAAATGGTAAAACCCTTCTGGTAGCCACATAGCCCACGACTTCAGTCGTGGGTAGGGGGCGGGGAAGAAGAGAGCGATGCACGCAATGGTCTTGCCCCAAGAACCCGTCGCGCCCGTTGCATCGCAACACGGAGGTTAAGCCCAAGAGCGGCTAAATTACCCCCCTGCCCCTGAGGGGAATGGTTAAAACCATTCCCGTACGAGAGCCAATCTATCCTACCCCACGGCCAAAGCCGTGGGCTATGCTGTAGCCTCTCCGCCCGCTGGTGCGGGGAAATGGTAAAACCCTTCTGGTAGCCACATAGCCCACGACTTCAGTCGTGGGTGGGGGGTGGGGGAGAAGAGAGCGATGCACGCAATGGTCTTGCCCCAAGAACCCGTCGCGCCCGTTGCATCGCAACACGGAGGTTAAGCCCAAGAGCGGTTACAATTACCCCCCTACCCCTGAGGGGAATGGTTAAAACCATTCCCATGCGA
>CALBBQ010000058.1 GCA_937926785.1 uncultured Bacteroidales bacterium | reverse complement strand
TTCATATCTACTCATTCAATTTTAACAACAAATGGGGCTCGAACACCCCCGAATATGGGAAACAGGTAAACTACCGTCAAATAGCCGGAGTAAGGTTTTACGTCAACTTTGGAATTTATGGGAAAATAGCAGCTGACTCACTTTGGTTTTCGGATGTGCTGCTTAGCAATACTCTTCTTTCTGTTCCGAACGTTACCAATAGTCCTGCCCAAAAATTGTTCATCTACCCGAATCCCACTTCAGCCTTTATCAGAGTATGTTCAAATTCTCCAGTATTGGGTACTGCTACCATTCAGTTTGTAAACCTAACAGGTATGGTAGTAAAAGAAGTACACTCAGATCTTTCTCAGGAAATCATGGTTTCCGATTTACCTCAGGGCTACTACACCCTCAGAGTAATCTCAAATAATTCGCCATTAGGAATAGGCAGCTTTATCAAGCTATAGGTTAAGCATAAAATCGACAAGATTGGTATCCGTTTCCAGTTTAAGCTTTTTACGTAGCCTGTAGCGGCTTATTTCAACCCCACGAACGCTAATATTTAGGATTTGGGCAATATCTTTGGTTGTCATGTTTAACCGGAGGTATGCGCACAACCTCAACTCACTTGGGGTTAATTCAGGATACATCTCCTTTAGCTTTTTAATAAACCCGCTGTGTACCTCGTCGAAATGGTGCTCAAAGCGCTGCCACTCCTTATCCATCCTAAGATCGTTATCAATGTTCCGAATCAGCTCCATTACCTCCTTTTGCGAAACAGGATTGATTCCCTTGGCTATCAGCTCAAGCCTTAGCTTTAACCTGTTCAAAAAATCGTTTTTATGAGATATTTGCATGGCAATGGCAGCCAACTCCCGATTCTTATGCTCTACCTGCGCCTGCAGGTTCTCGGTCTTTAGCCTGATGATTTCCCTTTCGGCTTCCAGAACCTGTCGTTTGTGCTCCTCCTCCTGAACCTTGAGTTCAAGGTTCTTTTGCTCCCGAACGCGAGCAGTGGCTCGCTGAACTTTTCGCCGAACCAAATTACGAAGCACATAAAAACCAATTCCCATGAAAAGCAAATACATGAAAATGGCATACCATGAGAAGTACCATGGAAGGCCAATTTGAAGATATACAACTTCAGGTTCCGATACCCTGCCCATAGCATCTCTTGCTCTAACTTTCAATTTGTACTCGCCAAAAGGCAACCGAGTGTAATCTTTGGTACCCTCCTTTGTCCAATCAGACCATCCACTATCAAAGCCTTCCAGGTAAAAGCTAAAAGTGATATCGCCCGAGTTGTAAACCGGAGCAGCAGCAATGACCCGTAAAGAGTTTTCACTATAGGGAACAAAAAAAATGGGTTTTCCGGAGATCGTATAATCGTTGAAAACGATTCGTTCCTTTCTTCCCATGGTTCTGATGCTTTTTACCAAACACCTGAAGGAACTATCATTGCCTGAGTAAAAGTATTGGCTGTTGTAACACACCAAGCCATATTCGGTTCCAATAAAAACGCTACTTTGATTATGCACGTAGATGTTTTCAAAGGAAGCCACAAGGCTCTGGCCAAACCTGCTAACTGGGGTCTGGATTAACTTTTTTGTGCCATCGGCATTTTTTACCAAACAAAGTAGGTTATTCGATTTAAGTATCCAGATATCTCCTTTTTCATCCTCAACCATCCTCCGGATGTTTGCTGCATCGCCAACAATTTGGTTAAACTCCTCGTACCGCTCCATTCTATCGGTCAGGGAATTATACCTGTATATCCCATGGGATGTAAGAAAAACAATTTGGTTACCAACTTTCTCAACGTTCACCCCAAATTTTACGGGTAACCCTCTGGTATTATCATAAAGTGTGAAAAACCTCACGCTATCCTTAGCCTGGTTTAAGAATAGTTTGAATATTCCTTTATAGCCATGAGCCATCCATATACTCTCGTTCTCATCCTCAACCAGGAATCTGGAGGATTCCTCAAACCCCGATAGCTTTTTTTGATATCTCCAACCCTCATTGCTCTTATAGTAAAGATGAACGCCTTTATACTTTCCCACCAGCATTTTATCGGGAAGGCCCCGCAATGGCAAAAAAGTCCATGATCCTTCCTCCTGAGAAATTGGCCGAACATTTAATCCTTTGTCGATTTCAAAGGTTCCAAAATTATGACCGCAATAAAGCTTTCCATCGCTTTCGAACAGGGTCCAGACCTGGCCTTTAGTCAGCGGTACTAATCTAAAGGGTTTCAGATTGTCAACACCGGTAAAAATGGGCCATGGTGCAACATAAAGCCCCTGATTCGTACCAACAAATATTTTCCCGTCAAAAATTTTTGTCACATACACAGCCCCCTCAAGGCCCAAACCTTCTCCAATGAAGCTTAGGGGCGAATTGAACTCTATGTAGTCAATTCCGTTATCAAGCCCTAACCAGAGGTTATTCGAATTATCCACATAGGTGCTGAGAATAGTGTTGTTCTGCAACCCCATCGATTTGTTGATAAATTTCACCAGGTTTCCCTGCTCATCGGTGATTATCAAACCATTCTGTATAGTTCCAAATGCGATGAAGCCTCCCCTTAGTCTGGCTGCCGAAAAAATCTGATACATCCTGAGCAGCTCGTTAACCAAACCCTTCCATGGTGTAAATGTCAGGCCATCATATACCCAAACCCCGTGATTTATCGTTGCAAGAATAATTTTCCCATCGGTCAGTTCAAAGCATGCCCAAACCTGTTTGCCTTGCAGTGCCCCTTTGTCATCAAAGGGTACAAAACTGCCATTGATAAACCGATAAATATTTCCCTCTTTCCCTTGGACAAAATACTTACCTCCAAATGTAAACGAAAACTGAAGCTGCTCGGGAGCTCTGTAAGCATCCACCTTGCCGTTTCGATACTCCAGCACATGGGTAAAAGTTTGGAAAATCAGAGCACCGCCAATCCTGAATATTCTCCAGGCTTCATCGAACTTCTGCTCTGTTTTGGGGACTAATTCGGTTAAGGAATGGTAAACCAGATCATTTTCACGTGTATAAACAAAGTAACCAAACTCCTCAAAAGCGCCAACAAAAACAGTATCGCCACTGCAAAAAACCGAACGTACCAGCTGGTTATTGGGCAATGGGAACAAATCCCAATGGTTTCCGTCAAAACGAAGCAATCCATTGTTATTGGCAAAGTACATAAACCCCCGGCTATCCTGCGTAATCGACCAGTTTTGGGTACCGGCACCATAAATCGATTTAGCAAAATGTGCGATAATGGGTAAACCTGTGGTATTAATCTGTGAGAAAGCGTTGCTCGCAAGTATGGTCAGTACGATGAAAAACAACCTTTTCATCTATCGGCGTTTTGAAAATTAGCGGTTTAATTTAGGTATTTTATTACCAATTACAAAAAACAACATTCAGCGATTTTTTTATAACAATGATTTACAACACATTATTCCCTGAAAACGATTTCGGTATATCATTGCCCGATTACTCTTGTACCCCACCTGAAATCACTAAAAAAAGATAACTTTGTACTTCGTTTTGGTAAACAAACACGCCTTACCAGGCGTTAGTTATAAAAATGAGTGGACAAAATTTAACCGTAACATTATATGACAAAAAGTAAGGTTTTACTGATGATTCTGGACGGGTGGGGAATTGGAAGCAAAGACCGTTCGGATGTGATATACAGCACGCCTACCCCCAATATGGATATGCTAACTGAGAAGTATCCGAATGCCCAACTGCTTACATGTGGCGAGAATGTTGGTTTACCCGATGGTCAAATGGGTAATTCCGAAGTTGGGCATCTGAATATTGGTGCTGGCCGGATTGTTTACCAGGATCTGGTACGAATCAATAAAGATATTAAAGAGGACCGGTTGGGCAAGATGCCAGTGCTTGTAAATGCATTGGAGTACGCCAAACAGAACAACAAAGCGGTTCATTTTATCGGGTTAGTTTCCGACGGCGGAGTACACTCGCTCGATAAGCACTTATATAAACTATGCGACATCACTAAAGATTACGCGCTGGATAAGGTATATATCCATGCCCTTACCGATGGACGCGATACTGACCCCCAAAGCGGACTGGGCTTTGTGAAAAACCTCGAAGAACACCTTAAAACCAGCAATGGCATCATCGCCTCGCTGGTGGGACGATACTACACCATGGACCGCGACAAGCGCTGGGAGCGTATTAAGCAAGGATACGATTTAATGGTGCATGGTATAGGAAAACCCACTACTAACATCGTTAAGGCTATTGAAGAATCCTATGCCGAAGGTGTTACTGATGAGTTCATCAAGCCCATTGTAAGAGTTGATGCCGAAGGCAAACCGGTGGGTATAATACGCGAAGACGATGTGGTTATCTGCTTCAACTTCCGCACCGACCGCCTGCGCGAGATTACCATTGTGCTCACCCAAAAGGATATGCCCGAATTCGGTATGCATACCATCCCGTTACACTACGTAACCATGACCCGCTACGACGATACCTTCAAGAGTGTAAACGTGATTTACGAAAAGGATAACCTTCTCAACACCCTGGGCGAAGTAGTCAGCAACAATCACCTAAAGCAGCTTCGTATAGCTGAAACTGAAAAGTATGCCCATGTAACATTCTTTTTCTCCGGAGGACGCGAGGAAGAGTTCCCCGGCGAGAGCCGAATACTAATCCCCTCGCCCAAGGTAGCTACCTACGATCTGCAGCCCGAAATGAGCGCCCCATTGGTAAAGGATGCTATTGTAGCAGAGCTGCACAAGAAAGCCCATGACTTCATCTGTTTAAACTTCGCAAATGGCGACATGGTGGGGCACACCGGGGTTTACAATGCCATTCAGAAAGCCGTTCAAACCGTTGATGCATGTGTTGGCGATGTGGTCGAAGCTGCCACAGCTAATGGCTACGAGGTGGTTATCATTGCCGACCATGGCAACGCCGATTACGCTCTAAACCCCGATGGCTCGCCCAATACTGCACACTCACTAAACCCGGTTCCAATCATTCTGGTATCCGATAGGTTTAAAAAGGTGGACAGCGGTATCCTTGCCGATGTTGCACCCACTATACTTACCATGATGGGGTTACCCATACCACAAGAAATGACAGGCAAAGTACTTTGCCACTAATTGAATCCTAAATGATGATTGAGATTGACAACAAGGTGGTTAGCAGCGAAATCTTTGAACAACGATTTTGCTGCGACCTTCCACGTTGCCTAGGCATGTGCTGTGTTCATGGCGATTCCGGAGCCCCGATCACCCCTAACGAAGCGATTAACCTGGAGAAAATCCTCGATAAGGTAAAACCCTACATGACACCCGAAGGAATTAATACAGTAAAAGAACTGGGTGTGGCAGTTACCGATAGCGATGGCGATTTGGTCACACCATTAATTAATGGGAAAGAATGTGCTTTTACCGTTTTTGAGAACGGCATTGCCACCTGCTCAATCGAAAAGGCATGGAGCGATGGGCAAGTGGATTTCCGCAAGCCCATCTCGTGTCACCTTTACCCAATACGTATCAAGGAGTACCCCACATTCACCGCCATCAACTACCATCGCTGGGATGTTTGTGAGCCCGCAAGAGAATTAGGTGCCAAAATAAATCTTCCTGTATATAAATTTCTAAAAGAACCAATCATCCGAGCCTTTGGCAACAACTTCTACCTGCAACTCGAGGAAGCAGAGAAATTGCTATCTTTACCAAATAACGAATAAACTTTCACTAAATCTGAAGCTATGGATACAATTAAAGCCTACATCGAGGGGAATAAGGAACGCTTCCTCGACGAGCTTTTCGGACTGCTGAGAATTCCCTCCATCAGTTCGATATCTGATCATAAACCCGACATGGTCAAGGCCGCTGAGTACTGGCGCGATACCCTGCTGAAGGCCGGTGCCGATAAAGCTGAGGTTATGCCCACTCCCGGAAACCCGGTAGTTTACGGCGAAAAGATAATTGACCCAAAACTGCCCACCGTCCTGGTTTACGCACACTACGATGTGATGCCCGTTGACCCAATAGACCTTTGGAAATCGAAACCCTTTGAACCCCAAATCCGCGATGGGAAAATTTATGCCCGAGGTGCCGACGACGATAAGGGGCAAGGCTTTATGCATGCCAAAGCCTTTGAGCTGATGGTAAAAACCAACACCCTCCCCTGCAACGTTAAGTTTATGATAGAGGGCGAAGAAGAAATTGGCTCAGTAAACCTTGGCAAATGGTGCCAGGAGCACAAGGATACGCTCAAAGCCGATGTAATTCTGGTTTCGGATACCTCAATGATTGGAAAGGATACTCCATCTATTACCACTGGGCTAAGAGGCCTTGCCTATGTTGAGGTTGAAGTTACCGGGCCTAACCGCGACCTTCACTCCGGGCTGTTTGGAGGTGCCGTTGCTAACCCGGCAAACATCCTTGCTAAGATGATCGCCTCCCTACACGACGAAAATAACCGTGTTACCATACCGGGGTTTTACGATGATGTACTTGAGGTTAGCCCCGAAGAACGCGCCGATATGGCTCGCGCCCCGTTCAACATTGATGATTATAAAAAAGCTTTGGACATTGATGAAATTCATGGCGAAGCCGGATACACCACCATGGAGCGTACGGGTATCCGTCCCACCCTCGATGTAAATGGTATTTGGGGAGGCTACATTGGCGAAGGGGCCAAAACCGTTCTGCCCTCTAAAGCGTATGCAAAAATATCCATGCGTTTGGTCCCTAACCAGAACCATGAAAAGATTGCCCAACTTTTCAAAAAGCATTTCGAATCCATTGCACCAAAATCGGTTAAAGTAAAAGTTACTCCTCACCACGGTGGACAAGGCTATGTTGCCCCCACTAACACACCTGCCTATCAGGCAGCCAGCAAGGCCATTGAAGATGTATATGGCATAAAGCCTGTTCCATTCCGCAGTGGGGGAAGTATACCAATTATCAGCACCTTTGAACAGGTGCTGGGCATTAAATCCATCCTATTGGGATTTGGGCTTGAATCGGATGCCATTCACTCTCCTAATGAGAACTTTCCTTTAGAACAGTTCTTTAGAGGAATTGAGGTAATCCCCCGATTCTACAAATATTTCAGCCAATTTCATCAGAAATGAAAAAGGGGCTTTAGAAGCCCCTTTTTTCATTCTGAAAATTCGTTTTCCTTTAAATAAGTTTTATATTTACCTATTGAACAAATTAGCTCCTTCACAATGAAAAGAGTTGTAAAACTATTTGCACTATGGGTTGCAGTAATGGTAATGGTATCGTGCCAAAGCGAACCCAAAAAACAAAATGAGACTCCGGACGAAAAGGTCCAAAAAATTATCACCAGCTGGATTGAAAACCGGAAAGCAGAGTATCCATCGTACACTCCCATAGAATTTGGTAAGCTAACCCCACGCTACCGCTTTAACAGCAGAACGCATAAAATAATGACTACCCTTGATGAGGAACTTGAAAAAAAACAACCCAATAAGGCGCTAGTAGATAGCTTACAACGATTACTAAACGAAAATAAAAGCGACTTACTGGGCTACACCATCGTTCACAGGTTTACCACCGAAGCTCTTAATGGCGTAAAAAACGAGGAGGAAAAACTCTTTTTCCTCGACTCCCTTTACCGTATAGTAACCGTACTCAATGCCGATTCGTGGGACCTAATCATGGACAAGGAACTATTTTTTAACCCCGAAAGCCCCGATTCAATTGAACAATAAAAAAAATGCCCCCGCATCCGGGGGCTGTGGTGCCACGTGGAATCGAACCACGGACACAAGGATTTTCAGTCCTTTGCTCTACCAACTGAGCTATGGCACCAGCGCTCAATTGCGGTGCAAATATATATTCAATTTTTATTACTGCAAAGGGTTTTGCTAAAAAAAGTTCCAAATCGTTCTACTATGCAGGTTTTCAATAAATTTTGCATTGCCCGGTTGTTTGTTTCAAACATATTCCGCTTCTCATGATAAACATAGATTTTTTAAAATTGATAAACTACATAAAATTAATGCAATGAAAAAACGTTTTGCTTTCACTTTGGCGCTTTTGTTTACCACCGGTTTGTGGTTACCCCTATGCGCACAGCAAGCTGATTGCAAGGTTCTGCTGCCTGAGATCGCAAACCGCTACGAAGGAAAATGTAAAAACGGTTTAGCAAATGGCAAAGGCATAGCCCAAGGGACCGACACCTATGAAGGAAAGTTTAAAAATGGACTACCCCATGGATTTGGAACTTACAAATGGGCTAACGGCGATACCTACGAAGGCTTTTTTGTAGAAGGGAAAATGGAAGGTAAAGGAATCTTTAAGAGCAAAATTAATGGTAGGGACTCCGTATATACAGGAATGTGGTATCAGGGCAAGCTTGCCAAAGTTATTCTTCCGCCCAGATACAGCGTTCTGGTATCACGTAACGTAACACGTTACACCATTACTAAGAACGGCACTACCAACAGACTCCTGTTCAGTTTCATGCAAAACGGTACTACAAATCCGTACATTGCCAACCTCCAAATACTATGCGATAA
Organism: uncultured Bacteroidales bacterium; assembly: GCA_937926785.1. Taxonomy (GTDB): domain Bacteria; phylum Bacteroidota; class Bacteroidia; order Bacteroidales; family Tenuifilaceae; genus Tenuifilum. The sequence continues at coordinate 4,599 of CALBBQ010000058.1, read as the reverse complement.
CGGAACTACCTTCAGCCTTAACGAAAAGATTGGTTTTGAGAATGTATTATTTCCCGTAAGCTGCAAGGTAACTTACGCCACACCAAACTCACTTAGAACGGTATGGTACGATGTAACCTTTGAGTTTATCATAAACGAGAAGGGAGAATGGGTAATCACTCTTCACAATTAATCCTGAGCCACCAGTAAACCCTATCGCTCCATTTTGCATTAACATAATAAAGTAATAGGTTTGCGCTTATTTTGATGAAATGGATTTTGAACTCTTCACACTAAGTAACGGTATCAGAATTGCACATAAAAGAACCACCTCGCCGGTTGCCTATTGCTGCTTAATGCTAAATACCGGTTCGCGCGATGAGTTGGAGCACGAGCACGGGCTGGCTCATTTTATTGAACATGTAATATTTAAAGGAACAAAAAAGCGTAAGGCATACCACATCATGAGCCGCATGGAAGATGTTGGCGGAGAGCTTAACGCCTACACATCAAAGGAAGAAACCGTAATCCATGCCACTTTCCTGAAACAGGATTTTGTAAGGGCCATCGAACTTCTTTCCGATATCATGTTTCATGGTTCATTCCCCGAAAAGGAGCTGAAAAGAGAGAAAGAGGTTATTATTGACGAGATAAACTCTTACCACGACAACCCCGCAGAACTTATCTTTGATGATTTTGAAGAGCTGATTTTTCCCAAGCATCCCTTTGGGAGAAACATTTTAGGTTCAAAAAAACAGCTTGCCAAGTTTACTCGCCAGCATATTTCCGATTTCATTGCCCGCACCTACAATACCGATCAGCTGGTTTTCTGCTCAATCGGCAATCTATCGGCAAGTAGGCTGATCAAGCTTGCCGAGAGGTATCTGGGAAATGTTCAGCCTAACCCAAGAAGGTTTAACCGTTTAACAATAAGTGAGTATACTCCACGTCATAAAACGGTAAAGAAATCAACCTTCCAATCGCATTGCATTCTGGGAACAACTGCTTACGACCTTCATGACCCTAAGCGAATCCCCATGCACCTGCTTAATAACATTCTTGGCGGACCAGGAATGAACTCCAGGCTGAACCTATCGCTTCGCGAGAAAAATGGGTTAGCATACAACATCGAATCATCCTATACCCCCTACAGCGACACCGGAATATTCACCATCTACTTCGGTACCGATAAAGCCGATACCGCTAAAGCCATCGACCTGGTTAACCAGGAAATAAACATGTTGAGAAACCGGAAGCTTGGTGTTTTGCAGCTGTCAAAGGCAAAAAAACAGCTCATCGGACAACTAGCCATTGGGGCCGAGAGTGCCGAGAACCTGATGATATCAACCGCCAAAAGCATTCTGGTATACGAAAAGCCCGATAGCCTCGAAAGAATTTTCAAACGCATCAACGAGATTTCAGCCTCCGAGATTATGGAAGTAGCCAATGAGATACTCAATCCGGAAAGAATATCAACGTTAATTTATAAGTGATACCGATGCTCCACCCTAACCATGAACTCGATGAGTATGTTAAACAGCATACTACCCCGATGGGTAACGTACTGGAAGAGCTTACCCGCCTCACCTACCTTACCACCTATAACCCCCGAATGATCAGCGGGCCGGTTCAGGGTAGGTTTTTGGCAATGATCTGCCAGATGATTCAACCCCAGCGTGTTCTTGAGATCGGCACATTCACCGGTTACTCAACCATTTGCATGGCTATGGCTCTGCCCAATAAGTCAGTCATAGATACCCTGGAAATAAACGATGAGCTGCAGGAAACCATCGAAACATATCTTTCCAAAGCTGGGGTATCCCCAAAGGTCAATCTCATTATAGGTAATGCTTTGGAGATTATACCATCCCTCGACACTACATACGACCTAATTTATATTGACGGAGAGAAGAGAGAATACCCTCAATACCTGGATGTTTGCTTGCCAAAGCTGAACATTCATGGATACATTATTGCAGATAATGTTTTATGGAATGGAAAGGTTTACCAAAATGAACTCAACGATCCCCAAACAGATGCGGTGAGGAGGTTCAACAAAATGATACAGGAAAATAATAGTCTTGAGAATGTTTTACTGCCAATTCGCGATGGAATGATGATGGTTAGAAAAAATTACTGATAATTTTGTTAAACCTTCCAGCTCCTTTTGCGTTAAAGTGATAAACACTTTTAGCAGAATTAAAATGGCACAATACACGATCAGACAGATGGAGTTGCTCTCGGGAATCAGAGCTTCCACCATACGCATGTGGGAAAAGCGATATAACATCTTCTCCCCCCAACGAACCGATACCAACATTAGAAGGTACAACGACAACGATGTGCGTTTCATCATCAACCTGTCGCTCCTTCTAAAACGGGGATTTAGAATAAGTAAACTTGCCAGCATGTCGCTGGAGGAGTTGTCGGATCTGGCTTCAAAATTTGTGTCGGACCACCGCATGGGAAACATCAACCTGGAACCCATGATTACCGCTACCATTCAGTACAATGAGCAGGAACTGCTCAAACATATCAACGAGTGGTCGGAAAAACATGGCATTGAGTACACCTTCGAGAACCTTGTTCTACCCTACCTACAACGACTTGGCGACCTTTGGCAAACAGGAGCCATTACCACTACTCATGAGCATTTTGCCAGCAACGTGATTCGAAACCTGCTAAGCCATCTGTACCGAACCTGCAAACAACCCGAGGTGGGTAAAACAACCCCAATCATCTTCTTCCTACCCGAAGGCGAATTTCATGAAATTGGCTTGCTCTACTTCGCATATGTGGCCAAAAACGCAGGCTACAAAACCATCTACCTGGGTCAATCAACACCAATTGACGATGTTATTAAATGCGCCAAGGACCTAAACTGCAAAATGGTGTTCACCTCACTTTCGTCGTTCGTTGGTGCTGACATGGACGAAGCCTTTGAACCCATGAAGAAAGCCATGCCCGAGATGGAGATTATAGCTACAGGTCATGCTTTTACTGAAAAAACCGGGCCCGGCTACCTCACCTATGTTTCATCGGCACAGGACCTCATGAAAATTATAGCACGGATAGATCCCACCATCGTTAAATAGTAGTATAGTATAGTTAAAGCTAAATAAAGTTGTAAACCCCGCCTTGGCCGGGGTTTTGTTTTTTCAGCTTATTTATACATTGCTCTTGTAAAGTTTGATATTCAACTATTCAGACATCTTCTTATTTAGACCAACACCTTTTTGTTCATGTATTGATAAATATCATCTTGCACTTTGTTTAGATTTATTCTAAATTTGTTTCAACAATTAATTTAAATTTAGTCTAAATTAAAAACCAAGTATATGTCACAGCACGAGTTTAACCAAGCACTAATAGAGCTTGAGCCCAACCTGGAACGGTTTGCTTACAGCTTAACGGCAAATCATGAAGATGCCCGTGATCTGCTACAGGAAACTTACCTCAAAGCCCTCACCTACCGCGACAAGTTTGAGGACAACACCAACATCAAGGCGTGGACATTCACCATCATGAAGAACACCTTCATAAACAACTACCGGAAATCGGTGAAACAGAACACCACTTTTGATGCCAGCACGAACCAGTTCCTTATTAACAGCAAACCCGATAGCTATGGGCCCGACTCCATGTACTCGCACAGCGAGATTAGTAAGAAAATTAACGAGTTGGACGATGAGTTCCGCATCCCATTCCAGATGCATACCTCAGGGTATAAGTACAAAGAGATTGCAGAAAAGCTCAACCTGAAGATTGGCACCGTGAAGAGTCGCATATTCTTCTCTCGCCAAAAACTTATGAGCGCATTAAAAGATTACGAGTAGTTAACCCCATAAACTTAAGAAAGCTGCCATGCCCGGCAGCTTTTTATATTAACATAGGTTAAACGTTAATCATCTGAATTAACGGTTTGGTCAATTTCAATTTCTATTGGAATAAATTTTGTTACTAAATTAGCATAACCAATTAAAACTTATTGCCATGAAAAGACTAACGATAATTTTAATGCTAAGCACACTGGCTTTTAGCTTTACTTCGTGCGAGAGCGACGAGAACCAGGATTACGACAACTACATTACCATTAGCGGGAGCGTTACCATCGACGGTAAAACATACAACAATCCTACATTTAACATGGGAACTTCCATGGAAGTTCAGGGCTATACATACCTAACATACAACCCAACTGCCCAAATATACTACACCGCTGTTTACCCAAAAACCGAAATGATTAACGCCGGTGGGGGGTTATCACTGCATTATTTTCTTGCACTCGAAGACAATAAACCGGGTACAGCAGGATTTACCGGAATGATTATGTTCCACAAAGGCGACCAGATGGTTTTCAGGTTAGAATCGACAAATGTTCAGGTAACCATCAATAAGATTGACCCCGTGGGGGGGTTTATTGAGGCAACCTACATTGGAACATTCTCCGATGGCGAGAACAACCCAAAAACATACACTGTTACAGGACAAATAAAAGCTACACGTATAGAAGAACCCACAAAGTAATCTTGCAGAGAAGCCGGCAAATGCCGGCTTTTTTATTCCACCACCACCTCATCGGCAAACAGCCATGTGGGTGAACCCGAAGCCGGATGCCAT
>CALBBQ010000057.1 GCA_937926785.1 uncultured Bacteroidales bacterium | reverse complement strand
CGGCTGTCCGACTAATTTTATTTCCTTATTTTTGCTCATGTTGTTAGTTTGTGTGCAAAACAAATCTACAACATCGGGGGCGAATCCTTCGGGTGAAACCCCCTTATTCTACTTTTTTTGTCGGACAGTAGTGATATTTATTCCTAGATTTAAGCTGCAAATGCAACTTTTTTATTAAACAATATTTTATTCAACATTTCATTGGGCGTCCAAAACCCCAAACGCTTTCTTGGTCTATTGTTTAGAATCTTTTCCACCCACTGAACCCTCAGGAACGACGAGGGGAGGAAGTGTTCTTTCTCTCGCGTTCTTGAAAAATTAGTTTTTTCTTTTACCCCTTAAATTAAAGTCCCCAAAAGTTGCATTTACAATGAAAATCTAAGATTATTAATGCTAAACATTCTTGACTCATTCCAGACTCTTCCTTCAGAATAATCGCTGTTTCAATTTCTAACCTTAACCACTTCCTTTATTTGTGATGTGAGTTTTTTTACTAACTTGCATTTCTAAATCCTTAACCGGTGAAAAAGGTAAATTCAACTCGGACACCCATTTACAGGGATAGTGGCTTTTGGCTGAGGGATATTCCCACCATGAAAAAGGCTTTTTCCGACGAACTTGAACATCCAAACGAACCCGACTTATATATTTACTCTCGGTACCGTAACCCCACAGTAGTTGAAACAGAAAAGGAATTGGCCAAGATTGAGGGTTGTCAGTGGGCGTTGCTCACTCAATCGGGTTTAGCTGCCATTGATGTTGCCCTTTCAATTTTTCAGGTAGCCGGTTTAAAAAATAAATGGCTGTTTTTTACTGAAATCTATGGTGGAACCAACTCATTCATAGATAAGGTTCTGGTTGCCCGGCGGGGATTTGAAATTGTTCGCTTTAGCTCTCAGGGCAATAGCTACTCACTCGATGAGTTTGAACGTTTGATGCAGCGCCACAAACCCACAGTGGTTTATCTGGAAAGCATTTCTAACCCCATGCTTATCGTTGCCGATGTTCCGGAAATCATCAAGATTTCTCATCGTTTTGGCGCAAGGGTAATAGTTGATAATACTTTTGCCACACCTCACATCTTTAGGCCACTCGATTTTGGAGCCGATTTGGTGATACATAGCGCTACTAAATACCTTGCCGGGCACGGGAACCTCTCTGCTGGTGTAATCTGCGGTAACGATTCGGACATGTTAAAGCATGCCATTGAGTACCGAAAGCTGGTGGGGCACATGTTGTCGCCCGATGATGCCTATCGCCTGAACGATTATTTGAAAACGTTTCATCTGCGTATTGCCCAACACTTCAACAACGCCAAAGCTGTTGCTGAATTTCTTGCCAGCCATTCCTCAGTAGAAAAGGTACTATACCCTTCATTACCAAACCATCCCACAGCAAAAATTGCCAGCAAGCTGTTCAGCAATGGATTTGGAGGCATAGTAACCTTTGATATCAACGGGAACTCATTCCAGCAAAAGCAGGCACGATGCAATGCTTTCATAAAAAATGTATCGCAATCCATAAACCTTGTCCCCACATTGGGCGATGCCGACACCATTTTAATGCCCATTGAACCTGTTTGGGGCGATAAATTCCCCTTTCCCGGAATGGTTCGCCTATCAATTGGCATAGAACCCGTGCAATCCTTAATCCAAATACTCGATGAGGGGTTAAAAAAAATATAAGTTGTTAACATGCTAACGTTTGCAATACGTTAAATAGTTTTAACCGTTATTTAGCTAACATGTGATGTAAGTATTTGTTTTTCATTAATATAACTTTAATTTGATACGTTTTTTATACGTTGAATTGCATAAAAGTATTACAATTGTCATGTTTTTGAGTATAACCTAAATCTATTTTTGCCGTAATGAGTTTTAGTTTTTAATATAATAACCCTAAATTTTGAGCAAACCAGTAAACTATTATAATTCAGGAGGAACAAGCTATGCAGAATAAGCTTCAAGAGTTAACCGAGAAAATCTACCGCGAAGGTCTTGAAAAGGGGCAGGCCGAAGCCAATCAGCTGGTGGCAAAAGCCAAGGACGATGCAGCCCGTATTCTGGCTGATGCCAAAGCCGAAGCCGACAGGATTATTGCTGCAGCACGCAAGGAAGCTGACGATTACAAAAAAAATATCGATACCGAGGTTTCCCTTTCTGCCAAGCAGGTTATTAATGGCCTTAAACAGCAGATAACATCCATGGTTGAAGCTAAACTTTTCGAAACTCCTGTGATTGATGCTCTTAAGGATTCGGAATTCATGAAAAGGGTCATTGAAACGGCCATTAACCGCTGGGATCCAAATTCACCCGAAAGCGTAAGCCTCCGCGTGTTAGTACCCGAGGATATGGCCAAAGCGATTACCGATCATTTTTCAGGAAAAACCCAGTCATTACTGAATAAAGGACTTGAAATACAGGTTGATAAGGCCATTAAATACGGTTTCCGAATTGGACCCAAGGATGGTAGCTTTATGGTCAGCTTCACCGAAGCAGACTTCGAAAACCTGTTCAAGGACTTTATGCGTCCAAAAATAGTAGCATTGCTTTTCGGAGGCAAGTAGAATGATGCGTAACTACTACTACCTGGTGGCTGGACTTCCGGAACTGATCATGGATCAGGATCGAAAGGATTTCAGCGTTAACGCCATTAAACAGGAGGTGAGGGAGAATGTTCACCCTTCCGACTATAATCTGGTAGAGTTCCTGCATTTACCATACGATAACGACAACTTTCTGAACAAACTGCTTAATAGAGGCTTAGATTTCAATGAGTTGGGCACCATTGACCAGTCCCTTTTCGATGAGCTCGATGAACACATTTCCGAGCTTCCCCACTACATGCAGGATTTCTACTACCGGTACACCGGAAAAAAACGTTCATCCGACGAGACCGATGATGAACCAACCGATAGGTTAGATCTTTTTGAGGTTGAGAAGCTCCCCGAGGTTAAGTTCCTGGAAGCATTTTACGATCATGCCCTTAGCCAGAGGAATAGCTTTATCCGATACTGGTTTAGCTTTCAGCGCGATTTCAATAACGTGCTTACCGCGTTGAACTGTCGCAGAATGGGTACCGATCCTACCCGCCAACTTGTTGGAAACAACTGGCTGACCGAGATTCTGGCTAAAAGCCAAGCAGCCGATTTTGGGCTGAAAAGAGAGGTTGATTACATCGACAGGTTGATTCAGGTGATTGATATTCCCGATGTTCTAGAGCGTGAACGCAAAATCGACCTGCTTAAGTGGGACATGTCGGTGGAGCTTACCACTTGGGACTACTTTAACATCAACTTCATTTTAGGATTTTTTGTGAGAGCCGGGATTGTGCATCGCTGGCTGAAGCTTGATGCCAAGACCGGAGAAGAACTTTTTAAGAAATTGTTCGACGACCTGAAATCGTCCTACAACCTTTCTCAAAAATTATAGCCACAGCACTGAAAGATGATAATTAATTAATGTGATATACTGATGAAAACTCAAGGAAAAGTAACCGGTATTGTATCCAACCTTGTAATCGTTGAAGTGAATGGCCCGGTTGCCCAGAACGAGATATGCTATATCGATCTTGCTGGCACAAAGCTGATGGCCGAAGTGATCAAGGTTATTGGCAAGCTGGCTTACGTTCAAGTGTTTGAAAGCACTCGTGGCCTAAGAGTGGGAACTCCGGTGGAGTTTCAGGGCCACATGCTTGAGGTTACGCTTGGCCCGGGCTTGCTATCGAAAAACTACGACGGGCTTCAGCACGACCTGTCCAAAATGAAAGGCATTTTCCTCCAGCGTGGCGATTACACCGATGCCCTGGATTTTGATTCCGAATGGGATTTTACCCCGTTAGTTGAGCCAGGGGCCCATGTCATAGCTGCCGATTGGCTTGGAGAGGTTCCGGAAAACTGGGTCAAGCATAAAATCATGGTACCCTTTACCTTCGACGGCAAATATACCGTTAAATCGATAGTTCCTGCCGGTAAGTACAAGCTCACCGATACCATTGCCGTTTTGGTTGACAGCAACGGGAATGAGCATAAGGTTACCATGGTGCAAAAGTGGCCGGTAAAAAAGGCAATCACTGCCTATAAGGAAAAGCCACGCCCATTCAAAATCATGGAAACCGGTGTCCGAGTTATCGATACTCTGAACCCCATTGCCGAGGGTGGTACCGGATTTATTCCAGGCCCATTCGGTTGTGGTAAAACCGTGTTGCAACATGCCCTCTCAAAGCAGGCGAATGCCGATATGATCATTATGGCCGCCTGTGGCGAACGTGCCAACGAGGTGGTGGAGATCTTCACTGAGTTCCCTCACCTCGATGACCCCCGCACCGGACGAAAGCTTATGGAGCGAACCACCATCATCTGCAATACCTCAAACATGCCCGTGGCAGCTCGTGAAGCTTCGGTTTATACTGCCATGACCATTGGTGAGTACTACCGATCCATGGGGCTAAAGGTACTACTACTTGCCGACTCCACATCCCGCTGGGCTCAGGCGCTCCGCGAAATGAGTAACCGCCTTGAGGAACTACCTGGTCCCGATGCATTCCCCATGGACCTTCCTGCAATTATTGCAAACTTCTATGCACGGGCAGGTTTTGTTTACCTGAACAATGGCAACACAGGTTCTGTAACCTTTATTGGGACAGTTTCGCCTGCAGGGGGTAACCTGAAAGAGCCGGTAACCGAGTCAACTAAAAAGGCTGCTCGTTGTTTCTATGCCCTTTCACAACAGCGTGCCGATAGTAAACGATACCCTGCTATCGACCCCATGGATAGCTACTCGAAATACCTAGAATATCCTGAAATTCAGGAGTATTTAAATAAGAACATAAGCCCTGACTGGGTGAAAATGGTGATGAAAGCCAAGAACATCATCCAACGCGGTAGGGAGGCCTACGAGCAGATCAACATTCTTGGTGATGACGGGGTACCCCTAGACTACCATGATCGTTACTGGAAGGCCGAGATCATTGACTTCGTTATTCTTCAGCAGGATGCTTTTGATAAGATTGACTCCAACAGCCCTCTGGAACGTCAGCGCTACATGCTGGAAAAGGTCATGTCCATTTGCGATACGAACTTCCATTTCGATGGTTTTGAGCAGTGCTCTTCATACTATAAGAGAATCATCAACGTGTTAAAGCAGATGAACTACTCAAACTTTAAATCTGAGGAGTTCTATAACTACGAAAAGGAACTTGAAACAATTCTTAACGAAAGAAGGGTTCAGTAATGGAAATTAAAGCTTTTCAACGTATATACACCCAGCTTACGGGTATAACTAAAGCCACCGTATCGCTAAGAGCGCAAGGTGTAGCTAACGAGGAGCTGGCCATGGTGCATGGCCGTTTGGCTCAGGTAGTGAAAATTATGGGCGACATGGTAACCCTTCAGGTGTTTAGCGGCACTGAGGGCATTCCTACAAATGCCGAAGTGGTTTTCTTTGGTGAGCCCCCAAAGCTTAAGGTTGGCGATGACCTGGCAGGCCGCTTCTTCGACGCATACGGACGCCCAATGTTTGGCGATAGCGAGGTAGAAGGTGAACCACGCGAAATTGGTGGCCCATCAGTGAATCCTCTGCGCCGTAAGCAACCCTCGGAGCTCATAGCCACCGGTATTGCCGGTATCGACCTGAATAACACCCTGGTAACCGGTCAGAAAATTCCCTTCTTCGCCGACCCCGATCAGCCTTTCAACCAGGTAATGGCCATGGTTGCACTACGTGCTCAGGCCGATAAGATTATTCTGGGAGGAATGGGCCTCTCGAACGACGATTTCCTTTTCTTTAAGAACGTTTTTGAGAATGCCGGCGCCCTCGATCGCATTATCAGCTTTGTGAATACAACCGAGCAGCCTCCGGTTGAACGTCTTCTTGTTCCCGATATGGCGCTTACAGCTGCCGAGTATTTTGCTGTGGAGAAGAAGGAAAAGGTGCTGGTACTGCTCACCGATATGACCCTTTACGCCGACGCGTTGAGTATCGTTTCGAACCGTATGGATCAGATTCCTTCAAAGGATTCCATGCCCGGTTCGCTCTACTCCGATTTGGCCAAGATTTACGAAAAAGCCGTTCAGTTCCCCGATGGAGGCTCCATCACCATTATTGCCGTAACAACCCTGTCGGGTGGTGATATCACTCATGCAATCCCCGATAACACTGGCTATATTACCGAAGGTCAGCTTTTCCTTCGTACCGATAGCGATACCGGAAAAGTGATTGTTGACCCGTTCCGAAGCCTTTCGCGTCTAAAGCAGCTGGTAATAGGTAAGAAAACCCGTGAGGATCATCCTCAGGTAATGAACGCTGCTGTGCGTCTTTACGCCGATGCCGCTAACGCAAAAACCAAGCTGGAGAACGGTTTTGATTTGACCGAGTACGATGAGCGTGCCCTCAAGTTCGCCCACGATTACTCCGAAAAGCTACTGGCCATTGATGTCAACATTGAGGTCGATACCATGCTCGATACCGCATGGCAACTATTTGCCAAGTACTTCTCAAAAACCGAAGTGGCCATCAAGAATGAGCTGGTGCAGAAGTACTGGCCTAACTAACCTGAAAAAGTAGGTAAAATGGCAATTAAGTTTCAGTTTAATAAAACATCGCTTAACGATCTGAACAAGCAGCTTAAAATCCGCTTAAGAGCCCTTCCTACCTTGAAGAATAAGGAATCGGCCCTACGCATGGAGGTTAAGCGTGCCAAGAATAGGATGCAGGAACTCGAAGAACAATTGGCTCGCCGAATTAAAGATTACGAGTATATGGTTAGCCTTTGGGGCGAGTTTGAGCGTAACCTCATTCAAATTGAAGATGTTAGGCTTGGAACTATCAAAATTGCCGGGGTTAAAATACCTGTACTCCAGGAAGTGGTTTTTAGCGTTAAAGACTACAGCGTTTTCTCTCGCCCCTACTGGTATTCCGACGGTGTGAGAATTCTTAAGGAACTTGCTGAAATAGGCATTGAACGCGATTTTTACCATGAGAAGATGCGATTACTTGACCATGCCCGTAAAAAAACCACCCAAAAGGTAAACCTATACGAAAAGGTTCAAATACCCGGCTACGAGAATGCCATTCGAAAAATCAAACGCTTCCTCGAAGATGAGGAAAACCTTTCGAAATCGGCCATGAAGATTGTTAAGAAACGATACGATAACGTGGAGGTTGAGTCATGATAACACCGATGTACAAGTACAACTTCCTGGTTTACCACCGCGATTTCGACAGTTTCCTGCAGAAGTTGCAAGATCTGGGCGTGGTGGACATTTCCATGGAAAACCGAAACGTTGATGAGGAGGAGAAAGAGATTCTAAACAGAATTGGAAGAATCTCTACCACTATAAAGTTTCTGGAAACAAGAAATGCCCCTGAGGAAAAAATAACCCTCCACCTGACTGCTGACGATGTAATCACCCGCGTTGAGCAGCTTAACCGAGAGCGTGAGCAGTTCGATAATGCTATTAAAAAGGCTCAAAAAGACCTAGCCGAGGTTGAACCTTGGGGTAATTTTGATTTGAATCTGATCAACAACCTTTCCGATAAAGGAATTCGGATTAGGTTTTTTATCGCTTCGGAAAAGTCCTTTAGCGAGGAATGGTTGAATGAATACCCTATTGAAATTGTAAACCAAACAGGCGGTTTCTTCTATTTCGTGTTGGTCGATTCTGGCGATGAAAAACTACCCGACGAAGCACAAGAAGTTCGCACACCCCAGTTCTCAGCCCAGCTGAAACTCGATGAAATTAAGCGCTATCAGCAAAGGATTGAGGAGATCAACAAGGAACTCGATTTCCTGGCGCTTTACCAGAAAACTCTTAAAGAAGAGCAGATTGCTCTCACCAACCAGCTCGACTTTAAAATGGTTAAATCGAGCGCGGCGGTTGAAGCTGAGAACACCCTGATGTTACTGGAGGGTTGGGTTCCCGAGCACCTTAACGATGAGGTGAAGAGTTTCCTCGATTCGGAAAGCTTAATCTATATTGTATCCAAAGCGGAACCCCACGATAATGCGCCAATACTGTTGCGTAACAATCGGTTTGCCAAACTTTTTGAACCCATTAGCAAGCTCTTTGCTTTTCCTGTTTATGCTGAACTCGATTTAACCCCATTTTTTGCTCCTTTCTTCATGCTTTTCTTTGGGTTCTGCTTTGGCGATGCGGGTTACGGATTGATTTTTGTGCTGGGTGCTACCATCTTTAAGTTTAAGGCAAAGCCCGAGTTTAAGCCTATCCTAACACTTATCCAAATACTTGGAGCATCAACAATTCTTTTTGGTGCGCTCACGGGCACTGTTTTTGGAGCTAGCCTTGTTGATCTCGATATCCCGGCCATTAAGAACTTTAAATCGTACTTCTTTGATCAGGATAAGATGTTCAAGCTTTCGCTTATTCTGGGGCTTGTTCAAATAGTTTTTGGTATGTGCGTAAAGGCAGCAAACCTTTGGATTCAGTATTCATGGAAGCATGCCATATCAACCATAAGCTGGGTAGTGCTGCTGATTAGCATGGCTGTATTCTATCTGCTGGGACAAAACCCTGAGAGTTCAATCAAACTATTTAGTCCTGTTCATCTGGTAATAGTTGGAATAGCAGGGGTTGGTATCATGTTCTTTAACTCGCCGGGTAAAAATCCGCTCTTCAACTTTGGCTTAGGGCTTTGGGATTCTTACAACATGGCCACAGGCCTACTTGGCGATACCCTTTCATATATCCGATTGTTTGCCTTGGGCTTGAGTAGTGGTATTCTGGGTAGCGTTTTCAACAGCCTAGCATTTGGAATGGCCCCCGATACCCCCGTATTGAGGTATGTTGTCATCATACTCATACTACTAATCGGTCATTCCATCAACATTTTCATGTCTGCATTAGGATCGCTTGTGCATCCCATGCGTTTAACTTTTGTTGAATTTTACAAGAATGCCGGTTTTACCGGAGGTGGTCGCGGTTATGAACCTTTCCGTCGGAAATCGCTGAAGGTTTAATTTAGTTATAGTTGGAAAGAAATTATTTTAACAACCTAATAAATTAATAAAACTATGGAACCAATCATTTTTGCTTACTTAGGAATTGGGATAATGATTATCCTTTCGGGTGTTGGTAGCGCCTATGGAGTTACTATTGCTGGTAATGCTTCTGTTGGGGCTTTGAAGAAAGAACCGGGCGCTTTTGGTAACTTTCTGGTGCTTAGCGCTCTGGCCGGCACTCAAGGTCTTTATGGCTTCACGGGCTATTTCATGCTCAAGAACTTCTTAGTTCCTGAAATCACCTGGGCTCAAGCCGCTGCTATTTTTGGTGCAGGTCTTGCAATGGGATTTGTAGGCTTGTTTTCGGCCATTCGTCAGGGACAGGTTTGCGCAAATGGTATAACTGCAATCGGAAACGGTCATAAGGTGTTCGTTAAAACCTTAATACTTGCCGTATTCCCTGAACTTTATGCAATTATCTCATTAGCTGCTGTGTTCCTAATCAGCACCTCTTTGTAGCGAAATGGCAGTTTACCCAATAGGCGGCTTCCTTCTGGGAGGCCGCTTTTTATTTTTCAACGCCGAGCGACTGCTATCGTTCTTATACCAAAAAAAGTAGCTTTGCTGTTTGCGTTTCTCATCGATGCTTCTCGCCACATAAACTTTTTCGCCCGTATATGGGTTTATCCCTGTATAGTATATGGCCGATGCTAGGGTCATAGGGGTGGGCGTGAAATCCTGAACTTGCTCAAGTTTAAAGTTAAGCCTGCGGGTTTCATCAGCCAGCTGTTTCATGTCCTCCTCGGTTGAGCCAGGATGGCTCGAAATGAAGTAGGGGATTAGCTGCTGTTTTAGACCGTATTTTTCGTTCAAGCTATCAAACCATCGCTTGAGCTGCTTAAAGAGCTCAAACGACGGTTTGCGCATGATTTTCAGAACATTTTCTGCGGTGTGCTCAGGTGCAACCTTCAACCGGCCCGATATGTGGTAACGAAACAGGTTCTCAAAGTACTCCCGTTCAGGCTTACTGTCTCGGTTTAAAAAGAGATCGTACCTTACTCCGCTACCAATAAAGGCTTTTTTAATGCCTTCCATGTTTCGAACCTTGCAGTAAAGTTGATTTATCCGCTCATGGCTTGCGTTTAGGTTTTTGCAAATGGTTGGGTATATGCACGATGTGCGTTTGCACCTTTCGCAAAGCTTCAGGTCATTTGGGGTCATACCATACATGTTTGCCGATGGACCTCCCAAATCGCTCAGGTAACCTGCAAACCCAGGCATTTTTTTAATCTCTTCAATCTCTTTTAGTATCGAACCTTCTGAGCGCGATGATATAAAACGCCCTTGATGCGCTGATATGGTGCAAAAGCTACAGCCTCCAAAACATCCACGATGTATGTTTACCGAGAACTTGATCATTTCCCATGCTGGTATTGTTTTACCCTTATATCGCGGATGGGGTAAACGTGTATAGGGTAAATCATACCATCTGTCTATCTCATCCGATTTATCAGGAGCAAACGGTGGGTTTACCACCACACACCTGCCTTTTATTGGTTCTACCAGCATCTTACTTCTAATCCGGTTCGATTCTTCCTCTATTTTCCTGAAATTTTCAGCAAACTTATACGTATCGTTAAGGCAATCTTCAAATGAGTGAAGAACAATTACATTATCACTCTTGCGGTACTTATTAAGGTTTTCATCTATGTACGCTATCTGAGGCACCGAACGTATGGATTCGATCGGCAATCCTTGTTCAATTTTTCGTGCTATTTCAACAATAGCTTTTTCTCCCATCCCATATACAAGCACATCAGCATTACTTTCCACTAGAATACTTGGTTTCAAACTGTCCGACCAGTAATCGTAGTGCGTAAACCTTCTTAACGAAGCCTCAACTCCCCCAATAACAACGGGTACATTCGCAAATAGCTTTTTTAATATCTGTGTGTACACAATGGTAGCATAATCAGGCCTAAAGCCTGCTTTACCATCGGGAGTGTAGGCATCATCGCTTCGTAATCTTTTCGCCGCAGTGTAATGATTTACCATGGAATCCATGTTTCCGGCAGTGACCGCAAAGAAAAGGCGGGGTTCGCCTAACTTTCTGAAATCACGCAAATCGTCACGCCAGTTGGGTTGGGGGACTATGGCTACCTTAAAACCCTCGCTTTCCAGTACCCGTCCTATCACAGCTGCGCCAAATGCAGGGTGGTCAACATAGGCATCTCCTGTAAAGAGAATGATATCGGGCTGTTCCCAGCCCAATTCCCTGATTTCTTTTACAGATGTGGGGAGAAATCTCATTCTTCCACTTTTACTTGTTGATGTATAGAAGGGTGCTGTCACCGTAGCTTAAAAACCGGAAATGGTTGTCGAGGGCATAGCGGTAAATTTTAGCCCAATCGTCGCCTATTGCTGCTGCTACCAGCAGCAGTAGGGTAGAACGTGGCTGATGGAAGTTGGTTATCAGAATATCCGAAGATTTGATACGGTAACCGGGTGCAATGATTATTTGGGTAGTGGCGGTTAATGTATCCTTGCCATTTGTTTTCATGTGTTCGAGTAATGCCTTGTAGGCAACTTTGGGCTCTACCTCATCGCCAAGTTCGTAGGGTTCCCACTGCGAAACCAAGTAGCTGCTCTTAATCAAGCCCTTGTAGGCCTTAACTCCAAGCCAGTAGATCGATTCTAGAGTTCTTAGGGTTGTTGTTCCAACACATACCACGGGTTCTTGGTTTTGTTCCAGCAACCTTAAAATTTCGACGCTAACAAAGAAATGCTCGGTGTGCATTTCATGGTTTTCCAGCGTATCGGAAGTAACCGGTTTAAAGGTTCCGGCGCCCACATGCAGTGTGATGTATCTCGGGTTAATATTTATTTTCCGGAGTGAATCAAAAACCTCCGGAGTGAAATGCAACCCAGCGGTCGGGGCCGCCACCGAACCTTCAGGTTCGGCATATATGGTTTGGTAGCGCTGGTTGTCAATCTCTTCACTTGCCCTGTTTAGGTATGGTGGTATGGGTATATTTCCTATTTTTTCTATGATTTCGGCAAACGTAAGCGTATTATCACTCCACGTGAATTCTATCTCCACACCTTCGGTCAACCGGTTAACCTGTTTTGCTTCTAGAATGCAATTCTGAGTTACAGCTATACTCAGGGCTCCCTGTTTCCATCGTTTCAGATTTCCAACAATGCATTTCCATACCACTTTGGTTTTGCTGGAAAACGAAAGGGCATAATCGGTTGGACTTACCGGTTCAATTAAAAATACCTCAATCGCTGCACCGCTCTCCTTTCTGAACAGGAGCCTTGCCCTAACCACCTTGGTATTGTTTAGTAGCAATAAACTTCCAGCAGAAAGGTATTTGGCAATGTTTTGAAAGGTATCAGTTTGAATGTTGCCTTCCTTGTAAATCAATAATTTGGATTGATCCCTTTTGGGAAGGGGATGCTTGGCAATCCGCTCTTCGGGTAGGATATAGTCAAAATCAGAAATGTTGATTTTCTTTACTTTCATCAACCTTTTGAATGAAAAAATAGTAGTAAGGCCACAAAAATAGCTAATTTTACGGGTTAATTATCATTAGAACTTTCAGTTAAGGTTTTGGCTTATGGCAATAGCAGTAGGATGTAAAGTGCGATTTTTAAATGACGTTGGTGGAGGTGAGGTGATTCGAATGATCGATAAGCGCACCGCTTTGGTGCTAACTACCGATGGATTCGAAGTGCCCACCTTAATTTCCGAATTGGTTGTTGTTGAGCCTGCTGCCGAGCAATTGCTTAACAATAATGCGGATGGCCTTCCTGGTAAGCAAAGCTTAAACGGATCGGTAAAAAAAGATTCGAAACCTAAAAAGGATGATGACGTTGATTTTAACAGCAATGCGCTAGACGTTGAAGGCGATGAAATTTCCCTTACCCTTGCCCTCGTTCCGGAGAACATCAAATCACTTCAGCAATCCGATTTCAGCCTGTATCTGATAAACGACAGCAGCTACCGTGTATTCTATGTTCTTTCAAATTCTGATAAGGAAAACCATTCTCCAATTAGCTTCGGTATCCTTACTCCGGACTCAAAGATTCAGATTAAAAAGTTTCTGGCATCCGACATCAATAAGCTGATTTCGCTGAACCTTCAAGCATTATACTTCAAGAATACTGATTACAAACCCTATCAGCCAGAGTTCTACGATATTGAGATTGATCCAATAAAGCTTTACAAGCGAGGAAACTTTCGGCCAAACGATTTCTTCGATCAAGAGGCTTATCTTATATCTGTTGCTTCAACAAAGCGCGAAGCAATGATCCGCCAGTTAACGGAAAAAGCCATTATTGAAGCTGTTAGGCAAAAGGAAGTCCCAGCTAAGCCAGCGATGGCCCCTCAAAAAAGTTTTCCGGAAGCAGAGGAGGTTGATCTTCATATACACGAGCTGGTTGATAATTGGAAAGACCTGAGCGCAGGGGAAATACTTAAAATACAGCTTGCCCGTTTTGAAACTGCACTTGAGGGTGCTATTAAAAGCGGTAAAGTAAAGCGGATGGTTTTCATTCATGGGGTAGGAAACGGAAAGCTAAAGTACGAAATCACCAGGCTGCTTAACAGCAAGTACCCCAAACTCAGGTACCAGGATGCATCGTTTAAAGAGTATGGATTTGGTGCAACATTAGTGTTCATTAGGTAGTATAATAACCGGTAGATTTTAAAAAAAATGGCAAGCAGATAGCCGTCCTGCCGCGCCAGCCTAGCTGGTGAGGAAAGTCCGGGCAGCAGAGGGCGCCATACTTCCTAACCGGAAGATGTCCGCGAGGGCATAGAAGTGCAACAGAAAACAACCGCCATGCCTTGTGCGTGGTAAGGGTGAAAAGGTGAGGTAAGAGCTCACCGGATTCCACAGCGATGTGGAATGCCGTGCACCTTATGGGCTGCAAGACCACGTATACTCCGAATTTGAAAGAAGCAGGGCGGCCCGTCCTGTTCCCGCTTGTCGGGAGTCGGAGGGGGTAGGTCGCTTGAGGTTATGGGTGACCATAATCCCAGATAAATGGCAGGAGCGTTTAAACGTACAGAACCCGGCTTACAGGTTATCTGCTTGCTTTTTTTATATGCTAGCGTTTTTAATTATGTTAAGTTGATTTGGGTTCACAATCATCCGTATAACATAATTCACCCAACTTATGCTTAAGTAAGTTTTCTCCAAACTTACGCTATTTTTAAAAATGGAAATTCATACAAACACCAACAAGTATTAATAGTTTACACATGTAAACCTTGCAATCCGTCATTAAACTAACTTGCACACCTGATATGATGAAAATAGATGATATATCATATATGTATTAACATATATTTTATACAACTATATATCAGCATTTTATATGTTAATATATGATTTTAAACATTAATATTTTACTATAAATAAAAGCCGAAAGCCTCAAATTATTGTTAAAAACATAATATATATCATTGTACTTCAGTTACTTTATTAAAATAATTGGATATTTAGTTCATTTCAGATTACTGGAACTCATTTCCTCCCCTAAATAGCTCAAAGCAATCGGAGACCTAGCAGTAAATCTTGACAATAAGGTTATTATAAGTGGTTGGCAAATCATATAAGGGATAGACGAAATGCTGGCAAAAAAACAAACTCGCCGAGGTAACCCCGAAAACCATCTATATTGCTAAAACTTTAAACACGAACCGAATGCCCCGGGGTGTTAACATTTTAAAAACCAACCTGATTCATTTCTTAGATCGAATAACGCTCTTGACAAATAACACCAACTTTTTTAAAACTCTTTTGGTATTATTCCCGGTTACCAAAACATTTGCTTCATATAGCTGGAGAGTTAACTAACCGGAGAAGTACAGAATTACCAAATCGCCACAGCGCAAGCCGAATATACATATGTAACCATAAAAAACCTTATAAATTTTACATTTGTATTTTGTGTATGTGAAAATTTAGATTTACATTTGTAATACACGAATACGATTATGGTAAACGAAAGGCTACTAAAGTTCATGGAACACGAAGGGGTTACCGCAGCTAAGTTGGCCGATGTGCTCGAGGTTCAACCTAGTGCTATATCGCACATATTATCTGGTAGAAATAAGCCCAGCTTTGACTTCCTCCTGAAGCTGACCGCTAAGTTTCCCAGATTTAACATCGAATGGCTGATAACCGGCAAAGGCAACATGTATAAAGTTGCCGTTCAGCAATCCCTTTTCGATTCTGCTCCCGAACCACACAAGCAATTAGTTGAAGCAAAACACCAAAATTTGCAAAACGCAAAAGAAGTTACAGATGTAAACATCAAGGGTGGGGGTCGAACTGTGAAAAAAATCGTTATGTTTTACAGCGATAACACCTTCGATATTTTTTCTCCGGGTAAAACCGATTGACCTTTTTTTGCTAAATTTGCAATAAAAATGATTTATAAAAAGCTAATCCGTCCGCTTTTTTTCAAGCTTAACCCTGAATTTGCCCATCATTTAGTTGTTTGGGCAATCAGAATAACCTTCCTCATTCCTGGCGTAAGCAAAATAATCTCTATAATATTCAAGGTATCTCACCCTAAACTTCACCGTCGTGTATTTGAACTTGGTTTTTCGAATCCCATAGGCTTAGCAGCCGGCTTTGATAAAAATGCAGATTTCTTCAATGAATTATCGGCTTTTGGATTTTCATTTATCGAAATAGGAACCGTAACCCCGCTACCTCAGCCCGGAAATCCTAAACCCCGTTTATTTCGACTTATTTCAGATAAAGCCTTGGTCAACCGAATGGGGTTTAATAATAAAGGGGTTGATTATGTTAAATTAAGATTGACCAAACGAAAAAATCCAAACCTCATAATCGGAGGGAACATTGGTAAAAATACCGCCACACCTAACGAGAAAGCTGCCAGCGATTACCTCATTGCCTTCAGGGAGCTATATCCCTTGGTGGACTACCTGGTCATAAACGTTAGCTGTCCAAATATCAAAGATTTAAGGGATTTGCAGAATGATAATGGTTTAGGTGAGATTTTATCAGCCATTATGGATGAACGGAAAAAGTTTCATCTCCAAAAACCAGTACTCCTAAAGGTTTCACCTGACCTTACCAATGAACAGCTGGTCAGCACCATTCGCGTTGCAGAAAAGCATGGTATTGATGGCTATATTGCAACTAATACTTCCACATCGCGCGAAAACCTTAGAACACCCATTGATAGGGTTAAGGCCATTGGAAATGGAGGGCTAAGCGGTAAGCCCATTGCCGAGCGTTCAACTGAAGTAATTAAACTAATTTATGCTTTAACCCATGGTCAAAAACCAATAATCGGAGTTGGTGGAATATTTACCCCGGAGGATGCCATAGAGAAGCTAAAGGCAGGCGCTTCGCTTCTCCAGGTTTATACGGGTTTCATTTATGAAGGCCCCTCAATTGTAAAAAGAATTAATAAAGCATTGATTAATAGCGATATATCATATTAAAACTAAACTAATATGTCAAAAATTGTAGATTGCCGGGGTTTATTATGCCCACAACCCCTTATTAATACTAAGAAGGCTCTGAAAGAGGCCACTAAGGACGAAATTATTGAAATTATAATTGATAATGCTACCTCATGCCAGAATGTATCACATTTTCTATCCGATAACTCAATCCCTTTCAGCCTTAAGGAGGAAAATGGCATATACACCCTTACAATAAGTCCTACCGGTGAAGGATTTACCCCAAAAAGAGAGGCTGAAGAGTATTGCGAAGTGAGTTTTCCGAACAAGTTCGGTAGTTACATTGTAGTGCTCACTGCAAACATGATGGGATGTGGCAATGAGGATTTGGGGAAAATACTGATGAAGGGTTTCCTGAACACATTACCCAGCCTCGATAAGCTGCCGCAGGAAATACTTTGTTACAATAGCGCTGTCACACTTGCTGCAAAAGGTACTGATACTGCCCTGAGCCTGGCAAAGCTCCATACTATGGGGGTTAAAATTACACTATGCGGTACTTGCGTCGATTTTTATAACCTAAAAGATAATCTTGAGGTTGGAACCATATCAAACATGCTCTACATTGCTGAACGGTTAAGCTCGGGTATTCTCATTGTTAAACCGTAATGGGCAACTACTACTTCGATAACTCCGCTACCAGTCACCCAAAGCCACCGGAGGTGGCTAAGTACATTAATGAATACTTAAATAATGGAGGCACCTATGGCCGCAGCGCTTACGACAGGGTTATTACCGTTTCCAGAATGGTGGAGAACACGCGTGTATTGCTTGCCCAGGTTATTGGTACTGGTTTGACAAACCATGTAATTTTTACTTCAAATGCCACTCACGCCCTTAACATTGTCATTAAGGGGTTTCCCTACCGGAATAAGCGAATCCTTATCTCGCCGCTCGAGCACAATGCCGTTACCCGTCCGCTAATGCATCTGCTTAACGTTAATGGGGTTCAGCACTACATCCTGCCACATCGCATCGATGGTTATATTGACCTGGACCGCATGAGGCTATTGGATTTAAAGTCCTATGATCTGTGCATTGTAAACCATGTTAGCAATGTTAACGGAGTTGTACAGCCAATTGCCGAGTTAAAGGATCTGCTGGGCGATGTTCCCTTGCTTGTCGATGCAAGCCAGTCGGCTGGTCACATTCCCCTTGAGGTTGACAAGAACAATATAGACATGTTAGCCCTCACTGGGCATAAGGGTTTAATGGGGCCAACCGGCACAGGATGCCTCTTCATTCGGAACCCCGAACTTGTTAGCCCTCTGGTTCATGGCGGAACGGGTTCGCGTTCCGATAGCCATTTGATGCCAGAACATTTACCCGATAGGTTTGAAGCCGGCACGCCTAATGTCCTTGGAATTTATGGACTTTATGGAGCGCTCTCTGCTAAGGTTAACCCCGGCTTCTCTTTTGATGATTTTAAAGAATTACTAAATCGAATAGGGTCCCTGAATTCATTCCGGCTAGTCAGCGCCGGTAACTCTACAAATCAAGCCCCACTGTTTTCTGTTACATCAAGCCGCTATTCACCTTCCGAATTATCTAACTTGCTTTTTAAGCGATATTCCATTGAAACCCGGAGCGGACTCCACTGCGCACCCCTTGCCCACAAAACGCTAGGAACCTTCCCAGCCGGAAGCGTAAGATTTTCATTATCTAATTTCCATAGTTCAAACGATTTAGCCTACCTTTACCAGGCACTAAGTGAGCTGGATCATGACTCAAAGCAAAGATAAGTGTTTACTGCTTTTTCAGAGCATTCACCGGGTTATGCAAACCGAACGTCTGATTGTTTCCAGAGGGGTTTACTACCAGATTATTCCGGTACCCAAAGATTACAGCTCGGAGTGTGGGATGTGCATTGAAATCAATTGTTCAGATTTAGCTTTGTTAGAGCATGATTTACAATTGAATGAAATTTATTTTAACATAGTAAAAGTTAAATCATGAATCAGGAATTCGACTTGTTATCCACGGTAGAGTATGGGGGGTGTTCGGCTAAAATACCAGCTGCCGTCCTTGAATCCATACTTATTAACTTGCCCAAAATCAACGATCCAAATATATTAGTTGATGTTGACACCCACGATGATGCGGGGGTGTATAAGTTAAACGATGAACTGGCGCTTATACTCACAACCGATTTTTTTCCTCCCATATGTAGCGATCCGTTTGAATTTGGACAAATAGCAGCAACCAATTCGCTAAGCGATGTTTATGCCATGGGGGGCGAACCCTTCCTGGCTTTAAATATAGCCATGTTTCCTTCCTCAAAAATACCAATCGATGTTTACCGTCAAATACTCGAAGGTGCAGCCAGCGTGGCCCAAAAGGCAAACACCGTTATAATCGGAGGGCACACCATCGACGATTTTCCTCCAAAGTTTGGACTGGCGGTAGTTGGCAGAGTCAATCCCGACAGTGTAATAACCAATGCCGGCCTTAGGCCAGGCGACCACCTCATACTTACCAAACCCTTAGGCACCGGAATAATTGTAGCCGCCAAGCGCCTTGGGTTAGTTCCCGATTCTGCCTATCATGAGACCCTTTTCTGGATGAAACACCTAAACGATACTGCAGCACAAGTAATGCAGCAAGTTGGTGTACGTGGGGCTACCGATATCACAGGTTTTGGATTATTGGGACACGCTCTTAAAATGGCTAAAGCCAGTAATGTAGGCATAAAGTTGAAATCTGATGCCATTCCCATTTTACCAGTAGCATACCAAGTTGCCGATGAGGGTTGCATTCCGGGTGCTGCTTTCCGAAACCTTGAATTTGTCAGCAACCATCTACTTGTCGATCCTAACGTTGATTACAACCGTAAAATGCTGATGTGCGATGCGCAAACCTCAGGGGGGGTGCTAATGGGCGTAAAACCCGAGAGGGTGGAGGAGTGCCTAACCTTACTGAAGGCCGCGGGACTAACCTATGCTTCCGTGGTAGGAGAGGTTCTGCCAGGTAATAAAATCATTGTACAATAATTGCTTAGGAACTCATAACTATATTTCTTGTTGCAATTTTAGGGTTTACCTTTGATATCTGATGTTTTGAATTCAATAATATCCTTAAATTGCTTTTAATCAATATGTTTAAGGAAGGTGAGTGGTACTATTTTACAATTGTTAAGGCTATAGACATTCCTCAAAAAGGGCTGCATTACCTATTGAGCCATGAGTCGGGGAAAAAATTGTTAATGCAAGCTCAATATTATGTTAAGTACGACCTGGGAGAAGGGGCTACAATTCGTTGCCGGGTAGATAAAATAAACTGTACAGGCCAAGTATTCCTTGAGCCTGAGCACCCAATCTACAAAACCGGGATGTACTATCGCTTTCCGGTAAAAAGGATTCGGGTCTCTCCGTTTAGTAATACGTCACTGGTTGACGTTGAGGATGTGTTTGGCAATGAGGTGAGCGTAATTGTTCCCGAAAGCGAGGCTGTCCAGTCTGCAAGCATTAGGCTAAAGGTCATAAATGTAAAAAAAGGAATTCCCGTTCTTCTTTCGCCAAAACCGTGGGTTGGTTGCCCGGAGCATTACACAGAGGGACAGATTCTTCAAGTATTTCTAAAATCAACCTACATGTTTCAGGATGAGGAGTACTACCTGCTGGAAACGCAAGCAGGGTGCAAGGCCATACTAAAGGCTAAGCACTACAAACATTACGAATTAGCCACTGGAGAGCCAGTTCAGGCAGTATTCAGAGGCTTTAATGCAGATGGAATGCTTAAAATTGACCCGATGCACCCGCTTTACCAGCTTGGAGAAAAATATACGTTCTCCGTTTCAGGCTTTGAGTATTCGGATCATTTGTCAGAAGAAGGTGATAAGATTGCTGTTGTTTACGACCATTACGGGTTGAAGTGCGGTGTAAAGATTACCGATTCGAGCATCAAAACCGGCAGTGTGATTACCTGCAGGGTGATTGGATACCGAAAGGGACGACCCCTGCTGGAAGTCGTCCCCTGAAGTTTTTGTAAATGGTTCAGGCTGTTTTTTACTCATCGGCAATTTCCTCGGCTGGCTCCTCATCGCTAATATCATCGGGGAACTCATCCTCTTCTGTACCTATCGTATCGTCGGCAAGGCTACCGAAGAAATCCTTTTCCTCATCCTCATCCTTGATTTTTGTATCAATCTTTACAGGCACTTTTACCAGGTAGCTGGCATCCTCCGTTTCAAGGGTAACCGCGTGAAAAAAATCGCCATTAGGTTTTTCGACCTTAAAAACAGAGTTCTGGTACCCGTGAGGATACTTTTGTTTAAAGAGTGCCAAAAGTTCCGGGGTTAAATTGCTCAAGCTAATTGCTACTCTTTTCTTACTCATAAAACCAAACGATAGAAATTTTCCGCAATAATACTTCAAAAAACCAAAATGCAAGGGCTACAGAAGAATTTTTTTTATCAAATTATTAAATATCAGAAAAACAATAATTTAACAGCTAAGCTGGATGAGTTTTCGAATCTATTTACTGGTAAGTAGCCTAATTGCTTAAATAGTTTATACCTTAGCAGCCAACAACACTAAAAAAGCGAAATCTATGAAGAAGCTATCTGTATTTTTAATATTGTACTTCGCGGGAATGCTAGTATCTGTAGCTCAGGTGAACATCTACAACCCAAATGCAAATGCGGCTCAAGACCTTGAAAAGGCTGTTGCTGAGGCAAATCGGCAAGGAAAGCATGTGCTTGTCCAAATCGGTGGGAACTGGTGCCCCTGGTGCGT
The DNA here is from genome assembly GCA_937926785.1 of uncultured Bacteroidales bacterium. Classification (GTDB taxonomy): domain Bacteria; phylum Bacteroidota; class Bacteroidia; order Bacteroidales; family Tenuifilaceae; genus Tenuifilum. Next base: position 21,260 of record CALBBQ010000057.1, on the reverse strand, counting down.
TAAGCTGCACCAGCTGTTTACAACCGATTCATCGGTGGCCGCTGTGATTGATAAGAGCTACGTTGTGGTTAAAATCAACTACAGCAAGGAAAATAAGAATCTTGAAATCCTGAATAAGCTTGATAAGCCCCAAAGATTTGGCTTTCCGGTGCTGGTTATTCTAAACGGGAATGGCCAGCGAATTCATACACAGGATAGCGGATTGCTGGAATCTGGCGATGGTTACGACCTCAAAAAGGTCACTGGGTTCCTAAAGAACTGGACTCCCGATGCCATTAAATGACAAAACAGTTGTCATATAATTAATATTATGTTAAATATAATACTGGTAACAAAAGCCCCACTTCTGGGGCTTTTATTTACTACATATTACTGAGCTTTTCTTTGCACTCTTCGAATTTCCTATTATACTCTTCGTTTTCGTTTCTAAACCTGAAATACAGATTTTTTAACGCTTCAAGAGCTTCACGGCTTTTTGGATTTACCTCAAAAGCTTTTTCCATGTAAGGAATAGCCTTTTTGAACTCCAGGTTAGCCTTTGCCATTAATGCATCGTACTTATCGAGCTCACGGGCAGGAACCTTGTTGGCCTCTTCGTTAATCTTTACACCCTGATTAAAGTAAAGGGCACCGATATTGTAGTATGCATCAAAGAATTTGGGGTCGAGTTCAGTAGCTTTCATGTAGGTAGCAAGTGCATTCTCCACATCGCCAAGCCTATCGTATAGGGTGCCTTTTGCAAAGTACAGGGTTGCGTTGTTGGGTTCGGTTTCAATGGCCTTATCAATGTAAACAAGGATCTTTGAAGGATCTTCCTGCTTATCGATGTAGTAGCTGATCAGCGAGAATAGAATGTTAGAATTCTTGGGGAACTTGATGAATCCTTCTTCCAGGTACTTTGCACCTTCATCTACCTTGCCTAAGTTTTTGTATGCATCGTAAATGTTATAGTATGCGGCTCCCTCCGATGTGAATCCCAAATCAATTGCCTTTTGGTAGTATGGTAGGCTTTCTTCTACAAGTCCAGCAAGCTGGGCAGAAAGACCCGTATAGTAGTAAATTACTGTATCTTTATGGTTAAGAAATGGTAGTTGTCCAATTTCTATCACTTTCTTGAAGCATTCAAATGAACCCTTGTAATCCTTCGAGCTGTAGGCGTTAGAACCTTCGTTTACGTATAAGCTTTTCAGCTTATTGAAGTTTTCCTGAAGCTTCTTGACACGCTTTCCATTAACATCAATCTCCATAACCTTTTTAAGGCTTTCGAAAGCGAGATCCAAAGGCTTTTCAACTACAGGATTTGTTACTTCCCAACGCTCCAGCTGATTATTATTAAAGTAGAAGTTCACTCGCTCCATGGAAAACTTTTCCAGTGTAACACCATCTACCTCAACTTGCTCACGCTGAATTGGCTTGCCAACAACCAGCATGAATGTGTTGGGGTCCATCCCTACGTAAGCTCTGAGAAGCTGGGCGTCAAACAAATCCATCATGAGCTCGGCACGCGAAAGCCAAACAGCATCCTTAACGTTTTTCTTTGGATCCTGTATTTCGGCATTGCTTTTCTCTACCTTCTTGGAGTACTGAGTAAAGTTGATCTCCTTGCTGGTTTGAGCCAACAGCATAGCTGCTGAAAGCAGAAAAGAAAATAGTAGTGTTAATCGTTTCATAGATTGAATAGTTAAATTAAGTTACTCATTAGTTATTGTTTCGTCGTTATTTGGAACATGTTGGTTCTCTTCGTCTTCATCGGCAGCAGCTACGTTAGCAATGGCTGCAATGGCATCGTTTTTCTTCAGGTTAATCAGCTTTACGCCCTGTGCTGTCCTTCCAATCACTCTCAACTCCTTAACGCTCAACCTGATTGTTAATCCGCTTCGGGTTATGATCATGAGGTCGTTGTTATCGTCAACCGCTTTAATACTGATGAGCTTGCCGGTTTTTGGGGTAATGGTAATGGTTTTTACACCTTTACCCCCTCGGTTGGTAATCCGGTAATCTTCAAGTTTCGATCGTTTCCCATATCCGTTTTCCGAAACTACCAGTATATCCTTATTATCTTTTTCTTCAACACAAACCATGCCAATCACTTCATCGCCCTGAGCCAGATTCATTCCGCGCACTCCGCTACCCGTTCTTCCTATAGGGCGGACAGACTTTTCGGGGAAACGAATTGCTTTCCCTTCCCTACCGGCTAGTATTATCTGGTTGTTTCCGTTGGTAAGGCAGGCCTCTATTAGCTGATCGCCATCTTTTACAGTGATAGCCATCACCCCACTCTGCCGAGGACGGCTGTATGCTTCAAGGGCGGTTTTTTTGATTATACCATTCTTGGTACAGAGGACGATGAAGTTGTTTTGTATGTATGACGGATCTGTTAGGGTTTTTACGTTGATGTAAGCCCTAACGGTATCATCGTTTTCGATGTTAATAAGATTTTGAATGGCGCGCCCCTTTGAGGCCTTATTTCCTTCAGGGATTTCGTAAACCTTTAACCAGTAACACTTGCCTTTTTCGGTGAAAAACAGCATGGTGTTATGCATGGAGGCCACGTAAATGTGTTCAATGAAATCTTCGTCGCGGGTTGTACTCCCCTTTGACCCTACACCACCACGTGACTGAAGCTTGTACTCATATAAAGGCGTGCGTTTGATATATCCTAAACGTGAAATGGTAATTACCACTTCCTCGTCGGCATAGAAGTCTTCCGGGTTAAACTCTTCGGCATCGGGAATAATCTCAGTCTTGCGGGCATCTCCGTACTTTTCTTTCACCTCAATCAGTTCATCCTTGATGATCTTACGCTGAAGTGCCTCATCTTCCAAAACCTGCTTGAGGAAAGCAATTTGCTTTAACAGATCCTCGTACTCCTGCTTTACCTTATCGCGTTCCAGACCGGTCAGGTTCCTGAGGCGCATATCAATTATCGCCTGAGCCTGAATATCGCTTAAGCCAAAACGTTCCATTAACTTCTCTTTAGCTTCGTTTGGCGAAGCGGCAGCACGAATCAGGTTGATCACCTCGTCGATATGATCGATGGCAATCAGCAGTCCTTCTAGGATATGGGCTCGCTTTTGAGCCTCGTCTAGCTCATAGCGGGTGCGCCGTAGCACAATGTTGTGACGATGTTTGATGAACTGGACAATTAAATCCTTAAGATTTAGCTGTTTTGGGCGACCATCGACCAGAGCAATATTATTGATCGCAAAGGTTGATTGGAGCTGCGTATGCTTAAACAAGTTGTTTAGTACAACATTTGCAACCGCCTCTTTCTTAAGGATAATAACAACCCTAGTTCCTTGTCTATCGGACTCATCGTTGATATAGCTGATCCCTTCAATCTTTTTCTCATTAATAAGGTCAGCAATTTTTTTAATCATCTCGGCCTTATTAACCATGTAGGGGATCTCGGTGACTATAATTTTTGAACGACCGGACTCGGTTTGTTCAATCTCGGTTCGGGAACGGATCACTACCCTACCCTTTCCGGTTTGGTAGGCATCCTTAACTCCTTGATAACCATATATAATACCACCAGTTGGGAAATCCGGTCCTTTAACATACTTAAGTAGCTCATCAACGGTGATATTGGGGTTATCTACAGTAGCGCATATAGCATCAACCACTTCGTTCAGGTTGTGAGGTGGCATGTTGGTTGCCATACCAACAGCAATACCCGAAGATCCATTAACCAGAAGAAGTGGAATTTTAGTAGGAAGCACTGTCGGCTCTTCGAGGGTATCGTCAAAGTTAGGCTTGAAGTCCACGGTGTTCTTATCGATATCCGCCAGGGTCTCTTCAGCAATTCGGGTTAAACGGGCTTCGGTGTAACGCATGGCAGCAGGGCTGTCGCCATCTACCGAGCCAAAGTTGCCCTGCCCATCCACCAAAGGATATCGCATGGCCCAATCCTGTGCCATACGGACCATAGCCTCATACACCGAAGAATCGCCATGCGGATGGTATTTACCCAACACTTCACCTACTATACGGGCCGATTTTTTGAAGGGTTTCCCTGCATTAAGGCCGAGTTCAGTCATTCCGTACAATACCCTCCTGTGCACAGGCTTCAGGCCATCGCGAACATCGGGCAGTGCTCTTGAGACAATCACCGACATTGAATAATCAATGTACGATGACTTCATCTCCTCCTCAATGTTAATCTGTATAATCCTCTCTCCCTCTGTCATATATAAAATGCTAAATAATTGCAAAAAGTTGCGTTTTGTAGTCAAAAATAACGTGCTAAGATAGCTAATTCAATCCAAAAAATGCTACCCCAACTCATACTTATTAAACATGCTTGTTTTTTTATTAAAAAAACGCTAAATTTATTAACAAACGCTTTTCTTTTCCGTTTATCACTATTACTTTAGTATCAGATTTTGGAGATGATTTATGGAGCAAAAGTTTTCGAAAAAAATTAAAGATGTCCTAGCCTATAGCCGTGAAGAGGCTATACGATTGGGCAGTAGTAGTATTACACCCGACCATCTGTTTCTTGGAATTCTCAGGGATGGCGAAGGTGAAGCCATCAACATTCTTTTATCCGAGGGGTTAAACCTAAGCAGTTTAAAAAAGGCTATTGATAGCCGACTCATGCAACTTGCCGATGGAACTCAAGTTGATGAATCAGCGGATATAACTATCTACAAGAGCACCGAAAGGGTGTTAAAAATTGTAGTTCTTGAGGCGCGTTCGCTTAAAAGCGATAGCATCAACACCGCCCATTTGCTTTTGGCTATCCTTAAAGACGAGTCGAGCTACATTACACAGCTCCTACTAGACCAAAACATTGACTACGATGTGATTAAACGACACCTAGTTGTTGAAAACTCCGACGATAAAGACGATTTCTCAGGTGGTGGCGGCGATGAGGATGAAGGAGATAGCGGTATATTCGGAGGAATGGGTCGGTCCAGCCAGGCATCTGGCAAATCGTCAGATACTCCTGTGCTGGATAACTTTGGGATTGACCTAACCAAAGCTGCCGAGGAGGGACGTTTAGACCCAATTATCGGAAGAGAAAGAGAGATAGAGCGCATTGCACAGATACTTAGCCGTAGAAAAAAGAACAACCCCATTCTTATTGGTGAACCAGGAGTGGGAAAATCGGCCATTGCCGAAGGGCTTGCTTTGCGAATTGTAAAAAAGAAGGTTTCCCGTGTGCTCTTCAACAAAAGGGTAATTGCCTTGGACCTTGCATCGATTGTTGCCGGTACTAAGTACAGGGGACAGTTCGAGGAGCGTATGAAAGCCATCCTGAATGAGCTCACTCGTACACCCAATATAATCCTGTTCATCGATGAAATACACACGATTGTGGGAGCAGGTGGCGCTACTGGTTCGCTCGATGCTGCAAATATGCTTAAACCGGCCCTGGCGCGTGGTGAACTTCAGTGTATTGGGGCTACAACCCTCGATGAGTACCGCGAGCATATAGAAAAGGACGGAGCTCTGGAACGAAGGTTCCAGAAAGTTATGGTTGAACCCACATCGCCGGAGGAAACCATTGAAATCCTAAACAACATTAAGGACAGGTACGAGGATCATCACAACGTTACCTATACCGATGATGCAATTGAGGCCTGCGTAAAGCTAACCATGCGTTATATCAGCGACAGGCACCTGCCCGATAAGGCAATTGATGCTCTGGATGAAGCAGGCTCTCGTGTTCACATCTCAAACATAAAGGTTCCGGAAAGCATTTTAAAGCTGGAGAAGCAGATTGAAGAGACTAAGAAAGAGAAAATTAAAGCCGTTAAAAATCAAATGTTTGAAATCGCCGCTAAGTTCCGGGATAATGAAAAGAGGTTGATTGAGCAGCTGGAGGCTGAACAATCGCGATGGGAGAAGGAACTCAGCAAACATCGGGAGATTGTTGATGCTGAAAAGGTTGCTGAAGTGGTTGCCATGATGACGGGTGTTCCCGTTCAGCGCATAGCGCAAGCTGAAGGTGCCCGACTTCTGAAAATGGCCGATGAGCTTAAAGCTTCGGTTATTGGTCAGAATGAAGCGATTGATAAGATTGTTAAGGCGATACAAAGAAATCGTGCCGGTTTGAAGGATCCCAACCGTCCAATTGGCACATTCATTTTCCTGGGGCCCACAGGAGTGGGAAAAACCCAACTTGCCAAGGTTCTGGCCAAATACCTTTTCGATACTACCGATAACCTCATACGCATTGACATGAGCGAGTACATGGAGAAATTCTCCGTGTCACGACTTGTTGGTGCGCCTCCGGGTTACATAGGTTACGAGGAGGGCGGTCAGCTCACTGAGAAAGTGCGCCGTAAGCCTTACTCCGTAGTGCTCCTCGATGAGGTGGAAAAGGCACACCCCGATGTGTTCCACATCCTATTGCAAGTTCTGGATGAAGGGCAGCTTACCGATAGCCTGGGTCGCCGGGTTGACTTCAAGAATACCATCATCATCATGACCTCAAACATCGGTACCCGAGAACTCAAGGAGTTTGGGCAGGGAGTGGGGTTTGCTACCAAGGCTAAATCAGACTCCAGTGCCGACTACTCCAAGAGTATCATCCAGAAAGCTTTGAAGAAAGCCTTTGCACCTGAGTTCCTGAACCGGATCGACGATATTATCATGTTCAACGCCCTTACCAAAAACGATATCCACAAGATTATCGACATTGAGCTAAAGGGACTATTTGATAGGATTTCAGGTTTAGGGTATACCATAAAGATTTCGCCTGCTGCCAAAGATTTTATAACCGAAAAAGGTTATGATGTTCAGTATGGGGCCCGACCTCTGAAACGAGCCATACAGAAGTATTTGGAGGATCCCTTAGCTGAAGCCCTTATCAAGAGCGATGCAAAAGCCGGTACCACCTTTATTGTTGGCTACAGCAAAAAGAATGATGAAATTACAATTCGAACAGCAAAAGGCGAAGAAGAACTGGTTAATCCGGATGAAGATCAGTGAAACTAATAGAGTAGCTTTGTTTTAAAAAACGCATTGCAATCAATGCGTTTTTTTATTTACCTTGAACAAAGTAACATGTACTGATGTTAATTTTATGGAAAATAAAATCAGATTACCATGAAAACTATAACCTTTGGAGGTAACCCGGTTACCCTATCCGGTGAACAAGTTAAAGCGGGCGACAAAGCTCCTGAGTTCAACGCTATCGATAACTCATTAAAACCCGTGAAGCTTAGCGATTTCAAGGGTAAACTAAAACTTATTTCAGTTTTCCCATCAATCGACACCAGCGTTTGTTCCGTTCAGAACCATAAGTTTAACAAGGCTGCCTCTGATTTTGGCGACAAGGTAGCCTTCATTGCCATCTCTAACGATTTACCATTTGCTTTGAAAAGATTTTGCGGGGCAGAAGGAATAACCAATCTCGTTACGCTCTCTGACCACCGGGATCTTGAATTTGGTACTAACTATGGCTTCCTGATCAAGGAGCTTCGCCTTTTGGCTCGCGGAGTAGTAGTTATCGATAAGGATAACGTGATTAGATATGTTGAGTATGTTCCTGAGATTGCCAGTGAACCTAACTACGAAGCAGCTCTTTCAGCACTAAAGGAACTTGTTTAGCAAGTTAACATAGAAAAGTTTAAAGGCCGGTTTAAACCGGCCTTCACTGTTACTCCTCAAAAACTCCATACAGGTCGTATTCCTGAGCACTTGTAATTTTGACCATCCGAAAATCGCCGGGTTTGGCTTTGCTTGCGCTACCTTTTACCAGAACTTCCTGATCAACCTCGGGCGAGTCGTGTTCGGTTCGGCATACAAAGTACTCACCCTCCCTCCTATCTACGATAACCTTAAATCTTTCTCCAATCCGATTACGGTTTAACTCCAGGGAGATCTGCTGCTGAACTTCCATTACTATGCTGGCGCGTCGGGCTTTTTCTTCTGGGGATATATCATCGCGATAGTTTTTTTGAGCGAATGTTCCTTCCTCCTCAGAGTACTCAAAAACACCGACCCTATCGAAACGGTAATCCCTTATGAAATCAACCAGTTCGTTAAACGCTTCGTGAGTTTCACCGGGATGCCCTACTAAAAATGTTGTTCTAATGGCCAAGTTTGAAATATTCTCTCTTAGCTTATTGATAAAATCAACGGTTTGTTTACGATCAATTCCTCGCCTCATCATTTTCAGCACGTTGTCATTAATATGCTGTAGCGGAATATCGAGGTATTTACAAATTTTGGGATTGTCGCGCATTTCGTAGATTAAGTCGTCGGGAAAATTGAATGGGTAGGCATAATGCAGCCTTATCCACTCAATCCCGTTTATTTGGCTTAACCTGTTGAGGAGTTGGGTAATACGGCGTTCGCCATATAAATCAAGACCATAGTAAGTTGTATCCTGAGCAATAACGATTAGCTCACGAACACCTTGTTGGGCAAGAAAATGGGCTTCATCAATAAGTGATTCAATGGACCGGGATATGTGTTTACCCCTGATGAGCGGGATGGCGCAGTACGAACAACCCCAGTTACACCCCTCGGATATTTTGAGGTACGCGTAGTGCTTAGGGGTTGACAGCATTCTTTGGTGAAGCAGGTGTTCCTGATAGGTTGCGTTTAGCTCATTTACAATTAGCGGTAAATCTGAAACCCCGAAAAAACCATCCACTTCAGGAATTTCTTGTTCAAGTTCATGACGGTATCGCTGCGAAAGGCAACCCATGACGTAAACTTTATCAACCTGTCCCTGGGACTTGGCCTTTACGAAGCCAAAAATGGTATCGATGGACTCCTCCTTAGCATCGCCAATAAAACCGCAGGTGTTAACCACCACCACCCTGGCCGACGTATCGTTTGAGTTATGTAATACCCGCCATCCGCCCAGTGCAAGCTGATGCATGAGCACCTCGGAATCGACCACGTTCTTTGAGCAACCAAGGGTGACTAAATTGATTTTTTTTTCCATCAGCAGCTATTCCACTTTGAACAGGGATTCCACAAATGCAACCCTGTCGAACATTTGCAAATCAGTCATCTTTTCGCCCAGTCCGATGTATTTCACCGGTATTTTAAACTGGTCGGAAATACCCAGCACAACTCCCCCCTTAGCTGTTCCATCGAGCTTTGTAAGGGCTATGGCATTTACCTCGGTTGCAGCAGTAAACTCGCGAGCCTGAGCAAAAGCATTCTGTCCGGTTGACCCATCGAGTACCAAAAGCACCTCGTGCGGAGCATCGGGAATTACCTTTTGCATAACCCTTCGAATCTTTGAAAGTTCGTTCATCAGGTTAACCTTATTGTGCAGTCGACCAGCTGTGTCTATTATTACCACGTCAACATTGTTGGCTTTAGCCGAGCTAAGGGTATCGAAGGCAACCGCAGCAGGATCGGCACCCATTTGCTGTTTTACGATGGGTACATCCACCCTGTTTGCCCAAATGGTAAGCTGCTCCACTGCAGCTGCCCTGAAGGTATCGGCTGCACCAAGCAGCACGCTTTTACCTTGATTTTTAAACATGTAAGCCAGTTTACCGATGGTTGTGGTTTTTCCCACTCCATTAACCCCTACTACCATTATTACGAAGGGTTTTTGGTCGGGCTTAGATGAGGTTTGGCTATTGGGGATACTGTTCTGGGCGAGTAAGGAGAGGATTTCATCTTTTAATATACTGTTGAGCTCCGCAGTGTTCAGGTACTTCTCTTTTGCCACCCGGTTTTGAATTCGCTCAATGATTTTAAGGGTAGTTTCCACACCTACATCGGCAGAAATCAGGCTTTCTTCAAGGTTGTCGAGAACCTCATCATCAACTTTGGACTTTCCGGCAACAGCCCTGGAAATTCGCATGAAAAGGTTTTCTTTGGTTTTAGCCAGACCCTGTTCGAGTGAGCTTGACCCGTTTTGTTCGCCTTCCGTTCCAAAAATATTGAGTAACCCCATAGCTATTTCAATTTGATGAAGCTAAAATAACAAAAAAGCTTTCCGATAATCCGAAAAGCTTTTGCATTTGCTTTATTTATCAGAAAACTATTTCTGTTTGAAGAATTCGTTCATTTCGGACTTGTCCATCATCTCTTCCTTGAAGACGTAAGCCCCGGTTTTGGGAGAGCGTACCATTTTGATGCACTTGGTACGGTCCTTAGTACCTTTCTGAAGCGAAGCAACTACTTTCTTTGCCATAACCTGAAATGTTATTTGATTTCACGATGAACAGTTACCCTTTTAAGAATAGGATTGTACTTACGACGTTCAAGCCTATCGGGGGTGTTCTTTTTGTTTTTAGTGGTAATGTACCTCGAGGTGCCGGGCAAACCACTCTCCTTATGCTCAGTACATTCTAATATAACCTGTACCCTGTTGCCTTTCTTTGCCATTGCTCAAATGATTTAAACAGTTAAATTTGACCCTTGGTTGCAACTTTCTTCAGTGCATTCTCTAACCCAATCTTGTTGATGGTTCTCATTGCCGAAGTGCTAACCCTAAGAGTAATCCAACGATCCTCGCTTTCAAGGTAAAACCTTTTATACTTGAGGTTTGGTAGGAATCTGCGTTTTGTTCTCCTTTTCGAGTGAGAAACATTGTTTCCCACCATCGGTTTTTTCCCGGTTAACTGACAAACTCTAGACATCGCTGTATATTTTACCGTTTTTACTTTTTTCGAAACAGGACGCAAATTACGTCATTATTTGTGAATTAATCAAATATTTTTGAAAAAAATTATGATGTATTAGCTTAATTTTCCAGAGCAACGATCTTGTGGCATTGGGATTTTGAATTAACAAACTGTTTATCAACAAAATATTATTGGCGACCCAATAGCATCAGGCGCAACATATTGAGTGCAGTATACGAGGCTCTCTGGATATTAATATCCCTGAGGTTCCCAAATGTATGTAGTTCCAAATTGCGATTTGTAGGCGATGCCACCCCAATCCATGTGGTACCAACGGGTTTACCAGGTGTGTCGCCGGTGGGGCCTGCAATACCGGAAACCGCAATGGCAAAATCGGCATTGCAGCATGCAATGACACCATCTAACATTTGATCTACGGTTTGGCTGCTCACTGCACCATGTTCAGTAATTATCTTGGGATTAACATTTAACATCTTAACCTTTAGTTCATTGGAGTATGCCACAACTCCACCTTTAAAAACCTGAGAGCTACCAGGTACCTGGGTTAGCAAGTGAGCAACGTATCCTCCGGTACAGCTCTCGGCTACGGCAAGTGTTTTTTCTTGCTTTCGCAGGAGATCGAGAACGACCGAGGGTAAAGTGTCGCTATTGAAACCATAAATGGCAGTACCCAGCAGTTGACGAAGCTTATCTACCTCACGCTGAACCAGCGAGCCTAAGTTACCCCCTTTGCTACCCCTTGCCGTTAATCTTAACCTAATACCCGAAGGACCCGGCAAATAGGCTAGCGCAATATTTTGGGGTAGCTGTGATTCAAATGTGCTAAGCATGTCCGACAGAAACGACTCGGCTATTCCGAAGGTATTTACCGTGAATCTCAAAACTTGCGTTCCTACATTTAGCTCATTGATTAACGGAAGAACACCCGTATCGAACATGCTTTTCATTTCAAACGGAACCCCAGGAAGTGCCACAAATAGGCTGTTTCTCCGTTTAAAAAGCATACCAGGAGCAGTTCCATTTAGGTTTAGAATCGGAGTGCATGATGAAGGGATGAGAGCCTGATTCTTATTCGTTTCAGTTAAAGGTAGCCCCCTTTTGTGGAATAGCTTAGTAATCAACTCTAAAGAGGGTTCGTGCAGAACAAGCGTCCCCCCAAACATTTTACACAGAACCTGTTTGGTTCGGTCGTCGCTAGTTGGGCCAAGTCCACCGGTTGAGATAACTAAATCTGCTAACTCAAGCAGTTCATTGGCAACATCTTCAATGACTGCAGGGTTATCGGGTATGCTCACTATTCTGATAACCTCAAAACCGGCATCGGTCAGTTGTTCTGAAAGCCAGGCTGAGTTAGTGTCAACAACCTGGCCAATGATTAGCTCATCGCCTATGGTCAATACTGCTGCTTTCATGGATAGCCAATTTAACAAATAAGGACAGGCTCATGCCTGTCCAGCGAGCCTCTCACGGGACTTGAACCCGCGACCTGCGGTTTACGAAACCGCCGCTCTAACCAACTGAGCTAAAGAGGCAATAATTTCTGCAAAAATACAAATTCAATCAAAATCCACAACAAGACCGTAACGTTAATAGTTAATATTTTTATACTATTAATATTCAATATTATAGATCGATTTATTTGGTATTCACTTTAAGTTATTATTTTCTAACCTTTTGGCTATAACACTCTTGTATTCGTCAAGATGTTTTAAAGTTGGAAGTTTTTCCCGGGCAAGGCCAAGCCATTCCAAAGCAACCTCAAAATTTCCATTTATCTCATTTGCCAGTGCAAGGTTAAAAGCAGCCTGTGCTGCTTTGCTTTCTTTAGCAAACTTGAAGTTTTTTTGCCAAATTGAAGCAGCATCGGACCAATTCCCCATTTTAGCCAGCTCGTAAGCCCTCATCATTTCGCTATCGGTGCTTTGAGCAAACAGTACCCGGCTATCTTTCTGCCACTGGGGGGCTAAAAGTTGAGCAAAGCGTTCACCCGCATCAGCGCCCGCGTAGGCGGCGGTTTCGAACACTCCGGGTAGCTGATTTCCGGGTACCACCTCAATCCAGTCGGTATGCTCCCAGCTGAGAGTGTCGGTGTGAAGGTGGCCAAGTGTTATTTTTCGGTTTAGTAAGTCGTACACCCGCCAATAAGCATAAATGGATACATCGATGTATCCGTAGAACTCCTTAAAATCGCCCCTCCAGCGGGCATAAGTGTCGTATCGTGGACGGATTTTGAGGTACTCCAACGACACCACCCACTGGTTACTGTTACTAACTGAGAGTTGCTCAATAGTATCCCACGATAGCGGTAAGATTACCTTTAAAGTATCACTACGAATTATGGTTTGCTTTAAAATGGTAGAGTTTTCGTACCAAGGTGACTGATTTAGCATGTTTACCAAAGCGTTACATGCCTCCTCAGATGCCAGGCTATCCATCGACCAATCCAGCAGGCCAACCGGATTCCCTGTATCCCTTTTGTGCAAGTTCATTAAAACTAAAATATCCCCCTGCATCCTATGCTGCTTGGGACTGTAATCGTAATACTCAATATCAATATATCTAACAGATGTACAAGATGTTAGAAATAGGAAAAGAAAGAATGGAGTAATTCTTTTCATTTAGTGACCAAAATAAAAGTAAAAGTTGAAAACAAGTAGTGCATATTGCTTAAAGATAATACCTTAACTTGTTTTCAACTTGTATGAAAGGTTAAGCTTTTCGGGCTTAGGTATTCATGGCCCCACAAACGTTGATTACCTGGCCGCTAACATAGGACGAGAGGTCAGAACCCAGGAATACGCAGACGTTGGCAACGTCTTCCGGTGTACCACCACGCTGAAGGGGAATCTTTTTAATCCACTCCTCGCGTACCTCGTCGGGTAGCTTGTGAGTCATCTCGGTGATGATGAAACCGGGAGCTATTGCATTGCAACGGATGTTACGCGAACCAAGCTCACGTGCCACAGCCTTTGTGAAACCAATAATACCGGCTTTAGAGGCAGCATAGTTGGACTGACCCGCATTGCCGGAAACACCCACTACCGAGCTCATGTTGATGATGGAGCCGTTCTTTTGTTTCAGCATGTATTTTTGAACTGCTTTGGTCAGGTTAAAAACAGATTTGAGGTTCACCTTAATTACCAGGTCCCATTGCTCCTCGGTCATACGCATGAGTAGGGTGTCGCGGGTAATACCTGCATTATTCACCAGAATATCAATTTGTCCGAAATCTTTGGCAATCTCATCTACCACCTTCTGGGAATTTTCAAAATCGCCGGCATCGGAGGCGTAGCCCTTAGCCTTAACACCCAGAGCGGAGAGCTCGGACTCCAGTGATTTCATGTTCTCATCATAAGCAATGTCGGTAAATGCCACGTTGGCTCCCTCGCGGGCAAATGCTAGAGCAATGGCACGACCAATCCCTCTGGCAGCACCTGTCACCAGGCCGGTTTTTCCTTCAAGTAGCTTCATAGGTTAAAAATTTGATGGTTTTCGCTCACAAATGTAAAAAAAAATGGCTACTTATATTAGTAAAATGATTTTGGGGTTCATAAGCGAAAAGGCGTTTGCTTGTTACGGGTGAATGTAGTATATTCACACCTTGAAACATTCCAAGTTCTATTTTCCTGAAAAAATTGCACCATGAAAGTGAAAATGCGCCTCAGACTAAAACTTATGCTGTCCATTCTGGCCATAGCCATAGTAATTTTTTGGGCAAGCATTTACTTACTATCCAACCAGGTTGACAGGGTCACCCGAAAAAACATATACGATTACATTGATGCAACTACCCGCCAGTATGCCAACGGCATTAAAAGCGAGTTTGAACTCCAAGTTGGTATAGCCAGGGCCCTTGCATATGGTTTTCATAACTACAATGAGCTAACGCCCGGCGAAATAAAAACCAGGAGTTTACAACATTTAAAGGTAATTGCCGAAAAAAACCCGAATTTACTATCAGTTTGGGCAAGTTGGGAGCTTGGTGCTATTGACAAGAAATGGGATAAACCCTACGGAAGGGAACGTTATACCTATTTTTGGGAAAATGGCACACTGAAAGAACTTGTTGAACGCCTAAACGAAACCGGGGATAACCCCGGCAGCTTATACTATAAGCTAAAAACCGAAAAAAGTGAATCATTGCTCGACCCCTACTGGTACACCTATACCGGCACTCAAAAAAAGGTTCTGGAAACGAGTATATGCGTCCCTATGGTTATTGATAACAGGTTTGTGGCTCTTTTTGGTTTTGATGTGGAGCTATCGGAGTACCAGCAGATGCTTAGCCACCTGAAACCCTACACCAACAGCTTTGCCATCCTGGTTTCTGACAATGGAACCATTGTGGCTCATCCCGACTCATCGCTTCTGGGCGCTTCAATTGACACCATCCTTCAAAATGGGAAATCAATTATTGAGAGCATAAAGCAGACCTCGCGCTACGAGTCGGTACTATCTTATAATTCGCAACGATTCTATGTGTCCATGGTTCCGTTTTCAATTGGCGATGCAAAAGAAAAATGGAGCCTAGGGATTTTTGTCCCCGAGCAAGTAATTACCCAGCAAACGCAAACCATTGCAAGGCAATCCAGAACCATAATGATACTGGGTTTAGTTCTGCTTGCAGCCATTATCTGGATCATTTCGTTCACTATTACCAAGCCACTGGTCAAAGCTACAAGGGTACTGGGAGAACTTTCGCTTGGAAGGATTGACTTATCCAAAAAGATTGAAATTCGATCCGGAGATGAAATTGAGGATATGAGTAACTCCATCAACATACTGATTGATAGCTTACATAAGACTACCCAGTTTGCCCGCGAAATTGGAAAAGGTAACCTATCAGTCACCTACCAAAAGCTTAGCGATGACGATGCTCTTGGAGATGCACTACTGGAGATGAGGAAAAGTTTAATTCACGCCAAGCAAATAGATGAAGAGCGTAAAGAGGAAGAAAACAAGAATAAATGGTATAACGAGGGGGTTGCCCAGTTCGCTGAGATACTAAGGCATAACACCGATAATTTAAATGAATTTGCCTATGAAGCGATTTACAACCTTACCAAGTACGTAAATGCAGCTATTGGCGCGATATTCCTAAAAAATAACGATAACCCTAGCGATATTTACTTTGAGCTGATGGCCACCTACGCCTATGAAAGAAGAAAGTACGAGGAAAAGGTAGTAAGAAATGGCGAGGGCTTAGTTGGGCGGTGCGCACAAGAGGCCGAGACTATCTACATGACCGAGATACCAAAGGGATACATAAAAATTGCTTCGGGTCTAGGCGAGGAAGAACCAACGGTGCTACTTCTAGTACCTATGAAAATTAACGATGAGGTTCACGGAGTCATTGAGCTTGCTTCATTTGAACCCATCGAGGACTACAAGATACGCTTCATTGAGAAAATAGGAGAAAACATTGCTGCTACAATCTCCAATGTAAAGATTAACATAAGAACCGCCAAGCTTCTGGAAGAATCACGGATAAAATCCGAAGAGCTTGCATCGCAGGAGGAGGAGATGAGGCAGAACATGGAGGAGCTCCAGGCAACTCAGGAGGAGTCCGCACGCAAATCGGCCGAAATGGAAAGCCTGATAAACGCCCTGCATTCCTCCAGCTACGTAATAGAGTACGATCTGAATGGCAACATCATCAGCGTTAACCAGGCCTACCTTGCGTTAACGGGTCAGGCCGAAAGCGATATTGTGGGGACACATCACTCCGACAACCTCGAAATGACCGAGGAGCAAAAACACACCTACCAACGCTTCTGGCAGGACCTCAGGAACGGTGTGATTAAGAAAGAAACCAACCGGGTAAACATAGGAGGTAAAACGTTCACCTTTATCGAGACATACTCACCCATACTCGATGAAAACCGACGAGTTGTGAAGATTCTGAAAATAGCCCATAACATTACCGATTTTATTGAGGAGAAAAGCGAAGGAAAGAAAAAGAAAGGATAAGAAAAAAGGCCGGAATTACCGGCCTTTTTTACTATAATGTATGATTTATTTGAAGTTTACACCCACCCCGGCATTAAAAATTCCATATTCGCCCAAGGCGTAATCGAAATGAAAGGCCAGAATGGCCAGCTTCAACCTTAATCCCAGGTTAGCCGTGAAACCATTATTGGCAAAGTCGAAAGCGATAGGGTCAGTAACGGTACCCACCCCATTAACATTATATGTCCCTTTAAGAGCTATATCGGTGGTAGAGTGATTATACCCAACCCCACCGTACACGGTAAGCACAGGAATTGACCTGGACACCAATAGTCGAGCGGTATAGCCCGAAGCTTTGAATTCCAACTTCTGTTTCTGGGGTTTACTGATATCAAACGACGACTTGAACTGTGTGTAACCAAAAAGGAAAGAAACGTTTATGGGTATTCTCCTGGCAAAGGGAATGAACTCCATGAACTCGTTTTTAACTCCTACACCCCACATGCCAAAATTTCCAACACCAGAAATGTTAACGGTTGGGAAGAAACGTCCCACAATCTCAGTGTGAAAAGGCAATCCCTTTGCAACCTGAATCATGGGTGCAGGAATGAACTGAAGATTAGCTCCACCGGGCATGTTGAGGGTGCTCGTACCCGTAGCCTTATCGCTAAGAATGCTTGCCCCTGATTTAGAACCGGTAACAGTGGGCGATTTGGTGCTTTGTCCGGTTTGTACCTCCCAGTAACTGAGGTTTAGCTTGTTGATATCAAATGTTTTATCGGATGAAGCCGGTATGGTTATGGGCGCAGTGAAAGTAATATCGAAACCCAACAAACCGTGAGGTTTGGCAGTATTATACCAACCCGAATTAAGGCTCATCCCCAAACTTTTGCCAAAAGGTTCGAGGTATGCCTTGCTGAGCTTTTGAGCATCGCTAAGGCTTCCGTTCAGAAATGCAACCACATCTTCCTGAGCATTGAGCACTCCTACATTTAAGAAAATAAGTAGGGCAAATGCAAACTTTGACAATCGGATAGTTTTCATATGAGTTAGGGTTTAGTTTCAATGATTAAACAAAGAAAATATATTTCGGGTTCAAAGTCAATATTTATTTTATTAAGGCCCATTTTATGTTCATATTGGCTATTTTTGCAGAAAATAGCAACCATGTCACATCCCCCATTAGCCGAACGAATGCGGCCACGTAGCCTAAACGACTACGTAGGCCAGTCGCACCTGGTTGGTGAAAAAGGGGTTATTCGTGAAATGGTCTCGAGAGGTGCAATAAGTTCATTCATACTATGGGGACCACCGGGCGTGGGCAAAACCACCCTTGCACGAATAGTTGCCAATGAGCTGAATAGACCATTCTATACACTTAGCGCCATTAGCTCAGGGGTTAAGGACGTTAGGGAGGTTATTGACAAGGCAAAGGGCCAAAAGTATTTTAACTCCCCCCCTCCGATACTCTTCATCGATGAGATACATCGCTTCAGCAAATCACAACAGGACTCTCTTCTGGGTGCCGTTGAACAAGGGGTATTCACACTGATTGGTGCTACCACTGAAAACCCCTCGTTTGAGATGATCACACCTTTACTATCGAGGTGCCAGGTGTACATTCTTAAACCATTGTCCGATTCAGAGCTGGAAACGCTCTATCACAGGGCCACAACAACCGATTCCGAGTTGAAGCGTTACAATTTTAAACTCATTGAAAAAGAAGCGTTGCTTCGGTTTTCATCGGGCGATGCAAGGAAACTCTACAATATCATTGAACTACTGGTGTCAACCCAGAGCTACGATAATGAAGTAAAGATAACCAACCAAAAGGTAGTGCAGGTACTACAACAGAATCTGGCTATATACGACAAGAATGGCGAACAGCACTACGACATTATTTCCGCATTCATCAAATCTGTGAGGGGAAGCGATCCCAATGCGGCAGTATACTGGTTAGCCCGAATGGTAGAGGGGGGTGAAGATCCTGAGTTTATTGCGCGCAGGTTGGTTATTCTGGCCGCTGAGGATATCGGTTTGGCAAACCCCAATGCGCTTCTGATGGCAACCAGCTGCTTTCAGGCAGTGCAGATGATAGGTTTGCCCGAATCAAGGATAATACTATCGGAAGCCACCATTTACCTTGCCACATCACCTAAAAGCAACTCGGCCTACGAGGCTATTGGGAAAGCTCAAGCCATTGTTAAGGAAAAAGGAAACCTCCCTGTTCCCCTTCACCTCCGGAATGCACCAACAAAGCTGATGAAAGATATTGGGTACGGAACCGATTACAAGTATGCGCACAGCTTCGAGGGGAACTTTGTTGAACAGGAATTCCTGCCCGGCGAACTTTCGGGAACACAAATCTATACTCCACAAAAAAATAGCCGCGAGCAGGAGATTGAAGCCCGAATGAAGGCACTCTGGAAAGATAAGTATAAAAACAAATAATTGATTATGAGCACACTGAATGGTATTGATGGAATAAAACATTTAGAATCGGGTAACTTTTTTCTAATGGCTGGTCCGTGCGTGGTTGAAAACCAGGATAATGCTTTCAGAATAGCTGAGATTGTTTCGGGAATAACCGACCGACTGAAAATACCCTACATCTTCAAGGCCTCGTACCGCAAGGCCAACCGCTCTCGAATCGATTCCTTTTCAGGCATAGGAGATGAAAAGGCCTTGAAGATACTCAGAAGCGTAAAAGAACGATTCGGGTTACCAGTGGTTACCGATATACACAGCGTAGCTGAGGCCCCGCTAGCAGCAGAATATGTAGATGTGCTTCAAATACCGGCATTTCTATGCCGTCAAACCGATTTGCTCATTGCCGCTGCACAAACCGGAAAAGTGGTAAACATCAAAAAGGGGCAGTTTGTATCGCCCGAGTCTATGAAGTTTGCTGCACAAAAGGTTGTTGACTCCGGGAACACAAACGTAATATTGACTGACCGTGGCACACAATTTGGCTACCACGACCTGGTAGTAGATTTCAGGAGTATCCCAACCATGAAGGCATTTGGCTTTCCGGTGGTGGTTGATGTTACCCACTCGCTTCAGCAGCCCAACCAAACAAGCGGAGTTACTGGCGGAAGACCCGAGATGATTGAGACCATCGCACGGGCCGCAATAGCCACTGGAGCCGACGGCTTATTCATGGAAACACACACCAACCCCGCCGAAGCATTATCGGATGGTGCTAACATGTTAAACATCATTTATTTAGAAGGATTACTTGAACGACTTGTTAAAATTCACCAGGTTATCAGGAACTTTTAACGTAAACGTTCAACAAATCATTAATTTTCTGCTTCAACAGGAAAGAGTTAATTGGTTTTGAGATGTAATCGTTACATCCTACCTCAAAGCACTTCAGGTTATCGTGGGGTAAAGCGTATGCAGTTTGGGCAATGATTGGAATTTCGGGATTTAACTCCCTGATCCGGATTGTTGCCTCATACCCATCTATCACTGGCATCTGTATGTCCATCAGGATAAGGTCAACGCCTGTACCGTTCCTGAAAGCGTCAATGGCCTCCTGACCATTACGTGCCCAAACAATCTTAGCGCGCGTATCGGCAAGAATGGTAGCCAGGTATTTGAAGTTGGTTTCAATATCCTCAGCAATGAGCAGAGTTTTGCCCTCCCAGTTATACTCAGGGTTTTTGGCTCTGAAAATTACAGAACCGTCGTTCACGCTTCGCGTTTCGTGGTATGGTAGGGTAAAATGGAAAGATGTTCCCTCTCCCATCTCCGACTCAAACCAGATATTACCTCCAAGCAGCTCAACGATATGTTTTGTGATGTACAACCCGATTCCGGTGCCACCATACTTACGGGTTGAACCCTCCTGTACCTGACGGAAACGGTCAAAAATAATGTCTTGCTTGTCTTTGGGTATGCCAATTCCTGTATCTCTTACAAAAAACTCAATGTTACTCTTCTCCTCGTTAATTATGTAACCAAATTCCACGCTTCCACGCTCGGTGAACTTCAGAGCATTGCCAATCAGGTTAACCAGTACCTGGCGTAAGCGTTGCGAGTCGGTGTAGAGAACATTAGACTCGTCGTCGTTCAGGTTCAACAGCCTGATGTTGATATGCTCCTTCTCCTGCTTGAACTTTATCTCGTTGAAGAAGGTGTAAACCTCAAACATAAGGTTATCGAGGTTACAGTCGGCCGGATTAACGGTGAGCTGCCCTGCATCAATTTTGGATAAGTCAATGATATCGTCAATAAGGTTTACCAACATCATTCCGTTATGGTAGATGATATCGATATACCTTTCACGCTTATCGGGTGACTCTTCATTCTTCAAGAGTTGGGCAAAGCCCAGAATTCCGTTCATTGGGGTACGAATCTCGTGGCTCATGTTGGCCAGAAAGTTCGATTTGAGGATATCCGCCTCTTCGGCTCTTATTTTTGCATGCTGAACGGCAGTTTCAAGTCGTTGGATCTCCATGTGGGCTTTAGCCAGCAGGTCGAGCTGTTCGTCGCTATCAATCTGTAGCTCTTTGTATTGAATTTTAAGGTTCTGCAGCTCTGCGCTAAGCTGTTCGACCAGAGTATTTAGAGATGAATCCGTGGCGTGACTAATCTTTTTACTCCTGGTTACCAGCCAGTATGTGATGCTGGCCGAAAGTGCGGCAACCAGAAGGGTTATTACTATGAAAACAGTTAGCGGCATACCTGTTAAACGATCAACCTTTCAAAATTTCATAAATTTTTGGT
>CALBBQ010000056.1 GCA_937926785.1 uncultured Bacteroidales bacterium | reverse complement strand
GATATACTCATCAACAACGCCGGTTTACTGATCCATAAACCCTTTGTGCATCTTACAGCTGAGGATGTGAACAGAATGGTAAAAGTAAACTATGTATCCGCGGTTATTCTTACCAAGGAACTTATTCACATGATGAACGACAACTCTCATGTTGTTAACATCAGCAGCATGGGTGGCTTTCAGGGAAGCCAGAAATTTAGCGGGTTATCGGTTTACGCATCGAGCAAAGCAGCTCTGGCATCGGTTACTGAATGCCTTGCCGAAGAGTATAAAGAAAAAGGTATCAGTTTTAATTGTCTGGCACTTGGCGCCACCGATACCGAGATGCTCCGGCAAGCATTTCCAGGATATAAAGCACCAATAAGTGCTGCAGAAATGGCAAAATTCATTGTAGATTTTGCGATAAACGGGAAAAAGTACTTTAACGGGAAAATTCTACCCGTATCAACCACCAATCCTTAAAGAAAGGAGGAGCCCAAGGGCTCCTCCTTTCAGGTTTTTATTTGAGTACTATCGGTATTCTTTAGGCATCACCTCACCCTTAAGTACCATCAGTCCATTCATGGCAAGCGCCTGCATCTCATCCTCGCCCGGATACACCGCCACAGGAGCAATGAATCCGATCATCTCCTTGATGTAATCGACCAGGTCGGGATTGTGTGCAATACCCCCGGTAAGGATAATGGCATCCACTTTACCCTTTAAAACTGCAGCCATTGAGCCTATGGCTTTAGCAATGTTGTAGGCCATGGCATCCTGTAGTAGCTTGGCCTTGGCATCGCCGGCACGGGCTTTCAGCTCAATTTCGTAGGCATCGTTGGTACCCGCGTGAGCAACCAAACCGCCTTTTCCGGTGAGCATCTTTTTCACCTCATCGTAGGTAACCTCACCGCTGAAGCAAAGCTTTGCCAGCTGACCAGCGGGAACGGTACCGGCACGCTCAGGAGAGAATGGGCCCTCGCCGTCTAATGCATTGTTTACATCAATCACCCTACCCTGCCGATGTGCACCAACCGATATGCCACCACCCAGATGGGCTACAATCAGGTTAAGCTCTTCGTACTTCTTATCCACGCTTTTGGCGTGAAGCCGAGCTATTGCTTTCTGATTGAGTGCATGGAAAATGGATACCCTTTTAAAGCGAGGGTGACCTGAGATGCGAGCAACTTCCTCCATCTCGTCAACCACCACGGGGTCGGCAATGAATGCGCGTGCCGATGGCAACGAACGGGCAATGTCATCGGCAATCAGAGCTCCCAGGTTGCTGGCATGCTCACCCATGATGCTGTTTCGAAGATCATTCTTCATTGCCTCGTTCACCTCGTAAACGCCAGATTCAATGGGTTTAAGCAAACCTCCGCGACCTACAACTGCTGCAATCTTATTAACATCAATACCGGCCTGCTTAAGCTCATCGAGGATGATTTCCTTACGGAAACTGAACTGGTCGGCAATGGTTTTAAATTTTGCCAGATCGTCGGCCGAGTGCTTGATGTTCTTCAGGAAAACATTCTTGTTGTTCCGGAATACCGCGATTTTGGTAGAAGTGGACCCCGGATTGATGGCCAGTATTTTATAATCCTCCATAGGGTAATAGTTAACGGATTACTTTGCGGCGTTTGCAGCAAGAGCAATGGAATACATCTTTGACTGAACGCTATCGCCACGCGAGGTTAGCACGCAGGGAACTTTAGCCCCCATGACCATAGCACCTAGTTCACCTTTTGCAAGTTTGGTGCAAGCTTTGAAGAACACATTACCCGATTCGATGTTGGGGAACAGGATGCAATCGGCATCGCCTGCAACCTCACCGGAAACCTTCTTGATCTCAGCCGATTCCTTATCTATAGCCACATCCAGTGCCATAGGGCCATCAACCAGAGCACCCTTAATCTGGCCACGGTCGGCCATTTTGGCTATAATTGCTGCATCAACGCAGGCCTGCATACCAGCCGACATCTGTTCGGTTGCAGCATTCAGGGCTACCTTTGGCTTTTCGATGCCTAGCGAATGAGCTGTTTGTATGAGGTAGTTGGTTATGGCAATTTTCTGATTTAAATCCGGAGCCGGGATGATGGCAACATCGCCAACTATAAGCAACTTGTGGTAGGTTGGAACCTGCACCACGGTAACATGGCTTAGTACGGCTTTTGGGGGTAATAAGCCGTTTTCCTTATCAAGTATGGCGCGCATGTACTTATCGGTGCTAACAAGCCCTTTCATCAGCACATCGCCTTCACCCTTGTTGATAAGCTCCACAGCTTTACGGGCAGCCTTCATCTCATCGGCTTCCTGAACAATACGGAATTTCTTGGGATCGATGTTATGCTCACCGCAAACCTTGTTAATGGTAGCTTCATCACCTACCAGGGTAGCATCAACAATACCCATGTCGATGGCCATGCTTACTGCTTTGATTGTGTGTGCATCGTTAGCATAGGCAGCTACAAGGCGTTTACGGGGTTTACTGCGTAAAATATCGAATAGCTGGTCAAGTTTTTCTACTCTCATGGTTTTGTCTCCCTTTTTTAATGTTCTATATTACTTTTTAAGTTCTTTAACAATGTTTGCAGTATCGGTTGCAATAACGAGCTCCTCGTTGGTAGTAATTACCATAACCTTTACCCTTGAATTGGGCTTGGTAAGCAACTTATCCTTACCGCGTACGCCGCGATTAGCATCAATATCGAAATCTATTCCCATGAAATCGATGGCGGTTGAAACCTTTTCGCGAAGAATTGGGTCGTTTTCGCCAATGCCACCGGTAAAAATGATTAGGTCAACACCATCCATTGCCGCAGCGTAGGCTCCAACATACTTTTTAACGCGGTAGTAATACATATCCAAAGCCAGCTGAGCTCGCTCGTTACCCTGAGCAGCAGCATTTTCAAGATCTCTCATATCGGACGATAACCCGGATATGCCTAGCACGCCGCTTTTTTTGTTTATCACATCGTTAACCTGCTTCAGGTTGAGGTTTTCCTTTTCGGCCAGGTAAAGCAGAACTCCGGCATCAATATCACCACTCCGGGTTCCCATAATTAACCCTTCAACCGGGGTAAACCCCATAGAAGTATCAACCGACTTACCATTCTTAATGGCTGCAATTGAAGCGCCGTTTCCAAGATGACAGGTAATAATTTTTTGTTTCTCAAAATCTACCCCCAGAATGCGGCAGGCCTTTTGGGCTACAAACTTGTGGCTTGTCCCATGGAATCCATACCTGCGAATCTTGTACTTATCGTAATACTCATAGGGTATTGCATAAAGGTAGGCATGCTTGGGCATGGTTTGGTGAAACGAAGTATCGAAAACAGCTACCTGGGGAATACCGGGTAGTAGCTTCTCCATCGAAAGAATCCCTTTTAGGTTTGCTGGGTTGTGTAGCGGAGCAAGCTCAATGCACTTCTCTATTTCGCTCTTGGTGAAATCGTCAATTAAGCTGCTCTTGGTAAAAAATTCACCACCATGAGCCACGCGGTGACCAACAGCTTTAATTTCGTTTAAGCTTTTAATAACCCCATGCTTTTCGTTAACAAGAGCTTCAAGTATTAGGTTAATGCCGGTTGTGTGGTCGGGAATGCTTGTAACCACTTCGTACCTATCCTTGCCCTCTGGTTTATGGGTTAGAATGGCATCGGTAAAGCCAACACGTTCAACAATACCCTTTGCCAGGAGCTCACCCTCGTGGGCCATGTTCAACAGCTGATACTTAATTGAAGAACTTCCGCAGTTCAGAACCAGAATAATCATTGTATTATTATTTTGATAGTCAGACAATTATTGATTAATTAAACGCTATGCAAAAATAGGAATTATGCTACGCCTTTCAAAGCATTTTAAGCCTTTTTAAAGGTAACAACATGTTGATTTTGAGTAAAACAGATGTTTAAAACATTGAGAAATACAGTATTTTTGGACATTTCAGAATATTATGTTTTTCAACATAGAAAAGTTTCCACACATTTTTCAGGGTAAACCATCCAGCGTTTGAATAAAAAATGAATAGGTTTGTATGAAGATTTTATCCATTTTACCAAAATTCAGCTATGGATTTTAACGAGCTAAAAAATAGATTGGAAGGTGATATTAGGTGGGATAAAGCCACCCGGTTACAGTATTCAACCGATGCTTCGGCCTACCGTGAAGAACCACTGGCTGTGGTATGGCCCAAAACTAAGCAAGATATACAAAAGACAATCCTATTCGCCAAGGAAAATGGTCTGTCGATAATTCCCCGTGCAGCTGGTACATCCTTAGCCGGACAGGTGGTTGGTAGCGGTATGGTTATTGATATTTCAAAATACCTGAGAGAAATAATCAGTATTGATGTTCAGAAAGGGGTTGCAACCGTTGAACCCGGCGTGGTGCTTGACCAGCTGAACATGGCGTTAAAGCCACTCGGGTTATTTTTTGGACCAGAAACATCAACCTCAAACCGATGTACCCTTTCCGGAATGGTTGGAAACAACAGCTGCGGATCACACTCATTGATATATGGAAGTACACGCGATCATCTTCACTCCTTAAAAATGATGCTCGACGATGGTATAGAATACCATTTTGGAGTGGTAACCCCTGAAATATTTGCTGAGAAATGCAAGCAGAACGACAAGGAAGGCGAAATTTATCGTTTTGTTGATCGAATAGCATCCGATGAAAACCTCATTAGTAAAATTAGCGAAAGTTTCCCTGAGCCATCGGTAAAACGACGAAACACCGGTTATGCAATTGATACTATTATTGGCACTTTTCTAACAGGTGGTGATTCCCCATTGAACCTTGCCAAACTAATTGCCGGAAGCGAAGGGACACTGGGTGTTATTACCGAAATCACTCTAAATCTGATACCCCTCCCCCCAAAAGAGAAAGCGGTGATGGCAGTTCACCTGAATGAGCGCAACGAATCGTTCTACGCCAACCTAATAGCTTTAAAATACTCGCCCGCTGCCGTGGAACTTATGGATAACATCATCCTGGAATGCACCAAGGGGAACATTGAGCAGCAAAAAAACCGATACTTTGTAAAGGGTAACCCCGGTGCTATACTAATTGTTGAGTTTATTGGCAACACTAAAGAGGAAATTGCAGCAAAAGCAGCACACATGGAGGCCGAACTCCGCCAGGCTGGGTATGGTTACCACTTTCCCATCATTTGGGGTGAAGAAACCTCAAAAGTTTGGAATCTACGAAAGGCCGGGCTAGGCGTACTCTCAAACATCGAAGGAGATGCCAAACCCGTTTCTCTAGTAGAAGATACTGCAGTTGCAGTTGATAAGCTACCCGATTATATGGCCGAATTTGAGGGGATAATGAAAAAGTATAACCTCGATTGCGTTTACCATGCCCATATAGGCACAGGAGAGCTTCACCTAAGGCCGGTGTTGAACCTGAAAGATACAGGAGATGTTGAGCTTTTCCGAAAAATTGGCTACGAAGTAGCCCTCTTGGTTAAAAAATACAGGGGTTCGCTAAGTGGTGAGCACGGCGATGGCCGCCTGAGAGGTGAATTTATCCCATTAATGGTGGGTGAAACGGTTTACCAGCTGATGCGCGAGCTAAAACGCACATTTGACCCCCATGGGATCTTCAACCCCGGCAAAATCATTGATACTCCGCCCATGAACACCAGCCTTCGCTACCAACCCGGAAGACCCGTTAGAGAAATCGGTACCATTTTCGACTTCTCAAAAAGCATGGGCATAATAAGAGTAGCGGAAAAATGTAATGGGTCCGGCGACTGTAGGAAGACACACCAATCCGGTGGCACTCTATGCCCAAGCTACATGGCTACCCTAAATGAAGCCAATACCACCCGCGCCCGGGCAAACCTGCTGAGGGAGTTTTTAACCAACAGCCCAAAAGCAAATCCCTTTGATCATAAAGAGCTTTATGACGTACTTGACCTATGCTTATCGTGCAAAGGGTGTAAGAACGAATGCCCCTCCAGCGTGGATATGGCAAAGCTTAAAGCTGAATTTCTGCAGCACTGGTACGATTCCCACGGTATTCCGCTTCGAAGCCGATTGGTAGCTTACATCACCCACATAAACCGCATGGGAAGCCAATTCCCTACAATTACAAACTGGGTTCTATCAAATAGGGCTACCTCGTGGGCTCTGAAAACTATCATAGGCTTTGAAAGTAGCCGAAAAATGCCCTTGCTAAGCAAAATAAACCTGCAAAAATGGTACAAAAAGAACCGAAATAACGGTTATTTTCCAAATGGTAAGGTTTACCTCCTCCCCGACGAGTTTACCAATTTTAATGATGCGCACATCGGGATCAAAGCGGTTAGGTTGCTGAACAAAATGGGTTACGAAGTTGAGCTAGTTGATGTTATCGAATGCGGAAGAACCTACATATCCAAAGGTTTGATAAGAACAGCAAAAAAAATAGCCAATAAGAATATCGAAAAGCTATCAGGGATAATAACCAGCCAAAGTCCGCTAATTGGCATTGAACCCTCGGCCATCTTAAGCTTTAGGGATGAATACCCCGATCTGGCTTTGCCTCAAAACAGAGGTAAAGCCAAAGAGCTTGCCAGAAACGCTCTGCTTTTTGAGGAGTTCTTTATTCGCGAAGCCGAACTGGGAAAAATCAAAAAAGAGAATTTTACCACGAGGCAATTAAACATTAAACTTCACGGACACTGCCAGCAAAAAGCAGTGGCATCAACAGCACCCACAAAAGCCATGCTCTCCTTTCCGGCTAACTATTCAGTTACAGAAATTCCCAGCGGCTGCTGCGGCATGGCTGGATCATTCGGATACGAAAAAGAGCATTTTGACCTATCTATGAAAATTGGCGAACTGGTCCTATTCCCCGAAATCAGAAAAACAGCTGAGGATGTGATTATTGTTGCTCCCGGCACCAGCTGCAGGCATCAAATTGAAGATGGAACCGGACGAAAAGCCTTGCATCCCATTGAAGTGATGTGGGATGCATTAGATTGATCCTGTTAGGTTTTATCTATACACTACATTCATATAGGTTGAGATATTATTAACAATTCCAGGTTGCTTTCAAACTTAAAGGCAATGAAACACCAAAACCATCGCTAAACACTTATACTGAGTGCTGCGTTCAACCTGCATTCTCAAAATTAAAATTTGACTTTTCATCAGACTTCACTCGATTGCGAAGCATATGTAAGAGAAATATCAGAGCTTTTGATACATTTTAGCATTGTACGAAGGAAAAATTTTCTACCTTTGCAAACGTGGAAAAAATTGGCTTTTAACAAATTGTAATGTAATCAACAATACGTAAAAGCCTAACCTTTGTTTTAATTGTCGAAGCAAAAGGGTAAAATTGATTACAAAGTGTTACCATTAGCGCTCTTTTGCCTATAGATTAAAACATAAAAGTAACCTATTTACAAAAACATAACAAACGAATTCAAAACCAATGAAAAGAGTTTTAGTAGCAACAGGAGGTGGCGATTGTCCTGGATTAAATGCAGTAATCAGGGCCATTGTAAAACGCGCCTCGCAGGAGCCAGACTGGGAGGTAATAGGAAGCATTCAGTCGTTCGATGGCATTCTACGTGAGCCTACTGAAATTAAGGTACTCGACGAGCGTGCCGTGGCAGGTATTCATGTACAGGGTGGAACTATAATTGGTACAACAAATAAGGGAGGCCCTTTCGCATGGCCGATAAAAAACAAGGATGGTTCGTGGGGTGCGGTTGATCGTTCCGATGAGATGATACGTAAGCTGCAGTACCTGGGGATAGATGCTGTAATCAGCATTGGCGGAGATGGTTCGCAGCGCATCTCGCAGCAGCTCTATGAGAAAGGGCTCAACATCATTGGCGTGCCCAAAACCATCGACAACGACCTTTCGGCAACGGATTTCACTTTCGGTTTCCAAACTGCTGTGCAAATTGCAACCGAAGCTGTTGATAAGCTGGTAACAACTGCCGCCAGCCACAACCGTGTTCTCATTCTTGAAGTAATGGGACGCTATGCGGGTTGGATTGCGTTACATGCCGCCATAGCCGGCGGAGCTGAGGTGTGCCTGATCCCGGAGATACCCTATGATATTCACAAAGTGGCTGAGCGCCTACAAAGCCGATATAACAAAGGTAAGGGCCATGCCATTGTGGTTATTGCCGAGGGCGCAATGCCCAAAGGCGGTACTTTGGTATCAGAGCAAAGCGATGAGGTGGGCTATCACAACCTTCGCCTTGGCGGAGTTGCCCATAAGCTGACCCGCGACCTGAAGAGTATCGGCTTTGAAGCCGATATCCGCGAAACCGTTCTAGGGCACCTGCAACGCGGGGGCATACCCGTGGCCTATGATAGGGTTCTTGCCACCCAGTTCGGTGTTAAGGCTTTTGAAATGGTACTGGAAGGCAAGTTCGGTGAAATGGTTGCTTACCGCCACCCCGATATTATTTCGGTTCCACTAATTGATGCCATCAACCGACCCAATTTTGTTGACCCAACTTGCGATTTGGTAAGGACCGCACGAGGTGTTGGTATCAGCTTTGGCGACTAGATAACTTATAGATACAGTTTAAGTACGGGGAGGTTCTGCTCCCCGTAATCATTTAACATTCAAGCATTCTGGCACCTCACTAAATAGGGTCAGTACAAACCTCACAAACACAGGGGGCTTTAATTCCCGAATACTCTATCAACTCATAACCTGCCTCGGCCATATCATCGTCGCCGGGTTCATAATTCCAGATTACATTGACCGGAACCCCAGCATCGTATATTTCCTGAACAAGCTGGAACAAGGTAATCATGTACTTATACGAAGCAGAATTTATGTACTTGAAGAATAGCCTAAAAGTTATGGGTTTTACGGACATTAGCCCGTTTTTCAGAACCGTCTCCTTGTATTGGCTAAGCCACTTGAGTACTGGTTCGTAGAATTGAGTAACATTCTCGGGATGGCTTACACCAACAATGGTGAAAATTCCTGTGTCAGGGTTCAAAACTATTTCGGGAGAATCCTTTCGAGCCTTTATTTTTAGTGCTTCCATTTTGGGATTATTAAATTTCTGGTTTTGGGAACATCTTAAAAGGGATTGAAATAAGTTCGGATAACTCCTCACCAGCTTCTTCAAGCTCTGCATCGTTTTGTGGATAACGCCACGTTATCTCTACAGCATTCCCCTTTTTATGTAACTCTTTCAGCCTGTTCATCAGTATCAAAATCATTTTTGAAGACGCTGTATTGAAGTATTCGAAATCAAACTCCACATGGGTTAACGAGTTGGGTTGCTTTGAGTACTCATCCAGCCAGGCTATGAGGGGAGCATAAAACGATTTTACATCCTCCGGCAATGATTTCCCTTGAATAAAGATGCGACCCTCATCCCTATCGAAGATGACTTTGGGAGTTGTTGAAGTAGGTTCAAGAAGCAACCGTTCCATTCAGGCTATTTTGAAACATGTTGATAACTAAACATCCTAAAGGGAACTTCCAACATATCGGCATAATCGTTTCCGGCATCCTGCATATCCTCGTCGTCCTCCATGTAGTGCCATTCAATCTCAACGTCTTTGCCTGATTTATACATCTCATCCAAAATCTCAAAAAGCTCCAGAAGCATTTTTGATGAAGCGGTGTTGAAGTACTCCATCTTGACCTTAAGAACGGTTTTGGGGTTTGGCGATTCAGAGTATGACTTCATCCATCGGAGAATCGGATTATAGAACTCCTTT
The DNA here is from genome assembly GCA_937926785.1 of uncultured Bacteroidales bacterium. Taxonomy (GTDB): domain Bacteria; phylum Bacteroidota; class Bacteroidia; order Bacteroidales; family Tenuifilaceae; genus Tenuifilum. Next base: position 28,565 of record CALBBQ010000056.1, on the reverse strand, counting down.
ACATCCTCCGGTAAAGATTTTCCGGTGATTTCAAAAACGTTGGTACTACTGTCGAAAATAATATTTGGGGTTTCAGCGGTTCCCTTAATGTTCAATGCATCCATAGTTATAATAAATTAACTGCAAACTTTTTTCTTCAATAAAACAAATATAACTATTTTATCGAAATAATCAATACCATTTGGGTAAACAAAACCCGATTATTTGACAAATAGGATTATGCTGCTTACGAAACAAAATAATTAGTCAATTAGAGATACTTTTTGGGGTTAAATGTATCTATATCACCATAAAACTTAACCCTATCAATTATTTCGCCTACAATGAAGGCTGCAATAACATCAAGGGGTAATTCCTGATGCTGATGAAGAAGTACAAAAGACAATGGAAACAGTAGTCCTAGCATTACTCTCACCAAGGCCAACAAAAACATTTTACCGGAATAACTTGAGCTATAGGCAAGGCGAACCATGTAAAGTAAGGCTTTAACCAATACCAATGCAATGAATACCTTGGGATTAACAAGAAGAGCCGCAAAAGCAGCAGCGGTGAGCAATGTGTTGGAGCTATGAATTTTTAGATTGAAATTTTTTTGTACAACATGGTACACCATCTCAATGGAAACCAGCATAGCAATAGCAAATGGAACGGTAAGCCAGAAGAAAGCTATATTTTCTGTGAAAAGGTAAGTGATGCTTACTAATGAGAAGATTGAGAAAAAGATGATTTCTCGGCTCAACCAGCTCGATTTGACATGAAGCATCGATCTGTATGCCCTGAGCGGTTTACCAAGATGGAGTGTGCTGATTATTCCGGCCAATGAGAGGGTAACTGTAAAAGCAACTTTAGTAGTGCGGGGTAAACCATCTCCAATCCCATAGAACTTAACAAACCAGCCGGAAAGCAGAGCGGCCATAAGTGTGAACAGGACAAGTGGTAATTCTGCCTGAACATTAATTTTAGGTTGATGTGTTTCGGGTTCCGATGAGAGCGGATTAAAACCTGTAGCATCAACATCCATTACAGTGTTCTCCTCTACAGCCTCTGACCCTTTAGTTTCGATTCGCGGATAGGTTTGAACCGGCGGAAAACCGGGTGAAACTAATGAAGGCTCTACCTCAATCGTTCCGAACGACAATGCCCCGGTAGGACAAGCATTTGTGCAAGTAGGAATTCCACCTTTGGCTACAATGTCGTTGCACAAGTTGCATTTTTCCACAACCCCCCGATTGGGATTAAATTTTGGCGCATCGAAGGGGCAGGCCCAGGTACAGTATTTACAACCTATACAGCTAGCAGCGTTGTGCAGAATTGCTCCCGTAAAGGAGTCCTTGCAGTACGCCATTGCCGGGCAGTTGCTAAGGCATGGCGCTTCGATGCAATGGTTGCAAGCCAACGATAGATTGATAAATCCTTTTAGAGGGATTTTCGTTGGATTTCCTTTGAAAACCTGTCGCCAAACCAGTGGCAATTGGGTTTGGTTGTGGTTATGACAAGCCACAATGCAGGCGTGGCAGGCCACACACTTGGAGTAATCAAAGATAAATCCCTTTTCAGTCATTCATTACCTTTTGATCAGTTTAACCTCGACCCGGTTATTATGGAAAGCCGAACCATGCCCCATGTCCGTTTCCCGACCTTCCGAGAGCACATTTACCGGAGCACCTTGAGTTCTCCACCAGCCATTTGGAATTACTACACATCCTTTCCGAACCTCGTGCGTAAGATTCGCTTTCACTCTTACTGCACCTCGATAATTAAAAACCTCGACTAAGTTCCCGTTTTTAATGCCACGTTCCGTTGCATCGCTGGGATTCATCTGTAAAACAGGTTCACCACTAATCAAGGAGATAATTTTCAGGTTGTTAAACTGCGAATGGATTCGGTTTTTCGTATTGGGCGACATGAGGATGAGGGGGAAAGGAGTTGGATTTTCGAATAGTTCCACTGCCGGTTTGTAAACCGGCAAAGGTTCTTCACCCCATAGCTCTTTAACCTGTTCAGAATACAGTTCAATTTTACCCGATGGGGTAGAAAACTTAAAATCTGAAAATGCAATCTCCTGAAGTCCGGGAGCAATTACAGGGCCTTGACGAAGCTGGTTTAAGTTGAGGTTAAACAGGTTTAATCTGCTTTCCAGGTATGCATCTACATGCTCATCGCCGGGTGGAAGTAAAATTGATGCAAGCCATTCATCGTTAAAACCCATTTTTTTGGCAAGCAACCAGTATATTTCCGTTTCAGGTTTTACCTCACTTGCCGGTTCAACCACCTTTTGCTTAAGCTGTATGTATGGATTCCAGTACGAGCCAATGATGTCGGACTGCTCAAACATGTTTTTTGCTGGTAGTATGATATCCGCCTCTAATGCCGTATCGGTCATGAACTGCTCCACAACCACCCTAAAATCGAGTTTACGAAATGCTTGTAGTACTTTTTCGGTATTGGGGTTTTGAGTTAAAGGGTTGCCACGCTCAACCCAAATCATTTTCAGCTCAGGCTCTCTGGCAGCAAGCATATCCTCGCCCAGACGTGCTGTGGAAATTGAGCGGCGTATAATACCATCGGGTTGTTTGGGTGGATAGTAGCATAGCGGTTCCAAAACATCGTCGAAAACGTAGCTTTGCAGGTTGGCATAATGCCAGCAGGCACCCGGTTTACCAATATTGCCGGAAATAACGCTTAGCGCAAGCAGCGCCCTTACAGTTTGGCCTCCATTGGTATAGCGTTGCATGCCATACCCGGGAACAAGAGTCATGGGCTTCACGTTGCCAATATACCAAGCCAACTTTTCTATCAGGCTGACCGGGACACCTGAAATGGATGATGCCCAACTCGGTGTGAATGGTTTTACATGCTCAACAAACCTCTCAAAGCCTAGTACATATGACTTTATGAAATCGCGATCGATCCATCCCTCTTGTATTAAAATATTGGCTACAGCCAGGGCTATTGCTGCATCGGTTGATGGTAGGGGCTGAATCAAAAGGTGAGCTCTTTGCGATGATGGGGTGCGCCTTGGATCAATCACTACAAGCGATGCTCCATTGTCGATTGCAGTATTAAGGGGTATCATTTCATGAATGTTGCTCTCTGCCGGATTTTTCCCCCATAGTACTACAAGCTTTGCATTTTCAAGATCCCAGGGAACGTTGTGCTTATTTTCACCCAGTGTTAGCCGGGTCGCCTCAAGACCTGCAGGCCAGCATAGGTTTCCGTAAACGGTAGTGGCACCCCCGTAAACATATCGCCAAAACTTGCCACTAAAATCGTTAAGCAAACCGGCCATGCCACTGGCGGCATAGAATAAAACAGCTTGCTGACCAAACTCCCTTTTTATATCCTGTAGCTTGTTTGCAATCTCTTCAAGGGCGATGTCCCACGATACTCGTTCAAATTTACCCTTATGCCTGCGAAGAGGGTATAAAATGCGATCGGGCGAGTTGGCCCGTTCAACATAGCTTAAACCCTTTAAACACCCACCAAATGGGGTTGCCTTGTTCAATGGTAATGGCTTAACACCAATCACCTTCCCATTATCGACCTGCACTACCAGGCTGCAAGTGCTGTAGCAGTTTCGGGGACAAGCAGTAATGAATTCTTTCACAGCCTGTTATCTTTGAGTTTCGGCGAGGTATTGTTCCTTGGAAATGAAGAAACCATCCTTTAAGTAGTAAACGGCACCGTACTCATGATCGACACGGGTGTAGAACGTAATTTTATCGTTCCTGTTAAATACCGTACGAGTTAGAATTATTCTGGGAAGGCGAATTACCTCATCGGAACGTTCACGGGTGTAGCGCTTTGCAATATCTTCGGGTGCTAAAAGCGTTACCACCTGGTCGGCGTCCTCTTTCCCTATCTGAGCGCTCATTTTCTCAGCCACCAGCTTAAGTCTCAACTCTGCATCGCGCTTACGCTGCTCTTCAAGAAGTAATTTCTTTTCGAACTCAGCTTTTATTCTGGCCTCTTCCTCACGCTTTAAACGCTCAGCCTCCTGGCGAGCCTTTTCTTCTTCAATTTTTCTTAATTCCTCGCGGCGTTTGGCTTCAGCAATGCGTTGCTCCTCAGCCTCTTTCCTGAGTCTTTCCAGCTCTTTAATGCGTGCCTCTTCCTCTGCTTTACGCTTTGCCTCTTCGGCTAAGCGTTGGGCTTCGGCCTCTTTTCGTACTCTTTCCTCTTCAATTCTGCGTGCCTCCTCGGCAGCCTTGCGCTTAGCTTCTTCTTCAAGGCGGATTCGTTCTTGCTCCTGCTTTAAACGCTCCTCTTCCTGTTTACGGAGCTCCTCCTTTCTTTTAGCCTCCTCTTCGGCTATTCTGCGAGCTTCCTCTTCGGCCCTTTTCCGTTCCTCTTCCTTACGTTTAAGTTCCTCCATACGTGCTTTTTCCTCAGCCAAGCGGCGTTCCTCCGCTTCCTTCCTTAGACGCTCCTCTTCCTTAAGTCTCGCTTCCTCAGCAGCCTTCCGCTTAGCCTCCTCCTCCTGACGGATTCGCTCCTGCTCCTTCTTTATCCTTTCCTCCTCTTGCTTGCGGAGCTCCTCCTTTTTTCGGGCTTCCTCTTCGGCTTTCAGCCTGGCCTGCTCCTCGGCCATTTTGCGTTCTTCCTCCAACTTTTTTAAGGCTTCCTGCTTAGCCTTTTCTTCGGCAATCCGGCGCTCTTCTGCTTCTTTCTTCAGGCGCTCCTCTTCCTTTTTTCGTGCCTCTTCGGCTGCTTTCCTTCTTGCCTCCTCTTCCTCCTTACGCTTTTGAGCTTCGGCCAAAAGCTGCTGCTTACGCTCCTCCTCCTTCTTAGCCTTTTCTTCTTCTTCTTTTTTCTTACGTTCCTCGGCTAACTTTTTATTCTCTTTCTCTATGTCTTTTAACACCTTCATCGAGTAATCGGTATCATATGCAAAATCCCTGATGTCCTTAGCATAATTGATTTTAGCAACCGGATTGGCGTACTCCTTAATTTGATCCTCGCTTTGTTTCTCCAATATAACATCAAAGCCGGTTACCCTTTCCACATCTTTACGAAAGGTTTCCGGAACATGGGTATCGATAAGTATCTTCTTAGTGATGTAATCGGTTTTTTCAAAAACTATAATGTATTCGGAATCATAATCAAGAATAAAATCGAAAACACCTTTATTGCTGACCGAAATAGTTTGAACTACATTACCATTTTGGGTAACTGTAACTTTCGACCCCTGCAAGTCGCCTTTTTTTACGATTAGCCTGGCAGATACCTGAAGTCCCCGTTGAGCCAAGGCCGATACGCTTAACGTAAGCAAGAAAGAAAGTATAACAAAGGTCTTTGATAATATCGATTGTTTACCAAGCATAGTTTGCCGTTTCAATCTCTTTGGTTATAAGTTAAAAAACATCTAACAAATTAAGTAAAAATATTTGAAAGTAATACGTATAAAACATCTAATCGGTTCGACATTTTGAAACAATCTTTGCATTACGTTTTGAGTCTGACCTTATGATATCAATGAAATCATCAATATACTTTCTTAGTTCAGATCTTTGCTTTTCGGGCAGATAGTAAAACGTTTCGATGGTTTTCTCTATTGTATCCTGCTTTGAAATAAAGTAGCTGAACACCTCATTGAATTCCTGATCGGAGCGACAATAGCCGTTAAAGTGTCTATCCTTGACCGATGAAATTGGCAGGTGTTCGGCTGGCAAAGCATATGGGGCATCAACAAAACCGGAAAAGTCAAAATCGAAAGGGATAGGTATAGGAGGTGCAAATGGCGTAGTTTCTAACAGGGTGATGTTGTGTAATGCTTTGATCGACCAATCGGTATGGCCAATCATGTACTGGAACATCGACATGATGGTGGTGGCCTCCCGGTTACAAGCATTGGGATGAATATTTTTCTTATCGATGGGCAATGCTTCTGACCTGCGAGCCAACATATCGGTTGGCTCAATAAAAAATGCGTACATATCCCTTGTTTTATCAGTTTCCTGATCTTTTAGGGTTAACGAAAGCAGTTTTACCCTGTAGCTTACCGGTGATACTAGCGCATATAGCCTGTATGCAAGAAATTCCTTAAGAACCAGCTCCTGATATTGCTTACTTTGCTGGCATGGAACAACCAGTTTTAACTCATTTATCCCGTCGAAAGGCGAGTACTTAACTTCTTTAGTTCTGAAACGAATTAATAGCGAAGGCTGACTGCAATTCTCAGGGTTCTTTCTGAAAATCCCCCTCGCTTTAATCTCAATGGGTAGGTTTACCCTTCCACCCCATTCGTTCACATACGAAAGATCTGCCCTGTGATACCGGGGATTTATACCTCTATCGGAAAAAACTTCCATAAAAGGAAACCTCACGGTGAGTTTAAATATCGACGTATCGTCAAACAAGAACTTTTCCTGCGGTAACGCAGGAAACGTAAGTGCAATCAGAAATGTATAGGTTAGAATCGATTTACTCAATTTTTTTTGTGAAATATAGCAAAATTAAACCGATTTGTGGTATCGTTTTATAGCTACAAATATGGTTAGCAAAGCAATAATTGATATGGCAACAAAGCTATCCCATAGGTTACTAAACTCAGATCCCTTTAGAATGAGCATTCTGTTTACCTTCATAAAGTAGTAAAGGGGGTTAATTTTGTTAAACAAAACGGCCCACTGGGGCATACTCTCGGTTGGAGTGAATAATCCGCTGAGCATCAGAAAAACTATCATGAAGAAGAATACCATAAACATAACCTGTTGCTGGTTACTTGCCGATGTGGAAAGTATCAAGCCCAACCCTAAAGCAACTATAAGATAAAGAGCAGCAAAACCAAAAAGAAGAGGGATGCTTCCTACGATGGTAAGGTTGAACACAATTTTAGCTATTATCAATCCGAATGACAGTTCAATTAAAGCAATTATCCAGAAAGGAACAAGCTTGCCTACAATGAACTGATAAGGTTTTATTGGCGTAACATTTACCTGTTCAATGGTTCCTAGTTCCTTTTCCCTCACGATGTTGATTGCTGTGAGAAACATCCCCACAATGGTAACCAGTACCACCAGAATTCCGGGAACCATATAAAGTTTATAGTTTAATTCCGGGTTATACCAATGCCTTATACTGGGCTTTGAAGAAGTAACGTTTATGGTTTCCATCCCGATGGAGGAAGCGAAGTTTTGAATTATTCCCGATGTATAGCTATGGGTTAGTGCTGCCGATGTGATATTTATCGCATTTAGCATTAACTGAACATTAACGGGTGTACCTTCAATGAGATACTCCCCAAAACCCTTGGGTATCAAAATAACAGCATCGGCTTTGCCAAAATCTATTTGCTCTATTGATACATTCACCCCCCCCTCGACCGGGATGTGCGTGTAAAACTTCGAGTGGCTAAAAGCGTTAATCAAGCTTCGCGATTCGGGCGAATGGTCGGAATCGACAATGGCCAACCTTATACTCTTCATCTCCTGTGTAGCAGCATTGGCAAGTATAAGCAGCTGAACAATCGGAAGCACGAAAATTATTGGCAGTATAGTTTTATTCCGGAAAATCTGTATAAACTCTTTCTGTAAAATTATCAGTATCCTTTTCATGGCCAGCGTATTACTCCAACCTAACCTTAAACTTTTTAATGCTCAGGATAATAAAAATGGTGGTCATTAGCAGCATCACCAGCACCTCTTTCAACACGTACTGTAATCCCTGCCCTTTTATCATGATGGTTTTAAGTGCCGACAGAAACCATCGTGGCGGCATTATCAAGCTTAACCATTGAAGAAGCTGTGGCATATTTTCAATTGGGAAAATAAATCCGGATAGAAGAATAGTCGGTAGCATAAGGGCAAACATGGACATGAACATGGCAACAGCCTGGCTGCTGCTAAGGGTTGATATTAAAATACCTAACGATAAGGCGAGCAGGATGAACAAAGAGCTGACCCCAACCAGCAAAAGCAGGTTGCCTCTGATTGGCAAGTGGAATATGGTGATGCCCATTAAGATGATAACCGTAACATTGGTAAAGGCTATGCCGATGTATGGAATAACTTTTCCCAGCACTATTTGCCATGGTTTTAATGGTGATATTAGCAGCACCTCCATTGTCCCCAGCTCCTTTTCACGGGTTATTGAAATGGATGTCATCATCGCAGTAACCAGCATCAGAATGAGCACCATGGTTCCGGGCACAAACATGAATGCCGACTTCATCTCCTCGTTGTATAGCATTCGGCTTTGAATATTAACTCTTGCCCTGGGCTGCCCCGCAGCATGGTGTTCGGCGGTAAAGGAATTAATGATGGATTGGGCATAGCTTGCCAGAATGTTCGCCGTATTTGGATCGGAAGCATCGGTTATGATTTGATATTCTGCATAGCGATTGTTCTGAAGCTTTCTATCAAAATGGCTTCCGATAACAAGAACCAACTTGGCATCGCCATTCTTAAATGCTTTCTCAATTTCTTTGAAACTGTTCAAATATCCCTTCAGGTTAAAATAACCAGATGAGGATATTCGCTGAACCAGCTGTTTGGAAAGGTAATCGTGAGAGTAATCGAGAACCGCGTAATCGGCATTTTTGATCTCGCTCGAGATGACAAAACCAAAAATGAGGAGCTGGATTACCGGCATAACCAGCACGATTAGCAGCGTACGCGTGTCGCGAAGTATATGTTTGAACTCTTTGGAAACAAAGTTTAAAAATCTACCTTGAGCCATGTTTACATCATGTTAGCATTACTGTTTCGGGCCAGTGAAAGAAACAGCTCATTCATGGATTCCACTGCATGCTTCGATTTTAACTCATCCGGCTTGCCCAGCGCTTGAATCATTCCATCTACCATGATTAGTAGGGTGTGGCAGTACTCTGCCTCATCCATGTAGTGTGTGGTAACCATCACGGTGGTTCCCTGCAAGGAAATATGGTGAATGGTTTCCCAAAACATTCGGCGCGCGATGGGGTCGACCCCACTGGTGGGCTCATCAAGAAATATAATTGGCGGTTTGTGAACCATGGATACTGCAAGAGAAACTCTTTGTCGCCAACCCAATGGAAGCGATTCTACCATTACATCTCTGAACTCGTTCATTTTGAACTCATCCACAAGTTCAGAGGTGCGTAGCTTTAGCTCTCTTCCCCATAATCCGTAAATTCCTCCGAAAAAACGAATGTTTTCCCAAACCGTAAGGTCGCTGTAAAGCGAAAATTTTTGACTCATGTAGCCAATACTGGCCCTGATTTGTTCGGGTTGGGTAAAAGCATCGTAGCCGGCAACTGTTATTTTACCGGATGTGGGAAGCAGCAAACCACATAGCATTCTGATGGTTGTGGTTTTACCTGCCCCATTGGCACCCAAAAGTCCAAAAATCTCACCTTTTGCCACGCTGAATGTTAAATTATTCACAGCAGTAAAATTGCCAAACTGCTTAACCAGGTTTTCAACCTCAATAACACGTTTCATTTAGGAGCGAGATTTTTCTGAAAGTTGGTAAATAAAGTAGTCCTCTATCCCGGCCTCAATTTCGTCAACCTGAGCATCAATTCCCATACTCAGCAAACTTTCCCGTAAATTTTCTGCACGCAAATCGAAACTGTTAGTTGCGAAGTGCAACTTATTGCCGAACATATATGCGGTTTCGCAAACAACCATTTGTCTGATGGATTCCAGATGAAGCCAAATGTTGCTGGAATAAACAGCAAATAGCTTGTAGGGAAACATTTGAGCAAAACCGTTAGGTGAATTTACTCCAAATATTTTTCCCTTTTGAATCAGTGCTACCCTATCACACTGTTTTGCCTCGTCCATGTATGCTGTGGAAACAAATGTGGTGATCCCCTTGTCTTTTATCTCGTGAAGCAGATCCCAAAGTTCCATTCGCGAAACCGCATCGACCCCGGTGGTAGGCTCATCGAGTATTAAAACCTTTGGGCGATGGATAAGAGCGCACGAAAGCGCAAGCTTTTGCTTCATACCCCCCGATAGTTTTCCGGCTGGTCGATGTTTAAAGGGCTCCAGCATGTGGTAAATGCCTTTAATCAGATCGTAGTTTTCCCTAACTGATGTTCCAAATACACCCGCAAAAAAATTCAGGTTCTCTTCCACGTTCAAGTCGGAGTATAACGAGAAAACAGCAGGCATATAACCAATCAAGCCTCTTAGCTTTTTATAGTCGTGTCTGGTATCGAGACCTAAAACTGTAGCGCAACCGCTATCGGGTAGCAATAAAGTGGTGATTATCCTTATAAGGGTTGTTTTACCGGCACCATCCGGGCCAATCAGGCCAAACAGTTCTCCCCCATTAACGCTCAGGTTGATATCAGAAAGCGCTTTTACCTCTCCGTATGCTTTAGATAGGTTGGTTATCTGTATGGCGGGCATGGATTCGTTAAAGTTTAAAGGTTAAAGGTTAAAAGATAAAGTGTTTGTCCGGCGTTGGCGCATTAAAAGTTAAAAGGGAACAAGGTTGATAAATTCATACTTTACTGTTTTATAGAACCATTGAAAAAGGCATGTTGATTATTACCATTAAGAACTCTTTCTCAACCCCAGGGCTCACTCAGCTAACTTAACCTCAACGGGCATACCAATTTTAAAAAAACCATCGATATTGGAAATCCGGACTTTTACTGCGTAAACCAGATTTACCCTTTCGTTTCGGGTTTGAATGACTTTGGGTGTAAATTCGGCTTCAGAGGAAATCCAAGCAATAATTCCTTCGTCTTCCTTTAACTTACCCTTATCTATATCGGATAAAACTTTAACTCTCCGGCCAATTTTGAAATGCGGCAACTGGGTTTCATCGATATAAACCCGCGCATATACCGTATCGAGAGAGGCAATCTTACATATCGGCTTGCCGGTCGGAACAATTTCGCCCTGCCTAACATAGCGAGAAACAACCGTACCGGAAATTGGCGACATTATTCGGCATCTCATCAGCAAATCATCGGCTTGGGCAATCTGGGCATTAACAGCATCTATTTCGGCTAATACACCAGCACGTTGAGCATCGAATGTGGCTTTCTGTCGGACCGCTATGTTGTACTTACCCTCAACATCATCCATCTGGCGCTGTGTGGCAGCACTATCGGCGACAAGCCTTTTCATTCTGTCCAGCTCCTTTTTTAGAATACTAATCTGCTCGTCCTGAACGGCTAACTGGGCATCAATCCCTTGCAGCTTAGCTTTTGCTGCGCCCAGCTGTGCGTATAGCTGGTTTAACTTAAGCCGCTGCGGAATGGTGTCAACTAAACCAATTAGCTGGTTTTGCTGAACAGTATATCCCTCATCGATATTGAGTTTTAATAACCTGCCGCCAACCTCGGCTGAAATGGTAACATCGTTCGATTCGATATTGCCGTAAGCATCCGATTTTCCATTTTTACTGCTGCACGAAGTAAAAATGGAAAGGGTAAAAGCCATAAGATACATTATCCATCTCATTTGCTTGGAATTTTAGAATTAAGTTGATTAGAAAATTGCTTTTCCTTTATACATGTGCTTTTACGTAAGTTTTGCTTCAATGCGTTTTAGACTAAAAAAAATTCTGATAACTCATTATTGGTTAATACTTATACCCATTGTTAAGTAAAGCTTCACAACTTCATGCGAGAGTTTAACCTTATGCAACTCCCAATCTATTTTTGCACGAAGCAGGCCGTTAAAATCCGATAGGTAGGCCGATGATGTGATAGAGCCATTCTTTAGCTGCGATGCCGAAGCCTTAACAGACCTTTCAAGTAGTTCAACAATTCTCTCATCACCCTGAATTTGCCTTTGCAATGATTGAATTTGTGCCAGCGATGAAGCAACCTGTGCATCAAATCCCTCGTTGTATGCTGCTCGGCGATACCTCAAAATATTCTGTTGAATCTTTAGGGATTGCCTTTCGCGCGAAGTACTATTCCAGTCCCAAATATTCCATGATAGCCGGGCACCAAGCAGTGCAAAGGCATCGAACTCGTTCGAAAGCATGTTTAACCCCGGTTTTCCGTAACCTACCCGGGCAAAGGTTGACAGCCTTGGCAATCGTTTACTAGTTAATGCTTCACTAGCAACGGAAAGATAGCTATGCTGAAGTTCGAAAAGTTTGTAATCCGGCCGCTCACAACCAACCTGATTAGGGATAGGTAATTCTGGTAGTAAAACATCGGTATTCTCATCTATTCTAACACCGGTTAGGGAGTAAATGGCGCTTACCAAACTGATACGTTGCGACAGATTAGCATCTATGCTCTGCTCCAACCTTAACCTTTCTGCTCTTATCGAATTTACCGACGATTCAAGTACCACTCCGGCATTTACTCCGGCCTCAAGTTCAGCGATCCGTTTATCAAGTTCGGCAGCCATTAACTTTAGCTGCCTATTGGCAAGGTCCACAGAAAGAATCCCAAAGTAAATTGAAGCTACCCTCTCTTTCTGGGAGTAAAGCTCACTTTCAATTCTGTTCAGCTCAATTTTACGGGTTTCATCTTCAATTCGTAGTAACGAATTGGTAGCCCCACCATCCCAGATGAGCTGGCTAACATCAACCGTAACCTTGTAGCTATCCCTGTCAGGCGAGGGAATTGATACACCAGGCAAAGGAACTTTAACTGAAGTAACATCCGACTGCCATGCTGCTTCGGCGTTTAAATCGATTTTAGGTAGGTAGTAGGATGAAATATTCGATTTTTTTAAGTTGAAAACCGAGTCGGTTGCCGCGCTCACCTTGTAAAGCTCATTCCACTCCTGCATGTTCTCCAGTATTCCCTTAAGAGTAACAGAATTCTGACTTTTAAGTATTAACGAAGAAACCAGTGAAACAAGCACAAGTAGGATTATTCCGGTTTTATTCATTGCCATTAGAGATTTGTCGTCCTTTTAAGTAGCATATTACAAAATCGGCCACCATAGTCTTTCGTTCCTGGAGGAACTGATTGTATTCATCGCTGTTGCCATTGAACAGAACCTGCTCGATTATTGGTTTACCGGCAAAAGGGAAAATACAGGCACTTACAGTTGTAATCAGTAGATGTAGTACCTCATTTGAACTTAATCCCATCTCCTTGCCCAAAACCCTCATGACTTCCTTTAACTTGCCGGACTGAATATCAGATTCAACAATAAAATGAGCAATTACCTGTGGATTACGGTTAACCTCACGAAGCACAAAGGCTGGCAGAAAAGGGTTTTTAAGAAAAAGTTCAATGTACTCATCCACAAAATGACGAATCTTTTGTACGTAAGTCCATTCGTCCGAGAGCAATATGGGTATAAGCCGCGGAAAAAAGTTATTCAACTCGACCCGAAAGATGGTCATAAAAAGTTTCTCCTTTGAGCGGAAGTAGTAATGCAGTAATGCTTTATTTATGCCTGCTTCATCGGCAATTTCCTGCATTCGTGCACCGTCTAACCCCTTAAGGGTAAAAACCCTTTTTGCGGCTTCAAGAATCTTGCCCTCTGTGTCTTTTTCGATTTTTTGAGGTGTCACTTTTAATTAACCATATAGTTAAACCACATGGCAAATATCAACCGGATTTTCATTTTTTCCAAATCCTTAGGGTAAAATTTTAACCAAATGGTTAATAATTTTGTATTTATCGGATTTAATCTAAATTTGAAGCAGTTAAAAACTTCAAACTATGGACATATTCACCCCAATCGATATTAATGGTACAAGGGTAAAAAACAGAGTGGTACTGCCCCCTGTTGTAAACTTTGGTTGGTCCGATTCAGACGGAATGGTCAGCAGCAAGCATGTAGCCCATTACGAAAGAATAGCAAAAGGGGGCGCAGGATTAGATATTGTTGAAGCTACCTGTGTGAATCCCGAAGGACGAATTTTCAGCTATCAGCTTGGAATTTGGGATGATAGGCATATTGAGGGGCTTAAGAAGATTGCTGAAGGAATCAAAAGAAACGGAGCAACCGCTCTCATCCAGCTACACCATGCAGGGCTTACAACCCGTAAAGCAGTTGCCGAAAAAGCCTATGGCCCATCGGCTGATCCAGAGAATGAGCGCTCAGCAAGTCTAACTAAAGAGCAAATCGGGGAACTGGTAGGTAACTTCGTCAGTGCTGCCAATCGGGCTTGCAAAGCCGGGTTCGATGGTGTGGAGCTGCATGGTGCACACGGATACCTGCTAAACCAGTTTGCCTCATCGGCCATAAATGTCCGCACCGATGAGTACGGCGGCAGTTATGAGAATAGGCTTCGCATGGCACGACAAGTAGTTCAAGGGATTAAAGATGTAACATCCGCTTCCTTTATTATCGGCTACCGAATGGCAGGTTGTTCACCCACGCTGAACGATGGCATTGAAGTGGCTAAACTGTTGGAAAGTTATGGTGTTCATTACCTACATGTATCGCATGGGGGTGAAAAAGGGGTTAACCCTGTTGTTCCCGATGGGTTTGAATACAACCATGTGGTTTACATGGGTACTGAGGTGAAAAAGCATGTTGATATCCCAGTAATGGTTGTGAACCAGATTAAAACGCCCGAAAGAGCCAACAAACTTTTACAAGAAGGCTTAGCCGATTTGGTTGCAATTGGTCGAGATATGCTAACTGACCCTGACTGGGTGACCAAAGCCCAAAAGGGCGAAAAGATAAACCTATGCATCGATTGCCAACCGCGGTGCAAACGCTATACTAAACCAGAATCGTGCCCATTAGCGGAATACTAAGGAAAAAGAGTTAAACGTGAAACACTAAAGGTTAAAGAACTTGTAGCCTCTGCCGGATTGATAGATTAAAAAAACTTATTACAGCCATGCGAATGGATTTTCATAGCCCAATTGGGGTAACATATTAGTATAATATTGCTTTAGAAATGGACATTGAGCTTTGATACACTATGCAATGCACGCTTGAAAACTAGCAAGCATAGCCATTGCTTAGTAATAAGTAGTACTAATTTCTTTAACTTTTCCCGTTTAACGTTTCAAATCAAACTCTCCTGCCTTAAGACGCTTTAAATAGCCTTCGGCTTCGGCTTTCATCACGGGGAAAAGAAGTAGTAGCGCAATTAGGTTAGGAATACTCATGAAGGTGATAACCATATCTACAAAGTGCCAAACGAGGTCGATTCCCCAAACTGAGCCAAAGAACACAAAAAGGGTAAAAACATAGTAGTAAGGCTTAATGGCCTTATCGCCAAAGATGTACTGAGCAGTTCGGGTACCGTAGTATGACCAGCTGATGATGGTTGAAAAGGCAAACAGCAAAAGGCTTATTGCCACCATGTGGCGTGCCAGATAACCAACTCCAATTTTTCCGAGCCCTTCCTGGAATGCAGCCACAGTCATTCCAACACCTTTAACAGCACTGTCGAGCTTCCAAACGCCTGTAAGCACAATAACCAAAGCGGTTAGTGTGCAAATTACAATAGTATCGATAAACGGTTCCAGCGAGGCAACAAACCCCTCACGCATGGGGTAAGGTGTTTTGGCTGCGGCGTGCGCCATGGGTGCTGAGCCCTGTCCTGCTTCGTTAGAGAACAAACCTCTGCGAACCCCCCAAATCATGGTCATGAAAAAGGTTGAACCAACAAAACCACCTACCGCGGCATGACCTGTAAAAGCGCTTTTCACAATTAGAGCAAACGCCGAAGGGATATCGGTATAGTGAACCCCTATCACCAGAATGGCAGAACCAAAATAAACAACTGCCATGAAAGGCACAAGTTTAGAGGTTACGCTGGCAATACGGCGTAAACCACCAACAACTATTAGAAAAACAAGTGCCGAAATTGCAATACCGGTATGAAGAACTGGGATATTATAGCTTTTATTCAATACATCTGATATAGAATTAGCCTGAGCCATATTTCCGGTACCCAGCGAGCAAAGCATACCGGCAAAAGCAAAGAAAACAGCTAACCGTTTAGCCCAAACACCCAGCTTATCTTTTAACCCTTCCTCGATATAGTACATGGGGCCTCCGGATATGGTTCCATCGGCATTAACCTTACGGTACTTCTGGGCTAATGTACACTCAACCATTTTAAGCATCATACCAAAAAAACCAGTAACCCATAGCCAGAAAACAGCACCGGGACCACCAAAGTATATTGCAAGTGTGACTCCAACAATGTTTCCAGTGCCCACAGTTGCCGATAGCGCGGTAGTTAAAGCCTTAAAATGGCTTACATCACCCGTATCGCTATGCTTACTGTATTTACCACGCACCAGGTCGATGGCGTGCCTAAAGTGGCTGATCTGTAAAAATTTTAGTCTTATAGAGTAGTAAATACCTGTTGGCACGAGCAGTGCTAGTATCAGGTAACCACCAACATACTGATTATAAAGCTGAATAACATGGTCAAATCCTTCGAGAAAAGAATTCATGGCTTTGGTTTGGTTTGGGTTAGTTTGCAAAAATAGAAAAAACAACATCCTTTCAAAGTAATGATAGGCATAATGTTAAAAAGTTTAAAAGTGCATAATCTGGTTTTAACCTAATTCATGCTAACTGGTTTTTGAAAATAACTATGCATCAACGAATTAAATTCAAAAGGAATGAACTCCCTTCTCTAAACTTTTTGCCATAGTCACCCAAAGCGTTTACCTTTGCATTATAGAAACCGTTTGAGTGGGGTAAGTAGATTTCATAGACACTTCATCTCGATTGATTGTTCACTGATTAAAGAACCACTAAAATTAAACATGCTGTTGGAAACCAAACAAACCATAGCGGCCATAGCAACTCCACCGGGCATGGGTGCCATTGCAGTAATACGTGTGAGCGGTGAGCGAGCCGTTGATATTACCAGCACGATTTTTCGTCCGTTAAAAAAGGGCAAAAAATTGTCCGAGCAAAACCCTTACACCGTTCACTACGGTTCCATTATGGATGGCGACCGCGAGGTTGACCAGGTTCTTGTGAGCCTGTTCAGAGCGCCGCACAGCTACACCGGCGAGGATGTGGTTGAAATTTCGTGCCACGGGTCAGTGGTAATTCAACAGCAGCTGCTTGAGCTGCTTGTGCGCCATGGCGCAAAGCTGGCAAAACCGGGCGAGTTCACCCTTAGGGCTTTTATGAATGGTAAGATAGACCTTTCACAGGCTGAGGCAATAGCCGATTTAATTGCATCTACCAGCGAAATGGCGCGAAGGGTTGCACTAAACCAAATGCGTGGAGGCATTTCTACCAAGCTGGCCGAGCTTAGGAACGAACTGCTTAGGTTTACTGCACTTGTGGAGCTTGAACTGGACTTTAGCGAGGAGGACGTTGAGTTTGCAAATCGTAACGAACTTGAGCAACTGGTTAATAGCATTATTGCCGAAATTGATAAGCTCACCACCTCGTTCAGCCAAGGCAACGCCATTAAAGCCGGGATTCCTGTTACCATAGCAGGTAGGCCCAATGTTGGCAAATCGACTCTGCTCAACCGACTACTTAATGAGGAAAAGGCTATTGTATCAGAGATTGCAGGTACCACTCGCGATGCTATTGAGGACACCATACACCTGGGAGGAATCAATTTCCGGTTTATTGATACTGCCGGACTTCGCCAGGCTACCGATACCATTGAAAGTATAGGAATTGAACGAGCTTTTGCAAAAATTGAAAAGGCCCGAATTGTGCTATACGTTACCGATGCTCAGAGCAACAGCGATGAAATAGTAAGCGAGGTTGAAAGCTTCAGTAAAAAAATTGCTCCTTCGCAAAGCTTGATTGTTTTGGTAAACAAGGAAGATAAATCGACTCAGGAACACGTAGATAAAATTATATCAACCTTAAGAGCAAAAGGCTATAGCGCTCTGGCCATTTCTGCAAAAGCGGGCCATAATGTTGAGCAGTTACAGCAACAGCTCATTGCCATTGGCAAAAACGATATGCCCGAAAACGAGGATGTGATTGTCACCAATATCAGGCACTACAATGCGCTACAATCGGCACGGGCAAACCTTGAGCAAGTATTGAATGGTTTGCACGCCAACCTTAGCGGCGACTTGCTCACCATCGATATTAGTCAGGCCATTGAAAACCTGGGTGAGATAACCGGTGAAATATCAAACGACGAGGTATTAGGGTACATCTTTTCAAAGTTCTGCATCGGAAAGTAAACTACTGTTTTATACGTAGAACCACAAAAACAGGCAAGTGGTCCGATGGAAACCTTTGTTGGTAAGCATCATCCAGATGAGCGTGCTTAATAATTTCAACCCTGCTGCTGTCAACAAAACAGTAGTCAATTCTATCGGAAAGCGAACTATTGTAATCGAAGCCATTCCAGGTCCCTACAGGACCATAGTGCCCTGTTGAAGCGAGGTAATACGAATCGGCAAGCACCGATGTAACTATTGCAATGGTAGTGTCGGTTGGAGTCATGTTAAAGTCGCCAGTTACGATTACTGGTAAATCTTTGGCTAAAGTTCTCATCTGGCTGAGTAACAGTCGTGCAGAGTTTCTGCGGGAAGTTTTACCTACATGGTCAAAATGGGTATTAAACAAGGCAAAAATCTTGTCATCAACCCTATCCTTAAAAATTGCCAAGGTACACACCCTTTTGCATGCAGCATCCCAGCCAAATGAGGGTTTATCAGGGGTTTCGGAAAGCCAGAAGGTTTTGCTGTTAAGCAGTTGAAACCGGGAACTACGATAAATAATGGCTGAATACTCGCCCAGTGTGTCACCATCGTCGCGGCCTAAACCAACAAAAGAAAACCCAGAAAGATTGGCCAAAATATCGGTTAGCTGATGACGCAGGGCTTCCTGGACAGCAATGATATCAACATCATAGAACTTAATCATGTTTACAACCGGCACTTTACGGTTGGGCCATGCATTCAGACTATCGGCCGGGTTATCGAATCTGATGTTATAGCTCATCAACCTGATGCGGCTATCCGGTTTTTGGCATCCGAATAAGAAAGCAAGGCAAGTTAAGACTACAAAGTATTTTTGATATTGGGGTGATTTTTTCATACCTAACAGAATAATGTTACTAATCAGCTTAAAAATAGTTCAATTTTATTCCATTTTTCAACAAGTTGTTGATTTTGTCACTTTCCATTATGTATCTTGTGGAATTATTACAACAGCTAATGATCAGCTTTATTCTAAACGATAGGTTAGTTACCACAAACGTAAATCCGGGAATGAGCCTGCTGGATTTTATCCGCTACGAGGCCGGATTACCCGGAACAAAGATAGGTTGTCGCGAAGGCGACTGTGGTGCTTGTACCGTACTTATTGGCGAAAAGTTGAGCGAAAGGGTTAACTACCGCAGCGTTACCTCGTGTTTATACCCACTCATTAATGCACATGGAAATCATGTGGTTACCATTGAAGGCATTAACCTGAGCAACTCGCTTAGCCCTGTTCAGCAGGCCATGGCTGACCATGCAGCTACCCAATGCGGGTTCTGCACACCGGGTTTTGTGATGTCGTTCACTGGATTATGCATGAACCACGAAACCCCTACAATCCAGCAAGCCATTGATGCGGTGGCTGGTAATATATGCCGATGCACCGGCTATAAATCCATCGAACGGGCTGCCAACGATATTGCCCTCTTAATGCAGGAAAAAGATGTAACCGACCCCATAGGCTGGCTTGTGGGTAAGGGTTACCTGCCCGCATATTTTATAGATATTCCTGACAAACTTGATAAAATTGAACCTTATTCAGACGAATCAGAGAACCATACCCTTTTTATTGCCGGAGGAACCGACCTCATGGTTCAACAACCCGATAACATCTACGAACAAGAAATCAATTCGGCGTTTCACGGCAAACTGCCTCAAGAAATTACCATTAACGATTGCACCTGTACTATTGGCGGAGCAACCAGGGTCAACGAACTTTTGACATCTACTGAACTCACCTCAAAATTTCCACAGCTTAGGCAATACCTAATGCTGGTTTCTTCTGAGCCAGTTCGGAATATGGCTACGATTGCCGGTAACATAGTCAACGCATCGCCAATTGGCGACCTGAGCGTGATACTTTTAGCACTTAACGCTCAAATAACCTCCATTTATAAGGGTAAAACGCGGCTGCAACCCCTGAATGAATTATTTAAAGGCTACAAACAGCTGAACCTTGAAGCTGGTGAGGTGATTCAGTACATTACCTTTGAAATTCCCAAAAACAACACCCTGTTTAACTTTGAAAAGGTTAGCAAACGTAAGTACCTTGACATTGCGAGTGTAAACACAGCAATGAGCATTGAAATGCAGAACAATACGATTAAAAAATGCAGTATATCAGCAGGAGGTGTTGCGCCGATACCATTGTACCTACATAAAACCTCAGACTTTTTGAAGGGCAAAGAACTAAACGCCGAAACGGTATCACAAGCTGTAGAAATCATGCAATCCGAAATTTCGCCCATTAGCGACATTCGGGGATCAGCGGAGTATAAACGCCTACTTTTACGACAGCTGTTTTTTGGGCATCTGCAAAAGTTATTAGGAAAAGAGTTTGAGCTTTTTTTAAATCTGACGCGATGAAAAACATCGATACCATTGGTCATGTTACCGGTAAATCGGTTTACCTTGATGATATCCCAACCATATCGGGAACCTTACATGCAGCAATAGTGAGCTCTGCCATAGCGCATGGTAGAATTATCAGGGTTGATTTCAGCAAGGCATACGAGCTGAATGGCGTTATAAAAATCATTACCTATACAGACATACCAGGAGAAAACCAGATTGGTGGAATAATTGAAGATGAAACCCTCCTTGCTGAACATGAAGTTCATTACCAGGGACAGCCCATTGCAATTGTGGTAGCGCAAACCGAACGAATCGCACGCAAGGCAACCACACTGGTTAAGGTTGAATACGAAGAGTTGGAACCAGTAACGGACCCTCGCGTAGCAAAGGAAAAGGGCTTGCTATTAATACCACCCCGAACATTCAGCATGGGCAACCCAATAGAAGCCTTAAACAAGTGCAAATATATCATTGAAGATAGCGTGGAAATTGGTGGGCAGGAGCATCTTTACATTGAAACCCAGGGAGCGTACGCCTACCCGGTTGAGAACGGGTATATCAGAATTCATTCATCCACGCAGGGGCCCACTGCAGTTCAGAAAACCGTGGCAAGGATTCTGGGAATCCCCATGCACCAGGTTGAGGTTGATGTTGTTAGACTGGGCGGTGGATTTGGTGGTAAGGAAGACCAGGCTTCAGGTTTTGCAGCTATGGCTGCCCTTGCCTCTCACATTACCGGAAAACCGGTAAAGCTTGTACTGTCGCGCCACGATGATATGCGGATGACCGGAAAACGTCACCCCTACAGTGCCGATTTCAGAATTGGGCTTTCCGAAAATCTTAAAATTTTGGCTTATGAAGCCACCCTTTACCAAAATGGCGGTGCTGCTGCCGATCTTTCGCCAGCCATAATGGAGCGAACGCTATTCCACTCCACGGGTTCCTACTATATTCCAAACACAAGGGTTACCGTGTACAGCTGTAAAACGAACCTGCCACCAAATACAGCTTTTCGAGGTTTTGGTGCACCTCAGGGAATGTTTGTGATTGAGAGCGCTATTGCTAAGGCAGCCGAGGTCATTGGTGTTAATGCAATTGAAATCCAAAAGGAAAACCTGCTCAACGAAAACGATGAGTTTCAATACGGACAGAAAGCAGAGAACGCTAACGCCAAGAAATGCTTTACCATTGCCTCGGAAAGGTTTGATCTGGATAATCTCAGAAAAACGATTGAGGTATTTAACGAAAACAATAGCCTAAGTAAAAAAGGGTTGGCCTTGATGCCGTTATGCTTTGGCATCTCGTTTACCAACACTTCCATGAATCAGGCCAGGGCACTGGTGCATATCTACCAGGATGGCAGCGTATCGGTTAGTACCGGGGCTATTGAAATGGGGCAAGGGGTAAACACTAAGCTGGCTCAAATTGTATCCATAGTGCTTGGTATTGATATCAGCAGGGTAAAAATCCACTCCACCAACACCACACGAGTTGCAAACACCTCGCCAACAGCTGCAAGCAGCGGCGCCGATTTAAACGGAAATGCTTTGCGAATTGCCCTGGCGGCTTTAAAAAAACGATTGATAAATGTAGCTGCCGAGATGCTTGAATGCAGCCATGAAGAGCTAAACCTGGGAAATGAGGTGGTTATCCGAAACGGCTTGCCTACTAATCTCAGGTGGTGTGAACTTGTTAAAAAAGCCCACCTTAGAAGAGTTTCATTGACTGAAAATGGCCATTACGCAACGCCCATAATATATTTTGATAAGTCCAAAGAGAAAGGTCACCCCTTTGCTTACCATGTTTACGGTACGGGAATAGTCACCGTAACATTAGATTGCATCAGGGGAACCTATTCAGTTGACGATGTGTATATTGTTCACGATTTTGGGAACAGCATCAACCCCATTATTGACATGAGCCAGGTTGAAGGCGCTGTGGTTCAGGGAATAGGCTGGGTAACCCTGGAGGAATTGTCATTTAACGAAAAAGGACGACTCCTTTCTAACAGCCTTTCTACTTACAAGGTACCCGATATTCACTTTGTTCCCAAAAGCATTCAATGCATACCTTTGCCCACAATTGGACCCGACATGGCTGTGCTACGCTCAAAAGCCATTGGCGAACCACCATTAATGTACGGAATAGCAGCTTACTTCGCAATTCAGTATGCTATAAAAGCCTTCAACCCGGAACACCGCCTCAGGTTTCACACCCCTTTGACACCTGAAAAAGTTTTGATGCAACTGTATGAGGGGAAAGGGGAGATAATGGGATTAAGGGTGGAGATAGAGAATATGAAAAGTGAAAACGTTAAACGTTAAACGTTGAACACGAAATTTGAAAAACTATCATAATTGTCCGATAACAATAGTAGATTATTCGCTATCGCTCAGAATTTACTATAATTCCTATTAGCTGAGCCTACGGTTAAAAAAATGGTAATAATCCTCAAAAGTGTTTATATTCACAAGCACTAACTCATTATCAACATTTACACATGCCTTACTAAATCGATTTAAGTAATCCTTCAGGTTGTAGTGAAATGAGGTTTCGGATTTGACGGCATTTACAATATTGGGAGAAACCAAAATAGGGTGACCGCCCTTGCCTTGGTATGTTGGACAAATATAGTCCGCTTGTTTGGAATGTTCCCGGAGTAGCCTTAGTACATCGCTGCCGATAAAGGGGTTATCGGTATTTGCAATGAAAACATGATTGGGCTCAGTTAGGTTTGTCAAAGCCAGGTAAAGCGAATAAAATCTTCCTAAACCGGGATTTGGATTGTAAACCAACACTATATCATCAAAACGGTAGTTTACGCTGCTAATCTGTTTTAGCACTATGTCATTGGTAACCAATACCACCTGTTTACAACCAAAGTGGTAGAACTCATCGGCTAACTTACGTGCAAAGCAACGCCCATCATCAAAAGGGAGGAGTGCTTTGGGTTGTCCCATTCGACCCGATAGTCCTGCGCCTAGTATAACTGCGGAAAAGTTTTCTTTCATACCAACTTTACGGTAAAATTCTTTACCAAAATGTGCTTATTTGACAAACAAAGTTAACACGCTAAGGCATATTTTATAGATTTGTGGTAAATATTAAAACACATGAGCGATAAGTTTTCACCCATACCGGCTGAGCTGCTGCTGGAACTCATTCTAAAAGAGTTTGATACAAATAGTACCGTATTTGGTATTCCTTCGGAACTTTTTTTTAGACCAAGTGAAGGGGTATTAACCACATCAATATTCGGACAACACATTGATACCCCCATTGGAGTAGCAGCCGGGCCACAAACGCAGCTTGCACATAACATAATAGTGGCATGGCTTATGGGTGCCCGATATATAGAACTGAAAACTGTCCAAACCCTTGATGAACTTGAAATCGCCAAACCCTGTATAGATATGCAGGATGAGGGGTATAACTGTGAGTGGTCGCAAGAGCTAAAGATTGAAGAAAGCTTTGAGGAATACCTGAAGGCATGGGTAATCATTCATGTACTGAACCACAAACTTCAGCTGGGTAACAGGCCCAATATGGTGTTCAACATGAGCGTGGGCTACAACCTCGATGGGATTAAAAAACCAAACGTTCAGTGGTTTCTAAATAAAATGAGCAACGCCTCCGAGGAGATAAAGCAACTGGTCTTAAAACTTCAAAAAATCTACCCTTCAATTGCTGGCATTGAGATACCGGCAAGGCTATCGGACAACATAACCCTTTCAACCATGCATGGTTGCCCTGCCAACGAAATTGAAGACATTGCCCGCTACCTGCTCACTGAGCCAAAGCTACACACCCTGGTAAAACTCAATCCTACCCTGCTGGGTAGTAACGAACTCAGGGAAATACTTAACGGAAAGCTAAAGTTCAAAACAGTAGTACCCGATTCAGCATTTGAACACGACCTCAAATACCCCGATGCTGTTAAGCTGATTGAGTCCCTTAGCCGCGATGCTCAAAAGGCAAACCTAACCTTTGGAATAAAACTCACCAATACGCTGGAGAGCTTGAACAACAAGCTCATTTTCTCCAGCAAGGTGGACATGATGTACATGAGCGGCAGGGCGCTTCATCCAATTTCTGTTGCCCTTGCCAGTAAGTTGCAGAACGATTTTAAGGGGAACCTGCTCATCTCGTTCTCAGCTGGGGTTGATGCGTTTAATGTGGCTAAAGTTCTGAATTGCGGATTCAAAACCGTAACCGTATCGTCGGACCTGCTAAAGCCAGGGGGGTACGGAAGGCTAAAGCAATACATCGACAACCTAAGAATGGCTTTTAATGGGAGCAGTCAATGGACAACAGGGGATGCTGCCCTTAAAAATCTTACTGACTACGCTCAAGAAGTGTTGGAAGATGCTCGCTACCAGAACAATAATTTCAGGGAGCCCTCGATTAAAACCCCTCGCAAGCTCGACTATTTCGATTGCATAGCAGCACCGTGTGTCGATACCTGTGCTACCAACCAGGAAATACCCACCTACCTGCACTTTGCCGCCAAAGGGAACTACAGCAAGGCTCTTGAAGTGATACTCCGCACCAACCCTTTCCCAAACACCACCGGCATGGTTTGCGACCACCTTTGCCAGAACAAGTGCACCCGAATAAACTACGATAACCCGCTGCAAATAAGAGATGTAAAACGTTTCATTGCTGAAAACGCTGATATAAAACTTTTCCCAACGACTCCTAACGGAAAAAAGGTTGCCATAATTGGAGCCGGCCCTTCGGGCTTATCGTGTGCATTTTACCTGGCGATTAGTGGTTTTAAGGTAGATGTTTACGAAAGCAAATCGCAAGCTGGCGGGATGGTACGCTATGCCATACCCGGATTCAGGCTCACCGATGAAGCCATAGACAAAGATGTTGAACGAATTATGCAATTGGGAGTTACCCTTCACTTCAACCACCCCATCACCCGTACTGGATTTACCGAGCTAAAAAGCAAGTACGATTTCGTTTACATCTCAGCAGGTGCTCAGAAATCGGCAAAATTGGATATTGAAGGCATTGATGCCCAGGGGGTGATTGACCCCTTAACCTTTTTAAAAGGAGTGAAAAACGGCTCAATTAAGCAAATTGGCAAGCAGGTTGTAATAATTGGCGGTGGTAACACCGCCATGGATGCTGCCCGAACGGCACACAGGCTGGTTGGTACCGAGGGGAAGGTTACCATTGTGTACCGCCGAACTATTAACGAAATGCCCGCCGATGAAAACGAAATAAAAGCAGTGATTGCGGAGGGTGTAGAAATTATTGAGCTGGCTTCTCCGGAAAAAATAATCACCCAAAACCACAAAGTCAAAGCGTTACAATGCAGCCTCATGAAACTTGAGGGTCGAGACGCTAAGGGGCGACCAAAGCCGGTAAAAATTGATGGTTCAGAATTTGAGGTGGAATGCGATACGCTTATTCCTGCCATTGGACAGACACTAGATATCGACTTTGTACCCGGGGAGCTTTTAAAAGCCGATACCCGAAACTTTAAGACCCTTTTAGGTAACGTTTATATTGGTGGCGATGCCCTGCGTGGCGCATCAACAGCAGTAAATGCAATAGGCGATGGACGTAAGGTAGCAGAGCAGATAATTAACCAGAGCGGCCTAACCAAAGTTCAGATGCAAACCACCGAGAAAAAACACGGTTACCGTGAGCTAATGCTAATGCGAACCAAGCGGCAGTATGGTTACACCCATAAAGAGCCATCAGCAGAGCTGAGTAGAACCTTTGACCTGGTAACGTCCACACCCGATGAAAAAGCCATAACCGAAGAGAGTGCCCGTTGCCTCCAGTGCGATGAGGTTTGCAGCATATGCACCACCGTTTGCCCAAATCTGGCAAACTTTTCTTACAGCGTGAAACCAGTAAGCTATCAGCTGGAGAAAGTTCTGGTTGCAACCGATGGAACAACAGAAGTTCAGCCCGATTATACCTTTGAGGTTAGGCAAACCATTCAAATACTAAACATTGCAAACTTTTGCAACGAGTGCGGAAACTGTTCCACCTTCTGCCCAACCGAAGGCGCACCTTACATGGATAAACCCAAATTTTACCTAACAACCAAATCATTCAGGGAGTGCGAAGAGGGTTACATGCTCAGTGTACTAAAAGACAGAACTGTGCTGATATTTAAGCAACAAGGTGGCATTAAAACGCTATCGGAAAAGGATGGCGAGTTTATCTATGAAACCGACCATGTTTATGCCCGTTTTGCTAAGGAAACTTTTAAACTACTTGAGGTTAAAGCTTTAACACCCTGTGTAAGGCAGATCCAATTTCAGCATGCAGCTGAGATGAGCATAATTCTTGAGGGGGCAAAACAGGTAATGGGAATGAGAACGAAATGACTAAGGTGAAAGGATAAAAAGTAAAGGATAAATGGCTTGTTTGGATTTGCTTGATTTAAAGCTAAAGAAAAAAGAAAAAATGTTCTATCGGGGTTTGAAGAGTTGTTAATCCTTTTTTGCCATAACATCGCAATTAAATAAGCTGACACAAAAATACTATAAATGCGGATTCTGCATATAGTAACACGATTCGATTATGGTGGCACTGAAAACCATGTACGAGAGCTCTGTAACGCACTAGTATCACTAAACCATAACATTTTTTTAGCAACCCAGAATAGTCGTCAAAAGAAATTGCTCGATGAACGAGTCTCGTTCATAGGGGTTTCAAGATGGGTAAGTAATCTAATCATCCCACAGGTAGCCCTGATTACCTACATAGTGTTGCGGAACAAAGTCGATGTTATTCATGCACATCAAAGGCTACCTATAATTTCGGCATGTTTGGCTGGTTTTATATGCAGAGTGCCCGTTGTTGCAACCGTTCATGGAAGAGTAAAGCACGACCTGCGGTCGGTTATTGCCCGAAGGTTAACGTCAAAGATTATATTTGTTAGCAACCAGGTATTAATCGTTTCCCGACATTACCAATCAATTCGGCACAAATCGGTTGTTATCCCCAATGGAATACCAATACCTGAAAAATTACCCACTATCGAACCCTTCACCATTGGATATTTTAGCAGAATCGACACAAGGCACTTGGAGGTAATTCGGTGTCTGGTTTTAGCAGTGGAAAAGTTAAAAGCCGATTACTCCAGCTTAAAGCTTGTCATTTTTGGTGATGGGAAAGAATTTCAACACCTAAAGGAGCTTGTCAGTGAGGCCAACACGAGGCTATCCGATGAGGTGATACTGCTTCGGGGCTACGTTAACATCCAAGCTACATGGAATGAATTTCCAGAACTAATTCTTGGCGTTGGTAGAGTTGCCATTGAAGCACTTGCCCATGGGGCGAGCACAATATCGATTAACTATAAGCGCATGGGTGATACTATCACCCTAGATAGGTACGAAGAGTATGCTAAAAATAACTTTGTTAACATTACTGGAGATCCGCCAACTCCTGAAATGATTTATAGCCAACTAAAGCACTACTTCGAAAAAAGGGATGACTTCCGCTCCCAGTCTAAAAATCTTGTGCGCAGAGTTAAAAATGAATTTAGTATTGTAAGCACTGCTAAGATGGTCGTCAATGCCTACTCAGAAGTTTTGAACAGGAATAGCTGAGCCAACAATAAATCAGTCAATAATAATCAACCCAAACGAAATGCTAACGGCTAAAAGCTACAGCTCGTACTTAAATGTTTGCTTGGCCTCGGACATTACAAATGAGCTGTAGAACTGGGTAATATTCTTAATCACGGAAAACTTATGGATTACGAAGTTGTGATAATCCTCCATGTCGTTGCATTGCACTTTAAGTAAGAAATCCCAGCTCCCCGAAACGTAGTAGCACTCCATAACCTCAGGCAACTTTTTCACCTCGGCCTCAAAACCGTCAACCACCTCCTTGGTATGGCTCGATAGCGAAACCGAAATGAAAACAGTGAGCTTTTTTCCCAATGCCTTAGGGTCGAGCAGGGTTATATACTGCTTAATGTAGCCATTCTTCTCCAGTTTCTTGATTCGTTCGTGAATTGGAGTTGTTGAAAGGTGAAGCCTTTCCGAAAGTTCACGAATGGTTACCCGGCTATTATCTTGAAGAATGTTCAGCAGCTTACGATCTATTTCATCAATATTTCTCATAGAACATTTTGTTTTAAGTTGTGATTTAAATAAATTTCAAATCGTTTTGCTCGCAATACCAGTTG
>CALBBQ010000055.1 GCA_937926785.1 uncultured Bacteroidales bacterium | reverse complement strand
ACCACAAAACCTTAGTCATGAGCATTTTCTGCTTGCAGGAGTTCAGTATAACCCGATAAAGAATCTAAACTGTTCTGTAAACCTTCGGCATTTAGTTGGTTCTGAAAGAACATCGATTTACTTTAGTTTTGGTGCCAGCTTTTAGATAAGCTTACTGAACCATTGCATTATTCATACTGTCAAAATACCTTATTGTGTAGTTTACCGCATGTTCAAGCGCTTTGGCATCATCGAGGCCAAGAGTTAAGCCGCAAGTAAGCGCTGTGGATAGCACGCAGCCAGTTCCATGGCTATAGATATACTGGCGTCGGTCATGTGAAACGCTTACCTGTAAATTTTCACCTATCAGGTAATCGCTTAGAAGGGTGCCATCAAAGTGGCCTCCTTTAAGCAACACTTTACATCCATAAAATTTTGCAATGCTTATGGCCGCGTTTAGGGCATCGTTAGAGTTAAATACGTTTTTCCCCGAAATTATTTCCAGTTCATAGCGGTTTGGTGTGATGATACTGGCTAAGGGTAAAAGTTTTTCCTTCAAAACATCAAGGCCATCATCTGTAAGTAGTGCCTGACCACCACTTGATTTCATTACCGGGTCGATTACGATTTCTACTTCATGTATTTTAGAAATAATTTTTGAAACGATTTCTATCACTTCTGAATGGTAAAGCATGCCAATTTTTATAGCAGCAACATGAAAGTTTTTTAGCACACTTTCCAGCTGCATTTCGATTATTTCTGCAGAAACAGGGGAGATATTTTCGATACTATTGAACGATTGGGTAGTAATAGCGGTAATTACCGGATGAGCAATAATTCCGAAATCATTTGCCACAATACAATCGCGGGTAACACCGGCTCCGTTACTGGTATCGTGGGCGGCAATACAGCAAATATGAACCATATCAAATAATATTGATTAGCCCGGTGCTGAACCGGGCTAATGAATTAGTATAAATTCAGCTAATGGATTCTTTGAAGGTTTTCATAGCACAGAGTTCACCGCACATGGTGCAGTAGTCATCATTGCTACTCTCCGATTCCAGCCTGCGTTTACGGCCAATTTCCGGTTCCAGTAAAGACTCAAACATACCCTCCCAGTTTAGGCTGAACCTGGCTTTTGATACTTTTAAATCGCGAAGTAAAGCCATTGGTAAACCATTTGCGATATCAGCCGAATGTGCTGCAATGCGGCTTGCTACTACACCTAGCTTAACATCTTCAATAGTTGGCAAACATAGGTGTTCGGCGGGGGTAACATAGCATAAAAAATTGGCCCCATGGCTGGCAGCTAAGGCACCACCTATCGCTCCTGCAATATGATCGTATCCGGCTGCGGCATCTGTGGTTAGAGGGCCCAACACGTAGAGCGGTGCTCCTTCGCAGATACGCTTCATCAGCTTCATATTCATTTCAATTTGATTGAGGGGCATATGCCCTGGTCCCTCGACCATAACCTGTACCCCTTTTGCCTTGGCTCTTTGAACCAGTTCACCCTGGACTAGCAGCTCCTCCAGCTGGCTAAGGTCATTGGCATCAGTACCACATCCCGGTCTAAGTCCATCGCCAAGACTAATAGTTACATCGTATCGTTGGCATATGTCCAGGATTCTGTCAAAATGTTCGTAAAGAGGGTTTTCTTTCCCGGTCTGTTTTATATACCTGTAAATGATTGATCCACCGCGACTAACTATTCCAGTTATTCGCTGAGATGTTTCGATATACCTTAAACTATTTCGGGTTATAGCACAGTGCAAGGTCATGAAATCTACTCCTAGTTTTGCCTGAGTTTCAATCTCTGCTAATAGTTCATCCGGATCAAAAATAGGATTATGATCAGTCGATTTTTGGCTATTGCGGGCAACGATGGTATAAATTGGAACCGTGCCAACCATAACCGGAGATTTTCTTAGAATCTCTGAGAGGATTACGTGAAGTTCACCACTAGTTGATAAATCCATTATCGAATCGGCTCCATATTTTACGGCAACCTCCAGTTTGTAGATTTCTTCCCTTAGTGAGCAGTGCTTGCTAGAAGTTCCGATATTTGCATTTATTTTTGTCGATAACCCCTCGCCAATTGCTCTTGCTTTGATATTGTGATTTTTGTTTCGTGGTATTACGCATCGGCCCATGGCAACCTGGGAGCATAGCCAGTTAGGAGAAACACCATCGTGCAAGGCGGCTTGTTCTATCTCGGGTGTAACTATTCCTTTAGCAGCAAGTTGAAGTTGAGTACTCATAGCTTTTAATCTTATCCATCATCATTTTAGCACATTCAGTAAAAAACTCGGTTTGCATCAGATACCGAACCATTGCAATGTTTTGAGCACCGGTTTGGAGAACCTGGTCGATGTTTTCCGGAAAAATTCCCCCTATAGCAACAACTGGAACTGTTGAAAACGACAACACTTGTTTGAGTTGATTTGTACCCACTGGGGCATCGGGTTTTGCTTTTGCATTGGTTTGATGGATTGGTCCAAACCCTATGTAATCGGGATTCTTGCGTAAAGCCTCTTTTGCCTGAGAAACGGAATGGGTCGATAGCCCAATCTTCATATTGCCCACAATGCATCGGGCATCCTCGATAGAGATATCATCCTGTCCTATATGAAGGTAGTCGGCATCGCACAGGACTGCAATATCAGGCCTATCATTAATAACAAGCTTTGTGCGTGTCCCCTTGGTGATACTCCGCAGTTCACGGGCAACTCTAAGTAGTTGCCTGTCGTCCAGATGTTTTTCCCTTAGCTGCAGCATTTTGATGCCCAGCTTTACGCATTGCTCAGCAATGATTGAATGGGGTAGGGTTGGGCGTGTAATAATCACATAAAGCCCAAACCCTTCATGGTTGTTTTCCATAGTGTACTAAACTAGTTGCGATATGGAATAAGATATTGCCTCAGAAACTTTTTTCCCCGATAGAAGCATTCCACCAAAGATTGGTCCCATCCTGAAACTTCCGTTGACACCATTAGCAGCCATGCCCGAAACGAAAAGTCCGGGAAATATTTCCTTTGTGTTTTCAATGGTTGTTCGTTCGGCTTCGAATACGCACATACTCCGTTCACCAACCACATTACCGGTTGGTGTGTCTAGTTTTATTCCATTCTTGCGCTCAAGAATTCTGGCAACCTCACAATCATGACCGGTTGCGTCCAATACTGCCTTGGCAATAACTACAACCGGGTCAACATGCATTTTTTCTCTGTGAACGGGAGCCCAGTTTATTACCACCCCGTTAACTTTATCATCATGCAACACAACGTCTTCAACCGAAATGCAGTTCATAAGTGTTGCTCCGGTTTTGCTCGTATGATATATTAGGGCCGAAGTTGCCTGAACGGAATCAATTATGTAAAGACCCTTATCGTAAGGTTTGAACGATATACCTAATTCCTGTACAATTGGAATGGCATCGTGCTGAACAATGATATCGTTGAACATCATGGCGCCACCCCACATCCCTCCACCGGGTGCGAGCTTGCGCTCAAATAGCACGACGTTTTGCTTGTTTTTTGCTAAGTAGTAAGCGGCAACCAAACCCGATGGGCCTCCACCTACAATGGCAACATCAACATTTAGGATTTTTTTGAACTTTTCAAAGTAGGAATCAACAATTCCTTTTGAAATCATGTACTCCATAGTTTATTAGTTTTAGTTTGACATAATAAACCAGGAGATGCAACAGGGTAAGTGCAATGAGAAT
The DNA here is from genome assembly GCA_937926785.1 of uncultured Bacteroidales bacterium. GTDB lineage: Bacteria > Bacteroidota > Bacteroidia > Bacteroidales > Tenuifilaceae > Tenuifilum. The sequence goes on along the minus strand of CALBBQ010000055.1, from coordinate 985 downwards.
AAATACCTTAAAACTTCCCTACGCAGGTATTATCCTGTTCAGGTTTGAAGGGTATGATCTCAGCCTTTCCAGGCACCCCTAGTTTTATAAGTGCAAATGTATAAAAAAACGAAAACCAGTGTGTGGTTTCCGTTTGAAAAATTTAAACAAAGTGCTATTGCCATTTTTTAATTTAGGTTCCACTACCTTTAACGCGTATCATAGTTTTTCAATTGTTTTGGTAATCTATTCGGGATCGGTTTTGGAAATAAAACTACCCAATTTTTAAACCACTGATTAAGTGTTTGATTTACTCACTTTAAATCAGCCTAATAAGGTTTGAGCAAGTGATGTAACATACCTTCCAATGCGCTATCTTTCGGCGATAATAAACGTTTACAGCCGTTATGTTGTTGGCTGGGGGATATCTAATTGCCTGGATGCTTCCTGTAGCCTGAAGTTAATAAAGAATGCTATCCGGCAATATGAAAAGCTCAAGATAATGAACCTGGATCAGGGGAGACAGTTTACCTGTCATGAATGGATCGAACTTTTATGAAGGAATAGATAAAGATTAGCATGGATGGCAAAGGCAGTGCTATTGATAATATATTCATAGAGAGGTTCTGGCACACTGTCAAATATAACCATGTCTATATTTAAGTTCTTTCAAAAGGGCTGGAGCTTTATCAGGGACTCAAAGAGCAGTTTGATTACTACATAAACCGTCCTTGTCACCAGGGTATCGTTCATCAGATCCCGGAAAGCCTTTACAAGTCGAAGACTTGGTATTAACACTGGATTACATATAATAAAAACTTCTATTTGTTAACCAATGGTCTGAAAAATATTAGTAATTAAGATTTTTCTGGGGATTATCATCCTTTATCAGTTTATCTGTTTCACCTAAATTCGATGTTTTGGCACGGTACGATTACATCAACCGTTCAGCACCACAAAACCTTAGTCATGAGCATTTTCTGCTTGCAGGAGTTCAGTATAACCC
>CALBBQ010000054.1 GCA_937926785.1 uncultured Bacteroidales bacterium | reverse complement strand
CGCCCCGCTATTCCACCCGGCGCTTAAAGCCATCGGCCCGGTTCGCAGGCAGCTGGGGGTGAAAACATTTTTCAACATTCTTGGACCATTGGTTAACCCGGCTAGCCCAATGCACCAGATTAGCGGGGTATTTAATTTAGAGGTGGGACGGGTGTACAGCTACTTGTTGCAGAACGAGGCAAAGAACTTTGCGGTAATTCATAGCCTAGATGGGTACGACGAGGTTTCGTTAACCTCGGGCGTGAAGCTATTCTCCAGAAAAGGTGAGGAGCTGCTAACCCCCGGGCATTTTGGATTAAGTTATGCTACTCCAGCCGATCTATCCGGTGGGAGTACAGTGGAAGAGGCTGCCGGGGTATTTATCGAAGTGCTGGAAAACCGATGCCCTAAGCCCCGGAAAGAGGTAGTGCTGGCCAATTCGGCTCTTGCCATAAGATGCTTTAGGGAGGATTTAGGCCTGCAGGAAGCCGTTGAAATTGCCCGAGAATCGATTGAGTCGGGGGCGGCGCTCAGAGCATTCAGGAATCTCATAAATATGCAATAGCCATGAATATACTCAACGAAATTGTGGCATACAAACAGCAGGAGGTGGAGGAGCAAAAGAGCCTTTACCCGGTTAGATTGCTAGAGCGGAGCATTTACTTCCAGTCTCCAACCCTGTCGCTAAGTAAGTACATACTGCGTAAAGACTTGTCGGGCATAATAGCCGAGTTCAAGCGCCGGTCGCCATCGAAGGGCGTAATCAACGAGTTTGCCAAACCTGAAAAGGTTTGCCTGGAGTACATGCGAGGCGGGGCCTCGGCCTTGTCGGTGTTAACCGATACCAGATATTTCGGTGGAAGTAGCCATGACCTCACCGTAGCCCGCAAGTACAATTTTTGCCCTATTCTACGCAAGGATTTTATAATAGATGAGTACCAGGTAGTTGAGGCTCGAAGCATTGGTGCCGATGCCATACTGCTTATAGCCGAAATCCTTTCCGCCAATCAACTTAAATCGCTGGCTTCTTTCGCATTTTCCATAGGTTTAGAGGTTCTGTTTGAGGTTCACGACCGCGAAAGCATTGGCAAGTTACCACCTGAAGCAAAAATTATAGGGGTAAACAGCCGAAGCCTGACCGATTTTAACGTAAGCATTGAGAATGCCATAGCCCTTATCGACCTGTTGCCCCCCGATGTAGTTAAAGTAGCCGAGAGCGGCATCGATTCGCCTGAAACGCTTATCAAACTAAAAGAACTTGGATTTAATGGGTTTCTGATTGGAGAGCATTTCATGCGTAACGCCAACCCGGGTAAGGCCTGCGAGCAGTTTGTTGGCAGGGTTAACGAAATTGAACTGAATACAACAGAAAAGGGGGAGCATAGAGTCCAAAAGAAAAAATTCATCGTTAGAAACTAACTTTCGATTGTATGAGGATTAAAGTTTGCGGGTTGACAAACAACCAGAACATAAAGGAGATTTCGGCTCTAGGGCCCGACTACATGGGTTTCATCTTCTACAAGCCCTCACCCAGGGACGTGTCTATGATTATTGGGAATCTCGAACTTGACTCTATCCCTGTAGAAATTCGAAAAGTAGCCGTGTTTGTAAACGCGAGTACTGAAACAATACTGCCTGTGGTGGAGAGGTACAGCTTCGATCTCGTGCAGCTGCATGGCGACGAATCGGCCGGGCAGTGCAACAGCCTAAGATCGACAGTTGGGGTGATTAAAGCCTTTAGGGTAGGCGAGAGGCTGCCCGAGAATATTCACGAGTACGAGGGATGCTGCGATTTTTTCCTGTTCGATACGGCTGGTAGGCACTACGGGGGCAATGGATTTGCGTTCGACCACACCTTGCTCGATACCTACAGCGGGAATACCCCTTTCTTCCTAAGCGGCGGGGTTTCACCGAGCGATATCAGTCACCTGAACTCTTTCACTAACCCTCTCTGCTACGCCGTGGATATCAACAGCAGGTTCGAAACCAGCCCGGGAGTAAAAAATGTTAACCAGATAAAAACATTCATAAATAGTATAAATCGATGACTAGCTACCAACCCAATGCCCGAGGTTACTATGGTAGTTTCGGCGGAGCATATATCCCCGAGATGCTGCACCGGAATATTGAGGAACTCCAGGCCAATTACCTGAAAATTATCAACAGCGAAGCCTTTCAAAAAGAGTTTGCCAGCCTTCTTGCCGACTACGTGGGGCGTCCAACCCCGTTGTTTCTTGCAAGGAACTTATCAGAAAAGTACAAAGCACGGATCTACCTGAAGCGTGAGGATTTATGCCATACTGGGGCACATAAGCTGAACAACGTAGTGGGGCAAGTACTGCTTGCCCAACGACTGGGAAAGCGGCATATCATAGCCGAGACCGGGGCTGGTCAGCATGGGGTAGCCACAGCAACGGTATGCGCGCTAATGGGTTTGCGGTGCACTGTGTTTATGGGGGCGAAGGACATTCAACGGCAGCAGCCCAACGTGCTTCGAATGAAGATGCTTGGAGCCGATGTGATTGCAGCAAACTCGGGCAGCCAAACCCTGAAGGATGCTACCAACGAGGCCATACGCTATTGGATAAACCATCCGGATGAAACCCACTACGTGATTGGCTCAACCATTGGCCCTCACCCTTACCCTGATATGGTTGCCCGTTTTCAGTCGGTAATAAGTTACGAAATACGTGAGCAACTCCTGGCCAAGGAAGGATGCGAATCCCCAAACTACGTTATTGCCTGCGTGGGCGGGGGTAGCAATGCGGCCGGGGCGTTCTACCACTTTCTGTCCGACAGCCGGGTGAAGCTCATTGGTGCTGAGGCAGCCGGTGAAGGAATTGAAACAGGGAAAACCGCAGCCACCCTGACCATAGGATCAGAGGGGATAATTCATGGTTGCCGCACTCTGCTGATGCAAACCCCCGATGGGCAGATTGAGGAGGCCCATTCCGTTTCGGCCGGGCTCGATTACCCGGGGGTTGGGCCGCTCCATGCCTTCTTATGCCGGTCGCAACGGGCCAGGTACTACCCGATAACCGATGCAGAGGCACTAAACGCAGCCTTTGAGTTATCCCGAACCGAGGGAATTATCCCCGCGCTGGAGTCGGCCCATGCGCTAGCCCTGCTGCCAAAGATCGGATTTGAACCCGACGACATCGTGGTGGTTAACCTTTCCGGTCGGGGAGATAAGGATTTGGAAACGTACCGCGGGCATTTCCTTCGGGAGTTTACTTGCCTGTAAAACCACATGCATGGTAGGAATGAATGTGGAATAAGATATTTTTAAAACCCGAAATAGAATATGTACAATAGAATAACCCAGCTCTTCGAGAGGCAGAGAAGCAGTATCCTCTCGATATTCTTCACGGCGGGATTCCCCGAGTTGAACTCGACGGCCCGCATCATATACGCCCTTGAGCAAAATGGGGTCGATTTGATAGAGGTTGGTATCCCATACTCCGATCCTCTGGCCGATGGGCCAGTAATCCAGGAAACCAGCACGGTTGCCCTGCGTAACGGGATGACGATTGACACTCTGTTTCATCAACTCGATGAATTAAGCAGCGAAGTTCATGTCCCATTGATACTTATGGGTTACCTCAACCCTGTTTTGCAATACGGTATGGAGCGGTTCTGCCAGCGGGCGGCGAAATGCGGGGTGAGCGGGGTAATCCTGCCCGATTTGCCTCTGGATGAGTATGAAGGCCTCTACCGCCAGCATTTCGAGGGGAATAACCTAAAATTCATTTTTCTTGTTACCCCTGCCACATCCACCGACCGGATTCGACGGATTGATAGCATCTCCTCGGGCTTCATCTACGCCGTGAGCTCCTCGTCAACCACGGGCAAAGAAGACGGTTTTTCCAGTTCGCAGGTTGAGTACCTCGAGCGGTTGAAAAGTATGAGGCTGAGAAACCCCTTAATGGTGGGTTTTGGAATCCATAGCCCGGAAACCCTTCGGCATGCGTTCACTCATGTGCATGGCGCAATTATTGGGAGTGCATACCTAAAATGTTTGCAAAATAATCCCGATGTAGCCGAGGCAACCAGAACTTTTTTTGAAAGGTTAGGGTATGCCGGGATAAGAAAAAGTATAAGTTGAATAAGCATTACGTAGCAATATGTTAATACAATTATTCGAAAGTTGTTCACCCCAACAGTTGGACAGCATCGTTAAGCGGGTAAGAGAGTTGGGTTATAAGCCTACGTTCGTTAAAACTTTTAGCAATCGTTACCTGGTTTGCATTGGCACCGCCGAGGTTGACATCAGAACCATAGGCACTCTTCCCGGCGTAAAGGATGTACATGTTGTTGAGGATCCAAACAAGCTGGTGTCGCGCCAGTGGCGGGTTACTCCCACTTCGATTGACCTAGGCGATGGGGTAACCATTTCCCGTTCGCAGTTCACCATTGCCGCTGGCCCATGCTCCATCGAGAGCGAAGAGCAGGTTGTTAAAACCGTGTCGTTTCTGAAAGAGCAGAATGTATCCATTATGCGAGGAGGTGTATTTAAACCTCGCAGCTCGCCTTACGCATTCAGGGGGCTGGGCATTGAGGGGCTCGAACTGTTTGCGAGGCATTGTCGGGCAAATGGGATAAAGGTGGTAAGCGAGGTAATGCAGGTTTCGCAGATAGAGCCCATGTACCCATACGTTGACATCTTCCAGGTTGGCACAAGGAATGCGCAAAACTTTAACCTTCTCGATGAGTTAGGTAAGGTAAACAAGCCGGTGCTACTGAAGCGTGGCATGTCACAGACCCTCACCGATTTTCTTGCCTCCGCCGAGTACATCTTTTCGAGTGGTAACGAGCGGATCATACTCTGTGAACGGGGCATTAGGGCATTCGAGAAAGAGTACCGCAATACGCTCGATCTGAACGCGATCCCATACCTGAAGGACAAAAGCCATCTTCCGGTTTTCTGCGATCCATCGCATGGTATCGGCATCAGGGAGTACGTTGAGCCCATGGCGCTTGCTGCACAAATGGCCGGTGCCGATGGGGTTCTGCTTGAAATACATGAAACTCCCGAGAAAGCAGTTTCCGATGGGCAGCAAACGCTTAACTTTGAGGAGGCGCAACAAGTTTTTCGAAAACTGAGGATGTTAGAAAACATGAATATTGACATGATGGGATAGATGATAAGTGTCCATAGTTTGATTGTTTAGTTTTTGGGGATGGTAATAATTCGTTTTCTTATCATTCTGTTCATCAAAATATTTAACAACGCTGTCTTGCATGCTAAGTTTTACTGTTATGTTTTCATATCCACATTGTTAGTATTACTTTGTTTGGACGCTTTTTTTTAGGAGAGCTACAAGAATATACCCGTAAAATTGTTTTGTTTGTTATGGCAAGACTTGTTTAAAGGGATATTAGCGATTTTTTAACCTGAACTATGTTATTTTTGGCAAAATTTAAGGAATGGCTAAGTTTCGGTTTATCGACCTTTTTGCGGGTGTTGGCGGGTTCCATATTGCCATGAGTAAATTGGGTGGCGAGTGTGTTTTTGCCTCGGAAATTGATCCCTATGCTATTGAAACCTACCGGCAAAACTTTGGTATCGATTCGGAGTGCGATATTCGCAAGGTTCACGAAGCCGATATCCCGGCTCACGATGTGCTTTGCGCCGGTTTCCCCTGTCAAGCTTTCTCCAAGGCGGGTAAGCAGGAAGGATTTGACGATACCAGGGGGACGTTATTCTTTGAAATCAAGCGAATACTAAAGTATCATAAACCAAAGTATATCGTTCTTGAAAATGTAAGAAACCTCGCCTCGCACGATGGCGGCCGAACATGGAGAGTAATTGCTGAAAACCTGAGGGGTTTGGGCTACATCATCACCGAGAAACCCTTAATAGTAAGCCCCCATCAGGTTGGGGTACCTCAGCTACGCGAAAGGGTTTACATCATGGGGGTGCATTCAGCTCAAACCCAAACCCAAAGCTTGCACTTTGAAGTTCCGCATCCGCACAGAAACCAAACCGATGGGCGACAAATCCTCAATGGTAGTGCCGACCCCCGCTATCGGATTACCGAATATGAAGAGTTCGTTTTAAATGCCTGGGATGAGTTCATAAAGGGAGTTAACCGAAAAAACCTTGGCTTTCCGATTTGGGCCACAGAGTTTGGTAAAGACTATGATACTTCCCTTTTTCCCGCCTGGAAAGCAAATTTCATCCAAAAGAACCGGGAGTTGTACTTTCAGAACCGCAAGCACATTGATAAGTGGTTGAGGAAGTATAATGGGCTTTCCGATTTTGTCCCAACACACACTAAGTTTGAATGGCAGGCGGCCGAAAACATTGGGAGTGTTTGGGAGGGAATAATCCAATTCCGCCCATCGGGCATTAGGGTTAAACGGCCAACGGAGTTTCCTGCTTTGGTGGCCATGGTTCATATACCAATCATTGGATGGGAAAAACGACGCCTTACACCTCGTGAGGTGGCAAACCTGCAGAGTTTTCCCAATCACTACATCATCAACTCAAATCAGCAACAGGCCTATAAGCAGTTTGGCAACTCGGTAAACGTTAGGGTGGTGGAGTACCTCACCCGTCAGCTCTTTGAGCAGGCCTAAGCTATTTTTTACCTGCAGCTCTGAAAAGCATATCGGCCGATTGAAGCAGCTTTGCTTTTAGGTTGGGCGATATATCGGGGTGTTGTCGTATCCAATCGGTAACCATTTTTGCCGCTTCGGGCGAGTTATGCCCGTATAGCACTGCATCGAGCCATATTTTGGGAAAGAAAATATCATTGGTCTGTTGAATTTCCGGAAGCAGGTCAAGAGCAGCGTTCAGATAGTTGATGGAGTGGTAGGCGCGTAGGGGGTGAAAGAAATATCTTAAACCCTCAGCAATCCATGGCTCAGGTCGGCGGTTGGCTGCATCGAACAGGCTGTGGAAAAAATCGTCGCGTAGGGCCTCGTCGGGTGTAACCGCCCTGCGCACAAAACGGAATTTGGCAAGTCTGTCGGGGTTCTGTATTCTACCTTCCTGAACTTGAAGTATGCTATCGGCATGGTGCACCTCTCTAACAGCAAGTTCATAGGATAGATTGATGTAATCGGTTTCGCTTAGCTTTACCCCCGTTATCATTCTTTTTTGCTCCCAAATGCTTTCAAGCAATTCCGAGGCTTCCTTCGAGGTGGCCGTTCTGCTAAAGGTAATAAAAACAGGTTTGCGCTCATCGCCGGGTATTTTGGGGTTATTGAACACATTCATGAGTGTTTCTTCGAGTGTTTGAGAGAGGATGATGCGATTAGCCGGATTTAAAAATTGCCACCAAACTGTTTCCAGGTTTCCCAGCAGGTAATTCCTGATTTGGGGCTCGTTTTCCTGGACAATAGCGTTGGTTAGATATCTGAAGTAGGTTTCGTTATCGATAAAATGGTTCAGGAACTGTTCATGCAGGTTTATGTAGAACGATGCCCGTGCTACATCGTTTTTTATTAAACCTTCGGGTTGGAGCAAAGTGCCATTATGCTTTTCGTTTAGGAACAGTCCATAACCCAGCCCGTTGGAATTTACCATGATATCGGGCTTTATGGAATTGGACAACGGGATTTGAATCTCAGTCACCCTTTCGTTAATCTTCACAGTTTGCTCTTCATACCCCATCAGGGCAGGGATTTGTATGTCAAATTGCATGGGAAGCCAGTGGTCCGACTGGCTGAAAGTTACCTTTGAATTATTGATCTCATAGTTCACAACCGGCATTCCGGGCGTTTCAATCCACATTTTGTTCCATGCACTGATATCCTGATCCGATAGTGAATCGAAAATATCAATCAGTTCGGGCCAACCGGCATTGCTATAGGCATACTTCTTCAGGTAAAGTTGCAACCCTTCGCGGAATTTTTCCGGGCTTAGCATTAGCTCCAGCTGCTGAAGTGCTATAGGGGCTTTGTGGTAAATGATATCACCGTAAAGAGTGCCCGCAAGCAACATGTTGTTGAGATTCTGACGGATGGGATTTGCACCGCTTGTCCGGTCTACTGAGTAGGCCCTCGGGTAATGCGAGAGTATGAAGCTCAACTGATGGTTTATTTTAGGATACTGGGGGTTTACTATCTTATCGGCCATTAGCCCGGCAAACACCTCTTTTAGCCAAACATCGTTGAACCAGTTCATGGTTACCAGATTGCCAAACCATTGGTGCGAAACTTCGTGGGCTATGAGGTTTGCGCGGCTTAGTAGCTGGTTTACCGATGGGGTTTCGTCCAGCAGGATTCGGTTATCACGGTAAAAAATAGCCCCCGGGTGTTCCATTCCGCTATAGGGAAAATCGGGTAAAAGAACCATGTCCAGCTTTTGAAAGGGATAGGCTATACCCGTGTATTCCTCTAACCATTTCAGGGCGCTTTCGTGAAGGTTGATCATTTCTTCTACGTTTCTGATTATTTTCAGAGTATCGGTTTCCCTGTGGTAAAGCGTCATCTTAAACCTCCCTGTCTCATGGCTTACGGTATCAAACTTTCCAGCTGCGAATGCAAATAGGTATGTGCTTATCGGGAAAGTTTTATCGAACATCCAATGGGTTGTGGAGTCGGTTTCCATTCGGTTAACCACCGGTGAGTTGCCCACAGCTACCCATCCTTTAGGAGTTTGCAGGGTGAGGCTATACCTGGCTTTAAGGTCGGGTTGGTCGAAGCAGGGGAAAACCGTAGAGGCTCTGTCAGGGACTAAAAGGCTAAAAAGAAAATCCTCTTTCCGGTTCAGTGATGCGCTACCTGCAATAAAATCAACTGCAACGCGGTTCTGCCCCTTTTGTAGTGTGCTTCTGGGTATGATGATATGACCATATTTTAGCCTGGGGCTGAGTTGGCGGTAGTTCGCGGTAACGTTAAGTAAGCAGCTATCGGAGTTTCTGAAATCTATGGGCAGGTTGTAGAGCTCGGAAAGCTCGAACGAGATTTCAACCCTTCCGGTAACAGGCGCACTTAAGCTGGCAGGGATATCGAGGTAGATATTATATTCAAGGTTCGATAATGTTTGCTTACGTTTATTTGCCAGGTTCTCACTAACGCCGGACTCCACCTTTTCCGTACAGGATTCATAGACTAAAATTCCGGTTAAAATGATGATAAAACTTGATATTCTTCTCATTTCAAAGTTTAAAGGGTGTGATAACTTTTCACGAAAATACTAAATTGTGTTAACGGTAAAAAGCATCTTTTATTTTTGCATGTTTGCAATAAAAATTTGCGATGAATGAGCTTAACCAGGAAATCCTAAATCTACCTGTAAACCTTTACAGAGCTGCAATTGCCATTCGGGGCGAAATTTCCCGAAAGCTAACAAATGCATTCGGCGAAGAGTTTACTGCCGACTACTGGTTCATTCTGAACCATCTATTCCACGAAAATCCCCTTACTCAGGGACAACTCGCTGAGCTCACAAACCGCGATAGGGCTTCGCTTTCACGTACCATAGCCTGTATGGAACGCATCGATTTGGTCACGAAAACTACGGAGCCTTTCGATAAACGCAAAGAGTTGATTTCGCCAACAAAAACAGCATTAAACTTTAAACCTGAGGCTGAACGCATTGTAGTGGAAGCCATGGGCGAGGCGATGAAAAGCCTTAAACCCATTGAGGTAATTGAGCTAAACCGTATGCTTGGAACACTTTTTCAGAATTTTACCAAGGGTTAGTACGACTAAAATCACCTGTTGTTTTTACAAAAAGAATTACTTTTGGCTTCAAATTATTTAAAGTTGAATTTAGGTATGATTAAACACACAAAGTCAATTCTGGGAATTATGATGGTACTTTTTGCGGTATCGTGTCAGGACAAGACCGATAGCAATCCTTTGTTGGGTAAGTTCGATACCCCGTATCAAACACCACCGTTCGATAAGATTAAACACGAGCACTACATGCCGGCATTAGATTCGGCTATTTCGTTGGCTCGCCATGAGATTGATGCAATTATCAGTAATCCTGAAGAACCCTCGTTTGAGAATACCATCGAGGCGCTTGACCATAGTGGGAAGCTGCTCGCTAATGTATCGAACATCCTTTTCAACCTAAATGAGGCTGAAACCGATAGCACGCTTCAGCAGATAGTGATCGAGGCCTCGCCAAAGCTAACCGATTTTTCCAATGACATCAACCTGAACCCTGAGCTTTTCAAACGGGTAAAGGCGGTTTGGGAGAAACGTGAGTCGCTGAACCTGACACCCGAGCAGGCAATGCTGCTCGATAAAACATACAAAGGCTTTGTTAGAAATGGTGCCAATCTGAGCGAAGCCGATAAGGAGAAATATCGGGCTATTAGCCGTGAACTTTCGGAGCTTACCGTCAAGTTTAACCAAAACGTTCTGGCCGAAACCAATAGCTATAAGCTCCACATCACCAACGAATCCGATTTGGCAGGGTTACCACAAAGTTTGATTGATGCAGCAGCCTACACTGCAAAGCAAAAAGGTATGGAGGGTTGGGTAATCACCCTCGACTACCCCATGTACGGTCCTTTTATGAAATATGCCGACAACCCTGAACTTCGCAAGCAGCTCTACATGGCATACGGTAGCCGTTGTTTTAAGGGTAATGAGTTTGATAACCAAAAGGTTGCCCTTCGCATTGCCAACCTTCGTTTGGAGTTGGCAAACCTACTGGGTTATCCCAATTATGCAACTTTTGTGCTGGAAAACCGGATGGCAGAGACACCCGAAAAGGTAAACCAGTTCCTGAACCAGCTGGTTGAGGCATCGCTCCCTGCAGCTCGTCAGGAACTGAGAGAGGTTGAGGATTTCGCCCGTAGTATTGGTTTTACTGGTAAACTTGAACGCTGGGATTGGTCCTACTACTCTGAAAAACTGAAAAACGCCAGGTACAGCTATAACGAGGAGGAGCTTAAACCTTACTTCCAGCTCGAAAAGGTGATTGATGGTGTATTCCTGCTGGCTAACAAACTTTACGGGTTAACATTCAAGCCGAACGGCAATATTCCGGTTTACCACCCCGATGTTAAAGCCTACGAGGTCTTCGATGGTAGCGGTAGGTTCATGGCCGTGCTTTACCTCGATTTCTTCCCGCGCGAGGGCAAGAGTGGTGGTGCCTGGATGACCTCCTTCCGTTCCCAGTATCGTGAGAATGGAAAGGATGTTCGTCCGCTCATCTCAATTGTTACAAACTTTACTAAGCCTACCGACAAGCAACCCTCACTGCTAACCTTCTATGAGTTCTCAACCTTCCTGCACGAGTTTGGTCATGCCCTGCATGGAATGCTTACCGACTGCAACTACTCATCGTTAAGTGGAACCTCTGTTTACCGCGATTTTGTTGAGTTACCCTCACAAATCATGGAAAACTTTGCGGTTGAGAAGGAGTACCTCGACCTGTTTGCAGTGCACTACCAAACCGGCGAAAAAATTCCGCAGGAACTGGTGCAAAAGATAATCGATAGTCGTAATTTCCAGGCGGGTTACTTCTCCTTGCGTCAGCTTGGCTTTGGAATACTCGATATGGCATGGCACACCATCACTAAACCAGTTAATGTGGATGTAGCCGATTTTGAGGAAAAAACCTTGAAGCCTCTCGATATTATGCCTCCTGTGAAGGGTACCAACATGAGCGTTACCTTTGGGCACATATTCGAGGGTGGCTACGCTGCTGGCTACTATGGTTACAAGTGGGCTGAGGTGCTCGATGCCGATGCATTTGAACTGTTTAAGGAGAAGGGTATTTTTAACCCCGAGGTGTCCAAGAGCTTTAGGGAAAACATCCTGTCAAAGGGAGGAACTGAGCACCCCATGACGCTGTACAAGCGTTTCCGAGGTCAGGAACCCAAAATTGATGCCCTTTTGAAGCGAAGCGGGTTAAAGAAGTAAGCAATCCGAAAGATATAAGATTAAGGCTGCCCATCGGGCAGCCTTAATTGTTTATATTCTTACAAAGCAGCCTCAATATTACATTACCAACCGAATGGCGAGTAGGGATTGTAGAATAAGTTGTTGGGGTTACGGTTCACATAGTTAAAGCTTGCGCCAATGGTTGTTTTACTTCCAAGCCGGTAGCTAAAACCCACACCAAGTTGCTGGCTGTTAAACGTACCAAAGTAGTTCTGGTAGGGTGACATGAAGGTCTGATTTTGTGAAACAGAGCCCATGGCATAAACGCTAAAGCGATTGGTAAACTGGTACTGGGTATAGGCCCAAGCTTGATATGGGTTTGATGAGTTGTAGCTCTGTCCAGTTGCGTCACCGGCTGGCAAATCCATGCCATGAAGGCTTGTACGCGATAGGGTAACGCCGGCAATGACCTGCAGTCGGTTATGAGAATAGGTTACGCTTGGTGATATGTAGCTTCCCGACATGCCAACTCCCCCTCCCATGAAGGAATAACCGGTACCCATGGTTAACCCATAGTTAACGCCTGGCTTAATAATACCAAATGGGGTATAAACGGAGGCGGAGTCAGAACTCCCTGCATTTTTGTAAACCGGCTCGTAAATGCGATGTAAATCCCGGATTAGCTGGGCTTGCCCAACTAATGCCGTAAAACCCGTAACTACAAGGGCTATCAAAATCTTTCTCATAGCTGCCATTATTTTATGCCACCAATATAATGCAAAAAGGGTAAATGTGTTAGCAGCCGAAGGTTAAAAAAGTTTAGCTTTCAGTTCTCCAAAACCTTGTTTCAATCACTTCATCCTAACCGCTTTGTTAACACCCTGAACTCTGTTTAAACGGTAAAGTAGCATTTCCAGATGCTTGGTGTCTTCAACGTAAAGTTGGATTTGAGCTTCAAAAAGCCCATCGCGGGAGCTAACGTTCAGGTTGCGCATGTTCACCCTAAGGTCTTTGCTGATAACCTCTGATATCCGGTTCAGGATTCCAATCTCATCTACACCGGTTATCCTAATGGTGGTTTGGAAAGCACCTGCCTTAGACGAACCCTTCCAGCGTGCTTTAACCACCCTGTATGGCCATCGCTGGTTAAGCTGGCCGGCGTTGGGGCACGATGAGCGGTGAATCTTTATGCCTTCGTTTACGGTCACAAAGCCAAATATATCATCACCAAAAATGGGGTTGCAGCATTTAGCCAGCCTATAGTCAACGTTAACCAGCTTTTCATCAATTACAAGGTAATCAGCCGATTCTTTCGTTTCTGCCTGTTCGGTTTCAGCTTTTGATTGTGGTTCTTTTAAGGCTGGTTTCTCCTCATCGGCTGTAAGTAAGGTTTTTATGGCACTTAGGTCAACCTTTCCCTCGGCGATAAGAATGAAGATATCAGTTGGCTTTTTGAGCTTCAGGTGCTTATTTATTTTTTGAACGGCTGCTTCGGTATCGTCAATTTTCCAGTTTTTAAGCCTGCGAAGCAAAATCTCTTTTCCTTCCTGTATTTCACGATTCTCAATATCGCGTAGCTGTTGTTTGATCCGGCTTTTCGCCTTTGATGTAACAACAAACGTGAGCCAGTCCTTTTTAGGCTTCTGCTTTTTCGACGTGAGGATTTCCACCACATCGCCATTCTGCAGTTCCTGCTTGATGGTGGTGTTTTTGCCGTTTACTATTGCCCCAACACACTGCGAACCAATATCGGTATGTATATCGAAGGCAAAATCGAGTACAGTTGACTTTGCTGGTAACTTACGAATATCACCTTTGGGAGTAAACACGTAGATGTCGCTGCTGTTAAGGTTCATTTGAAACTGCTCAACCTTATCTTCCGGTGAGGTATCGGGCGATTCAAGTATTTCTCTAACTCTGGCCACCCACTCATCAATTCCTTGTTCCTGCCTGATGCCTTTATACTTCCAATGTGCAGCCAGGCCCTTCTCGGCTATCTCGTCCATCCGCGTGGTGCGTATCTGCACCTCTATCCACTTGTTCTCGGGCCCAAGTACGGTGGTGTGAAGGCTCTCGTAGCCATTACTTTTCGGAACCGAAATCCAGTCGCGTAATCGTTCGGTATTGGGAGTGTACTTATCGGTGATGATGGAGTAAACCTGCCAGCAATCCGACTTCTCGTTTTCGGGCCTTGAGTCAAGGATGATTCGGATGGCAAAAATATCGTGAACCTCATCGAAATCAACCTCCTGGTTCTGCATCTTGCGGAAAATGGAGTAAACGGATTTGGTTCTCCCTTTAATGGTAAAGCGGAAACCTCTTTTTCGGAGCTCCTCATCTATTGGGACCATGAAGCTTTGCAGGAATCGATTCCGGCTGGCCGTGGTTTCCTGCAGTCTTTTTATAATGTACTTGTACTCTTTGGGGTAGATGTACTTCATGGCCAGGTCTTCCATTTCGGACTTAAGCCTGTATAGTCCCAATCTATGAGCCAAGGGAGCATACAGGTGAAAGGTTTCCCACGAACGTTTCAGCCTTAGCTCGGGTTGAACTCTGCTCAGGCTGCGCATGGTATCGAGACGGTCGGCAAGCTTGATCAGAATAACGCGAGCATCTGACGAAATGCTGATCAGCATTTGCCGGAATAGCTCCGCCTGAGTTTTGGGATCCTTGGGGTCTAGCCCCGATATCTGTGTAAAATTTATGACAATTTGAGCAATGGCCTCACCGAATCGTTTCTCAATCTCTACCGGTGTTAACCATTTGCGTTCAACTGTTTCGTGCAGTAACGCGGCAATGGCACTTGTAGCACCCAGCCCTATGTCGCTCAAACAGATTTGGGCTACATTAACCAGGTGTGTTGCAGTGGAATCGTTCCATTCGTCATGTTTTTCATAGATAGATTTTACCAGCTCTAGTGCATCGTGAACCTGATTTGCATTGGATGGTGGCTGTAACTCCTCCAAACTCTTTGTTAATGAAGCCTTAGATGCTTCAAACGCCTTGAATGTCAACTCTTTGTTTTCCATCTGGTACACTTTGCCTTGCCATAAAAATACGGAATAATGAGAAAAAAAGGTTAAAGGTAAAAGATTCAAAATTCAAGATTCAAAATTCAAAATTCAAGACCTGTCTGGCTTCGTCGGATTCAAAACTTGTCCGGCTTTACCAGATTCAAAATTTCAGATTTCAGATTTCAGATTCAAGAACCATCTAGGCTTATATCACGACAAAGGTGCCGTGTTAAAAGCCGATGGCCTTTAAAATCTAAATTGTTAATAATTCATGCGGATACCCTGCTGGCGCTTGCCATTTTACCCTTAAATTTGAATTCCTAAACCATTTTGATATGGAGCGCCAGAACGCACTTGATCGGATAAAGTTCCTTCGCAACGAGTTGCACCGGCATAATTACCTGTACTACGTTAAAGCGCAACCCGAAATAAGCGACTATGACTACGACCTATTGCTTCGCGAGCTCATTGAGTTGGAAAGGCAATACCCTGAATTCGATGACCCAAACTCCCCATCGCGACGCGTTGGTAGCGATATTTCTAAGGAGTTTATCCAGGTGCGGCATCGTTACCCAATGCTCTCGCTGGCAAATGCTTATTCTTTTGGCGAATTAGCTGACTTTGATAGCCGAATCCGAAAAGCATTACCCGAACCCTATGAGTATGTTTGTGAACTGAAATTCGATGGGGTGGCAATCGGTCTGACTTACAAGGGCGGAAAACTGGTTCAGGCGGTTACCCGTGGCGACGGCACTGCAGGCGATGATGTTACCGCAAACGTGCGAACTATTCGTACCATTCCTCTTGAGCTACATGGCCACGATTTCCCCGATGAGTTT
Organism: uncultured Bacteroidales bacterium; assembly: GCA_937926785.1. Classification (GTDB taxonomy): domain Bacteria; phylum Bacteroidota; class Bacteroidia; order Bacteroidales; family Tenuifilaceae; genus Tenuifilum. The sequence continues at coordinate 18,196 of CALBBQ010000054.1, read as the reverse complement.
GAGATTCGCGGTGAGATTTTCATGCCCCGTCAGGTGTTCGAGGAGTTGAACCGTGAGCGTGAGGAGATTGGCGAAACCCCCTTTGCCAACCCTCGCAATGCAGCAGCAGGCACCCTTAAACTACTGAACTCCGCCGAGGTTGCCCGTCGTAAGCTCGATTGTATTCTTTACTTCCTGCTAGGTGAAAACCTGCCTACCGACTACCACTACCAGAACATGCTAAAAGCAAAGGAGTGGGGCTTTAGGGTATCGGAACATATGACTCTTTGCAACAATTTAACTGAGGTGCAGAAGTTCATTGAGCATTGGGATCATGCCCGCAAAAAGCTTCCCTTTGATACCGATGGGGTAGTGGTTAAGGTGAACAGCTACCGTCAGCAGAATTTGCTTGGGCTCACCGCAAAAACACCCCGTTGGGCTGTTGCGTTTAAGTACAAACCCGAGCGGGTTTCAACCGAGCTACTTTCAGTCGATTTTCAGGTCGGCCGCACCGGTGCGGTAACTCCGGTTGCAAACCTTCGACTGGTAAAGTTAGCCGGAACTACAGTAAAACGCGCTTCGCTGCATAATGCCGACCAAATACAGCTGCTCGATATACGCATTGGCGATTGGGTTTTTGTGGAGAAGGGTGGTGAAATCATTCCCAAAATTGTTGGAGTCGATCAGAGCAAGCGTTCGCTATTTAGCAAACCGGTTGATTTCCCCATTGTTTGTCCTGAGTGCGGAACATCACTGGTTCGGCCCGAAGGCGAGGCCCGCCATTTTTGCCCAAACCAGTACGGTTGTCCACCCCAGATTAAGGGTCGCATTGAGCATTTTATTAGCCGTAAAGCATTGAATATTGATGGTTTGGGCGAAGAAACCGTAGCTTTACTTTACGATAATAATCTCATCCGCGATGCAGCCGATTTGTACACCCTTACCCGTGAACAGCTATTGCAACTCGAACGATTTGCGGAAAAATCGGCCGATAATGCCATTAAAAGCATTGAGAAATCAAAGGCTGTGCCCTTTGCCAGGGTTCTCTACGGGATTGGAATACGTTATGTAGGCGAAACCACTGCAAAAAAACTTGCTCAACATTTCAGAAGCATCGATTCCATTGCATCTGCAACCATGGAGCAGCTCATGGAGGTTGAGGATGTCGGTGAGCGCATCGCGCTAAGCATCATCGAATTTTTTAGCAACGAAATTAACAGAGAACTGATTCAGAAGTTCAAGGCTTCGGGAGTTCAACTTTCAGTCAGGGATGAAGAAATAGCCATAATATCGGATAAGCTAAAAGGTTTAACCGTAGTAATTTCCGGAACGTTCTCGCGCATATCCCGCGAAGAGCTAAAGGATCTCATTACCCGTCATGGAGGTAAAAATGTTAGCTCCATTTCGTCATCTACATCGCTACTGGTAGCAGGCGAAAACATGGGCCCGGCTAAGCTGGAGAAAGCAACAAAACTGGGGGTTAAAATAATAAGCGAGGATGAATTCTTTGACCTGATTGAACAGTAGCTTTGCAATCCTTTTTTTTGATTAACAGTGATTTTTTTGTAAAATTGCATTTCAACACAGTTTACACAGATGTTCGATAACTTCAAGTATAATAAATCGTTAAAGGAATTAGGCAAGCAGGCTAAATTCCTGAAACGTCATCGGCAAATTTTCAACCTTACCACAGCAAGGCACGTAGGTGTTGTCTTTAATCTTACTGACTCCAAGGTATTCGATTCCGTACTTGCATTAAAATCAAAACTCGAACAAATACCCATTGCTGTTGAAGCAATTGGATATTACAACGACAAAGAAATACCCCAGCTCTACACCATGGAGAAAGGGGTAAAGGTGTTCTCCAAAACTGACTTAAACTGGTATAAAAAACCGGAAACTCCGCTTTTCAGTGAGTTCACGTCAAAAGACTTCGATATTCTGATTGATCTGTCGCAGGATGAGGTTGTTCCGTTACGCTGGGTATCGACCCTTTCAAAGGCTAAGTTCAAGGTTGGTGCGCTGAACTACTTCAATAATCCGTTCGATTTGATTGTCACAGTCGATAAAAATCTTGGGGTGGACTATCTGGCCAATCAGGTCTTCAATACCCTGGAGGTTCTAAATAACCGATTTGCACAGCAAACAGTTTAACCACAAACTCCTATGGATACCGTAAAGTTCAGAGGTTTAGGGGTGGCAATGGTTACCCCTTTCAAGTCGAGTTATGATATTGATTACCCCGCACTCGATAGGCTCATTGATTTCCTGTTGGGGAATGGGGTGAACTATTTGGTAGTTCAGGGAACTACTGCCGAAACCGCAACCCTGACCGATTCTGAGAAGCGCCAGCTTGCCGATTATGTGGTTAAAAAGGTGAATGGCAGGGTGCCATTGGTGCTGGGCATGGGCGGTAACGATACCCGCAAGGTGATTGAAACCTACCAAAAGTTTGATCTTACAGGCTTCGATGCCATACTCTCGGTTACTCCATACTACAATAAACCTACTCAGAAAGGGCTATATCTGCACTTTAAGACCATTGCCGAGAGTACTCCGCTTCCCATGATAGTGTATAACGTACCGGGGCGCACCGGTGTCAACATGACCGCCGACACTACCCTAAAGCTTGCCCACGAGTTTCAGGGAAAGATTGTTGCCGTTAAGGAGGCATCGGGTAACCTAACCCAGATGGGCTATATCCTTCGCGACAGGCCCAGCGGTTTTCTTGTTCTCTCCGGCGATGATGGGCTAACGCTTCCCCAAATCTCTATGGGAGCCGATGGTGTTATATCGGTGGTAGGGAACTGCGTACCTTCACGGTTCTCCCGCATGGTAAACCTTGCCCTGCAGGGCAATTTCACTGATGCAGCCAAAATTCACCTTGAACTAATTGAGCTCATCGATTTGCTGTTTGTTGAGGGAAACCCAGGCGGTGTAAAGGCAGCCCTAAGTGCATTGGGTATTATTGAGAATGTGCTCAGACTCCCACTTGCACCCGTTAGCGATGCTACTTTTGAGAAGATCAGAAATGCGCTGGGTAATCTTTAAGGGAAAACATTCCTGTTTTTTCATTATCTTTTACTTAGCGTTTTATCTATAAGCCGGGGGCAGTCAACATCGGGTTAGGTTTTTTGTATAACTCAAATTATAATGGCTGAATGGTTTGTCAGCAAATCAAGAACAATGCTCCAAAGCAAAAAATGAACAGGCATTGACCCATTCAAAATATTTCCATACATTTACTGAACCCTTTCAGGAGCAACGATGTTTATTTTTTATTGTATTAATTAAATTTGGAATCATGGCAAATCTTTCCACCACCTACATGGGGTTAAAGCTACGCAACCCGCTAATCATTGCAAGTTCTGGTTTAACTGAGAATATCGACGACATAGTCGAGTTCGAGGCCCGGGGTGCTGGGGCTGTTGTAATCAAATCGATTTTTGAGGAGGAGATCATAGCCAAAGCTCACGATAACCTCAATCGCATGCAGGCTTCGGGGTTCATTTACCCCGAAACCATGGAGTACTTTGACTACGATAGCATGGAGGATCCCATTTCCAACTACCTTGAGTTCTTAGGAAAGGTGAAGAGAGAAACATCAATCCCCATTCTGGCAAGCATTAACTGCGTAACGGCCGAAGGGTGGATCGATTTTGCCAAACGTATTGAGGATACCGGGGTCGATGGGTTGGAGCTCAACGTATTTGAGCTTCCCTCTGATCCCAACCGTACCTCGGAGCAGAATGAGCAGGTTTACTTCGATATAGCCGAGCGTGTTACTAACATGGTGAAGCTACCGGTTGCCATGAAGGTGGGGTATTACCATGGTGCCCTGGCAAACTTTCTGGTCAGCTTAAGCGAAACCCCCATTAAAGCCCTGGTACTTTTTAACCGTTTTTACAACCCCGATTTTGGCATCAACACCCTTGAGTTTACTCCTTCTAGCGTGTTTAGCACGCCAGCCGAGCTTTCCACCTCACTCAGGTGGGTGGCCATTCTATCGGGTAGGGTTTCCTGCGATATTGCCGCTTCTACCGGGGTTCACGATGGTAACGCCATGGTTAAGCAGCTGCTTGCCGGCGCCAAGGCCGTACAGGCCTGTTCAACCTTCTACCGAAACGGCAAGGAGCAAACCACATTTATGATCCGACAGCTTGAGGACTGGATGAACCAGAATGGCTTTAAGGCAATAGAGGATTTTACCGGTAAAATGAGCCAGCAGAAAACATACAATCCTGCCGCCTTTGAACGCGTGCAGTTCATGAAGTACTTTCACGATTTGTAAACCATCTACTTAGCGCACCTCAAAAAAGGATTTGTGCTAATCCTCGTTTCGACGTTCAACTTTTGCCCTACACAAAGGTTTGATTTACTGTTTAATCTGGGGGCAAAGTAAGTTTGAGGGGTTTTTAAACGTTTTTTTGTTTTTACACTTAATTATTCGAAATTGTGTATATTTGTATACAGAAAAAACCAAACAAATGTAATTGAGATTATTAATAAATAATCAATGTTTTACCCTAAAAAAGATTGCCTATGGAACAAAACTGACAACAAAGATTCTACAGACGTATTAAGAAAGAATGATTTTAAGGAAAACGTTGCTAAACCTAACCATTTTAATCGTATGAAACAAAAAACAAACATCAATCTGTCAATCAATCAATCTATATATCTATCTATCTATCTATCGTAAGTTAGCCTTTGCTTTTATAATATTGTTAACATCGTTGTTTGTAGGCTGCGAACAAGAGTCGTTCACGCAAGTTCAGAACACCCCTATAAATGGAAAACCACAGCCAGAGGGAATGATGAAACTGGGTAAGAAGCTTGAAAACCCATTCACGGTAGAGAACATAAGGAAAGCCTATGCAAACCTCGTGAAGCAGGGTGCTGTGAAGGCTGGGCTGTAAATTACCCCTACTCACCAGTATGTACGGTTTTTGCCTTCGGATATGGAACAATTCGATATGCTGGAGTTAGATACTCTTGATGTGATGTTTGACTACCCGTTAGACTATGACATAGAGGAAGGGGGTACCTTCTACTTCGATCCCGAACTGAATCCAGAGGTAAATCCTTATACCTGGCAGTACGTGGTGGTACCCATAAACAAACCTTTACCTAATGTGCCCTATGAGCGGCTCTCCGAATTGGTGCTCGATGTAGTAATAGATGATTTCAATCAGAAATCAATATTCGGGGGTGATAGACCTAATGATAGAATTAAAGGATATTCATTACAACAAATTGAAAGCTTACTTTTTGGTCTTAGATTTTCATTGTAAATGCAACTTTTGGGGACTTTAGTTTAAGGGGTAAAAGAAAAAACTAATTTTTCAAGAACGCGAGAGAAAGAACACACCTTCCCCTCGTCGTTCCTGAGGGTTAAGTGGCTATCTTCGCCTCCTAAATCTCCCCAGAAATAAGTTGCAAGATGGGACACTTAACGCAAGAACAAAGGTACACTATTTCGCTGATGTTGGGAAAGGGGTACAAAAAAGTTGAGATAGCCAGGGTCATTGGGGTTAACAAGAGCACCATTACCCGAGAGATTAAGCGTAATGCCGACGGGCGCAATGGCGTTTACCGGTTTGGTCTAGCCCAGCGCAAGGCCCAGGATCGCAAACGGGGCAAGCCTCATGCTGTGGCGCTGACCCCAGAGGTAATAGCCTACATTGAGCGGCGGCTCACGCAGGATCGATGGTTGCCTGAGCAGATTTCAGAAAGAGCCAAGCTGGAGGGCGCTGGCTGCGTGTCCACCACGACCATCTACCGGCACATCGCTGCGGACAGTAAGGCTGGGGGCACGCTGCACAGGTTCCTTCGACGGAGTAAGCCCTACCGCAAGCTCAAGGGCAAATACACTGATGGCAGGGGGATCATCCGGAACCGTCGGGATATCAGCGAGCGCCCACCAGAGGTGGATGCCAAGGTGCGCTTTGGTGACCTGGAGATCGACACCGTCATCGGGGCTAACCGTAAGGGCGCTCTCCTGACCATCAACGACCGACTTACTGGCTACCTTTGGATTAGAAAACTTGAGGGGAAACATGCTGGCGAACTGGCAGAGAAAGCCGTGGAGGCGCTTAGCCCGTGGAGGTCTTGGCTTCACACCATCACCGCTGATAACGGAAAAGAGTTTGCCGAGCACGATAGGGTGGCCAGGGATTTAGAAATTTTATTTTACTTTGCAAGGCCATACCACTCCTGGGAAAGGGGAGCTAACGAGAATGCCAATGGGCTGATTAGGCAGTTCTTCCCCAAGAAAACACCTTTTGAAAGCATTACAGACGAACAGGTTCAGTGGGTGGAAAAGATTCTAAACAATAGACCAAGAAAGCGTTTGGGGTTTTGGACGCCCAATGAAATGTTGAATAAAATATTGTTTAATAAAAAAGTTGCATTTGCAGCTTAAATATAGGAAATTCTTGTTGGTAGAAATAAAAAAGCCGTCTCCATGAGACGGCTTTCATGTGACGTTGGAAATTACTTAACTTCTTCAAAGTCAACATCGGTAACTTCCTGATCCTTGCTCGACGAGGAGGTACTACCGGTATTGGCATTAGCTTGCTGACCAGCACCAGCATTGGCTTGAGCCTTGTAAATTTCTTCGGAAGCGGCCTGCCATGCAGTATTAAGTTCGTTTGTTGCGCTCTCAATGGCAGCCAGATCCTGGCTCTTATCAGCATCTTTTAACCGGCCAAGTGCCGACTCAATAGCATTTTTCTTATCGGCAGGTATCTTATCGCCAAACTCCTTAAGCTGCTTTTCCGTCTGAAAGATTAGGCTGTCTGCGGCATTAATCTTATCGATCCTCTCTTTCTCCCGGCGGTCAGCTTCTTCGTTACGCTTTGCTTCTTCGCGCATGCGTTTAATCTCATCCTCGGTAAGACCCGATGAAGCTTCGATACGAATCTTCTGCTCCTTACCGGTTCCTTTGTCCTTTGCGGTTACGTGCAGAATACCGTTAGCATCTATATCAAAGGTTACCTCAATCTGAGGAATGCCACGTGGGGCAGGAGGAATTCCGTCGAGGTGGAAACGCCCGATGGTTTTGTTATCCTTGGCAAGCGGACGCTCACCCTGAAGCACATGGATTTCCACTGAGGGCTGGTTGTCGGCAGCGGTGGTAAAGGTTTCGGACTTGCGTGTAGGGATGGTGGTATTGGCTTCAATTAGTTTGGTGAACACTCCGCCAAGGGTCTCGATACCCAGCGATAGCGGGGTAACGTCGAGCAGAAGAACATCCTTCACCTCACCGGTTAGCACACCACCCTGAATGGCAGCACCTACCGCAACCACCTCGTCGGGGTTAACGCTCTTGTTTGGTGTACGACCAAAGAATTTTTCAACCAGTTGCTGGATATAAGGGATACGAGTTGAGCCACCCACAAGTATAACCTCGTCGATATCCGATGCTTGTAATCCGGCGTCCGCCAGAGCTTTGCGGCATGGTTCAATGGTGCGCTGGAACAAATTGTCGGCCAGCTTCTCAAACTGTGCCCGGGTTAGCGTTTTTACCAGGTGTTTGGGTATGCCATTCACCGGCATGATGTACGGAAGGTTGATCTCGGTTGAGGTGGTGCTACTCAGCTCGATCTTGGCCTTTTCTGCAGCCTCTTTCAGACGCTGCAAAGCCATGGGGTCTTTCCTGAGATCAACACCCTCGTCCTTCAGGAACTCTTCGGCCAGCCAGTCAATGATAACCTGGTCAAAATCATCACCACCCAGGTGGGTATCGCCGTTGGTAGATTTTACCTCAAACACACCATCGCCAAGTTCCAGGATGGAGATGTCAAATGTTCCACCGCCAAGGTCGTACACGGCAACTTTCAGGTCCTTATGTTTCTTGTCTAAGCCGTAAGCCAGTGCGGCAGCAGTGGGTTCGTTAATGATTCGGCGAACCTTCAACCCGGCAATCTCCCCTGCTTCCTTAGTGGCCTGGCGTTGAGAATCGCTGAAGTAAGCCGGAACGGTGATAACCGCTTCAGTTACTTCGTGTCCCAGGTAGTCCTCGGCGGTTTTCTTCATCTTTTGAAGTATCATAGATGAAATTTCCTGTGGGGTGTAGAGGCGACCATCAATATCAACCCTGGGAGTGTTGTTATCGCCTCGAACTACCTTGTAGGGAACCCGGGGAACCTCAACCTGTGCCACCTTGTCGTATGTTTCGCCCATAAAACGCTTGATGGAGAAGATGGTTTTCTGAGGATTTATGATTGCCTGGCGTTTTGCGGGGTCGCCAACCTTACGTTCGCCGTTTTCGGCAAATGCAACAACCGATGGGGTTGTTCGTTTACCCTCGCTGTTGGTAATTACAACCGGTTCGTTACCTTCCATTACGGCAACGCATGAGTTGGTAGTGCCTAAGTCGATTCCAATTATTTTACTCATTGCTTTTAAGTTTTATTTCGTTATACCTTAGTTTTTGTCTGTTTTAAAATTCCTTTTAGTTGGTTCAATCATTATGCCATAGTGAAATTGACCCAAAAATCCGAAAAAGTGTCAGTTTAAGTCGTTCCAAAAATGGTTTTTATGTCAGCAATCGCCGCTCAATGGTTCAAGTGTGAATGTAAAGTGATTGATTGTTAGTGAATTTTACACTTGCGTGTCGTTTTGTCAGTATTAAGGTGATGTTTTGTAGGGGGGATATTGATTATTGATTTACCTTTGTGGGTGGAAAAAAACTGAATGCCATGTCAAGCGAAGGGCAAGTAAAAGTGGTTACCACACACGTGCTTCATGAGATGAAGCTAAGGGGTGAAAAGATTGCCATGCTAACCGCATACGATTACTCAATGGCCCGAATTCTGGATGCCGCAGGAATAGATGTTTTGCTGGTTGGCGATTCGGCTTCGAATGTGATGGCAGGCCATGAGTCTACCCTACCCATTACGCTGGATCAGATGATTTACCATGCCAGTTCCGTGGTACGTGCAGTAAAACGGGCTTTGGTGGTTGTGGATATGCCATTTGGAACATACCAGGGTAACTCCAAACTCGCATTAAGCTCTGCAATCCGAATAATGAAGGAGAGTGGTGCTGATGCCGTTAAGCTGGAAGGGGGATCGGAGATAATCGATTCCGTTGAGCGAATACTTTCTGCCGGAATTCCGGTAATGGGGCATTTAGGTTTGACCCCACAATCAATCCATAAGTTTGGGACGTACGTGGTTCGTGCCCGGGAAGAGGCTGAAGCCAAAAAGCTGGTTGAGGATGCTCACCTGCTGGAACGCGTGGGATGTTTCTCCATTGTACTTGAAAAAATTCCTGCAAAGCTGGGCGCTCAGGTAGCACAGGAGCTTAAAATTCCTGTTATTGGTATTGGTGCCGGGAGCGGGGTTGATGGCCAGGTACTGGTTACGCACGATATGCTGGGGATAACCCAGGAATTTTCGCCGCGTTTTCTGAGGAGGTACCATAACCTATACGCCGAGATGCTGGGTTCGTTCCAGGCCTATATTAACGATGTTAAATCACTTGATTTCCCTAACGAAAGGGAGCAATACTAAACAGTATGGAAATGTTTACCGCCGACAGGATCCTTTACGAGGACAACCATTTTATTGCCATAAATAAAAGGTGTGGCGAGATTGTCCAGGCCGATAAAACCGGCGACGAGTCATTGCTAGAGACAGTAAAGGGGTTTATCAAGCAACGTGATGGTAAGCCCGGCAGGGTTTTCCTTGAGGTAACCCACCGAATCGACCGTCCTGTAAGCGGTGTAGTGCTGTTCGCCAAAACCAGCAAGGGTCTCAGTCGGATTAACAACCTGTTTCAGGAGGGGAAAATTACCAAAAAGTACTGGGCAATAGTTAGGAATCAGCCGCCAAAGGATTCGGACACGCTGGTTCACTACCTACTAAGGGATAATAAGAAAAATAAGTCGTTCGTTTACCATCGTGAGGTGCATGGTTCAAAATTAGCCAAGCTGAAGTACGAACTGGTGGGGCGTACTCAGAATTACTACCTGCTGGTGATTGATCTGATAACCGGTCGTCACCATCAAATCCGTGCCCAGCTTTCGAAAATAGGATGTCCCATCAAGGGAGATTTAAAGTACGGTTACCCCCGTTCCAATCCCGATGGGGGCATTCATCTGCATTCCCGCATATTTGCTTTTACACATCCCATATCCGGTGAGGAGATTCGAATTGTTGCCAATCCACCTGACGATAACCTCTGGAACGAATTTGTATCACTCTGCATAGATTAGATTTACTATTCTAAAATGGTTAAGAGAGTTTTCGCTGTGGCGTTCATTTGCTGCATCGCTTTGGGTGTAAACGCCCAAAAAAAGATTTCGCGCGAGGAGTATATCGGTATGTACTCACACATTGCCATACGTAACATGAAGCAGTATGGCGTTCCCGCAAGCATTACGCTTGCCCAGGGTATGCTGGAAAGCGACAATGGCAACAGCACCTTGGCCGTAAAGGCGAATAACCACTTTGGAATCAAGTGTCATAAGGACTGGAATGGGGCTACCATCTATCACGACGATGACTCCAAGAATGAGTGTTTCAGGAAGTACAACTCACCCGAGCATTCGTTTACTGATCATAGCCTCTTTCTGCGTGGAGCGAAACGGTATGCTTTCCTGTTCGATTTAAACCCTACCGACTACAAGGCATGGGCATATGGATTAAAGAAAGCAGGATATGCCACCAATCCTAACTACCCTGAGCTACTGATCAAAATTATTGAGGACAACCAGCTTTTTAGGTTCGATACAGGCGTTGAGGTTGCCATTAAACCCCCGAAATCAAGCATTACCGACTGGGATAGCTATGAAATTGATCTATACAAAACCCGTCCGGTGTTTACCCGGAACCGCATAAAATACATAATTGTTAAGGAAGGCGATACCTTTGAGTCGCTCACACGGGAGCTAAGCCTGATGCCCTGGCAGCTATACAGGTACAACGATTTAACCCGCGACTCAGTGCTACGCCCCGGACAGGAACTGTACATTCAGCCCAAACGTTGGCGAGCCGATCGAACCAATCCTGTTCATACCGTAGAACCTGGCGAAACGATGTATAAGATTTCGCAGATGTACGGAGTTAAGTTAAGGTCGCTTTACCGTAAAAATAGGATGGCTCCCGGGCAGGAACCGGAAGTGGGGCAGATAATATACCTTAGGAAACGAAAACCACAGTAGGTTTTTATGATTGATTCTTTGCAGGTAAGGTATGCAAGATATTGTAGCATAAGTTTATATGCTTGCAGTAAAGTCAAATCATAGCATCTCAATGAATTTGGTGTTCTGCATACCCCGAAGGAATTCGTCAATGGGGATGGCTTTTTTGCCCGCCTGCTGAACAGTTTTTAGTGAAATGGCACCGGTTGAGCAGTATGTATGAAGGTAGGTTTTCCCATCGGTTTTAACTGTACCTGGCAGTTCACCGTGTTGAATGGCTAAGCCTTCGGCATTAAAAATTTTTACCGGAATAATTGTTTCGGCGCCATTCTTTATCGCCCTCAGCTCTGCCCATGCAGTTGGGTAAGGGCTCAGCCCACGAATCAGGTTGAAAACTTTATGGTATGGTTCATTCCAGTCAATCCTACAGGTTTCCTTAAAAATTTTTGGTGCGGATTTTAATTCTCCCACAACACCTAACTGATCCTGTGGAATTGGCTTGTAGTTTCCGCTTTCCATGAGTTTAATGGTATCCACAACAAGTTTGGAGCCTTCGTGCATGAGCTTGTCATGAAGCTCGCCAGCCGTTTCGTTTTCGGAAATTTGTACCTTTTTTTGGAGCAAAATGTTTCCGGTATCAATTTGCTCGTCGAGGAGGAAGGTTGTGACCCCAGTTTCGGTTTCACCGTTAATAATAGCCCAGTTAATGGGGGCTGCTCCGCGGTACTGCGGTAAAAGTGAGGCATGGAGGTTGAATGTTCCAAGCTTTGGGAGCTGCCACACCTCCCTTGGGAGCATTCGAAAAGCAACAACCACTGCAATATCGGGTTTAATATCCGATAAAGATTTCAGGAAATTTGCATTCTTCAGCTTTTCGGGTTGGAGGACAGGGATTCCGTTTTGCTCAGCAAAAATCTTAACGGGTGAGGGTTGAAGTTTTAATCCACGGCCAGCGGGTTTATCGGGTACAGTTACCACTGCTGCTATGTTGTAACCGGCATCAACAATAGTTTTTAAAGGCTCAACAGCAAACTCAGGCGTGCCCATGTAAACTATCCGGGGAGTTGCATCTGCTGCCATGTTCTTACTTGTGTTGCGGGGGTTGAAAAAGGTTTATATGCCCCATTCGCTCATGTTTGGTTCTGAGGTATAGCTCGTTAAACGGATTGGGAGGGATAACTAAAGGAATGTTCTCCACCACATGCAGGCCATACCCTTCCAGGCCAATCATCTTTTTGGGGTTATTGGTTATCAAACGCATATTCTTGACTCCTACTTCGCGCAGGATGCTGGCCCCAACACCGTAGTCCCTCTCATCGGGCTGAAAGCCGAGTTCAATGTTGGCGTCAACGGTGTCTAGCCCTTCCTCCTGTAGCTTATAGGCATGAATCTTATTAAACAGGCCTATTCCCCTACCTTCCTGGTTGAGGTAAACCAGGACACCTTTGCCTGCATTGTCAATCATTCGCATGGCCTCGTGAAGCTGAGGGCCACAATCGCATCGGTACGATCCAAAAATATCGCCCGTTACACACGATGAGTGTACCCTAACCAGAACGGCTTCATCAGGTTCCCACTCCCCTTTAATCAAAGCAACATGTTCCAGCCCGTTAGATTTTTGACGGAAAGGGATAAGGTTGAATTCCCCGAATTCGGTTGGGAGCTTAACTCTAACCCCTTTTTCTACAATGCTCTCAAACTTTAGGAGGTGGCTTATCAGGTCTTTAATGGAGATGATTTTTAGATCAAACTTTTTGGCAATCTCAACGAGTTGAGGCAGCCGGGCCATGGTGCCATCATCATTCATGATTTCAACCAACACGCCTCCGGGGGTTAAACCGGCAAGCCTTGTCAGGTCAATGGCAGCTTCGGTATGCCCGGGTCGGCGCAGAACTCCTTTCTCTTTAGCTCTGAGCGGGAAGATGTGCCCCGGTCGGGCTAAATCATCGGGTTTAGTATTGGGGTCAACCAGGGCTTTAATGGTTTTAGCCCTATCGGCAGCCGAAATGCCGGTGGTGCACCCATGACCGATCAGGTCAACCGAAACCGTGAAGGCGGTATGATGTAGTGCGGTGTTTCGGCCTACCATCAGCTCCAGCTCCAGCTCATCGCATCTTTTCTCGGGGAGCGAGGCGCATATCAGCCCACGCCCATGCTTGGCCATGAAGTTTATTATTTCGGGGGTAATGAGTTCGGCAGCAGCAATGAAATCGCCTTCATTCTCTCTGTCCTCATCGTCAACAACAATAATTACTTTACCCTTGCGAAGCTCTTCAACGGCTTCTTCAATTGTGTTTAGCTTAATATCGTAGTTAGTAGTCATCTTGCTGCCAGGTGAATGTTGTAAAATGGTTTGACAAAATTAGTATTTTGATGGGAATAATTTCCTTGCTAATTACCAGCTTTTCGGTTTACCTTTTCCCAAAGGGTACTTTGTTTTCCCTGCAAAAAACGTAGTAATCCTTTAATCATCGTTACATTCATCATAAAACCATAGTAGGGTAGGGTTAGGAAATACGGAATTCTTATCCGGTTGCGCAATGCAAACCCAATGGCTACAAGCCCATAAAATATAGAAATAATGATAAAGATGATGATGTAGATAGCTTTTGGGTTCGTATTAGACAAAAGTATTCCCAGGTTCAGAACCGGAAGTATGATAGCTGAGGGTGGAACAACCACCCATCTTAAAAATTTATGGGAAAAGAATTTAAAAGCAATTTCAGCTTTTTTGAATGGGTTGAGCAGGTGAAGGTGACGTTTAAGTGATTGAAAGCATCCGGCCGCAATGCGTACCTTTCTTTTCTTTTCTTCTGCAATGCTTGGTGAACCCAGCTCAGTGGCAATAGCACTATTTTCGTATTTAACAGTAAAACCCTGTTTGATAATATTGGCACAAATCTCCAAATCATCGAGTATGGTATTGGCCGGCAGCGGCTTGTAGAGTTCGGTCCTTATTGCATAGAGTTCACCTGTTCCCGATAGGGTAGAACCTGTGCATGACTCTACCTGTTTGATGGCCGACTCATATTGCCAGTAAACACCTTCGCCTTTTGATGCAGGTGTGTTATTCATGTTCCATACCACTCTTTTTTGTCCGGCAACACATCCAATCCTTGGGTTTGTGAAGTGTTTTACCAGGTCAAGTGCTGAATTTGCGGAAAGGAAGGTGTTGGCATCGGTGAACAGGGTAATGGGTGTGCTTACCTGTTGCATGGCTCTGTTCAACGACTCCGATTTCCCAACTCTTTCGCGGTTTACGATTAGTTTAACCTGATTATTGTTTTTAAGTAAGTTCAAGGTTTGGTCTTCGCTGCCGTCATCTACCCAGAGCTGGGTAATTTTATGAGGAGGGTAGCTTAACGACAGGGTGTTTTCAATTTTTTCTTTGACAAAAAGTTCCTCGTTATGGGCGGCAATTACTATAGTTATTTCAGGAAAATCGTCAGGGTTTGTTGTGTAACTAACGGTTTTTCTTTTGAAAACCTTACAGTAAAGCCATAGAACTATGAAGTATCCCAGGTAGGTATATGCAACTAGCCCGATAATAATCCAGAATAAGTAGGTGATACTCATCCTAAAATTTTTTGATAGAATTCGGTTAGCTTTTTAGCAAGGACTATGGCGTCGAAATTCTGGTAGGCATGTTTCTTGGCGTTAAGGGCAATGCGTTTCCCTCTATCGGGGTTGTAAATCAGGGAGCATACCGCTTCGGCAAAGTCGTCGGGTGTGTCGGCAATGAGTATGTGCTCATCGTGAACGATGTCGATGCCTTTGGCTGCAATGCTGGTGGCAACTATGGCACGTTGTAGGTGCATCCCTTCAATAATCTTTATTCGGATTCCGCTTCCGGAAAGCAGTGGCACAACCATAATTGGGCACCGGCTCAGAAAAGCCGATGAGCTTGCCACCTGGCCGTGAAAAATAATATTCCGTTCCACCATCAATCGTTCGGCCAGCTCCTCAGAGGCATTCCGACCGGCAACGTGAAACTCAATTTCAGGTATCCCGGCTTGAATGCGAGGCCAAACCCAATCGATGAACCAAATTAAGCCCTCTATATTTGGTAGCCAGTCTAATGCTCCAATGTAGCAGATGGAAGGGAAATCGACAGGTTCAATCTCGGTGGCAACATCCTCCGGAAGATATCCGGCTGGAAGCGTTATGGTGGGCTTGCTAAAGCCATGGTAGGTGAACCATTGCCTATCGGGTTCAGTAATGGCGACCAAAGCATCCACTTTGCCGGAAAGCCGAGTCTCCACTCTAGCTAGCCTTTTTGCCAAGAATCTGAAGTACCAACGTTTTATATCGTTCGGCTCGTTTTCGGCCAGCTTCTGCCAGATATGGTGCTCCACATTGTGCGTTCTGATGGCAATTACACCAATAAAGTTCTTACGGACGGTTTTAATATACGGGTAAAGGTAAAGCCCTTCGAGCTGAACAACATCGTAGCTCTCATTTCTTAGTACTCGTTCAATGAGTTTTTTAAAAGGTCTGCTAATGTATCGTTCAATATTGTATGGGCGTAAGGAGAACAGGGCGTTGATGAGGTTCCCTATGATTGTGGTGCTAATGGTGGTATGAACGATCTCAAAGTTGATTAACCGCTTTATCTCGTCGGGTATTCGCTCCAGCGAACTTGGATGTTTTTGAGTGCTCAATGTGAGCACTGTAACGTAGTTTCCGGCTTTGGCCAATCCTAAGCACATGTTCAGGGTTGCCAGGGTTCCTCCGTCAACCGGAGGGTAAGGAGGTTTATGCGATACGATAAGTATTCTCATGCGGGTGGTTATTCCGTCACTTCTGAATGGGTAGTCTTCAATACTTTTTTCTTCAGGTTGAGGATGCTTTTAATCTTATCGATGTAGAAATCAGCATTGAGAATGGCAGAGTCCATGGTCGCCTTATAGGAGAGGAAAATCCCAAGAGGCAGAAGAATAAACGATGACACCCACATTCCCAAAGCAGGATCCCAGATCACCTCGCGAGCAAACTTTTCGCCCGTGATGTTAATTATGTAGTAGATGATGAAGAAAAGTACTGAAATAACCACTGGTGTGCCAAGCCCTCCCTTACGAATGATGGCTCCCAAAGGCGCACCTATGAAGAAGAACACGAAGCAGGCAAACGAAAGGGTGAACTTTCTGTGCCATTCAATTTTATGCCGGTTAATGTATTTCTGCTTATAATAGAATTCGTCTTTCGATGAAGAGATGTAGCTTTTGGTTGAGCGGGCATTCTCTATGGCTCTGTCCAAAACCATCCTTTTCTGCTCCGGTGTGAGTGCCTTGTAGAGCGAGTCAACGTTAAGTTTTGTCTTAATGCTATCAACCGGACGCCGCCCCCAGTATGGGTTTCGGAAAATGCTGTTGCGAATCACGTTTTGCGAAAAGTTGCTAACCTGTTCGTTAAATGCGCGGGAGAGGGAGTCTTCGGTTTTGGCAAGTTGCTGGATGTTTAGCGTTTGGTAGCTGTCCTTGAAAAAACTCTCGTCGGCACGTTGGAGTCCAAAACCTTTCAGTTCAAAAATGATTACTTGTTTCTCATAGTGCTGTTTTTGAGCGGGTAGTATATCTCTATTTACCCGGCGCTGGCTTTTATTATCTCTAACCTCTTTGTAGCTGTTACCATTAAAAAGGGTGGCAACCAGAAACTTTTGATCGCTGGTGGGTTGCATGTAACCCGAATCGGCATAGGTAACGGTGGTATTGCTCTCGTCCTTGCTGTGGTCATAAATTAAGATGCGGCGCATCAAACCGGTTCTGGGGTCCTTATCGCCTACCTTAATGCTGTACCCCTCAATGAGGTTGGTGAAAACACCTTCCTTGATAACCAGTTCCGGCTTTTGTTGCTTGACGGAGTAAAGCAGGGTGGAGATTTTTAGGTTTGTGTACGGAAGCACATTGTTTGAGAAGAAGAAAGCGCCTATGCTAATAAGTATTGTAATCAAAACTAGAGGAGTAAGGATTCGGGGTAGGGAGATACCGGCCGATTTCATGGCTAAAAGTTCGTTATTCTCACCCAGGTTTCCCATGGTCATTAACGAAGCCAGAAGGGTGGCAAGCGGAAGTGCCATAGGTACAAGCCCTGCCGATGCGTAGAGCAGTAGCTCAGCAATCACGTCCCAGCTTAGGCCTTTTCCAACCAGGTCGTCGATGTACTTCCACAGGAACTGCATCAGCATTACGAACATGGTAATGAAGAAGGTCATTACCAATGGCCCAAGGTATGACTTAAGTATAAACCGATGGAGTGTTTTCACAATGATTCATTAATGAAGAAAAAACAGACAAATGTAGTTTTTTTTCCTTTTCCAGGAAAAGTAAATTGATAAAACATACTATACAGGGAAGTAGATGGCGGCTCACCTACTAGGGCAGAATGGTTATGCCCCGATAAGCCGTTTAAGTTCACCAATTTGGTAGTTCCAAAGCGATATGGTTTCTTCCAGATCTTCCTCCTCGTTAACCTCCTCAACCACGGTTAGCGATATTTCACCGGTAAGCTCATCCTTGCTGAGCTTGAAAGCAAAATGTTTGCTGGTTTCCTTGCCGTTGAACTCATCCAGCCAACGGAACTTTACGAATTTATTTTCTTTTTTCTCTACCATTTCGGCTTTCTTGCTGTCGCCATCCCAAAAGAACGTGAACACATTGCCCGAAAGGTTAACATCGTTGGCAAACCATTCCGAAAGTCCATGGGGGGTGCTCAAGCGTTGAAACAGCACACCCGGCGACGTGTTGACCTGGTATTCCAGTTCAACCCTACGTTCACTCTTAATCAACCTTTTCATAGCTCAAGGTATTTTGCTTAATGCAATATATAACGTTTAGAGCAAAGTCTATACCTAAAAAGTAGCTATTTATCAACAGGTTATGTTGATAACATCATTTTTTGCAAAAAAAGTAAGAGAGATGGTATGATTTGTTTTTTGAAAATTAAAAAATAGCTATTTTTGCCCCGCAAAATTAAATCGTGATTTTTGCTCAATGGCGAGGTAGCTCAGCTGGTTAGAGCGTCCCGATGCAAATCGGGAAGGTCGCCGAAAGAAGGCAAAAGAGTTTT
>CALBBQ010000053.1 GCA_937926785.1 uncultured Bacteroidales bacterium | reverse complement strand
TTGCTCGTTGAAAAGACAACTGAAATTGTAAGGCCTGGAAGAAAGTCTGAACGAAAAAAACGTCCCAAGAAACTCTACTATATGAATTACAAACAATTATAGCTTAACTAAACGACATTGATTTCAGATTCAAGATTCCAGATTTCAGATTCAAAATTCCAGATTTCAGATTCAAGATTCCAGATTCCATGAGTTGTGAGGCTTTAACAGGTTCCAAATTTCAGATTATAGAAATTGTTATGCTTTGCAGTATTCATAATTTAAACATATCCCATCCAAGGCTAACTGTTACACCTAAGTTTTACACATATGGGAATTGCTATGGTGGTTATGCTCCTTGTTTGAATAGAACCCATTGATTTTATAAATGTTACGATTTTTTTGCAAATCTGAGCATTGTGTGCTAGAACCTTGTAATAATCAAAAAACTAAGGCCGGAATAATCCGGCCTTAGTTTTTGGTCCCCTTTAATTTGATTTGGAAGTAAATATTTCGAAACTATTGGGCTTAAGCGTAACTTTAAACTTTCGGTCCTGTACTGAAAATTTCGAGTTAAAGTTTGGATACAATGCGGTATCATTAATATAATCAGGCAGTTGTATCTCTACAAGCTGTTCCTGGTTTGCCTTATTAAATATTACAACAGCAAGATTGTCCAGGTACTTTCGTAGAAATGCGTACTGGGAATCGCTTACCACAAGGGTTTGGAAGTTACCGTAAACCAGCGCCAGGTTGTTTCTGCGGATATTCACCAGCCTTGTAACGGTCTCAAGGGTTTGCCGCTCGGGCTCAGAAAGTCCCTCAAACTTCATCATGCGGCGGTTGTCGGGGTCGTTCCCGCCGGGCATACCAAACTCGTCGCCGTAGTAGATGGTAGGAACGCCGGGTATGGTCATGTTAAAAGCATTGAGCATGCAAAGCTTGGCGTAAGCCGAGCTGTCGCCAACCCCAATTTCGCGGGTCCAACCAGCCTTTTTGGCATTCTCGTCAAATTTCAGCGCGCCGCCAGCATAGGAGATGAAGCGGCCCCTATCCTGATTACCGGAAATGTAACCCATTAGGTTAATCCAGCCAAAGTAGCTAAAGGTTTGGTGTAAGGCGCCATCGAGTTTTGAGAAGGGGTAGTCATTGCGGGCAAAGGCAGCCACCGATGCATCATAGATGTTAAAATCGAACTGGGCGTCGAGCATTCCGCTGCCAATGTAGCTGGCAATCAGCTCGTGGCTACCGTAGGTCTCGCCTATCTGGTAAACGGATTTGTTGGGAATGGTGAGCTTAATTTTTTGGGTAAGCCTACGCCAGAAGTTTTCGTGAATATGTTTGGTGGCATCGTGGCGGAAACCATCTAGGTCGTAGTGGGTAACCCAGAAGAGAGCCGAGTCGGTCATGGGTTCGTAAACCTCTGGCCGCTCAAGGTCAAGGGTTGGAAGAAAGGTGTCGAACCAGGTGGTTAGCCGGTACTCATCCCACCTCTCGGTATTTAGCGAGCCATCGGACAGGTAAAGCGATGTTGCCCAATCGGGATGCTCCCTGTAGAGCGGGTGCTCCTGGTGAACGTGGTTTGCCACGTAATCGAGGATCACGTTGATGTTTCGCTTGTGGGCTTCGGCGATCAGCTCATTCAGCTCAGCCTCGGTCCCGAACCTGAAATCAACCTTAGATGATGATACAGGCCAATACCCATGGTAACCCGAAAACTTTGTGCGCGGTTCAGGGTATAAGCCCCATGCCCCCAATGGATTTTGAGCTATTGGCGATAACCATATAGTGTTGATTCCTAATTTGGTAAAATATCCATCCTTAACCTTTTGTGTAACACCCGCTAAATCGCCCCCATAGTAATTGGCTTTGGGGTGAACCTCGGGATCGTTTACCTTAAAATCGTTGCTGGGGTTGCCGTTATTAAAGCGGTCGACCATCAGGAAGTACATTACCTGTGCATGCTTATCGGTACGGGTTAGCTGAGAGGGGTGAACAACGGCTCTGTCTCCTTCAAGAGGAACCAACAAATCATTACTTTCACCGTAGCTGTTGTATGCCCACACCCTTAAATGGGAACGCTTGTAGTTTCGGGCATTTTCGGGAATAGCAACAACCAGCTCATCCCCTATCCTCTTAACAAATTTCTCATCAAGTATATAGTTCTGCCACAGAACGATATAATTATCAATATTACCTATTACTTTAATATCTATCCTACCATTACCGGTTGAGCTTGCCACCAGCATAGGCAAAAGTTCCCGCTTGGTGTTGCCAACAACCAGAACGGAATTGTATCCGCCCATTCCGTTATCTTCAAAAACCGGATTGGCTGGGTCGAGCATCCATTTACCATCAACAACCACCTGGTAATGGTACTTCCCGGGATTCAGAAGCAAGGTGGTTGTAAAAGTTTTCCCATCGAATGCGAGGTTGGTGGCACTCGGATTCCAATCGTTGATTTGCCCTGCAAGCTGAACCTTGCTCACCATTTTACCCTGAGGATCGAAGGCAAAAGTTACGGGTAGCTTCCTATTCTTTCGTACCACCAGGCAGTACTTGTCGCCTTTAGCCCAAACCGTAATGGTTGATAGCCAAGGCAGAGCTTGGTTGTTGGTCTTAAGAGTGAGAAAAGCTTTGCTGTCGGATAAGGTATAGCTAAACTCTTGTGGTACACTCACCGAGTCGATCACTGAGGCATCGGGGAAATAATCGGTTAGGTAAACCAGAGTGCTATCGCCAGCCAGCTGTATAACCGATAGCGGAGCATTAACAACCGGTTTGCTTGTGACATGTTCGAGCCGTAACCCCTTTTGGCAGGAACTTGCCAGAAGGGTTAAAGCCACAAAATGTATTATTCTGATATTCATATTGATATGATTTTAAAAGTTTATCTCAACTCAATGATTATGGCTGAACGCGGAGAGAGTTGGATTTTTGAAAGGTCATCGATGGTTTTACCAGTAATTATGTCCGTACCACTGGTTTTTCCCGAAAGAAATTCGCTAAACCGTGAGGTATCCAGAACCTTGGGCTGGTATCCGTTATGTAGAACAACCATTACGGTTTGCTCAGTGTTATGGCGGAAGTAAACATACACGTCGTTTTCGGGAATAAAATGGGTTAGCTTGCCGTTGTGAACGGCAGAAGCCGTTTTCCGCCAGTTCAAAATGGTTGACATGTAGTTCCAAATCTCGTTCTGCCGTTTGGTTCTACCCTCTTGGGTGAATGCCGACTTGGTATCGGTAGCCCAACCACCCGGAAAATCGCGGCGAATATCGCCATGCCCCTTGGCATCATCGCCTGGTAAAAGAACTTCAGTACCATAGTAGATTTGTGGAATGCCACGCGTAGTGAGCAAAAATGCCATGGCCAGCTTCAGTCGGCCTAAAGCTTGCGATGAATCACGCTGAAAGCGTCCTATATCGTGGTTATCGGCAAAAATGAAAAGCCTATCGGGATTGGGGTAAACAAAATCGTGGGCGAGAATCTCGTATAGGCGGGCTAAGCCGGTATCCCAGCCCTCCTGCTCATCGAATGCTCTGTGCATGGCGAACATCAGAGGGAAATCCATCACAACTTCCAGGTTGGAGTTGTACCCATCGCGATTTGGGGCATCCTTTTGCCAGTATGCCACCCAGGCGGGGTAGTTAACCCAGGTTTCGCCCACAATGCTGAAGTTAGGATACTCATCTTTAACCGCAGCACACCATCGAGCCATAAAATGCTTGTCGCAGTATGGGTGGGTATCCATCCGAATGCCATCCAGACCAGCAAACTCTATCCACCAAATGCTATTCTGAATAAGGTAGGTTGCCAGGAACGGGTTCCGCTGGTTTAGGTCGGGCATGTGGCCATCAAACCAGCCATCGGCCATTAAGCTACTATCGGCTAATGAAGCATGCGGGTCAAATGTGGTTGGTATGCGGTAATTGGTTCGTTTGTAGCTTGGGTAAAGGTTAAACCAGCTGTTCATTGGTACATCCTTCATCCACCAGTGCTCGCTGCCACAATGGTTGAAAACCATATCCTTAATAACCTTTAAACCCAGAGCATGTGCCTTAGCTATGAAGTTCTTGTATGACTCGTTGCTGCCTAAGCGGGGATCAACCTTATAGAAATCGGTAATGGCGTAGCCGTGATACGACCATTCGGGCTGGTTGCTTTCGAGTACAGGATTCAACCAAAGCGCGGTAACGCCAAGCTGATTGAAGTAATCGAGGTGGTTCTCAATACCCTGAATGTCGCCTCCGTGACGGGCATAGGGTTCATTACGGTCAACCTTGTCGGTGTAGCCATCTACCTGGTCGATGGAAGGGTTACCATCGGAAAACCGGTCGGGGTAAACCAGGTAAACTACGTCGGAATTATCAAAACCCTTACGCTCGGCCGAGCCGTTTTGGCGAGCTTTTAGCTCGTAGCTGTAGATGATGGGCTTCCCTTTTGGAAAAGAAAATTTTATTTGAAAGCTCCCCGGCTTAGCATCGGGTTTAACCGCAAGGTTGATGAACAGGTAGTTGGGGTTATCCACCTTGTCAACTCCCAAAAAATCGACATTGGTATTGCTGATTGACACCGAAGCGGATGAAATGTTTTTCCCATACACCAGCAGCTGAAGGTTCGGATTCTTCATTTCCACCCACCAAAAAGGGGGTTCGATACGCTCAACCGGCTTTTGGGCAAGCGTGTTTACCGTCATAAGCAACGTTAACATCAGTAAAGTTAAACGGATTTTATTCATGATTATGGTTATTGAATGGTTTTATGCTAAACAAAAAGGGCTGTCAGGGGAAACCCTAACAGCCCATGATGGCTATAAAATAGCTATTGAGAAGTGGGCGTTGATGTTACCATTCGGATAATATCCGCCAATATGGAATGCACCCTTCATTACCCACGACCAATAGCGTTAAGATCGGCAAAAGCTTCCTTGAGTCGTGCAACGATGGATTCTTCACCTTTACGAAGCCAAACACGCGGATCGTAGTACTTCTTGTTGGGAGCATCTTCGCCCTCGGGGTTGCCAATCTGCCCTTGCAGGTAGCCTTTTTTTGCTTCGTAGTAGTTCTTTATACCCTCCCAGAAGGCCCACTGTAAATCGGTATCGATGTTCATCTTGATTACACCGTAGCTGATGGCCTCGGTAATCTTCTCCTTTTCGGAACCGCTTCCACCATGGAACACGAAATTAACCGGCTTGTCGGCTGTGCCAAATTTCTGCTTGATGAGATCCTGCGAATTTTTCAGGATGATAGGGTTAAGAACCACGTTACCGGGCTTATAAACGCCATGAACATTACCAAACGATGCGGCTATGGTAAAGTTAGGGCTAACCTTCATCAGCTCCTCGTAAGCGTAGGCCACCTCTTCGGGTTGCGTGTATAGCCTTGAGCTATCCACACCTGTATTATCCACACCATCCTCCTCGCCGCCAGTAACGCCCAGTTCAATTTCGAGGGTCATGCCCATTTTGGCCATTCGTTCTAGGTAGCGTTTGCATATATCGATGTTTTCATGAAGCGGCTCCTCGGAAAGGTCGAGCATGTGCGAGCTAAAGAGGGGTTTTCCGGTTTCCCGGAAGTGCTTTTCGCCGGCATCGAGCAAGCCATCGATCCACGGAAGGAGTTTTTTGGCGGCATGATCGGTGTGTAGGACAACCGGCACGCCGTATGCTTCGGCTAATAGCTGAACATGCTTGGCGCCACTAACTGCCCCTAAAATACTGGCTTTTTGACCATCGTTTGATAGCGATTTTCCGGCAATAAACGAAGCCCCGCTATTTGAGAACTGAATGATTACCGGTGAATCCACCTCGCGGGCGGTTTCAAGCACGGCATTCATCGTATTAGTGCCCGTAACATTCACTGCAGGAAGGGCAAACTGTTCAGCTTTAGCAATGGCAAATAGTTCCTGCAGCTCTTTTCCGGTTATTACGCCTGGTTTAAAACGTTTCATATTTGTTTATGTTAATGTACAATGCAAAGTTAACCTTTTATTCAGGCTTAGAAAATTTGTTTCTGAACCGGAACGCTGATCTTGCTATTAGCCTGAACAGTATGTTCAACGCCGTAAACCTTAAGTGTGAGAGTTCCGCCAACCTCATTGCTAATGGTGATTTCGGAGTTGGAAACCATTATTTTTAGGACGTTTTCGCGGAACCACACCTTAAAGCTGTACGATTTCCAATTATCGGGAATCAACGGGTTAAAGGTCAGCATGTTGTTACGAACGCGCATGCCACCAAAACCTTCCACAATTGAGATCCAGGTTCCTGCCATACTGGTGATATGAAGCCCCTCCTTTACCTCACGGTTGTAATCGTCGAGGTCGAGGCGAGCAGTGCGCAGGTAAAGCTCATATGCCTTATCCACGTTACCAATACGAGAGGCCAGAACGCTATGAACGCAGGGCGAAAGCGATGATTCGTGCACCGTACGAGCCTCGTAAAACTCATAGTTACGCCTGATGGTATCGGTATCGTAACGATCCTCGAGGAAGTACAACCCTTGTAACACATCAGCCTGTTTGATGAAACATGAGCGTAGAATGCGATCCCAGCTCCATTTCTGGTTCAACGGACGCTCCTTGGGGTCGAGATCCTTAACCAGAATCTGTTCCTTATCCATGTAGCCCTCCTGCTGCAGGAAGATGCCCAGCTTCTGGTCAACAGGGAAAAACATGTTGTTCCGAATCTCGCGCCACTTGGCGATCTCTTTAGTCTCGTCAAAGTTGATTGACTTAACCAATTCGGCATACTTAGCCGGGTCGGTAGATTTGACATAACCGGCAACCTCCTCGGCGTACTCCAAACACCAGCAAGCAATGGTGCTGGTGTACCAGTTATTGTTCACATTGTTTTCGTACTCATTGGGTCCGGTAACTCCCAGCATGACATACTTCCCTTTCTCCTGCGAGAAGTTTACCCGCTGCGCCCAGAACCTTGCGATAGCAATTAGCACTTCCAGACCGAAGTTGACCAGGTAGGTCTTATCGCCGGTGTAGCGAACGTAATTGAATATTGCAAACGCAATTGCCCCGTTACGATGAATTTCCTCAAAGGTGATTTCCCATTCGTTATGGCACTCTTCTCCGTTCATGGTAACCATGGGGTAAAGAGCAGCACCATCGGTAAAACCAAGTTTCTGGGCGTTTTCGATTGCCTTACCAAGCTGCTTGTAGCGGTAGAGTAAAAGCTGACGGGCCACCTTTTGTCCATGGGTAACCATGTAAAAAGGCAAACAGTATGCTTCGGTATCCCAGTAGGTGGAGCCGCCATACTTTTCACCGGTGAATCCTTTAGGGCCAATGTTCAGGCGCTCGTCCTTTCCGGTGTAGGTTTGGCTTAACTGAAAGATGTTGAAACGAATGCCCTGCTGGGCAGCCACATCGCCCTCGATGGTGATATCGCTATGCTGCCAAATCTCTGACCAAGCGTTTCGTTGTTCCTCCAGCATCTTATCGAAACCTTTTGAAATTGAGGTGTCGATGAGTTTCTCCAGAACTTTTGGAAAAGTTCCCTTTTCATGGTTAAGACTGGATATAACCGCAGCATACTTGAACAGGGTAACCTCATCGCCTGCCTTTGCATTCACCATATACCGGTTATCTACATACATGGATGAGGTATTCACTTGTGGATTAGTATTCTGCTGTTGACCGTTCACTGTAACAAAGCTCCGCATGGCATGCCCAACATGGAAATCGAGCTTTTTAGTGCGGCTTACAATGTAGCTGAACGAGGGGGTACCCTTGATATCTACAACCTCCCAGAACTTCTCGCCGTAGTTGGAGTCCTCATTATGGACATCGGCGTCCAGGTAGGGGCGCAGCTCAATAGTGGCATCGGCATTCAAGGGTTTAACAGAGTAGCGAATTGCGCCCAGCTCGGTATCAACCATGCTTAGGAAGCGGGTTGACTTCACAGCCACCTTAATTCCGTTCTGCAGCTCAGCAATGAATGTACGTTCAAGATAGCCCTCTTTCATGTTAAGAACCCGCTTAAAATCCTGAACCTTGCAATTGGCTAAATCGAGTTCTTCGCCATTAATTAAAACATTAATGCCAATCCAGTTGGTTGAGTTGATCACCTTGGCAAAATACTCGGGATAGCCGTTTTTCCACCAACCCACGCGGGTCTTGTCGGGATAGTAAACCCCGCCAATGTAGCTACCCTGAAGGGTGCTACCTGTGAATTTTTCCTCAAAGTTTGCACGCTGTCCCATTGCACCATTGCCAATGCTGAAAATACTTTCAGATGCTCGGGTATTTTCAGGAACAAATCCTTCCTCAATGATGCACCACTCGTCGTGTTTAAGATAAGGGTTCATATCATTTTACTTTTTTATGAATAGGTTAACCAATTTACTGTATGAGAAATCGTTAAGGTTTGGCACAACCACATCGGCACGGTTGAGGATTTGCGGATTACCAATACCAATAGTGCGCATACCCGCATTAATCGCTGCTTCAATACCAGCTTCGGCATCCTCAAATACCACGCAATGCTGTGGCTCAACACCTAATGCCCGGGCTGCAGTTAGAAAGATATCGGGAGCCGGTTTGGCAACCGTAACCGAATTGCCGTCGATAACGGCATCGAAATGGTTTTTAAGCCCAATTCGTTCAAGAATCAAAGGGGAATTCTTACTTGCAGAACCAAGGGAGAGTTTTACCCCATTAGCCCTTAGGTCTTCGAGTAGCTCCTTTGCGCCGGGAAGAATCTCATCGGGTGTCATTCTTTCGATATACTCAACATACCAAGCGTTCTTCCGGGCAGCCATCCTTTCCATTTCGTCGGGCGGAAACGAAAGACCGCCTACTTCGAGCAAGATCTCCAGTGAGCGCATTCGGCTGACACCCTTTAAACGCTCGTTATGCTGCTCGGTAAACTCAAAGCCCAAATCTTTTGCTAATCTTTTCCAAGCCAGGTAGTGATACTTAGCAGTATCCACTACTACCCCATCCAAATCAAAAATGCAAGCTTTAATTTCTTTCATCAGTCAAAACTTTTTCTCCTTCACAAATAGGATTGCACTTGCTGAGGCTAAGAGCATGGAAATACCTGCCAGCACTATCATATAAATGGCTTTCTCATGGAAAACAAACTTAAGAATAGTACCCAGCAGCAGGCCGCTCACGATTTGCGGAACAACTACGGTGATGTTGAAAATTCCCATGTAAACTCCCATCCTATCGGCCGGAAGCGAACGGGCAAGAATGGCGTAAGGCATGGCAAGAATGGCTGCCCATGCAATGCCAACCCCAACCATTGATAGGATAAGGGCGTATTGATCCGATAGAACATACATTGACAGGTATCCTAACCCGCCCATTAAGAGCGAAAGGGAGTAAGTTTTAACCCTGCCTAAGCGGTTAGCAATCTTATCGAGAAAAATGGCAAAAATGGCCGCAAAAACGCTGTAAAGACCGAATAAAACCCCCACCCAGTTGGCTGCCTCGTTGTACTCAGGCGATGCAGAATCACCTATGGCAGTTCCCCAAATGTGCTGTGCTACTGCAGGTGTGGTATAAACCCACATGGCAAAAAGGGCAAACCAAGAGAAAAACTGAACAATGGCAAGCTTGCCCATGATACCGGGCATCGAGATAAGTGTCTGCCAGAAATTTTTTCTTTCCCCATCCTTTAATGGTGTTTCCTCTGCCTGGTTATATCTCTTGAACTCATCGGGATTGTACTCCTTGGTTGTAAAAACTGTCCAAAGAACTGATACTAACAGTATAGAGCCACCGATATAGAAAGACCAAACCACCGAAGGTGGAACTTTACCCTCGGAAGCAGTATTTTCCACACCAAGAACATTGGTGAGGACAAATGGCAGAAACGAGCCAATAACGGCACCAAGGTTGATAAGCAGGGTTTGAATGGAGTACCCTGTATTGGTCTGCTCCTCAGGGGTCATGTCGGCCACAAGTGAGCGAAAGGGTTGAAAGGTTACGTTGAACGAGGCATCCATCAGCGCAAGCATGATTGCCCCAAAGGCAACAGCAGGAATGATTGCTACTGCTATCTGCGAGTTTGGCATGAAAAACATTCCCAGAGTTGCGGCAATTGCGCCACCAAAAATGAATGGCTTACGCCTGCCCATTCGGTTCCATGTTCTATCGCTGGCTGCTCCCACCCAGGGTTGAATTATTAAACCCATTATGGGTGCAACAAGCCAGAAAAACGAGAGGTGGTGCAGATCGGCACCATAATTTGACAGTATGCGTGAAACATTGGCATTTTGCAGGGCGAAACCCGCCTGAACCCCTAAAAAACCAAAGCTGAGGTTCCAGATCTGCCAAAAGCTGAGTTTAGGTTTCTTTGCCATATAGCTGTTTTTTGGTTTTTGAAGGTGTCCAAAAATAAGGTAAAAAAATCTTAAAAAAAATATAACGCAAAGTTAAAACCCTTGTAAATAAAGGATTTCAGCATACGAAAGTGGCATTTCAATCGATTACGAAGCCCAATAGAAGTTTTTTGTGACGAGGAAAATATTTTGTACAAAAAAAACTCTGAAAAGCCCGCCAGATGTGCCGTAAACGTTTGCGTAAAAATTGTGGAAAAAGATTTCAGATTCCGGAACAAGTCCGACTCTGCCGGACTCAAGATTTTTAGATTTGAAGCTTTGTCTGGTTTTGAAGGATTCAACATTTATAATCGAAGGGAACTCATTACTATGGTTTGTTTCCCATGAATTCTGCTGGTTCTACTTCGATAAAATGTGGTTCAAACTATCTCCTTTTGTTGGATTGCCAGACAATGACCAATCCGCACCTGTAGTATGAAGCTGAAATAAAGTTCATGAAAAGGTCTAACAATTCCATGAAACCATAGCGTAGCAAATGGCTAAAGCGAATGGTAAGAAAGCGCTTAAAACTCAGAGGTGAAGTGGAACCTGATATCGGGAAATTTTTCGATGGCCATTTGGAGTGCATAAGGCGATTCTGCCAGGAACACCTCCCTCCCATGCTTGTCGATTGCCAGATTGTTATACTTGCGGATACGAAAATCGTCGAGCTGCGACTTATTGGAGCTTTCAATCCAGCAAGCCTTGTACAGGTTTATGGGCTCGTACCGGCACTTGGCACCATACTCATGCTCCAACCGGAACTGGATGACATCGAACTGGAGTGCACCCACGGTGCCAATGATCCTTCGGCCGTTTGATTTCTGAGTAAAAAGCTGTGCCACACCTTCGTCGGTGAGCTGCTCAACCCCTTTTGCAAGCTGCTTGAACTTAAGGGGATCGGCATTCTCAATGTACCTGAATAGTTCGGGGGCAAAGTTGGGAATACCTTTGAAATTCATCACCTCGCCCCCGGTGAGGGTATCGCCTATCTTAAAGTTGCCCGAGTCGGGCAAACCGATGATATCGCCCGGGTAGGCAAACTCCACAATCGACTTTTTATCGGCCAGAAAAGCATTGGGACTGGAAAACCGAAAATCCTTGTTAAGCCTAACATGGTGGTAGGGCACATTACGCTCAAACCTACCGGAACAA
Organism: uncultured Bacteroidales bacterium; assembly: GCA_937926785.1. Lineage (GTDB taxonomy): Bacteria > Bacteroidota > Bacteroidia > Bacteroidales > Tenuifilaceae > Tenuifilum. The sequence goes on along the minus strand of CALBBQ010000053.1, from coordinate 20,620 downwards.
ACCTTTAAAAAGGCAATGCGGTTGCGATGGTTTGGATCCATGTTGGCAAAAATCTTAAACACAAAGCCACTGAACTTCTGCTCAAAGGGCGACACGGTTCGTATATCGGTTGTGGTTGGACCGGGATGTGGCGCAATTTGCACAAAGCAGTCGAGTAGCTCCTTTACCCCGAAGTTATTTAATGCACTTCCGAAAAAAACGGGAGCGACCTCGCCACTAAGGTATGTACCATGCTCAAACGGGGGGTAAACCTCATTAACAATCTCAATCTCCTCTAAAAATTTCGATGTATAGGGTTTGATGTACTGGTCTAGCTCCGGTGAATGCACATCGGTAATCTCAACTATTTCGTCGGCAATGGTTTGTTTGTTTTCCGAAGAGAACAGGAAAAGCTTTTGCTCGTAAAGATTATAAACACCCTTAAAAGTAGGCCCCTGACTTATCGGCCAGCTCAGAGGCCGAACCTTTATTTGGAGCTCCTTTTCAATTTCATCGAGCAAGTCGAATGGATCGTTCCCCGGCCTATCGAGCTTGTTGATGAAGATTATTACAGGGGTTTTACGCATCCGGCAAACCTCCATGAGCTTACGGGTTTGGCTTTCCACGCCCTTGGCGTGGTCAATCACAATGATTACGCTATCCACAGCCGTAAGCGTGCGGTAGGTGTCCTCAGCAAAATCCTGGTGCCCGGGCGTATCGAGTATGTTGATTTTATAACCCCTGTATTCAAACTCCATCACCGATGTGGAAACCGAAATACCACGCTGACGCTCAATCTCCATGAAATCGGAGGTGGCAGTTTTCTTTATCTTGTTGCTTTTCACAGCACCGGCAACATGGATTGCACCACCAAAAAGCAGTAGCTTTTCGGTAAGCGTTGTTTTACCCGCATCGGGGTGGCTCACAATGGCAAAGGTACGGCGGCGCTTAACTTCTTCCTCAAAATTCATTTGCGTCCAATTATAGCCCGCAAAATTACAAAATAGCTACACTTTTTATACTGTTTACCCGTCAAATATTACCAATATTTAATTTATTCACTATATTTAACCAACAAGTTATGGTAATTTTTAAATGCAAAATCCTGCCTACATAGGTATAGTTGAAAATGCAGCAATTTTAATAGCCATTGCTGTAATCTACGACTTTATCTGGCTAAAATTTGAGAGACGCAGAAAGTTTATACTCCAGCTGCTATTAGGTTTTTTGATTACTGCCATTGGCATCATACTCATGCGCAGCCCATGGATTTACGTTGATGGAATTGTATTTGATACACGCTCTGTGCTACTTACCATATCCGGTTTGTTCTTTGGTGGGGTTACCACCATTATTGCAACGGGCTTAATTGCTTTATACCGCTTATACCTGGGAGGAGGTGGCGTATTAATGGGAATTGCCGTGATTCTTTCAGCTTCAACCGTCAGCTTGCTTTGGAGAAAATTAAGACCCCATATTATCAAAGAAAAACGGATTGGCGAGGTGTACCTTGTTGCTTTGGCAGTGCATGTTGTTATGATAGCATGTATTATATTCTTACCCAAGGAGAATCGATTGCCCACGCTCCTAACCATATGGTGGCCCGTAATAGTGATATATCCAACCGCCACCATGCTAATTGCCTACCTCCTGTTTAAGAGAGATGAGAACTGGGAAAACAAGGAGAAGGTTAAGGAAAGCGAAAGAAGATTTCGATTATTTACTGAGCATGCCAGCGATATCATTTTCGTTTACAGGTTAAAACCCCAATATGGTTTTGATTACGTTAGCCCTTCGGCCACGCGGATAACCGGTTACACCCCGGAGGAACACTACGCCGATCCTAATCTAGGATTTAAGCTTGTTCACCCTGACGATAAGCCCCTGCTGGAAAGCTTCTTTGCAGGCAAGAACTTTGATAAACCCATAACCCTGCGTTGGAAAAAAAAGGATGGAACAGTTATTTGGACTGAACAGCACAACGTTCCCATTTACGACGAAAATGGAGAGCTTACAGCCATTCATGGGATAGCTCGCGATATCACCCAACGCTAGATGTCAGAGCAAAAGCTCATTGAACGGGAACAAACCCTATCGAACCTGATTGAGAACCTTCCGGGTTTTATTTACCGCTGTGCCAATGACCCTGACTGGACCATGCTCTACCTAAGCCCAGCTGTAAAGAATATAACGGGTTACGCCCCCGATGATTTCATTGCCAACCACGTTGTCGCTTTCAATGATATAATTCTACCAAAATATAGGCAATACCTATGGGATAAATGGCAAAACGTACTGGCAAACCGCCAGCAGTTTGTTGATGAGTATGAAATTCAAACCAAGGATGGTCAGATCCGATGGGTTTGGGAGCAAGGTAAGGGGGTTTTCGATGCAAACGGAAATCTTTTATACCTTGATGGGTATATAACAGATATCACCGATAGAAAAAAGGCCGAATGGGAAGTTTCAGAAAAGGAACACGAGCTCCGCGAAATATTCAACTCCACACAGGAGGCAATTATCATATACGATTTCAATACCCGAAAAATAGTTGATTGTAATACTGCCACCCAAAAAATATACGGATACACAAAAGAGGAGCTAATTGGTAAACCCATTGGGTACCTCAGCTCATTCACCGAACCCTATACCTTCGATGAAGTAGAAGAAATACTTAAGAAGGTAATTACCCAAAGCCCCCAAACATACACCTGGCAAGGGAAAAGGAAGAATGGTGAACTATTGTGGGTAGAAATATCGTTAAAGGTAGCAACCATTCGGGGCGATAAACGTTTCGTTGCCGTTGTAAGGGACATAACCGAAAACAAGAAAAACCTGATCAGGTTAGCCCAACGCGAAAGGGAGTTCCGCGAGATATTCAACTCAACCAGCGAGGCCATAATTGTTTACAACACCGATGATGGACGCATAGTTGATTGTAACGACAGAGCCGTTGAAATGTACGGATACTCCGGCAAAGAGGAGTTTTTGCAATGCCGCTTAACCGACCTGGGAGCAAACGCAGAGCCATACACAAACGAAAAAATAGGTGTAAATACGCTAAAAGCTATAGCCGAAGGTCCTCAGAGGTTCGATTGGCTTGCAAAACGTAAAAATGGCGAACTTTTTTGGGTTGAGGTTAGCCTCAAGCGCACACAAATTGGAGGAGTTGAACGCGACCTAACCGTAATTCGCGACATCACGGAACGAAAAAGGTACGAAGAAGACCTGATTAAAGCCAAGGAGAAAGCCGAGGAGAGCGACCGCCTAAAATCGGCATTTTTATCCAACCTCTCCCACGAAATCCGAACTCCCATGAATGCCATAATGGGCTTTACCGATTTACTCAGAGGACCTGTAAAACCCGAAAAAATCAACCAATACCTTGAATTTATCCAGAAAAGCGGTCAACGACTGCTTGAGATAATTGATCAAACCCTTGAGGTGGCCAAGCTCGATAGCGGGCTGATTAAGCTTAACCCCGAAGTGTTTGACCTTAACCAGGTTATGAGAGATTTATACAACGAATTACGGGTTAGGGCATCAAAAAATAAGGAGCTTGAACTAATAATATACAATAAAAACCTTGATGCCCCCTTTAATATTTATACGGACAGGGTAAAGCTGCAACAAATTCTTGCAAATCTGATTGTAAATGGCATAAAATATACCCCTCGCGGAGCAGTTATGTTTGGTTATGAAATCGAAGGGGATAAAATCAAGTTTAGGGTTCAAGATACTGGCATTGGAATAGAAAAGAAACATCGCGACCTAATATTTAAAAGGTTTTACCGGGTTGACAATCCTTTAACGCTAAAAACAAGCGGAATTGGTTTGGGGCTAGCCATAACGAAAGCTTATGTTGAACTTCTTGGCGGTAATATTGACATCCAATCGGAACTGGGCAAAGGCACCATGGTTAAAGTAATAATCCCCTACCATAAGGTTGAACCAAGTCCCGAATTGTTTCACGAACCAGCAATTGATAACGTTAGAGGAAATAAAGAGCTTTTACTGGTGGCCGAGGATGATGAGTTTAATTTTCTTCTAATAAACGAAATGCTCAAAAACTCAAATTATACCTGCATTCGGGCCTGCAATGGAAAGGAAGCGGTTGACATAGTGCGGACCAACCACAATATCAGATTAGTACTAATGGATTTAAAAATGCCCATTATGGACGGATATGAGGCATTTAGTGAGATTAAAAAAATAAATCCTGATATTCCCATTGTTGCCCAAACCGCCTATACTCTTGGCGAGGAAAAGGAAAAAATAAATAGCTATGGATTTGACGGCTACATCAGCAAACCTATTCGAAAAACCGATCTAATCACGGTGGTTAGTAAGAAGCTAAAAGGATTAAAGTAGTATTTGGAGTAAAAAAACTAAAAACCATCAAGGCAATGAGGAATGCCCAAGCATTAAAGGACAAGGCAGACGAAATAGCTGTTAGCCTGGTAACATACCAATACCAGCTCAGACCCAGTGAATGGCAAAAGTATGGAAAAAAAGGTATAGAAAGCAGCATCCGCGACGCTCATTACCTTATCAGCTACCTATACGAGGCAATGGCTGCAAATGACAGCACAATACTTACGGAGTACTCCATTTGGGCAAATGAGCTTTTTGACAACCTGAAGCTGCCCCAGAATACAATGTATGAAACCCTAACCTGTTTACAGGATATACTGAATGAACAATACCCTGAGGTAGCGGATTTAGCAAACAGCTTCATTGATGATGCTAAGGCAAGGCTCCGTAACATCGGAACAGTTAATCCGGAACATGGAAATTCACCATTACTAAATCAAACGGCGCAAAAATACATCAGCTACCTGCTGGAAGGTAACAGGCTGGCTGCCCTTAAGCTTATTGAAGAGGTAGCAGATAATGGCTATCCGGTCAGGGATATCTACCTTGAAGTATTTCAACCCGCACAGTACCGGATAGGCGAGCTCTGGCTGAAAAACAAAATCAGCGTTGCCCATGAGCACTTTTGCACAGCGGTAACCCAGCAGGCTATGTCGATACTTTACCCCAAAATATTTGGCACTGAGCGTAAGAGGCTCGTTTTTGTAGCAGCATGTATAGGAAATGAGCTACACGAAATAGGCATACGCATGGTAGCCGATTTTTTTGAGATGGATGGATGGGATACCTACTACATGGGGGCAAACACCCCTGCCGAAAGCATTGTAAAAGCCGTAAACGAGCGAAGTGCAAATTTATTGGGCCTGTCAATAGCATTACCCATACACCGCAGCCTGCTCCGGGAAACCATTTCGACAATTACCCCGCTACTGGCCAAAGGAACAAAAATAATAATCGGAGGGTACGCCCTTAACCAAAGCCAGGTAAACCCTGAATGGTTTGGTGCACACGGATACGCCCACAATGCGCTGGAGGCAATCAGTGTAGGAAAAGCCTTAGTTGCTTAACCTTTTAAATGTCTCAGATAATGGTAAACTTACTGGTAGTTACCTGCAAACCGAATGGAATTATAAAGCAGATTATACGCAACGACTTTGCAGATGAGCTGGAAGAAACCATTGGACATCAATTCTCTTCTCTTTTTGTGCCTGAAGATACAGGTAACGCCTTAACCCTGATTAGGTTAATTAACCAAAACCTACTCGCACACGACTATTACTTACGCTTAAATATACCCCATTCGCAGGTCAAACTAAGCCTGAGAGGGGCAAAAGTTAACGACGAATTAGTTATTATTGGCTCGGACAACCACCTGGACACATCACAATTCATTGAAGAGCTGCAAAGGGTTAACAACTCACAAGCCAATACTATACGAGCACTTTCAAAAGTGGTTGCTGCACCATTTCATGTGATAAAGCAAAATGACGAAATACAAAAACTTTTCAATGAGATTACCCGGATAAACAACGAGCTGGTTAACGCGCAACGTGAGCTAAGCCGAAAAAGAATAGAATTGGAACGATTGAATGAACTAAAAAACAGCTTTTTGGGAATGGCAGCCCATGATTTACGCAACCCCTTAGGAGTAATCTTAAGCTACGCTGAATACATCAGAGAGGAGACTGGCACCAGCTTAACCGATGCTCAGAAATGGATGCTCGAGGTAATTCAGCACTCGGCAAGCTTTATGCTCGAATTAATTGACAACCTACTCGATATTAACAAAATAGAATCGGGCAAGCTTGAGCTAAATAAGGAGGTTGTTGATTTAGTAAGAAAAGTTGAGGATTGGGCAAAAGCTAATGGCGCTTTAGCCTCCAGAAAGAGTATAGCATTACATTACACCGCAAGTAGCAATTCAATCCTGGTTGAATGTGATATCAATAAAATCGAACAGGTGTTCAACAACCTGGTTTCCAATGCCATAAAGTTTTCGTTTCCGGGGTCATCCATTTATGTATCCCTGGAAACCAATACCAATAGCGTCATTTTAAGTGTTAAAGACCAGGGAATTGGCATGAGTACTGAGCAGATTAATCGGCTATTTAAGCCGTTCAGCCGAATATCGGCAGAAGGAACTGCCGGGGAAAAGTGTACAGGCCTTGGCCTCTACATTGTTAAGCGCATTATTGAGGGGCATGGTGGAAACGTTTATGTACTCAGCACACCCGGCAAGGGTACTGAGTTTAGGGTTGCTTTACCCCTATCGGATCAGCTCAATGAGCATCGGTAGCATGGGGGTGGCCGGTTGGAAATGCTTGCGCTTGTTGCCTTCTGTTAGCTAACAAGGGTTTTGTGCAGTAACTCTATTAGCTTTTCACGGAAAATGGGTTTCGAAATAAACCCCACACACCCCGCCTTGAGAGTTTTCTCCCTATCCGATTCAGACGCATAGGCAGTTTGGGCTACTATGGGCACTTTGGGGTTAATTTGCCTGAAACGCTCAATTACCTCGTATCCGGTCATATCGGGCAGCTTAATATCCATCAGAACCATGTCGTAGTTCTGGTATTCCTTAAAATGCTCAATGGCATCGGTTCCCGTTACCTCTACATGGAACTCTGCCCCCATGTTTGTGAAAAGCTCGTTAAAGTAAGCCACGTTAAAAGCATCGTCTTCAACAATAAGTAGTTTAATCCCCTTTAAATCTGCTGTACTGGGCCGTTCGGGTTCATAATCTCCGGTTTGGATTTGCGGCTTATAGGGTATTGAGAAGTAGAAGGTAGTTCCCTTACCCTGCTCCGACTCGAGCCATATTTTTCCCTCTATCAGGTTGATCAGGCTTTGAACTATGCTTAACCCAAGCCCTAACCCATCGTATATAAACCCATCGGGGTTGATCTTTTGAAACCGCTCAAAAATTTTACTCTGCATGGATGGATGAATACCGATCCCCGTATCGGTAACCCTAAAGATGATGCTACCATTGCTAAGCTCATGGAAACCAAACTCAACATAACCCTCATGGGTAAATTTCAGGGCATTATGAATAAGATTCTGGAAAATCTGGCGGAGTTTTACCTCGTCGCTTATAATTATTCTAGAAACATTTTCAGGCAATGGGAGTACTTTCAGCTCAATGGACTGCCGTTCCATTCGTTCTTTATAGCCTATAAAGGTCGCCAGTAAATCATTGAAAATTCCCTGAACATCCAAAGGCTTTAGTTCCGCTTTGAGCTGACCCGATTCAATCCGAGAAATATCCAACAGTTCGTTTATGATATCGAGCAAATCGAATGAGCGTTGCTTTATAACACTGGTATAGTAACTGATTTTCTCTTCGTTATCGTGATCGGTTTCCAGAATCTCGGCAAAGCCCACAATGGCATTCATGGGGGTACGGATTTCGTGACTTATATTCTGAAGAAAGGCTGTTTTGAGCCTATCGCTTTCCTCAGCCTTTTCCTTAGCGGCCAACAAATCGTTAATAAGTTTTTTCTTTTCGGTAATATCAATTTTTACCGACAGGTAAAAGGATATTTTGCCAAGCTCATCGGTTATGGGAGTTATGGTCGATTCCTCATAGAAAATTTCGCCATTCTTACGCCTATTGATGAACTCCCCATGCCAGGTTTTACCTGATGTTATAGTATCCCAAAGCTCAACATAACGCTCCTTTGGAGTTAACCCCGATTGAAGAAGGTTTGGGTTTTTCCCCAGAACCTCGCCGGGCTCGTACCCGGTAACCTGCGTGAAAGTTGAGTTCACATATACTATTTCGGGCTTAAGGGTAGTAATAACTATTGAAACCGGGCTCTGCTCAACGGCAGTGGAAAGCAATTTTATGGTATCGTTTTTACGTTTGAAGTCGATGGTGTGGGCTATTTGCTTCGAGAAGAATTCAAGGATATACTGCTCGCGCTCAGTAAAAGCCTCGGGATTTGTGTAATGCTGCACAGCCAACACGCCCAATACCTTGTCGTGATACTTTAACGGCACTCCAAGCCACGATTTGGGTTGTGTTCCAATAATTTCAATCTCTTTTTGTAACAGCAAGCTGTTAAAGCAGTCGGGTTTGCATAGGAGTGTTTTTCCGGTACGTATCACGTATTCCGTTAAACCGTGGCCATCGCTCCGTAGTTTTGGAGGTTGGCTATCTTTGATATCGACATAGTATGGGAATGTTACCATCTGGGTACTCTCGTCGAAAAGTGCAATGTAAAAGTTATCGATGGAAACGATATCGGCAATTATTTTGTGTATAATAGTAAAAATACGGTTAAGGGAGAAATTTGTGCTGGTCATGCGGGCTATATCGTAAACCGCTTTCTGCAAAACTTTATCAATCTTTTCATTTGTAATATCGCGGAGTAACACTTCTATAGATTTATAGGCACTGTTCGAATAGAAGCCGGGTATATAGATTGCCTCAACCCACTGTGCATGACCTGAAGCAGAATCAAACTTAATTTCTTTTCTTAGATATTCCTGACCTGTGTCAGCATTCTCAAGGACTAATTTTATTCGTTCATCGGGTAGAAATAAATTGCGTAGTTCCGGATTTGATTGGTATTGCTCAAATGAGTAACCCGTTAGGCGCTTGGCCTCCTTGTTAATGTAATCAACATAAACTGATGGATTAATAACAACCCGCACTATACCGAAAGGAAAATTGTCATGAATATTACTGATATGCAAATGGAATGAGCTATAACCTGCATACTTTATAACGCTCTCGGGGTTAATGGGGTTAAGCAAATATTTTGAAAATACAGCATTTAGAACTACTGGGTTGTTAAAATCGACAACATCCGAAACATTCAATCGGATTAACTCCTTAACGTCGATATTGGTTGCTTCACCATCGAGTAAAACGACAAGGGGAACTAAGGGGTTGAAATTCTCGCGAGCGGAAACAGCTATTTTTAAGAAGTCGATATCGGGTTTTTCTATATAAATGGCAACAAACCCGCTAAAGGGATTGCTCAGGAAAAAATGTAGCTCATCAACAGTATTTAAAACCAGTAGTTCGTATTGTGAATATTGCTGATTGGCAATAAAATTGGCTACTTTGTCGTAGCATAAGGTTGGTTGCTGCGATAAAAGTATAACTTTCCCTTTAGTAACACCTTGATTTTCCATTTAATAAAGAATGATTTACCTACATGAATTTTTCAATGGCAGAGTAGATTTTTTCGCCACTCAGAGGTTTAGTAATAAACTCGGAGCAGCCCGATGCAAAAGCCTCGTTGCGGTCGGAGTCGGTAACAAATGCGGTTTGAGCAATAATTATACAGTTAGGTAAAAACTCCTTTATTCTACGGGTAGCCTCAAAACCACTAATACCTGGCAGCTTTAAATCCATCAGGATGAAATCGGGGGCGTGCTGTCGGGCCAGCTCAACGGCCTGATCGCCGCTGGAAGCGAGAATGATCTTAGCATTTTTCTTGCTAAGGTAGTTCTGAATGATCATGGATATGAACCTGTCATCTTCAACCACCAGAATGGTTTTGCTGCTCCAGTCCTTAGTGTTTTCCATACAAGATTAGTTTAACTTATAAAAACGAATGGCAAACAGTGAGGCAAATAAAGAACAGGGAATGCCCTCACAGCTGAAGCTGTACTTTTTTGAAATGGATTTAAGAACGTCGAATGTTCTGGTAGTAATCCGGGCTCCATCAATCCCCTGACTGCATAGAAAATTTTTAAAGGAATGCATCCTGCTCATAGAACCCAGAGTATCTATTTCCACCTCGTGCATAAAACCGTTGAGTTCAACACCTATGCCCGGGTTATTGGTTAGAAACTTTACCAGCTCATCGAGCTGGCATAGGCTGCGGGGGTTAGTATCCGGTTTACCGATATCAAAGTAAACCTCATCGAGTATTGCATACCGTGCTCCCAAAGTATCAATTTTAAGGTATTCAGACCGTTTGAGCAAGCTGAAAGGAATGAAACGTGGCGATAGAAATAACTTTTCGGGCTTGGAGACAGGCTCAACCCTTACATCGTCGATGTAGTAGTATGCAACCTGATTTTCGAGAATGGTTCGCTGAAGCGAGATATTAAGTGAGCTGATATCGTTGTGGATAAAACTACACCGGGCGTCCTCATAAAAGTTTCCAATGGTCATGAAAAGCTCCCCGCCGCGAGTACGAAATGTATCGGAAAATTCGACCCATATCCCGGGTGTTGAGTAAAGAACAACGGTATCGATAAACACATTGGGTTTAATGGGTAGCACCCCATTCTTTTGCTTAACGGGCTGTTGGGTAAAAGCAACTCCCAACCTGTTTGAAACAAAGGTTGAGTGCTGTGCCAGGGCATACCTAAAAGTTATGTGGTAAAGCTGGTTGGGCTGTAGGGGGCTTTTGAGCTGGGTTTGAACATACTCCCTGTAATTTATAGGCTTAACCCTTCGCTTTGTTTGGGGTTTTGGAATGTTAGCGTTGGTAATGGTAACAGGCATCAAAGGGCCACTGTGAACATAGTCGCGGTAATCAATCTCATCGTTTAAAACAGGGGTATCGAGCATTACAAGACCAATAAATCCATTACCATCGGCGGGGAATATGCTACCCATAAAGTTTTGGGGCACACCAACCATTTCCTTGCTGCAACGGTTAAAGTAATCGGGTGTGCCCTTGGTTGGCATTTCCCAACCAGGAAGAAACCGCTTACTATACTCAACCGTATAGTTATCGGGGCATGAGTAAAACTTTTCGAAACTTCCGTTTACAACTATGTTCTGGCAGCTAACCACCTGATAAAGTGTAAGGGAGAGCAGAATGGGAAAAAGGGATTTTACAAGCAACATAAAAGATTTTTTTAGTGTTCCTAGAAGCCTGTTTTTGGAACTTTACGCCAGTATATGGCAACACCGGAGCAAACGCGTGCATCGGTAGCATCCTTAAACTCCTTTTTGCTTGCCAATACGGTAATCTCAAATATCACATTTTTAGTTTTCTCAACGGTAAAACCAACCGTTTCGGTATAGTCGTCGTTTGCATTATCGTAAAACACTGTATTATCATTGGCATTAATAATTTTGAACTGAACCGGGTAGTACCCCTTTTCGGTACAAATCCCAATTTTATAGTCGTAACCGCCAAAAAGCACAACCTGATAGGTAAAAGATTTTTTTGCTTCAACCATGCGGCTGCGCGATTGGCCAAAACGTTTAAAGTCGCTGATATCGGGCGGGGTACACTCTCTTATGGTATGAAATCCGGAACATTGGGCGCTAACAGCCAAAACGGCTGCCATAAATATGGAAACGGAAAGAGCTAATCGTTTGAGCATAAGCTGGTAAATTATAAGATTAATACTTAAGTTCAATAAGTTTCATTCGGGTTTGGCTAACCATATCTCGTAGCTGAATCAGCTCGGCCTTGCTTAGCTTAGCATTCTCACCACCGGCAATGGTAAAATGCTGTTTAGCATCGTTAACCACCGTTTCACCTTCCGATTGCACAACCCTTTCATTAAAAAACTCAAATATTTTACTCAAGTCTGCCGTAAGAACACTGAACTCGGGCTTTTGACTATTGTAAGCCATAAAATTATTGTAATAGTTTGTAAACACTGCGCTGTGCTCTAATACTGTTCCAATGGCTTCATCGGTGTTTCCGGCACTTTCAATGGAGTTAACCCCAATGTATAATATCTCAATTGCTGCGCCGATGCCAATCATCGAAAGTAATTCGGAATTACCAGACTCAATAATGGTGTTGTAGGCATTCTGTGAAAAATCCTCAAAAATGGCATCGAGCGAATCGGGATTGTTAAGGTTAGCATCAAAACGGTTGAAGTAGGCATCGTTTAGTATTGAACCAATGCCCAAGTCACTTGATATGTGCTGCAAGGCTTTGAAATAATCAGCGGATAGGCTTCGCTGGCTGAAGAAGTTGGTGTAAGCAAAATCGGCAAAGTAAACGCCAAGGGTAACCGCTTTATGTTTAACCATAGCCGTTTTCTTTTCTAAGCCTAGGGGAGCAACGTAGCTACTTGAAAACTTAACCCCTGAGGTCAGTACCAGCTCAATAACCTCGGAGGGAGCAGGAAGCATGATTTCCATGTTTTCAATGACAAGGGTATCCGAAGCCTGCTCAGCCGAAACTTCGGGCTTACTGGTTTTACAACCAGAACACGATGTCAGAACAGCCAGCGACACCATGAGTAGAAACTGTGAGTAAGCATGAATTTGCTTCATAGGTAAAAGATTAATTTGTTGTATTTTAAGACAGTTGACAGTAACAAGGCATTACTAACACTAAGCAATTTAGTAAAAAATATGTTGAAAAGCAAGAAAATAAAACGTTAAAACTATGAGCGTCATCTTGCAAGACGCGAGAGTAGCCTCGGGAAAATATTAAAAAGGAATAAAATGTAGGCTATGCAGAGCAACATGCCAAGAACGAAAACATTGAATGTATAAGTAGAAAACCACATGTTTCCGATTCGCTTGTAAGGGGCAAGGAAATGAGATCGACCCCATTTACTGGTGGGCATTTTGAAAACTGGATCAATGGTTTGCACCAGCTTGTTCTCAACGACCTGAATGGCAACAATATTTTTTCGTGAAAGGGTTAGATCCTCCACGCCCTTATTGGTGCATTGCTGCTTCAAATGGAGCAAGCTATCATAACCACCCAACTTACTAACTAACTGGTTTCCTATTGCATCCCTATCGCGCAAGGCTTTTGAGTATTGCCTCTGCAACTTCTGCTGCAATTCGTTCAGCAAAATTTCTAATTTTCTTACTTCAGATGAACGGTCAAGTAAATCAGTGCTCAATGGAATATTTAGCTGGGACACCCCATGCAAAATGAGTTTTTTGTACCTTAACCGAATGTTCTCATCAGGATTTTTCTGAAGGTCCTGAATGAGCTGAAAAATTTTAGGGATTAAATACTGAGAGTTAATGCGGTTTTGGCTCTCAGTCATATCGACCATAAAGAAATGTTTTTCGTAGTCATTATTCACAAACTGATAGACTAAAAGGGCTTCCATGCCCCACATGGAGGGTGATATCAAACCAATCAGGGGCACATATTCAGGGTTTGAGAGATGACGGTTCATTCGGTCGAATGGTATTGTAATACCGCTTAAAATGATTTGGGGTATCACAAGGAATGGGACAATAAGGTATGCAGCCGATAGGGATTTGAAAAGGGTTGAAACCATTAACCCTACCACGTTGCCCAAAAACCCCATGATCAGCATTACACCCCAGGTTTGAAGGAACATACCTTTCAGCTGCAAAATGTAAACCGAGATGGCTGTATAGATAAAGCTTTGAATAATTGTTAACCCGAAGTAGAAGAACACTTTAGAGTTGAAGTATGCTTTTTGGCTCAGAAACAGAAGGGCTTCGCGTTTATTGACATTTGCATCCCTGATAATGCTATCGGATGTTACAATCATCCCCAGAAACAAGCTGGCGATAATGCTGGTTAGAAAGAAAATGGGAATGTTGTAGTTCTCATAAAAAATGTAGATGTATCCGCCATCCTGGCTGGGGTAAGAATACTTGCTGAACACAGCAATAACACCCGCCAGCAGGACAGGTATTGCAAATGCGAAAATAAAAAACTCTACATCGCGCAACTTACTGAGAGTAAGCCGCTTAATGTAAACTTCCAGCTGTCGCAAGGGCGATGCTTTTTTCGATATCACACCGGGCAAGGAAGCATGCTCAAGCTCTGGGCTTAGATCAGGTGTGAAATGGGAGCTTAGCTCAACCGGCGAAATTTTTCTAATTTCAGTTATTTGCCCGAATTCGTCAACCTGTTTCTCTTCAATTATATCAAATATCTCATCGGGTTTAACATTGCGACAGGTAGTGCACTCAACCTCTTCGGCATCGATATGGCCTGCCAGCAACCTGAAATGTTTAAGGGCTTCCAATGGATTGCCGTAGAAAACCATATAGCCTCCCTGATCGAGTACCAGTATTTTATCAAAGAGTCTATAAATTTCGGCTGAGGGCTGGTGAATATTCACCAGAACTAACCGCCCCGCTAGAGCTTGCTCTTTAAGAAGCGACATTACCCTCAGTGAATCGGCCGAGGAAAGTCCCGAAGTGGGTTCATCGACCAGTAGCAATTTTGGTTCGCGAATGATTTCGGTTACAATGTTAAGCCTCTTTCTTTGGCCACCGCTGATATTTCGGGAAATAGAACTACCAACCCTGAGGTTTCGGATATGGTAAAGCCCAAACTCTGCCAAACGCGCATTTACCAGCTCGGCGGTTTGCTCCGGCGATAAATTACTTAGTGCTAACCGGGCGGTAAAGTAAAGGTTCTCAAAAACTGTTAGGTTCTCAAAGAGGGAATCGTCCTGTGGAACATATCCAATTAGCTTCTGAATTGCGGGTAAATTGTCGGAGTAGCTTACTCCATTGAGTAATATTTGACCCTCTAAAGGTTTTAGGGTACCATTAACCAGGTTGAAAAGAGTAGATTTCCCCACTCCACTGCCTCCCATAACCCCAATAATCTCGCCCGACGAGGCGGTAAAGCATACATGATGCAACCCAAAACCCGATTTTGAGTATTGAAATTGGATATTCTTTAAACTGAGGGTTATTGATTCATGTTCCGCAAGGCCTTTGAATTGTCCAATTACTCGGCTATAGTATAGCAATGGCTTACCGTTCAGGGTAAGAACCGACCCGCTGTAAAAAGCGTAAATTGTTTTTGGATGAACCGGTTTAGAATTAAGCTGTATGGGCTCCTTACCAAAGTATTTAAAGAAAATCGAATTGGTTTGCTTAAAGTATGCAAATATAAAGTAACCCTCCAAGCTACCCCGTTCAACAAAATGTACTCCCCTAATACCGGGGTTTTTAGACTTAACTATTAGAATACCGGAACGGTCATCCGTTTCGAATAGCTTACCGGAAACAAAACTACTACAAAGGCTGAATGTTTGATGGGGAATTCTAAGTAATTCGGAAATGCTTTTGATTTGCTCCGAAAGGTTGTTGGCTTGCGTAAGCAGGATATCATTTTTTTGGGCAAAAAAACCAAACTCAAGCAGGTTTATCAGAAGAATCAAACGATGGTGAATGGGGCTGTTTTTATTTATATCCTGGCAAATCTTATCAATATCAATCGGCTTTTGGTTACTCCTGTGCTTACGAACAATCTCTTTTAACTCGTTTTTCTGCTGTTTCCCTACCCGTGAGTTGACAAGCTTGGTAAAAAGTATTTCCGTATATATCTCGGAAAGGCGTTGAATACTGTTATCGCTCTGTACGACGATATGGGCAAACAGGGTTACCTGTGATTTAACTAGAAGCTCATTCATACAGGCCTAACGGATTAACCAAATGTTAATATTGAACTACTATCTATCACATTGATTGAAAAATGAATGTTGAACTTTTCAAAAGTTTTTTTGAGCAATACTATATCTAAATCGTTAGACCAATTATCAGTAGTTTGCTCAAATTTTTGGGCAAAAAAACCTTTATCGGGGGCAGAAATCCGAATATGGTTATTTTCGATGTTGACATTAATTGTAGAACCAGTTTCAAGAACCCCCATGAACTGTTCAAAGGAAATCATTACCGATTGGTAAACCAAATCTCTGTTTGCATCAACAATTAATGATACCGTACTATGGGCAATGCTAATGGTTATCCCGTAAAAATTTATAAAGTCGTTTAGCTCAAGTACAGCATGATTCACTAAATCAGCTAAATCGCAGGTTTCGCTGTGTAAAGTTGATGCTGGATTAAGAAGATTGGCTAATAGCTGCGAACGCAGCGAAAACTTTTCGAATCGTACGGTACTTAAATCCAGAATGTGAAGGGTTTCGAGAAGTGCGGGGTCGCTAATCATAGACCTTAACAGGTGAATAGGTCCTGTAATTCCGTTGAGCAAGGTTCGTGATTCGAAGCCTATCCGCCTTAAAAGCTCAACTTGTGCTGAAATATCTTGCTGATTCATAGCAAACAATTGATAACACAAGTTAACTAAAAATAATACAAAATGCTAATCAGAACCTAACCTTCCCTCACTTTTAGCCACCATGGCGGCTATCATAGCATCGCCGGTTACGTTAACTGAAGTCCGAAGCATGTCGAGCGGCCTATCAATGGCAAGGATTAGGGCTAGCCCCTCAACAGGTAAGCCAACCGAGTTCAAAACAATAATGAGCATAACTATTCCTGCACCCGGCACTCCGGCTGAACCTATAGAAGCTAGAGTTGCAGTAATTAAAATGGTAAGCAGCTGCAACAGGGTTAGCTCAACGCCAAACACTTCGGCAATAAAAACGGTAGCCACTGCCTGGTATAGGCTGGTTCCATCCATGTTTATGGTTACTCCAATAGGGAGAACAAAGCTGGAAATTTCGTTTGGTACCTTGAGCTCCTTCTCCACCTGCTCCATGGTAACCGGAAGCGTGGCTGCGCTTGAACTGGTTGAAAAAGCAACCAGCTGGGCTGGGAAAATGGCCCGGTAAAACTTTTTGAAACCTATTCCGGCGTAAAACTTCAAAAACAATGGGTAAATAAGTAATATGATCAGCATCAGTCCCAAAACTATGGTCAATGCATAAAGTCCAAGTGAAGCAAACAGCTGAACCGATGAGCCCATATCAGCCCCAACAAAATCAACAAGCAACGATACCATAAGAGCAAAAACCCCGAAGGGCGCAAACATCATAACGATATCGACAACTTTAAGAACCACCTCGTTTAAACCCGATACAAAATCCTTGACAACAGCTACTTTGGAATTGGGAACTAAAACAAGTGCAACACCGAAGAGCAGGGCAAAAAATATCACCTGAAGCATTGAGGTATTACTCGAAGCTGCGCTAACAATATTTTCAGGTACAATATCAACCAGAAATTGAAGGGGTGAGCGATGTGTAATACTCTCGGCAGCCTGTTGCCGAACGGAAAGGTCGGTGGCATACTTGGCCACCAGCTCTGCCTTTTTCTCCTGACTAAAGAGGTTGCCCGGACGAATTATGTTTACTAAAACCAACCCAATGGAAACCGCAAGAGTAGTGGTTATAATGTATAGCGTGATGGTTTTTACACCCAGCTTTGATAGCCTGCTGATATCGCTTAGCCCACCCACTCCGCTCACCAGCGACGCAAAAATGAGCGGCATGGCAATCAACTTCAACAAGTTGAGGAAAATGGTACCAAATGGTTTGATGTAATCCCACGCAAACTGCTGAATACCTAAAACAACTGCCAGAAAACCCACAATCAAGCCTAAAAACATTCCTATCAGAATCCTGGCATAAAGGGGAAACTTGCGATGCATATTGAGAAGGTTAAAGGTTAAAAGAGTATGTTCAAATTTGAGGGGTTAAAGGTTCATAGTTAAAATTTATGGTTAATGGTTAATAGTTTATGGTTAAGAGTTAAAAAAAGTTAAAGGGATATCCGGTTTTAACGAATACAAAGTTAAAATTGATTAGAATGTGGGGTATAGCATTGTAGCAAACAAAATAGACACTTCGCATGCTTTAAAAGAGTGTTATGATGGTAAAGCCGCAGCTTTATTTATTTGCTTAGGGTTGCATCATCCCTTTTACTACATGGGATCGATAGTACCCTTGAAGTCGCCAAGAAAGTGGATAAAATCAGCGGTCTGAATATCTATTTTGTATCTCATCAGCCTACCCAGGTTATACACATCAAAGGTGCCGGCTTTAATGGAGTAAACCCTTCCGGTATCGGCAGCAAAGTCGTAGTTGTAAAAAACCTTGCAGGAATCAACGGTAAAGCTACCCTTTTGAGAAAAGATATCAACGGTGTACAATCCGTTCTTTATTTCGGCAGAGTTTTCGGAATAGAAGTATGCAGTGATTAATGCGCCTGTTCCGGTAAACTTTCCTGCATCGGTGCTGTAGCTAACCCCTTCGCCAAGCAGGGCGAGCACATAGGGAGTGGCACCGGTAGGCAGGGCATCGCTGAACTTATGGCTATAACCTCGGTATAGCTTGAACTGCTCGTTACCAAAATTAACTATGTTCAGATTCTCGTCGTCATCGTTGCCCTTACAGGAAAACAGAAGGGCTAACGACAGGCAGGCTATAATTATTCGTGAGCTCATGTTCCTCGGATTTAGCATTTGGTATAATTGTAACTGCTAAGGTAGTAAAAAAGTTACGAAAAGAAAATAAAAAAGGGAAGTACTTGACGCACTTCCCCGATTTTTGGTTTAAAAAAACCTGTTAATGATGATGCCCTTGGCCATGCACATGCCCATGGCTTATTTCTTCAGGTGTTGCTTCACGAATCATTTCAATTTTGCCGGTAAAAAATAGGTCCTGACCGGCTAATGGGTGGTTAAAATCCATAACCACGGAGTTATCGGTAATCTCTACCACTGTACCATCTAGCGCATTACCTTCGGAGTCGCGCATGGGTAAACGGTTCCCAATAACCAGGAGGTCTTCCTGCAGTTCACCATCAATTACAAATATTTCTTTGGGTAGCTCCACAATGGCATCCTCATTCACCTCGCCATAACCATCCTTACAAGGAATCATAAACTCAAACGAATCGCCTTGGGCGAGATTATTGATGTTATCCTCAAATAGTGGAAGAAGCTGGCCGTGTCCATAGAGAAACACTAATGGATTATCTGCCTGAGCAGAATCAATCAAATCGCCATTCACCTTAAGTTCATAGCTAATTGATACAACCTTGTCTTTTGATACGTTCATGTAGATTGAATTAAATTTTACTTTTCAAAGAAACGCTTTTCTGTCTGAATTAACAAGTTTTGAAGGGAAATGTTTACAATTATTTTTTGGACTTTGAGCCTGATTAATTTTTTCTGAACAAAATGTTAAAAATAATGTTGGTTATTAAAATAATAGTACCATCTTTGTATGGTTTTAAACAATCAATTTATTCACCAATTATTTCTAAAGTAACATGAAAGGTAAAGTAAAGTGGTTTGATGCAGCAAAAGGATTTGGCTTTATTCAAACCGAAGAAGGTAACGATGTATTCGTTCACTACACAGGAATTGCAAAAGAAGGCTTCAAGCGCCTGGACGAAGGTCAGGCCGTAAGCTTTGAGATCACCGAAGGTAAACGTGGTCCTCAGGCTACCAATGTGGTTGTGTTAGAATAGTATATATTCCTAACATACTAAGAGAAAGGCCTCCGCGTGAGGCCTTTTTTCATTTGGGTATCAGAAGGTGATTGAGAACCGCAGAATGGGATTCGTTGAGTAGGGCGAATACCGATTATCGGTTAAATCCCAAAGCACCAGAAAGTTGATGGCAGCGCGGTTGCCGATCCTCTGCCTCCATCCACCACCCAGCATGTACATTTTTACCCATCCCTTTCCAAGAGTGGCCGATTGGTCGAAAATTTTCCGGTCGAGGTACAGATTTTCAAATTCGCCATGAATTACAAACCCGCCATGGAGCTTAATTCCAAAAGCCTCATTGAAGTCGGGTACCGGTAAAATATCGGTGAAACCCGAATACCCCCAAATGGTTGTGGTAACCGGTGCGAGGGTTGTACTGCCGGGTTGAAAGTTAAAGCGTTCGCGCCTGTAGGTATAACGGCCTCCTATGCCAATCGACCACTGGGGAAAAATCCAAATGCCCCCTTGAGGAAGGACATCTATCTGAGTAATACGGTTTCCAATTGCCAGACCAATACTCCCACCATAGTAGATTCTATCCGTGAACTTCTGAAAATCGCCATGCTTACGTTGGGCGTAAATCTTATCAGGTGCAAAACATTGAATTAGCAGTAATGTGAATAGTAAGTTTCTAATTCTTCCCATGGCCGTTTTTTAATTTTGGGATATGGTAAAAGTATTAATTTTAAATTTACAACGCATACCTTGCAGTATTGTTTTAGAATGCCAAAGTTATAGTATAATTAATAGTTTATGAAACGATGAAAAGTTTGATAGCTGCAATTAGCAAATAATTATCATAAGCAATCATAATTTTTTGCATTCTTAAGCAAAAGGGGTATTAATTTGTTCTTTCATCTCAACCAGATAAAAAACATTAAAATATAAAGTGATGAATATTGTTATTACAGGAGCTTCGAGAGGAATAGGATTAGAGGTAGCACGATTATTTGCCAAGGAAGGTAACGTGAATATCGTTGCAGTTGCCCGAAGCGAGCAAAAGCTGAGCAATTTGCAGAAAGAATGTACCGAGCATTATCAAAAGTCCCGCCTCTACCCCATTACCTTTGATTTGGAGCAAGCAGAACAAATAGGCGAAGTCCTTGTTCCAAAAATTCAACAACA
>CALBBQ010000052.1 GCA_937926785.1 uncultured Bacteroidales bacterium | reverse complement strand
ATAAAAATTATTTTGCAACGTAAAATTTTATTTAGAATTTGTAATTTTATTCCAAAATAGGAATGCTTATGAATCGACTGAAATACATTCTTTTAATACAAGGTGTTTTGCTTTTTACCAACCTGAAAGCCCAGGACTTTGAAGTGGCACCGGTACGATTAGAGTTTGATGCTGAGCCAGCAACAAGTCAAACCCGAACAATTTCTGTAAAAAATCATAGCAACCGCAGAGTATCATATACCGTAACATTTTCAGATTTTCTACCCAGTTCAACCGGTGAACGTAAGATACTTCCGCCCAATTCAACTAAACGTTCATGTGCCAACTGGATAAACGTAAACCCTGCATTTTTTGAGCTTAATCCCGGAGAAGACATTCAGATTCAGGTAACCATGTTAGTTCCGGGCGAGGAGTTTGGATCGGCTTGGTGTATGTTGTATGTTCAGCCTACCCGCGAACAAACCAGCTGGAGTGCCGATAAGCAGCTTGCTGCTGGAATAACAGTAAGCGGACGAATCGGTGTTCTTGTTTACCAATCTCCCAAATCGAACCAGAACTACTCCATTAAGGTGAGCAACTTTCAGGAAGTAACCAAGCCCGGCGATGCCCAACGAAAATTCTCTGCTTTGATTGAAAACTTAGGTGAAAAGGTTACCCGCTGTAAAGTGTTCCTGCTTGCATCGAATATGATTACTGCCGAAGAGAAACAGTTTCCTCCTCAAGATTTTGAGGTATTTCCCAAGCTGAGCCGTACGGTTGAACTGGAACTCCCAAACGATTTACCCTCAGGTACCTATGCCCTGGCCGTGATAGTTGATTATGGCCCCAAGTTTCCGCTTGAGGGTTCGCAGCTGGTGATAGAAGTAAAGAAGGATCTTACTAATGTTCAAAAACCAGACACTGTTAAGATTAATCCATAACTAGGTTACATTGCGTTCAAAATTTTTATTTCTTGTCATCTCCATCATAATTCTTAATGTTGAGGGCTTAAAGTCGCAGCCCACCTTTGTCTTTGTTGAACGTTTAGCACCCAATGGGATGATTAAAGAAAAATACCAGGGTATTGTTATTGGCAAGGATACGCTGCGACAGGGAAGATACTTGTACTACTACGATAACGGCGTTCTCAACCAGGAGGGTTACTACAGTAACGGTAAACCCGATAGCGTTTGGATTACCTATCATCCTAATGGATCAAGGCTGAGCCTGTTTCATTATGATATGGGCAACAAGTCAGGGGAGTTCATCTTTTGGAACACCGATGGTTCCGTTTACCAAAGAGGTTACTACAAGCAGAACTTACTGAACGGAGAGTTGCTAACCTACTATCCTAATGGTCAAATTAGTGCCCGCTCCAACTACGAAAACGGTAAGTTAAACGGAATTAGTGAGATTTTTGATGAAGCCGGACGACTGCGGTTACGAAGCGGTTATCGGAACGATACGCTGAACGGGATTTGGGAATCGTACTACGATACCGGTGAGCTTAACTATAAAGGGTTTAAAAAGGATGGTCAGTACCAGGATACCCTTTTCACCTACTATAAAAGCGGTCAGCTGATGCGAAAAGCTTTTTATAACGGGGGTAGGATTGATGGGGTGCTGAAGTCTTACTTTGAAGACGGCCATCTCCAAATGATTACGGAGTATAGGAATGGGATACAGGATGGAATCTATTTGGAGTATTATCCAAACGGGAATGTAAGGGAAACAGGCCATTACATGGGTAATGCCAAGGTTGGGGAGTGGCGAAGCTACTACTTGAATGGACAGTCGCATGGGAGTGGAATGTTTGTGAACAACCAGCTTCATGGGGAATGGAAATTTTGGTGGGAAAATGGGAATCTAAAGCAAAAAGGGGCATACTGTGCCGGGAAAGCATGTGGTGGCTGGAGATACTATAACCGTGAGGGTAAACTGATAATCGATGGTTTTTATACCGACGATTTGCAGTGGGGAGTCTGGACAACCTTTTATCCCAGCGGTAAAGTTGCGGGCCGGGTTCTTTACCTTTCGGGAAAGCCAGCTGCGGCAAAATGGCTTTACGATGAGCAGGGAAACCTCACCAAAAAGTTTGAGCTAGAAGGGTTGAGCAAGAAATGAAAAAAGGC
Organism: uncultured Bacteroidales bacterium; assembly: GCA_937926785.1. Classification (GTDB taxonomy): domain Bacteria; phylum Bacteroidota; class Bacteroidia; order Bacteroidales; family Tenuifilaceae; genus Tenuifilum. The sequence continues at coordinate 28,899 of CALBBQ010000052.1, read as the reverse complement.
CGGTTCTACGCCGGCCTTTATTATTAAGCATCAATATTGGCATACTTGGCATGGGCTTCAATGAACTCCCTGCGAGGTGGAACCTCATCGCCCATGAGCATGGAGAATATCCGGTCGGCTTCGGCCGCGCTTTCTATGGTTACTTGTCTTAAAATACGGGTTTCCGGGTTCATGGTGGTGGCCCAAAGCTGCTCGGCGTTCATTTCGCCCAAACCCTTGTATCGCTGTACGTGAACCGAGCCATCTTTTCCTTTTCCTAACTCCTCCACAGCCTTTTGGCGCTCCTCCTCATTCCAGCAGTACCGTTCCTCTTTACCCTTTTTTACAAGGTATAGCGGGGGAGTAGCAATGTAAAGGTGCCCTTCGTTAATTAGGTCGGTCATGAATCGGAAAAAGAAGGTCATGATCAGGGTTGCAATGTGGCTACCATCCACATCGGCATCGGTCATAATTATAATCTTGTTGTATCGCAGACCTGACATGTTCAGGGCCTTACTGTCCTCCTCGGTTCCGATACTCACCCCAAGGGCCGTGAAGATATTCTTTATTTCCTCGTTCTCGAATATTTTATGCTGCATGGCCTTTTCCACGTTCAGGATTTTACCCCGCAGGGGAAGAATAGCCTGGAAACGCCTGTCGCGCCCCTGTTTTGCAGTTCCACCCGCCGAGTCGCCCTCTACCAGGAAAATCTCCGATATGCTGGGGTCCTTGTCGGAGCAATCGGCCAGCTTGCCCGGTAGTCCTGAACCTGAAAGTACGGTTTTACGTTGAACAAGCTCGCGTGCCTTGCGTGCTGCATGGCGCGCCTGGGCAGCCAGTATTACTTTCTGAACAATGTTCCGTGCATCCCTGGGATTTTCTTCCAGGTAGTTTGCCAAGGCCTCGCTAACGGCCTGGTCAACAGCGATTCGGACTTCCGGATTCCCGAGCTTGGTTTTGGTTTGTCCCTCAAACTGGGGTTCGGCAACCTTAACTGAAATTACAGCAGTTAACCCTTCACGAAAGTCATCGCCATTGATATCGAATTTCAGCTTGCTGAGCATACCTGAATCCTCGGCGTACTTTTTAAGGGTACGGGTAAGCGCGCTTCGGAATCCTGTCAGATGGGTTCCCCCTTCTATGGTATTAATGTTGTTAACGTATGAGTGGACATTTTCGGTGAATGAGGTGTTGTATTGCATAGCCACCTCTACGGGCACATCACCTTTATCGTTTTCAATGTAGATGATGTTCTCCGTAAGCCTTTCCCTATTCAGGTCAAGGAATTTAATAAACTCCCTTAGCCCTTCCTTTGAGTAAAATTCGGCAAACCGGTAATGGCTGGAGCCATTCTCAATCAGTTCCCGTTTATCGGTTAGAGTAAGGGTAATCCCCTTGTTCAGGAAGGCGAGCTCCCTAAGCCTCGATTCAAGGATTTCAAAGTTGAAAATGGTGGTCTGTGTGAATATCTGGGCATCGGGCATGAAGGTTATAGTTGTACCGGTTTCGTTGGTTTCGCCTACAACCTGTAGCTCGGAGATGGCCTTACCCCTTGAGTATTCCTGGCGGTAAATTTTCCCGTCGCGTTTAACCTCGGCAATTAGTTTTACTGATAGCGCGTTCACGCACGATACCCCCACTCCGTGTAAACCTCCGGAAACCTTGTAGGAGTCCTTATCAAATTTTCCACCTGCATGAAGCACGGTGAGTACAACCTCTAGTGCCGATTTCTTTTCCTTTTCGTGGAAATCAACGGGTATGCCACGACCATTATCGCTAATGGTTATGGAGCCATCCTCGTTAATAACCAAGTCGATTCTGGTACAGTATCCGGCAAGAGCTTCGTCAATGGAGTTGTCAACTACCTCGTACACCAGGTGGTGTAAACCTTTATTTCCTGTGTCGCCAATGTACATGGCAGGGCGCATACGAACAGCCTCGAGTCCTTCAAGTACCTGTATGCTATCGGCCGTATATCCTGTGCTGCCATTACCATTTTTTACCTCGTATTCTTTCTCACTCATAATATAATTTCAGTAAAACCTCATCAAATTAACCTTCAAAAATAGCTAATTTATTTGGTTATATAGAACATTTAACACTCTTTTTGTAAATGTTAAATGCTTAATAATAAGTTGTTTATTTGTATGTTGATATCTTTTTATCCTACTAAGAATGTTAAAACTAAAACTTATAGGATAAACCGGCAATCATGTTAAAACGTTGCGTGGGGTACAAGTACCAAAGCTCGTATTGTTGCGATAGCATGTTGTTGGCTTTTACATAAATTGATAGGCGTTTATTGTACAGGTACTCTATACCAAGATTGAGATCGATGTAATTATTAAGGCTTACAGGTGTAGCAGTGTGGTCCATTGCCCAGCGTTTTCCTAAAGCAAACACATTTACCGTGGTTTTTAATTTTTCTTTGTAGGTGTAGCTTGCAGTTGCATTCAGGTAGTAATCGGGCAGGTGCCAGGGGTATTCAATCTTTTTTGTTTTATACTGGTAGAACTCAGCATTTGCGTTCATGTGGAACTTTTCGGAGGGGTCGAACGATAGTTCGCCTTTTACAGTAGTTCTCTCGATATTGTCGAATACTACGCCAAACCGGTTATTCAGGGGATTTGTCATGTCGATGCTGATGTTCTTGAAAAAGCACATACTGTCAATTATAGCATACGATGCTTTGGCGTGGTAGGAGATTGTGGGGCTGAATTTTCCTTTTATTCCACCGCCCACAACCATTTTGTGAATGCTGTTCCAGGCTGTTGTTCCGGGAACAGTCCAAGGATTAGCTTCGAGCAGGGTTGCGTATGAATTCTCCTGAATGTACCCATCAATCTCAATATAGGGTATGATGTAGTGGCTTACGATGTCGTACGAAAGGAAGCCATGGGGTAGAAAGTAGGTGTTGTTGACATTTCCGTTTGCATCGTAAATGACATTAAGACCTGCAATGGCATGCCATTGCTCTCCAAAAAGATGCGCCCATGGTCTGATTTGAAATATTGAATTGTTTACTGAGCCCATGCTTTTGTTTCTAACGTAATGGGTAAACGATACCTCCCCACCGAATTGCTCCATGCCCAAAAACCTATCGAGTTTAAACAAGCCGCTTATCATGTTTTCCTGCATGTTGAATTTGTCGGCAAGATGGTTAAATCGGGCTGAAGCATGGTAGTTGAGCCTCGCCGAGTCCTTGTGGGTGGTTTTAAACTCAATGTTTGCAGTAAGGTTGTTTATGTGTTGTTTATCGTTTACAAAGGTTGCCAGCGGATTGGAGTACTGGTATCCATAGTATGACTTGTGTACCCGGTTGAAGCCAAGGTCGGCTTGCAGGATTTGCTTATCGAAGATTCGCTTGCCAAATAGTATGAGATTAGTATTTGATGAGGGCGCCTTCACTTTTAAATCATCGGAAAGGTTTACCTTGGCGTTGGTGTTATGAAGCTTAAACCACGCACCATATTGGTATTTATCGTTCCGATTGCTAGCCAGGTAAGCTTCCGCAATGGGTAAGATGGTGTTCCCAACCCCTATGCTGATGAGGCTATTTTTCAGGTCGGGTAGTGGTTCAGAAACCATTCGGGCGGCTGATAAGGGGGTGGGTGTGAAGTAGGTGTTAACCGGACGTTGAACTACTGTGTAGTTAAAGCTGGGATTAACCCTAATCGTGTCCACTATTTTGGGTTGCAGGTTTATCTTGTTGGCATCGGAAATGGATGGTTCGTAGGGGCGAACAACCTGAACTTCTTTTTTCAGCTCATTACCCTGAGCATATACCTTATGAGTATAGGTGGCTTGTGTCAATATGCAGATCAGCGGTAAAATATGTTTTAGTCTGCTCATAGTCAGTATATATTGAAGTTTACTTTTTAGCTTGACGTTCTTTCTCGGCCTTAACCAGCTGGTTGAGCTTGCCGGTTGCCTCATCAATTATTCCATCGGTTGTATCGCTATATCCATCAATCACGCTTTGAAGCGTGGCCTTGGCCTGGAAAAAGTCGTTTTGTGAGGCGTAGGCATCAGCCAGTAGGATAAAGCTTTTGGCTAACCAGTACTGGTGAGGAGTATTCACTTCGGCAAACGAGAAAACCTCGCTTTCCGTACGTGTAAATTCTCCGCGCTCAAAGTATATCAGCGCTTTATAGTATTTCGATTCCGCACCCTCGATGGTTTTCAGGTTTTGTGCCACTTTTGAAAACTCTATAAGGGCGTCGTCGTAGCGTTTCATGTAATAGTATGCTTTAGCAACTTTAAAGCGGGTTTCCCGCTCCAGCTCCGGCGAAAGTTTATCCATCGATAGGATGCTGGATGCAATCGGGGGTATGTCCGGGTAGCTATTGAGTTCGTAAGCGCAACGCAGTTTACCAATTCGTGAGTCAAGTAGCATACTTCTGACCTCTGCTATCGACTCGAGGCGCGAAAAGTAATCGTAGCTTTTGTCAAACTGTTTTTGGTTAAAATAAATGTTACTCAGTCTAAGCAAGCTTTGTTCGGTAAAACTGTTTCGTGGTTGTGCAACGATTTTTTCAAAGTTTTCGGTAGCCAAATCGGTATTGTTACTGCGTATGTAGCAGTCGGCCATATAGTAAAGGGCATTTGTGATAAAATTACCTTGAGGGTTTTCCTTCAGGTAGTCCATGAATGCCTGATTCGATTTTTCGCAGTTTCCGGTTAGGTAAACCTTTTCGGCGGCCATGTAGCTCAACGAGTCCTTTTCGGCAACGCTTAGGTTGGCAACATTACCAAGTTTGGAGGCATAAGTGAAGTAGGTTGAGGCATCGCCTTTATCTATGTAAATGTTACGTATGCCTATCAGCGCATTTTTGGCTTCGGTGGAGCTGGGGTAGCTTTCAACTACTCTTTTGTAGTATGCCAAAGCGTTGTCTAAATCACCTGAGTTGTAGTATAAAAGACCGAGCTGAACCAGAGCTTTGGGATAGTAGCTACTGCCAGCGTAGTCGGACTCAATTCTTTTATAGTACTCAATGGCCGAACTAATATTTTCGAGAATGTTGTATGCCTCGGCGATCTCAAAGATAGCATCATCTGTAAATGCAGAAGTTGGGAACTTACTAAGTAGGTTTTTTAAGGTCTCTATTTTCTTTTCCGGTCTGCTAACTAAACCAAGCGAGAACCCTCTTTGGAAAAGGGCATAGTCTGCATCTAACATATCAATGTTTGCCGCTTTTTCATAGTAATCAATGGCTGCCCAGTAACGGCGCTGTATAAAGAAGGAGTCGCCAATGCGGTTGTAAGCATCAGCCACCAGGTTTGTTTTAGCATCGCCAGCCAGGCTGGTGTACTTACGATACCATGTGATGGCGGTGTCATACTGTTTTAGTTTGAAGTATGAGTAGCCAATGTTGTAGTGAGCGATGAGATACTCCTCGAGGTTGAATGCTCCCGGTGTAACAATGAATTTTTCAAAATCCGAAGCAGCCTTCTCATAGTTTCCCAGTCGGTAGTGGGCTTCAGCGCGCCAGAAAAGCGAAAGGGCTGCGATTTGTTGGTTATATCCGGCATGCTCAAGCGATTTACTGAACATTCCGATAGCTCCTGGGTAGTCCAGGTTCTGGAACAGCTCAAGCCCACGGAAGTAGGCTGCTCGCTGAATAGCGGTTCGGATGGTAGCATCTTTGTTCGATATTTTTTCGAGCGACTCTACCGCATCGCGGTAGTTCTTAGAGCTGAGGTATGCCAGGGTGAGATAGTTATATGCCTCGTCAATTCTGGGCGATTTGGGGTAAAGGCTGATGTAGGTTTTGAAGGCCTCAATGGCTTCGTTAAAGGGGGCGTATAGCTGCTCATAGGTTAACTTGGCAAAATTGAACAGGGCGTCTTCCTTGATCACAGCATCAAAATTCAGCTTCGATGCCAGGCCAAATGCCTGGCGAGCCTTAGATTTTTCGTTGAGCTGGAGGTAACAGTCGGCTAAATGGTAATTGGCGTTTTGGCTGAGCGAATCGTCTGCCGTTGCGATTCTTTCCAGGTATTTTGCCGCTTCGGCATACCTGCCATTTTTATAGTAGGTGAAACCCAATAGGTACAAATCGTCACGGGTGAGCTGCTGCTTATTTTTTTCCTCGTAAACTTTTAGGTAAACCAGAGAGCTGTCGAACTGCTTCAGTTTAAAAAAGGCATCACCCACAATCTTGGCAATCTCAGGAGCTCTTTTATTTGAATTGTCCTTAGCCAGAGCAGGGGAGTATTGGGTAACTTTTTGATAATCGCCCTGCAGGTAGTAGATGTGGGTAATATAGTACGGAACAAGGGGTGAAAAAAGTTCATCATTTTTGAGTTTCTCGAATCCCTTCAATGCTGTGGCATATTTTTTCTGCAGGTATGCTATGTGTGAGTAGTAGTACGTTGCAGCCGAAGCAAACTTGTTGTCAACATCCTTTATCTGGTAAAAGTAACGGTTTGCCGATTCGTAATCGTTTGTCATAAAGTAGCAGTACCCAAGCATGAACTGCCACTCGTACTGTTTATCCTTACTAATGCCCTTTTTCTCGATTTTTGAAAGCCAGTGCAAAGCAGTGGAGTATTTTTTAAGCTGATACTGCATCTTTCCCATGGCGAAGTAGGCCTGGTCAATAAGCTGGCTTTCGGGGTATTGTTGAATGAACTGGCCGATAAGGTACTCCGCATCATCGTTATTTAGTGCAATGGCACACATGGCTCTGTAAAACTCAGCCGCTGTTTTTTGTTGGCTGTAACCCCTGGGCAACTTGGAGATAAACTCCTCAAAAGTCTTTTGAGCATCGGCATACATCTCTTTTTCGTACAGGGCAAGCCCCTTTTCAAATAGCTGGTTGGTTGATGTTAGGATATTGTTTTCCTGCGCCTTTGGTGAAACCGGGAACAACAAAACAACTGCAAGCGATAAGTAGATTAACCTCTTCATGCCTAATAATGCATTATTGTTGCCCTAAAAATACTAAGAAATGAACTAAAGCGCTTGGGTAACCGTTAATTTTAATTAACAATTAAAACAATTTATCAAAAGCAATCTGGCAAGGATTGAACCCCATTGATGAAAAAGTGTTATATTTATACGGAAATATATGAATGAGCAATTATTCTGACATGGTGTTTTAGGAATTTCAATATCTTTAAAATCAACTTGTCAGACTTGCCAGTATGACCAATTACAATGAATGGTTATGGTTACGGTAAAAACTGTTTACAGTCCATCTAAAATGGTTGAAGGCGCAGGTGTTGCTGTTCAACGCTTTTTAGGTTACGAAACCCGTTTTGAGTCCGATCCATTTCTGCTGCTCGATCTTTTTGGCTCGGATGATGAAAAAGAATTCTCTGCCGGCTTCCCTGACCACCCCCACAGGGGAATCGAAACGGTAACCTACATGCTTAAAGGACATGTTACCCATGCCGATAGTACTGGTGGAAATGGGACCATTGGACCGGGAGAGGTTCAATGGATGACCGCCGGGAGCGGAATTATTCATAGTGAAATGCCCCACTCCGATACCGGTGGAGTGGTTGGAATCCAGCTTTGGATAAACCTGCCCCAGGAGTTTAAGATGGTAAAACCCATGTATCGTGAACTTAAGCAGGATAATATTCCGATTGTCGAAACCACAACCTCCCAAGTGAAGGTTATTTCGGGTAAGTACCGCAAGCGCGATGGTGTAATAAAAGGGTTACACAAACCTATAGATTTTTTTGACATCAAGTTGTGGCCCGATTCCGCTTTTGATGAAGTTATTACTCCGGATTTTCGAAATTACAGGTATTTCCTATTCGTTTATGAAGGTCAAATTATGGTTCATGCCTACCAGCAACCACTTATAGCACCAACTTTGGTTTCGCTCACGCAGGGTTCAGTGATACAGATTAAATCTGGTGCCGATGGTGCAGGTATGATTATGTTTGGTGCAGAACCAAATAACGAACCAATAGCCTGGCATGGCACGATAGTCATGAACACAGAGTCGGAAATACAAAAAGCTCTTGAGGAGTTCAGAAACGGAACCTTTTTAAAAGAACAATAAGCTATGCATTTACCACGAATTGCACTTGTTAACAGTGATGATGTTGTTATTGGTTTTGAAGATAAGGATCGGGTACACGCTCAGGGATTACTTCACAGAGCATTCTCTATCCTGATTTGTAATACTAATGGCCAGATGCTCATTCACCAGCGGGCTTTCAACAAGTACCATTCACCCGGTTTGTGGACAAATGCCTGTTGTAGCCATCTCACCGAGGGCGATGTTATGGAAAATGTAATCCATGAACGATTACAGCACGAAATGGGCATTAGCTGCCCATTGGAGCATTTATTTACCTTTCACTATACGATTAAATTTGATAACGGGCTAACCGAGAATGAGATAGACTGGGTTTACTTGGGCCGCTACGATGGATTTCCCAACCCTAATCCCAGCGAAGTGGCTAGCTGGAAGTGGGTAGATATATCGTACTTGCTAAACGATATTAGCGAGAACCCCCGCAGCTACACCTACTGGTTTAAGCATATCTTGTCGAATTATAGCGACAAAATACTCACTATTTGCTCTCAAAATGTAATAGCTTCAAGCTAAATCTTTTTGACCTGCAGTAACAGGCTATTGGTAACTACGGATACTGAACTTAGAGCCATAGCAAGGGCTGCAATCATGGGGTCAAGCAGTACCCCGGTTAAGGGGTAAAGCACTCCGGCTGCAATGGGTATGCTCAACAGGTTATAAATTGATGCCCAAAATAGGTTCTGTTTGATAGTTCGTACCGTTTGCTTTGAGATGGTTAAAAGTTCCGTAATAGCCCCCAAATCCGATTTAAGGATGGTAACCTGTGCCACATCCATGGCAATATCGGAGCCCTTGCCCATGGCAATGCTTACATCGGCAATGCTTAAGGCTTCAGTGTCGTTAATCCCATCGCCAACCATGGCTACTATCTCGCCATTTGCTTGACATTCCCTGATGTATGCCGATTTTTCGGTAGGCAAAAGCCCGGCTTTATACTCATCTATTCCTATCTGTTTTGCTGTTTGGTTGGCACTCGCCTCATTGTCGCCAGTAAGCATGGTAACCCTTATGCCCTGTCGCTTAAGATCTTCAATGGCTTTCTTAGCAGAGCCCTTTATGGTGTCCGATACGGTGACCAGCGCAATTAGCCTTGAATCTTCAGAAAAACCAATTTGACTCTGCGGCTGGCCAGTGTTGCTTGCCGATGCTGGTATGTTTACACCCGATTCCAAAAGATAATTGATGCTTCCAACTCGGTAGGTAACGTTTTTAATGGTTGCCACCATCCCTTTACCTGGAATTTCCTCAGCACTATCGAGTGTCGGTTTTGCTGCAATATAACCCAGATAGTTGGAGATGGATTTGGCAAGGGGGTGGTTCGATAGATCTTCTATCTCTTTGAGGATTGAAGAGTATTTGGTCTCGTTTTCAAACCATTCAATAGATGATATCGCAGGTCTTCCTTCGGTTATCGTTCCGGTTTTGTCGAGTACCACGGTGGTCACCCTGTTTGTGAGCTCCAGGCTCTCGGCATCACGAATTAGAATATTCTTCTGGGCAGCTTTTCCAATGCCAACCATTATAGCGGTAGGCGTAGCTAGCCCCAATGCACACGGACAGGCAATGGCCAGAACGGTGATTGCTGCAATTACGCCATGGCTAAAACCAAGATCAGGAGCAAGCAAAACCCACGCTAACAGTGTAACTAGGGAAAGGAGAATAATAGCTGGAACAAAGACACCGGCAATACGATCGGCAATTTTTTGCACCGATGCTTTAGAGTTTTGAGCCTGGCTGACGGTTTCAATGATTTTCCCGAGCAACGATTCCGATCCCACCTGCGTTGCTTCAATCGTAATAATGCCGTTTTGATTAATGGTACCGGCCCAAACCCTGTCGCCAATTTTTTTCTCAACGGGCATGGGCTCCCCTGTAATTGAACTTTCATCTATCCAGCTATTGCCCGACACTATAAAACCATCAACCGCAACCCGCTCACCCGGTTTAACCATAATAACATCACCTTTAGCTATGCTGCTCAGGGGAACTTCCACAAAACCTTCCTTGTGCTTAACCCAGGCAAATTGGGGTTGCAACCCCATTATTTTTTTTATTGACGAGGCTGTTTTTCCTTTTGCCCGCTCCTCGAGCCATTTCCCAAGCAGAATGAAAGTGATAATCATAGCCGCTGATTCAAAATACAGGTGTGGGGTAATTCCTCTGTTCAACCAAAAGCCGGGGTGTATAACGGTAAAAAGGCTGTAAACATAGGCAACATTCGTGCTGAGCGAGATCAGCGTATCCATGTTTGCCTTGAGGTGTTTCGCCTGCTTTAGAGCATTCCGGTGAAATCGTTTACCAAAGTAAAATACAACCGGCGTTGAAAGAATCAGCGCAAGCCAAGGGGTTGCCTTCCACTCCATGAAGAACATGGAAAGAACCAGCGTGGGGATGGATAGGGCGAGTGAAAGTAAGAAATCCTTTTTTAGTCCTGATGCATAGGTAGATGTTTGAAGCGTTTGCTCTTGTCCCTCATCAATAATCAGTTCATAACCCATGGAACGAACAGCATCTCTAAGCTGGCTAGGCGAAACCCTTTTATCGTCAAAGTTTATCCAAACCGTATTGCTGGAGAGGTTTACACCTGCATCGGAAACACCTTCCTGTTTCTTAAGTATGGTCTCCACGCTTATCGCACAACCTGCACACGACATCCCCTCTACCTTGTATATTTTGCTTTCCATTGGCTTTCGTTTTTTTTCCTTTGCAAATTTGTCTATATGATTTGAGAATGCTCAATATTATGGTTTGATATAAAACAAAAACTACCCGGTGTTTGTTACCGGGTAGCTGATTTTCTTCACAGGGTTGATTAGAGCGATTCGGTTTCAACGACCTTAGCCAGTAAATCCGCGTAGGGGATAAGAAGATACTTTTTACCTTCGAATTCAACCTCAGTGCCGGAGTATTTCTTAAACACTACCAAATCGTTGACCGATACCTCGGCGTTCTCGATGTTGCCAACTGCAACAACCCGGGCCCATGCCGGTTTCTCTTTGGCTGTATCCGGAATAATGATTCCGGAGGAGGTTACCTGTTCGGTATGGTCGTCGCTCAAATCTAAAACCACGTGCTGGTTCAATGGTACTAGTTCCTTCATAGCTATCTATTTTAAGAGGTTTGGATATTTAGTAATCGTTTAATCTTTTGTTGATCAAAACCGACCACCCAATCCCCGCCAATGTTAGCCTGGGGAACGCCCTGTTGGCCGGTTGCTGCCACCATTTGCCTGGCGGCCTCTGGGTCACGCGATACGTCAATATCGGTGAAGACTATTCCGTTTTTACGGAGGAAACTCTTTAGGGTATTACACCACGGACAACTTGGGGTTGAGTAAACGGTTACGCTTTTTTGTTGGTTGCTTTGCTGCGCTTTTTGGGCATAAACAGCATTCTCAAAAAGTTGCTTATAGTATTGGGTGTCCAGGCATCCCTTAACAATATCTTTTAGTTGGCCTTTTTCAAACACTAATAGGGAGGGCGCACTGGTTACCCTATAGTGTTGATGTACTTCGGGATATTTTGGAGCATCAACAAAGTAAACGTCCTTCTGATTGGTTTGCTTTGCTGCTTCCATCAGTGAGCTGTAGGCACAGTCGCTCACTCCTGTTCCTTTCTTAAAAACCAGAAGGTATGCTTTGGGTACCCCGGCAATCAACCTTTCAAGTTCCGGTAACGATGTTATTTCTTTCATAGCTTCACTTTTTTCCCTATGTCTCTCAAATAGAATACCACAAATAAAACTATGTAAATATGTCAATATGTAGTATGACATATTTTCTAAACATGTAAATTTGTCATTCAATGGTAATGTTCGTTTATGCCTAAAATAAGGTGGTTTACCCCTCGCAGAAAGCAGTTTACATAAAAGTTGATAAAATATGTATCGATATTTTGCGTAAAACCGTATGATTTAGAAAATTTGTATATTACTTTTTGTTGATTATGAGTAAGCTAAGACTATACCTGTTTCTTTTTGTCCTAACCTTCAGCTTGGGTAAAACCCAATTTCTTTTTGCTCAACAACTTTCTAAAACAGCAGAGGAGTTTGTTTCATTGGCAAGGGAGAACGAAGCCGCCGGAAATGCCAACCAGGCCAGCTTTTACTTTGATAAGGCAGCCAATATTTACTGGAGGAGCAACGACTACGAGAAAGCTGCCGAGTATTTTGAAAAAGCACTTGAAAACATAACCAAGGTTGGAAACAAGAATGGAGAAAAGGTGCTGCTCTCAAACCTTGCTTTAATTTATTCGGAGCAGGGTAATTATGGTAAAGCCATCCAATATTTTGAAAAATCCCTTGCAATTGCCAATTCCCAGGGAAGAAGGCAGGAGGTTGGGCAAACCCTGTTAAACATTTCAACCGTACAGCTTGAGCAGGGAAACCTGCAATCGGCTGTGAATACGCTGAACCAGGCACAGTCTGTTGCTCAGGAAATTAGCGATCAGAAGCTGTTACGAAATGTTTACTATAATCTGAACAAGGCCTATGAGGCTATGTCAAACACCCAAAAAGCCGCGGAGTACTTCAGCTTGTATGCGATGCTTACCAAAAAAATACAGGCCGAAGAAATCCGCTTGAAGGAGCAGCAAGCCAAGGCCATGGTGGATAGTGCGGGTAGGGTGGTTCAGCAGGTATCGCAAGAGAAGGAGCAAACCGTTAAAAAGCTTGTTGAAACCAGTAACGAGCTGCAGCAACGCGATAAAACTCTCAAAGAAGTGGAAAAGTTAACCCGCGAACAGCAAATGCAGATAGAGCTCTTGAATGCTGAGATGCGACTGAGGGATGCGGAGCTGAAGCACCAGAAGCTGCTCGAAAAGGTTTACATAGGATTGATTCTGATATCGATTGTAATTACAGCACTCATACTTTATGCTTATATAGAAAAGCGGAAGGCAAACCGGATGCTTGCCGAAAAAAATGAAGAAATATCGCGACAGCGCGATGCAATCAGCCGGCAGGCCGATGAGCTTAGAGAGCTGAATTCACTGAAGGATAAGCTATTCTCAATAATTGCCCACGACCTTCGCAGCCCTCTTTTTTCACTTATTACCATGTTAAACATAGCAAAAGAAGGACACTTTACCCCCGAAAGTTTCAAGCAGATACTCGATGAGCTATCGGATAACGTGAACCATACAACCTCGTTGCTCGAGAACCTGCTTACATGGGCTAAAAATCAGATGCACGGAACAAAGGTGAATCCATTAAATTTTGATATCAAGGAATTGGCAGACTCCCGGCTACGGCTGCTAAAGGATGCCGCAGAATCAAAAGAGGTTCGATTGATCAACAACATTGCTGCAGGAACTTATATCTTCGCCGATAAGGATATGACCGACATTGTTGTACGGAATCTTATCTCAAATGCCATTAAGTTTTGCAATGCAGGCGATAGGGTTACGCTATGGAGCTTTTCCGATGGAGCCACTGTAACCGTGTGTGTTGAGGATACCGGTTTGGGTATGACCCCCGATGTGCAGGATAAGCTGTTTGGCACACAAATAACCTCTACCCCTGGAACTAAAAACGAAAAAGGTACAGGTTTAGGCTTAATTCTTTGTAAAGAGTTTATTCAAATGAATGGCGGAGCGATTTGGGCCGAGAGCCAACCCGGAAAGGGAAGTAAGTTCTTTTTTACCCTTCCTGCTGTTAAAGCCTAATAGGAAATTAGGGAATAAGGAGTTGGAACCTATCCAACTCTTTTTTTATTGACAAAAGTTTAGAATTTTTATATCTTTATAAAAATTCATACCTGCGTAGCCATGAGCATTGCCCTTATCAAATACCTATCGGATTGGAATAAGCGACCCAGTGATAAGTACAAAGAACCCGGGCCGGTAGTAACCATATCAAGAGAGATGGGGTGCCCGGGTACTCAAATAACAAACACCCTTGTTCAGGAGCTTAATAAAAGGTATAGGTTAAAGGATGAGCTGCAATGGAAGTGGCTGGCCAAACAAAAAATACTCGAGCTTGCCTCTCAGAAGCTTGGGTTGCCCAAGGAAGAAATCGATTACGTGTTCGAAGCCAAACGAAAAGGGATAATGCAGGAAATTCTGGAGTCCATGTCAACAAAGTATTACAAAAGCGACAGGCACATCCAGAATACCGTTAAAAATATCATCAGGGCAGAGGCATCAAAGGGGCATGTGGTGATACTGGGTCGAGGAGGGGTGGCCATTACCCGTGATATTCCACGTTCCCTTCATATTCATCTGGAGGCTCCTTTCGAGTGGCGAACCCTCAGGGTTCAGGAAATGTATCGTTTTGAGCCCAAAGAAGCAGAGCATTATGTTAAAGAGATAGATAGAAAACGCGAGGAGATCAGAATTTATTTTGGGGGTAAGGATACCGATTATACACGCTTTGATTTAACTTTTAACACCATGACGCTTTCCATTGCTGAAATAGTTGATATTATTATCCATGCCATGGAAGTAAGAAGTTTAATCGTTTAATTACTTATTTAATAGAATGTTCCATTGCAATTTTTACCCCGATTGCTATTAAGATTAACCCTCCGATAATTTCCATTCTTTTACCGATTAGTCCACCAACCTTCTTTCCAGAAAGCATACCAAGCATGGCTACCAGAAAGGTGATGCTGCCAATTATAAAGTAAGCATCCAGTAAGTTCACTGTAACCACTGAAAAGCTTACTCCAACAGCCAGCGCATCGATACTGGTTGCCAAAGCCAGGGTTATTAGTACCCTAATTTTGGTAGGATCAATTATCTTGTTTTCCGAATTTCCATTGAATGCTTCAAAAATCATTTTTATGCCGATAAGGCAGAGTAGCGTTAGGGCTATCCAATGGTCAATGGGTTCAATAACTGATTTAACCGAGAGTCCTAAAAGCCAGCCAATTAGTGGCATGGTTGCCTGAAATGCTGCAAAAACCAAAGCAGCTTTGAATGCTTCCCCAAAAACAATGTGTCTGCGGGCTATTCCGAGAGAGACCGATACTGCAAACGTGTCGAACGATAAACCAACTGCCAGGATAAGGATTGTTAAAATTGACATTCCGAGAAAATTTCTGCAAATATATGAATTTGGGATTATGCCATGACCTAAAAAAGGGGCTCATTGATTTTTCTTAATCGATCGCATTGCATTAGAGATTTTTCTAATGCAATAATTGGGTTAAAAAAGTATCCCTCGGGTGTTATTTTTTGCTTTGTAATGCAAAATCTTTGCGTTGTTTTTTACAGGTAGCTTGCATAGTCTTTTGGTAAACACCATACATTCTAAGGCTGAAGTTATGTTCCATGTGATAACCCCCTGTTGTTAATGTTTAAACCAAAGAATGGCTTTACCTGGTAGTAAATTATATAAACAGAAAAACAGTTTCGCTCTCAACCTTTCACTTTTTAAACTTCCTTACTTTCCTATCACCTCAATCTCCACCCTGCGGTTAAGCGAGCGGTTCTCCTCCGTATCGTTGGGAGCCACCGGAACGGTATTGCCAAAACCGCGAACCTGGAGGTTGCTAAAACCATTCTCAATCAGGTAGCGTGCAACATTCTTGGCCCGCTCCTCGGCTATGCGTTGGTTGCTGATGGCTTCCAGGTCGTCGGCATGGCCCTGAACTTCAATCTTGATGCCGGGGTTCTGACGCAGGATGTTGAGCAGGCGGTTAAGCTCGGCAACCGTTTCAGGTCCCAGATCGGCCTTGTTAATATCAAAGCGGATGTTAAGCTCAAGTTTTGAACCCACCGAAATGGGCTTGAGCAGTATATCGCGGGTAACATTCATAAAGGTGGTAACCTGGTTCAGGTTCAGGTTCTCGGCGTAGTACCAGTAGTCGTCGGCAACCACTTCCAGAGCGTAGATATCATCGGCCAGGAACGACAGGTTGTAATCGCCCGTTTGCGGGTTGGAGTAAATGGAGGCCACAATGCTATTGTTCTTGGTATTAATCAGGTTAACCCTGGCGCGGAGGGGCTTCATGGTGCTTGCATCCTTAACCGTGCCTCGCAGGTTGGTACGGCGCACCTGCATTACGCCCTGAGCGGCCAAGTCTTGAGTTGACGGGCTAAAGTTGATACGGCGTATCTTTTCATCGAACACAAAGTTCACCTCAAACTGTTTGTAACCGTTAAACTGAACTCTGAAGTTGTTCTGGCGCAGGTCGAAGTTCTCGTAGAAAATATTATTTATTGTTACCACGTATTCGTCGGTTATAGGTGCATAAATCACAAACTCACCATTCTTATCGGTTAGGGTGGAGTAGGTGTTACCCCGGCTATCGGTAGCGGTAATCCTGATGTTGGAAACGTCAACCTTGCCTAACCCTGAAAGCTTACTGCGGTTCAGGATAATTCGGCCAAATACCTTGTTTTTCTCAACGAAGGGGATGTAAAGCGTCATATCTTTAGAGAGGGTAAACTTTACATCGATATCGGCTTTTGAAAATGTTCCTGCCTCGTTGCCAACAGGATTGTAGGAGAGTTCATAAATACCCGCTGGTATTTTTTCGTAAATCACTTCTCCGTACTGATTAGATAACAATTCGCCTGATGTAAAATCGGCAAACTCCATATTTTCACTGTCAACTCTCTGAATATTAACCAGCACGTTTTTGATGCCCGGTTCGTTTTCGTTCATTATCCTATTGCCATTGTAATCCTTAAAGAAGATGAGCCTGAGGGTATAGAATTTAAGGTATGGCTGTTGAAATCCAAATTCTTTTCGAACGCTGGCTTCAAAATACATATTCTGGAACCTTTCCACAGCTTCAGTGGGTGTTACGCGGGATTGTATGGTGTAAACATTCAGGAACCTAAGCTGCCAGTCCTTAGGCAAGTACCAAAAGAGTTGTGAGGTGATATTGGAGTAGCTTGATTTTGAGACAAGGTCATTTGAGTATGAAACGTTTATTTGAAGCCGAAGGGTTTCCTTGTAGATATATGAATCAAAATAGGGCATAACCCTTAAAATTCTTGTGGGGCGAGCAGCATAATACCAGCTAAACTGTTCGTAGATTGAACGCGGACCATTGGTGTACATAGCTTGAAATCCCCAACGAGGCTGCCTTAAATTTAATGAAAAGTACTGGTAATTAAATTTGGCTCTTGTATCAGGAATGCTAAAAGTTGAATCTACAAAATGCACGGGTTTATGACCTACATTTACGAAACCTGTGAAAATTTGTGCCGTTAATGAGCTACCAGGCTTTTCGCCTTTAAATCGAAATCCTAGATTATAATTGTAAACTAAAGTTGAAAAATAATCTTCACCTCTTTTGATTACCGGGAAAATATCCGAAGAATTAAATTCAAAGCCGGGTCCTGTAAAGAAATGTACACGTTTATTGGGGAAATATCCCCAGGTAACCAGCTGCTTGTGAAAATTTGTGAAAGGTTGAAGAGTTATATTGTACGATCTAAAGTCGCCTGGTTTGTTACGATTATCAATGATGTAGTACTGAAGATTATTCTTATCGTTTATGTTGTAAACAAACTGAGACATAAGTTCAGAGCGTCCGTTGTAGCTCGAATTCAAGAATCTCTGTCCTGATTTTAACCTGCTTGAAAAACTGATTTTACGGGTATTATAATTTACATATGCCGTGTTTCCTAATGCCTCCTTGGTGAATATTGTATCATTAGCATTGCCAAAATTGACTTGATTATAGGCAAGTTCATATCCGAATCTTAAATTTTTAATGGGAGCAAACCTAAGGCCGAGAATGCCAATTCTTGACGTAAAAATTTCTTTCAACGATTCAGTATAAACTCCACCAAGTTTGAAACCAAAATTCTGAGTGGGAGATACTTCAAATTCAGCGCCAAAATTATTCTGTGGGTTAATAACCCTTTGGGTGGCTGTGGCTTCAAACTTAAATTTTTTAATACTAATACCTGCATTAGCTCCACGTCCGTACAGGCTACTTTCAATGCTTTTATTAATATCTCCTAATTGGAAAAAATATTTAGAATCTCTGAATCCCAGCCACATACGATTGTAACGGTATAGATTTTCTGCCGGTGTGGTGTTATCGTTATTGTAAAAAAAGTAAACCTCACGTTGTTTTCTTAAAAGGATATTACCCTGAATGATGGATGCATAAGCAGGTTTTGCATAATTTGAAAATAACCCGCGGGCGAATAGTTCCGCAACAATTAACCTCCTGGATTCCGGGATATAGTTGGAGTAGGTGTAGGAAAGATTTTTTAACCAGCTTATGGAATGATATGTGCTATCAATAGTTTTTGCTTGGACATCAATTCTAAAAAGATCGCGGGATGTTTCTATTTGCTTGTCTAAATAAATATCAAAAGTGAGCGTAGAATCTGTATAGGGGGGTATATTAACATCTTGAATAAAGTTTTTTAGGCGAGCAGTCCCTATTCCCAGATAGTTGTCCGCTTCTAGGTTAAGGCTAACAAGTTCTTCGCGGTTTCCACGATTTTCAACTTTTACCTTAATTGGAGCATAACCTGTTTGCTGGTCAAGATATTCAAAGCGGGTTAAGAACTTAACTTTAAGGTCAACCTCTCGGGGAACCTTAACAAAGCTATACTCATTCTTAATTAAATTACCTCTGGAATCGCTAACTGCCGCAATTATTGAATAACCAATATCTCCACGAACATTCTCGCTAACGGCAACTCTGACGGGTATCATTGTTGAATCCAATGGCGATAGGGTTAACTCTTGCTTTTCAGAACCCAGCAATTGCCATCCTGAGGGTACTGTTATCTGGAAAGTAAAAGTTTGGGGTTGAGCTGATTGGTTAATAATTTTAACAACGTTGAATATAGTTTTTCCTTTAGATGCCTCAACGCTATGCTTTACAAACTTAATGTCGATTTTGGGTGGTTCATTAGTATTAAAAAACAGGTACTGACCTCTTGAACCATAAGAGGTTAAAAACAATATTAAAAGCAGTATTATTTTAGTAAACTTTCCCATTATAAGAATTAGGGATTTACTTCTACAAGCGTGAAAATTAGGTCCACAAAGTAATAATCGGGCTGTTTCCCAAGTAATGGTGTAGCAGTACCGCATTCATAGGTAATCACAATCTCACCTGTAACTGGCAATGAGCCAGGATCGCCTCCCTCTACAATAATTTGATCGGCGCTAGATAGCGTGATATTATTAACTGTGGTGCCTGCTATTAAGGTTGTTGGTTTAATTTGAATGGTAGATAAAGGTAAATCAGGTGCAGCCCCATCGGATTGAATGGTGGCTGCGGCAGCCCTAACCAGAATTCTCCATCCAATTGTAGTTCCGTCGCCTCCTGTATCTGAGGTATCCCTATAATTCATATTCATTCGGGTCCAGTTATTTAGGGTTTTTCCTGACGAATATTCAGTCAGAGATTTAAAACTAAATGAAACGGACCCCCCGGAACTTACCCAAATTCTTTTTGTAATATTCTGAGCAGATGCTTTATTTAAAAAAATGATAGAGAATACCAGTAAAACTTTGTATAATAAAATTTTACTCTTAAAGAGAAACCTCAAACAGGTCATTACCAGCAATTTGTTATGAAAAAGGGATAGGGCAGAGCCCTATCCTACTATTTTGGAACTAGTTCCAGAAATACGTTGGTAATATACCTATCCGGGGTTAAGCTTTGTGCAAGAAGCGTAGAAGCATTCATTGCTCCTTCTGCTGTACCCAAACGCCAACGAATGGTAAAGTTGTTTTTATCGGCTCCACCGGCAGCAGCACCTGTTACTCCAGTTACGATGTTTTGAGCACCATTTGTTAGTGCTAAAACTGCTGTGGGTAAAGCCCAGTTGGTTGGGTCTACTCCAGAACCAGACTCCGTTAAATCCAATCCAACATTGTTGAGAGGCATTGTATTTGCTACATTGTCTTGCCCCAGAAAGGTTGCATCTTCTGCACGTATGGTAACATCAAAGTCCTGCGATGCAGAAACGGTGAAGTTTGTTTGATAACGGGCATCACCACCACCATTGTTTATACCTGAAGTGTATTGACCAATCGTGTTTACAACAAAATCAATATTACCTCCGGAAACAACTGTCAATCGAAGAATAGAGTTTAAAGTAACGGACACAGGAATTATGGCCTGGTCGTTTACCGCTTGCCCAAAGCCAGCCTGGCTAAGAAGCATTAGCGCTGCTGCGTAAAATAGTTTTCTCATAGCTGTAAGTGTTAAGTTAGTAAATAGTGTTTAAAAAATTTAGTCTCAAACAATTGAAATTTTTTTTAAAAATAACACAATATTTTTTTCTTATGCAAATTTTGTTGATAAAATCTTTGTTTGGGGTGTTGAAAAGTGAGCAGTGTAGGATGTATTAGGAATTTGACAATCAGGAGAAACATTTATGATTTACACTCTGTGTATAGCCCACGACTTTAGTCGTGGGAGAGGGGTTGGGCAGAAGGAGTGTGGAAATGGTTTAAACCATTTCCAAGTCGGGAGCCATTTTACCAGTACTCATGAATGAATTCGTGGGCAAAGTTCTCTTTTTTAGCCATGCAAGAACCCTATAAACAAGGAAAGCCGCCTTCGGGCGGCTTTCCTGTTAACAAGGCCATGCAATAGGAACCCTTAGAATAGCTTGTGGATAAGGTCAACCACGCGGTTTGAGTAACCCCACTCGTTATCGTACCAAGCCAGAACCTTAACCATATTGCCGTTAACCATGGTGCTCTGTGCATCGAAGATGGAAGAGTGAGGGTTGTGAATTACGTCAGCCGAAACGATTGGATCCTCAGTGTACTCCAGGATACCCTTGAGAGGACCTTCGGCAGCTTTCTTCATGGCTGCATTGATTTCTTCCTTGGTGGCTTCCTTCTTCAGAATTGCCACAAAATCCACTAACGAGCCGGTTGGGGTTGGAACACGAACGGCAAGACCATCGAGTTTTCCTTTGAGTTCAGGAATAACCTTACCCACAGCTTTAGCTGCACCAGTGGTGGTAGGTATCTGCGAAACAGCAGCTGAGCGGGCACGGCGTAAATCGCTGTGCGGAGCATCAAGTATGCGCTGGTCGTTGGTGTAGGAGTGGATGGTGTTCATGAAACCGCGCTCAACACCAAAGGCCTCATGCAGAACTTTTACTACCGGAGCAAGGCAGTTGGTGGTGCAGCTGGCGTTGGAAACGCACTGGTCGGTAGGTTGTAAGTCTTTATCGTTTACACCCAGAACAATCATACGGTCAATCTCGTCCTTAGCAGGAACGCAAAGGATAACCTTCTTGGCGCCATTTTTAATGTGGTCGCCGTAGCCACCCTTTTCGCTCTCGCGCTTGGTAAAAATGCCGGTTGATTCAATTACCACATCGGGAGTCTCGGTCCATTTAATGTTCACGGGCGACTTTTCGGCAGTAACCCTATACTTCTTCCCATTTACAATGAGGTTTTCGGCATCAAACTCTACCTTTCCCTCGTAGCGACCCTGGGTGGAGTCGTACTTGAGCAGGTGAGCCAAAGTTTTGGTATCGGTAAGGTCGTTTATACCAACTACTTCCAATTCCGGACGTTCCAGCGCAATCTTGAACACATTGCGGCCAATTCGCCCAAACCCGTTGATTGCAACTTTAATTTTTGCCATAGCTTACTGAAGTTAGTTATTGTGTTGTTTGAGTGGTTATTTTATCAAAACAAAGGTACGGAAAATTGAGAAATACGTTAAAGCGATGACATCTATTTCAACAAATTTTAACGCAAACGGTTGAGAACCAGTAAAAGTATTGGGTTTAGTTCTAACTACAGTTCGAGTGCTTTCAAATCGTCAGGGGTGTTGACGTTGTAAAAGCTCATACGGGTTAGGAAGTTATCGGGTAGGTCGAGGTAGTGGGTATCGGAATGGTTAAGAAGCTCAGTTATCGGATGTCCCTTTCCATCGGCCAGTATCAATTCTATTTTTTGGGTTAAGGATTTGCTGTAAAAGCCATAAAGCGGTTCAATCAATCCATCGTGACGCGGAATGGTGATTTGGGCTTTTCCCTGAAAATGATGTTTTTTAAGTTCAATAAATATGCTTTTGCTTGCAAAGGGCAAATCCACAGAAACAACAAAAACGTTTGAATGCGACGAGTGCGATAGGGCGCTATGTATTCCACCCAGTGGGCCGCAATCTTTAAGTATATCATTAACCAGGCGTGCCTTTACCGGGTAAGATGAGCTGCTATTCGAAATAACGAGAACCTCCGAAGCCGAATCGCTAAGAGTGTTGAAAATTCTTTGGATAAGGGGAATTCCATCAACCTTTATGAATGCTTTATCAATGCCCCCCAGTCGGCTCGATTTTCCTCCGGCAAGAATGGCTAGTGTAAACGTGCTCATAGCTAAAGGATCAACTCTCCTAAACCTTGACGGATAATTACAGGTTCGTCGTCGGAGCAATCAACTATGGTTGAGGGGATGTTTCCTCCTGCTCCGGCGTCAATCACCGCATCAACCAGATGCTTGTAGTTTTCATAAATTACCTGGGGGTCGGTGGTGTATTCTACAAGTTCATCGTCGTCTTTCAGCGATGTGGTTAGAATGGGGTTTCCAAGCCGGTTCACAATTTCCTGCGGAATTCTGTGATTAGGAATCCGGATACCTACGGTTTTACGCTTGCTCAGGAAGTAATCGGGTACTTTATGCAAACCGGGCAGAATGAAAGTGAATGGCCCCGGGAGGTTCTTCTTCATCAGCTTAAAGGTTGGGTTGCTAACCTTAGCATATTCGGCAATATTGCTCAGGTCCTTGCAGATGAAAGAGAAGTGTGCATCCTTGGGCTTAAGTCCTTTAAGGCGCATTACTCGTTCCACTGCTTTAGCATGGGTTATGTCGCAACCAATACCATAAACAGTATCGGTTGGGTAAATAATAACACCCCCCCTTTGCAGAACCGCAACCACACGGTCTAAGTCCCGCGGGTTGGGGTTCTGGGGGTGCATTTCTATGTATAGGCATTCGGCCATTTATCCGTTTACCTTTTTGTAATCATCTAAAAACTTTTGTAATCCGATATCGGTAAGCGGGTGGTTTAGTAATCCCAGAATAGCGTTTAGCGGACAGGTGGCCACATCGGCTCCGGCCTCGAGGCACTGGATGATGTGCATGGTATGACGGATTGAGGCTGCAAGAACCTGGGTGCCGAACTCGTAGTAGTTGTAAACATCAACTATCTGGCGGATCAGCTCAACGCCATCGGTTGATACATCGTCGAGCCTGCCAATAAAAGGTGAAACGTAGGTGGCTCCTGCTTTGGCAGCAAGCAATGCCTGGCCAACAGAGAAAACAAGGGTGCAGTTGGTTCGGATACCATGGTCGGTAAAGTATTTGATGGCTTTGATGCCATCTTTTGTGCAAGGAACCTTAACAACGATTTGTGGATGTAGGGCAGCCAGCTCTTTTCCCTCACGGATCATCCCCTCGTAATCGGTGGCTATAACCTCGGCGCTAACATCGCCTTTAACGATGTTACAGATGTCAACGTAGTGTTTTTTAACATTCTCAGCTCCGCGAATATTCTCTTTTGCCATGAGCGAGGGGTTGGTGGTAACCCCATCGAGTACGCCAAGATCATTTGCCTCACGAATCTGATCGAGGTTTGCGGTGTCAATGAAAAATTTCATAGTTCGATTTGTTTTTTAGCTTGATTTTCTGCTGCAAAGCTAATCATTTTATTCAATGTGCCAAGGTGAAGAAGTTTCGAAGATTCAAGATTTCAGATTCAAGATTTCAGATTCAAGATTTCAGATTCAAGATTTCAGATTCAAGATTTCAGATTTAAGATTTGTCCGGATTTGCCGGATTAAAGGTTAAAAGATATAAGATAAAGAGTAAAGCTTAAAAGATGATAGGTGGGCATGTGTAGATTGTGGAAAATTATTCGGCAAACAGCTGGTAGATTTGTTTTTCTGATCTCTTTTATAATTTTCTGACATCTATTTTGTGTGTAACTCCCTGTTAATATTAGGTACGGGAAATCTAATCCTGAACGTAGTGCCTTTACCCGGTTTGCTTTGGATCTCAAGGGAGCCGTTATTTTTCCTTACAAACTGAGTAACAAGCTTCAGCCCTAAACCTGTACCTTTTTCATCGCTGGTGCCGGGAGTGCTGAATACATCGCGTTCATCGAGAATCCTCGATACTGTGTCGGCACTCATGCCAATTCCATTATCAATAAAATCTAGTACGATGTTACCATTCTCAAAATGACACTGAACCGTAATGGTTCCTCCCGCGTGTGAGTATTTGATGGCATTTGAGATGAGATTTCTGGCTATGGTTTTCAACATGCGTTTATCTGCAAGTACCTGGCAGCTATCCGGGATATCAAGGTTAACAGAAATGCCCTTAGAGTTCAGTTGTGACGAGAGAAAATCAATGGTTTCATCCAGCTCCTTTTTGATATTCGTAAATTCGAATGTTGGCTCTGTGCGTTGACTTCGTGCCCATTCTAAAAGGTTTTCGAGCAGATTCAGGCTTTCTTTCAAAGTTTTAGACATTAACCCGGCCATTTCGAGCTGGGAGTTTGGCTCAAACTTCTCAAAATCTGTTATGTAGAGTTCTAAAAGTTGATTTACACTCCCGAGGGGGCCCCTCAGGTCGTGGGCAATTACGGAGAAGAGCTGGTCTTTCAGTATGTTGGCTTCTTTCAGCGCAATTTCTGCTTTTTTTGAGAGGGTTATATCGATAAAGGTTAGGATGAGGTCCTGCTGCTGATTTGATGGATCGATATTCTTACCCAGATTTACGGATAAAAAGATTTGCTCACCGGTGGGTCGAACGAATGCAGCCTCAAGTTTTTCTTCAGAAACAATACTTTGTTGAATCCTTTTTAGGGAGTTCACTAGCATCTCATTGTAGGGTTGAGGTATTGCTTGGATGAACTGATCAAGGTAAAAGGGCCTATCATCGGCATTCCAGCCCAGAATCTCAGTTGCCTCGTCGGAAAGCTCAATGTACAATGAATCCTGCACAATTCTGCAAATGCCCAACTTTGCTATTTCCTGGGCTTTCTGCAACTTTTTCTGGCTTTCCAAAAGAAGCTGTTCGGCTTTCTTTCGCTGGCTGATATCCTCAACCATCATAACCATGTGGGTAACCGAACCCTGAGGCGATTTTACTGCCTTTACCGAGACGTTACAGTAAACCGTGGTTTTGTCGCTTTTAATGAATCTTTTCTCAATGGTATAGCTTTCCACCTTTCGCTGGATTAGCTCCCACAGAAGCTTGTTTTCATATGTCAAATCGTCGGGGTGAGTTATGGAGTCCCAGGTTAAATACTTCAACTCATCAGGTTTATAACCAAGTATGTTGGCTAACCGGGTATTAAAGGTAATCCATTCCTTGTAAACCGAAACCTCGGCCATCCCAATCAGGTTAGACTCAAAGAACAGACGGTACTTGTACTCCCGTTCGGCAAGCTGCATTTCGGCATTCCGACGAGCCGTTATATCCTTCAGGTTCACGAAGATTAAATTCTTTTCTGCCAGATTTATCCTGGCCATCGAACCTTCCACGTAGAATTCCTCGCCATTTTTCTTTTGGTGTAGTCTGGCAGGAATGCGGTAAAAATCCGAACGGAATGCAATGTCAAGTTCCTGAATAGCATCAATTTCCTGTGCCGTGATAACCAGGTATGGTTTACCTACAATTTCATCTTTTTTCCAGCCATATACACGTTCAAATGCGGGATTTACATCCGTAATCAGTTTCTCAGGCAGGCTAATCACTGCGATGGGATCGATATTAGACAGAAATAGGGTTTCGTAAAGCCCCTCTTTTTCCTTTGTTGCCAGCTGATTTAGTTTGATTTCATTCACATTTGCAGCTACACCCACAGCTCTCTTGCTTCCGTTATTATCATCGATTTTCTTCCCCGAAAAGTTAAAATATTGGTACTGGTCGTTTACTTTTAGCCTGATTTCCGATGTAAAAGATTCGTTTTTCTGCAACCCTGTCAAAACATCAGGAAAGGAAGTACGATCATTGGGGTGTACTTTTTCCAAAAAGGATTGTAAGCTTAAGCCGTTCAGCTGGGATGGGGTAATTCCAATAAGTTCTTCTGCATTTTCGGACCACCTGATTGTTTCCGATTCAAAATCGTACTCCCAGCTAGCCATTCGAACTATGTTTTGCGATTCAATCAGCAAAGTCTGGCTCCTTCTCAATTCGTTCTCAACCGTAGCGATGCGTTCAGTTTCCTTAATTAGCCTGTCATTCAGTTCGGCATAGAATGCTACCTGTCGCTTAACCTCATCCTCAACTTTTTCTTTTTCAAGTTTCAGGCAGCTGATGGTATTTTGCATCAAATTCCGGTTCGCAAGCAGGGCGAAATACATCATCGCGATAAAGGCCGATAAATAAGTATCGTGAACGGTTGAATCGGGTTGATCCCTGTTTACAAATAGAGAAATAATGATAAAACCCATGCTGCTGATTATGGCAGATGCAGCTCCTTGTTTGATAGGGCTTAGCAGCAGAATGTAAAAACCGAAAACTAATGCAGATAAGGTTAAGAACAGGTTTTTAACCCAGAAGTAACCCAAAAAACATAACATGAGGGCTAAAAACACAAGAATGAGTTTGGGTATATTTACCTTTTCCTCTATCAATTTGATTTTAAAAACTAAAAGCAATGGGGTAACAGCAAACAGTAGGAAGAAGCTAAATGATAGCTGTTTTAGTGTTCTCCCAAAAGCTTCTAAAGTATTTGAATCACTCAAAAGAAGATTTGTCAGGTAACCAGTGGCAAAAAGCGCAGCAAACAAAAGGGCTATCCGGATGTATAATGACTTTAAATCTTGAGGAATAATTGGGGATAGGAACTGTTTGAAAAGGAAAAAAACTACAGATAGAATTATGGTATCAAAAACGAATGGGATTAATCCAAAGGATAAAAATTTTCTAAAGAAGAGGTATGCTATGATCGCTGTAATTGCTATAGCTAACAAATACCGTTTATGGTAAACTCTTTTTTCAAGGGGCCAGTTATAGAGCAGAATTAGAACGAAGGTAGGCCAAAAGAGCATCTTCCCTTGCAAAATATATGTTACTCCAATGCCAGAAATCGCGAGCATGGAATACGATAAAAGGGTTCGAACAAAATTATTTTTCACAACCAACAATAAAAGCTGTTTGATTTTATTTAAAAAGTTTTTATATCTTTGAGTATAAGTGCCCAAGTTACAAAAAATTTTTAAGAAAAGCCTTTCTTCTCAACCTTGAATTAATGGATGAGCCAATAAGGATAATAATTGTAGATGATGAACCGAATTCCAGGGATATGCTTGAGCTTTTGCTCAAATCCATTAACAATGTAAAGGTACTGGACAAATGCTCAAACATTACTGAGGCATTCGATTCAATTGTAAAGCATGACCCGGAAATAGTGTTCCTTGATATCGAAATGCCCGAAGGATCGGGATTTGACTTGGTTGAGAAGCTCCGTAAAACCGATTATAGCCCAACCATCATATTTGTAACTGCTTATAACCAATTCGCCATTAAAGCAATAAAACATGCCGCATTCGACTACCTGCTGAAACCCATCGATATTGAAGAACTTAATTATACCATTAACCGTTACAAAGCGATTAAGAATAGTACTGATAAGCGCTCAGTACATGCAAAAGTCGATAAGCTGTTTGATCAGCTTGCTGAATTCCAGAAGTTAAAGTTTAACATGCGTAATGGGGTACTGTTTGTTGATCCTGATGATATCATTTGGTGCGAAGCTAGCGGCAGCTATACCGTTTTACACCTCTGCTCCCGGAAAGATGAAGTTGTCTCGGTTTCGCTCAAAGAGATTGAGCAAATGCTTGAAAACCTATCTTTTTATAGAATTAGCCGTTCCGCAATTATTAACCTGAAGTATTTAACCCGTATAGATAGGCGTAACAAAATCTGTGTGGTACAAAAGGATAACATGATATTCAAAATTACAGGTTCACCCCAACATCTTAAAGTTTTAGAGAATCGATAGATTTTTTCACGTTTCCAAGATTGTTTTGCCGAAGACATGCCGGTATCACCGTTGACTAACCATTCAGTAAATTCACTCCTCAAAAACTCTAAAAGATTTCTGGACTCAAAACTTTCGGCTCACGTTTAACGCTTATCTCATTTCACTTTTCACTAATTAACTCCTTAGGCAACCATTTCATAGCCATAATGCAACATTTCGTAAGCTCAGCAGTTCATTTCATATATTAATGCAATTTTAGCATGACAGCGTAAATTTTATAGCTTTAAATTGCCTTAAATTTTGCAACACCATGACCGATATCGACAGGTTTAACTGGACGGGTAAGCACATCCTGATAGTTGAAGATGACAAGCCAAGTACCATTCTACTAACCACATTGTTAAGCAGAACTGGTGCAAAGCTTTTATATGCAACCAATGGGCAACAAGCCGTTGATGTTTTCATGAGCTACCAAAAGGTAGATTTGATCCTTATGGATGTTAAAATGGAAGGGATGAGCGGAATAGAAGCCGCAAGGATAATTCATGAGATAGATCCACAGGTTCCGATTATTGCACAAACCGCGTGTGTGATGGCTGGCGATAAGGAGAAGTGCATAACTGCCGGTTGTATCGATTATGTATCTAAACCGATTGATGCATTCCAGCTTTTGGTTATCATGGATAGGCACCTTTCAACCGCTTCAACCTATTCCCCCAAGAAAAGCTACACCGAGAATTAAAAAACCGTTACCAACTTTCAGCAGAGGGAGCCCTTGGGTTCCCTTATTCTTTTTATACATTTGCAGAATATGGAGTTCAACCTGATATCGGATTTTAAGCCTGCGGGCGATCAGCCCGAGGCCATTGAGCAGCTCACAAACGGTATTCTTCGTGGCGAAAGGTACCAAACCCTGCTTGGAGTTACCGGTTCGGGAAAAACCTTTACCATTGCCAATGT
>CALBBQ010000051.1 GCA_937926785.1 uncultured Bacteroidales bacterium | reverse complement strand
GAGGATGTACGTATAGGTCTAGAAAAAGATAATATTGAATCGCGCCCTTTATGGAAGCCCATGCATCTTCAGCCCGTATTTTCTGGAGCTCCATCATATACAAGTGGTTTTTCGGAATACGCATTCGAAAATGGTTTGTGTTTACCATCGGGTTCCAATTTAACCGATCATGAAAAAGAGAGAATAAAAGTTCAACTTGAAAAGATTTTTGGAATAGAGTAGTCATTTCTTATTTAGATTTTGATGTTGAAAAAGTTTCAACCTTATATTATTTCCGTAATTCTAACCCTTTTCCTGCTTCGGTTGGCATTGCCACAGTACGTTAAGTACCTGCTATTCCCCATGGTTGGGGTATGGGCTGTTGTCGCATTTATCCAATTCATCAGCAGCAAACCCGATTTATCGCATTTAAAGGTAGCAGCAAAGCACTTCTGGCTGCCATTGGCACTCTTGCTGTTTTACGTGCTTGCCTACCTGCAAACCCCTCTACGACCGCAGATGCTTTTCCGCGATACGGTAAACCTTATGTTTTTTGCCATATTTACAGCTTCGCTGGTTTTGGTGGGTTTGGATGGCGAGGGTTGGCGAAAAACGATTAAACTATTCCAATGGCAGGTTATTTTTGCAAGTGTTATAGCCTCGTTGGCCGGAGTAATCAAGCTATACCTGCAGCTTAAAGGGATAAGGTTCGGCTTTTTGGAACCATCGGGGTTAAACTACCCACAGGGTACCTCGCTTTCGGTTGATGATAATTTCTACACCCTGATTGCTGTAACCGGTATAGTGTTTATTCTCCCGAACCTGTTCAGTAAGCTGAAATGGAACCTCTCGCTGTTTTTTCAGGTTATGCTTGTAGTGCTGTCGTTCAGCGCCCTTCTGGCAACATCGCGCAGGGGGTTGATCATCGCCATGCTGTTGTACCTTGCCGTTGCAGGCACTGCCCTTGTATCGGTGTTTGTCCGAAAAGAAGCTTTTCGAAGCTTCTTGCGAAACAGCTGGTTTTTTTTGCTATCTATGTTCATGGGGTTTGCGGGCTGGTACTACTCATTGTTCGGGGTCGATTCGCTAACCCGCAACCGTTGGCTTGCCGAGTCAGCTTTCAATTACCAGGAGGTTAACATGTATGTGAACTGGCAGGTAATGAGTGCCGAATCCATTTTTAAGGGGAATACCGATTACAATGATGTGGCTAAAGGAATCTGGGCAACCGGTTTCGACTCCCGCTACCCCTACACCGGCTGGGCTGCCGGCAACTACCAGCTGGTAGCTGACCTGAAAGGATTGGGGTTAACCGGAATACCAGCTGATGCCCGGGGGGCTTTGGTAGGCCGGGGGAATCATATGAGTACCTGGGATGGTAACGCCTACTACTACTCCAAGCTGTTCGAGGGTTCGGTGGAAAAAGGGAAACGTTACCTGGCCACCCTGTACTGTTACGTTTCGCCCGATTTTGATGGTTCGTGGGTGCGTGTAAGTACTAATGGTAACGTTAAGGGGATAAGAAACTGGTACTACGATTTAGGCCGGAAAGGAACCTGGCAAAGGCTGCAAACCACCATTTATGCCGATAGCGGAGACTATAAGGTTTACCTGTATGTTTGTCGACAGAACGATTCCACATTTAACCAGCTTAAGGGTCATGTAGTGTTTGCCTACCCTGAAATTAGGCAATTAGAGTATGACCCCAAAGAACCACTATCGTGGGCAAATTCTCAGTTTATTGAGGTTGATAGCCTACCGGGAGAAAATAGCCATATCGTTCCTAAAGGGGCTAAGGCTCTTTTACCCCTGAAAAGCGATATCCGATACAGGGAGAAGGATAGCCTGTGGTACTATGCTGCTGGGCTTTTCAGGTATAAGCAGGGTGAGAACAAAAGAGTTGTGCCAACCATTTACGCCTACGTTTCGCCCGATTTTAATGGCGATGAGGTTTACCTGAACGCAGGTGGGAGGATATTTGGATTCTACAAAAATAACTACGATTTGAAACGCAAAGGAACCTGGCAAAAGCTATATCTATCCTTCACCGTTTTTGAGGGCGACAGCTGGGTTGACATTGGCTTCCGAAAAAAAGTTTATTCTCCTTCCGATTCAATCCGTGGATATGTGTCGTTTGCTTACCCTCAGGAGCAGCTTCTTACCTTCGACCCAAATGAGCCTCTTACCTGGGCCGGGTCAAACTTTAAACGGGTTTACCCGTTAACAGGAGAAAATGTACGTATTATTCCCCGAAATAGCGTTGGATTGCTTGTTAACAGGGAAACACAACCTCTGGTTTACAGCGAAAAATCGTATAATGTTAATCCGTTACGAAAGATCAAACTCAAACCCAATCAACGGGTTAAATCATCCATTTATGTATATGCTTCAAATGATTTTTCGGGCGAAAAGTTGAGACTTGGGGCAAGCAGCAAGGTGTTGGGTGGCTACTCGGCATCGTACTACGATTTGAGTAGAAAGGGTACCTGGCAAAAGTTAACCATAAACAACTGGGGTGAACCGGGCGAGGATTTTTATTCTACTACATATTTTGAAAACCCCATCTCAAAGGACTTTTCAACTCTTAGGGGCTATGTAATATTTGCATCGCCTACGTTTAAAGTGATGAATAACGATCCGCGCGATCCCGAGACCTACACATCGAGCACCTTTGAACGCGAGTATCCCTTGGTTGGGAGCAACTCCGGCATTGTTCCTGCCGGTGTGGCCGGGGCAAGATATACGAATAAAACCGAGGGTAGGCAGTGGAAGGATCAGTATCACTCCACTACCGAGTATTGGAGTGTAATGGCAAATGCAGGCGACTCGGTTTTTGCTTCGGTTTACTGTTACGTTTCGCCCGATTTTAATGGTAGCGAGGCCAGATTGGAGTTAAGGGGTAAGCTTAAAGGGCAAACCGTTTCCAGGTATAATTTAAGCACCAGGGGCCAATGGGTTTTTTTGGAGGCAAAAGCAGTGGCAACCGAAAACGGAAGGGCAAGCGGGGTGTATCTGTTTAGCCAAAAAGGGGTAACCGATTTTAGCACGTTAACCGGGTATATCACCTTTGCCTACCCGCAGCTGGTTGTTAAACCAGCCAAAACAGCTACGATAGATTCAAAAAGCAGCTCGTTTCTGGCCGGGTTTTCATTTTTTGAATCGAACGCAGGTAATGATAGTATCCCCGATAGCTTTGAGCTCAGCATGGCCAACGACCACTTTGCCGGCCCACGTGTGGATCGATGGAGGTATGCGTGGTACTTATTTAAAAATGAGTACTCCTTTGCTCAAAGGCTGTTTGGGAGCGGGTTTGGATATACCATTAGGTTTGCCCGCAAGTTTCACCCCGAAGACCCCATGCGAGACTACGACTACCCGCATAACCCGTTCCTATCGGTTTTACTTTACTCCGGGTTGATTGGTCTAATCCTTTATATCTGGTTCTTTACACGAACGGTATATTTGTACTACGTTTACCGTAAGGAGTACTGGTTACTGGGTGTAGTTTATGCCATTTCGTTCTTTTACTCTTTTTTCAGTGCCAATTCGCCTTTTGAACCCGCTTTCTTTGGGGTAATGGGTGTTTTGCCCTACTTTATTCATTACATTAGGAGCAGTGAAGTAAAACACTGATTTTGTATTGAAAGTAACTCTTGAACCCATCGCAACCTGACAAACTCTTGAATCCGGCAGAGCCGTACAGGTCTTGAATCTGAAATTTTGAATCTTGAATCTTGAATCTGAAATTTTGAATCTTGAATCTGAAATCTTGAATCTTGAATTTTGAATCTGA
>CALBBQ010000050.1 GCA_937926785.1 uncultured Bacteroidales bacterium | reverse complement strand
TTGACAATTGAAAAACAAACACTACAATCAATAAGCTAATGGAAAGAAGTGCAGCCTATAACAGCACCTACAAGAAATTGGCTGTTCAGTGGTTAAATGAAGCTTTGTGCTTCGTATCAAGTTCAGTGGTGGCAGACAGTTTAGTACTTCGAAATCGCCAACTTCTTGTAGCCGCAAACCGTTGGCTTGCACTGACGGATTGACCAACCAAAGCCGAGTATGTGAAAGTGAAAATCGGCATTAAATAAAAAAGCAACAGAAATAATTATGATGAAAATTGAAAAAGTAAACAATCATTTTTTTAATCAGATTTTGCAGGTACAACAACAGGTGCTTCTACCAGCGGTGTTGCAGCAATTTGTCCCTATAGGTTGTAAAGCAGTAGGTGTTGCAACTTTAGCTTCTGGTGTTGGAAGTTCTGTTGGCAATGCAGTTTACCAATTATGGAATCATAATGTCAAATAAAAGAAAAATATATAGAATAATAATCCCTCCTCTTGTTGGTGGTATAATTGGGGCTGTGACCCTAAGATTATTCTATAATTATTCTATAATCCAAACTTTTTTCTTTTTTGCAATATTAAGTGGATTAATAAACTACCTCGTAATATTAAAGAGAAAATAAAAATTATTGGATCAGCCTTACGATTGGAGTTGATGGTATGAAAACCCTCAATCCAACGCAATGCTTTTTTAAGCATCATTCTCTGTAAAGCCAGAGTAACTGGCAAGGTTGAGTAAAAGAATAACTGTAACAACTTAAACACTTTTACGAGTTCGGGGTAAACCTCACCGCTAAGCTCGAAGATCCAAAAAAACCAAACGTTTACAAGTACCCCTACCCCTATGTGAATGCTGACCTTCACCCCAGCGGCCTTGACCCGAAGTACGCCTCAACAAACTCCACCTCTTTGGTCGGCAGTATTGCCTGAAGGTGCTCTACCCTCGAGCGGCAGAAACCTCTTGAACCAATCGGTACAGCCGATTTACCTTATTACGAGTGATTCCTAACAGATAGGTGGTTGTCGTTGCATCCACGTCGGCACAAAAATGTTGAAGAACTTTTATAATCTTGTAATCGCTTATCTTGCTAAATTTTATATGGCTCATAAGACAAAGTTATTAACTTTTCCTTCTCTTAAGCCATGGTTAATCAGTGCTGTGCCCCAAAAGGTAAAAAACGGATACTACCCCTGCAGTATGGCCCTGAAAACTTTTACCGTGCCCTCACCCACCCTGAAGCGGTTATCAATTCGGTGACCAATAACCCAGACAATATCTTTACCTGAGGTTAGCACGTAAACCTTTTGCTTGTCGGCAAGGGGCACCTTGCAATCTACCAGGAAATCGCTTACCTTTCTAAAACCGTTCATTCCGAAAGGAATGAACCTATCGCCGGGTTCCCATGGCCTTACGGTGAGCGGAAAAACGAGTTTTTCAAAATCGAGTGTGGCTGTAGCCGGGCTCTTTTCTACTTTTTCACCTAACGAAAACTCCTCAACACTGAAGCTAAGCTTCAGGGGTTTAACAATTTGCGCTGTGGTAACATCAATCCGAGCGGATTCGACCCTGTGCAGCTGCTTTTGCTGGAGTATCAGTGTGTTTCTGTCGCGGTAAACCACGTGTGTTTCAGATTCCACCCTACTCCCTACCGATGAGTTTAAAAGATTGTAAACCTGACCGGCCATTTCCGGTGTAAACCGATGGGCCAACAGAAATTCGACCAGAAAGATATGAGCCACAGGTTCATTCATGAGCCTATCGGCATCTATGACAATCCTCTCGTTCTCCTCTCTCACCAGGTTCTCACGAATCTTGGCAAGTTCCCGCTCCACTAGGATTTGTGCTTCAGTTAGGTGTTGGGCAGTTTGGTATATGGAAATGTCAACCGATGGGTTTAGCTCCCTGAGTAAAGGCATGATCCTATGCCTAACAAAATTCCGTTTATACTTTGTAGTGGCATTGCTGGAATCGTCTCTGAAGGATATACTGTGGTTTTGAGCGTACTCCTCAATCTGTGTGCGGGTTGCAAACAGCAGCGGGCGAATGATGTTGCCGTTTACGGGTTTTATTCCGGTTAGCCCTTTTAGTCCGGTTCCACGGATTAGGTTAAGCAGAACCGTTTCTACAGAATCGTTCAGGTTGTGGGCAATGGCTATTCGGGTATACTTATGCTCCCTGCATAGCTCATCAAAATACCCGTAGCGGAGCTCACGGGCAGCCACCTGAATGGATAAGCTATTCTCCCGGGCATACTGTTGGGTATCAAAAGTGATGGAGTGAAAGGGTATGCCGTTCATCAGGCAGTGGTAACGGACAAACTGCTCATCGGCATCGGATTCCTGACCACGCAGGCTAAAGTTGCAGTGTGCCACGCCAACGCTATAACCGGAACGCATCAGAAGGTGCAAAAGCACCATGGAATCGATACCCCCGCTAACGCCAACCAGAATTTTATCCTGGTCGGTAGCCATTTGGTGCTCGCGTATAAAATCAACCAATTTGCTCTGCAGCATCAATCGTTGCGTTAAGCGTTTCCAGTATAGCCTTTGCTTTTACCATACACTCCCTGTACTCAGCCTCAGGCTGAGAGTTGAAGGTAATGGCACCCCCAACCGTAAATGATAGATACTTGTTTGTTGAATTGTAGAGCAAGCTACGAATAACCACGTTAAAATCAAAATCGCCGTTGGGCATAAAGTATCCCACAGCCCCAGAGTATAAGCCACGCCTGGAGCGTTCAAACTGCTCAATCAGCTGCATAGCCCTTACCTTCGGGGCTCCGGTCATTGAGCCCATGGGAAACGTTGCCCGGAAGGGGTCAGCCGCGCGAAGCCCGGGATTCAACTCGCACGAAACGGTAGAGATCATCTGATGCACCTGCGGAAAGGTGTATATGCCGAAAAGTTCATTTACCCTAACGCTTCCACGCCTTGCAATTCGGGACAAATCGTTACGGACTAAATCAACAATCATAACATTCTCGGCTCGTTCCTTGGGATCGGTTTTAAGCCTTTCCACCTCTCTGCTATCGGCCTCCAGGGAATCCATGCGTGGAGCAGTTCCCTTAATGGGCTGGCTAAAAAGCATTTCTGCATCGCGGCGCAGGTAACGTTCAGGACTGGCGCATATCAAGAACTTATCGGTCAGCCTCACAAAAGCACCAAAAGGGGTTGGTGATTTCTCGTAGAGCCTATTAAATGTATCGCAGGGTGATAGCTGAACATTTATGGCAAAAAACTCCTGGCATAGGTTCATCTCATAAATATCGCCACGGGCTATGTGCTGCTTTACAGCTTTTACGGTCTGAATGTAATCGGAATAGGAATAATGGGATTGAAATGTAAAACGATCCTCTATCGAATAATGGCTGCCATACTCATCCTCGAGCCTGGCAATCAGGTTATCAATCTCTGTTTGCGACACCTCATCCTGATAGAACTGAAAATCGGCAATCCCGTTATTAACTAATACCAGCACCCTTGGGATAAAGAAAAACATATCTGGGAAACCCACCCCATCGGGGTTGTTCGAGCTAAGATTCTCTGTCTGGTTTTTCAAATCGTAACCAAAGAAGCCAAAAACCCAATCGTGGTTCGAGTGCAGGAAAACATCCAGCGCATCAAAATGGTTCGAGGTTGGTTTGCAAACCAAACGTGCTCCAAGCGCAGCAGCAAGTTGGAAACGGCTCCTGCAGTCCGTTCCGGGAATGGCATACTCATCGGCGCCACGAAGCAGAATGCCCAGTCCAGCTCGCTCAACCTCAGCTGCCAGATTCTTGGTAAAACTGAAGGTATTCTTAATCCTGTACAAAAAAGTTTTGCGCATATGCGCAAAGGTAGCCAATTATGACTTCAGGAGAAAACTGCGGCTTTTAATTTTGCTTGAACTGGTTCACCATATCAACAATGGTTTGCTCCAGCGGAATGTATGCTAATCCTAGTTCCTGCGTGCTACGGGTTGAATTGAATGCAATCCGATGCCCCACGTTTCGGGCTAAAAACCGCGGTGTTAGACCAAACAGTGGGCTTACCAAGTAAAGAAGCCATTTGGGTGCCACCATATTCGGTAGCTTATACTGTCCGGGATAGCTTCTTTTAATAATGGCAACCAGTTCCATGAAGTTAGCCACCCGTTCGGCAACTATGTAACGTCCATTTGCCGAAGGATTTTCAAGTGCCAGGATATGAGCCTTGGCCACATCGCGCACATCGACAAATCCAAAGTAAAGATTGGGCGCGCCAAAACGATACTTACCTGACAGAAGGTCCTTCATTAATTGAAGGCTTTCGGAATTGGAGGTTGCAGCAAGCGAGGGACCCATAACAAAAGCAGGATTTATTACCACTAAATCCCACTGGTTTTGTAGCGAGTGAATTCGCCACGCCTCCTTTTCGGCTTCAACTTTTGAGTATGAGTAAGGTTGATGCCTAAGCGAGCTGGTAGTGTTGAACTGTTCCTCGGTAAACTCGGTTAGTCCAAGTTCCTTCATATCTATGTTATCGCCGTGAATAGCAGCCACGCTCGAGGTGAGAACCACCCGTTTTACCGTGTCCGATTTGCTAGCTGCATTCAGCACATTGCGGGTTCCCTTAACGGCGGGCTCAAGTAAATCGCGCCGTGGGTCGTTAAAACGAAGGGTGAAAGGCGAAGCCATGTGAATTATGAACTCGACTCCTTCGGCCGCTTTGTCAAAAGACCCATCGATAAGCAGATCGGCCTCAAAGAGCTCAAGTTGCTTGCTTGAGTTAGGCAATTCCAAAAGGTGCGAAAATTTTTCCTTTCGGCTAAAACTGCGAACAGGCACCCGTACCCTGTATCCTTTATTTAGCAGCTCCTTTACAACCCATGAACCAATGTAACCGGTGCCTCCGGTTACCAAGACAATTTTTTCCATTTTTCAAACATTTGTGATGTAGAAACAAAAAGTTATTCTAAAAGTTTGCCAGTTAGTCGGAATTTACTCAAACTGAAGAATATAGGGTTCTTTCACCCTAAACTGTTCAAAGTTCCTGCGCGCCTCGGTTGATATGAACCAGCTGGCAACCTCTGCATCAGAAGGCAAGCGTGGATAGTACCCAAAACGAAAAAGAAATGTGGGAAATATCAAACTTTCGTTTTTTAACCGAAGGCCCAACCCAAAACCACTATACAAGGGGTTTGCATAAAGCAACTTATCGGAACTGCCAACAATACCAAAGTCAGCAAAAACAAAGAGAGCCGGCCTGAAGCCATAGATGTAATGGGGCGAATACATCATGGTCTCAAAGTTAAACAACAAACGGGTTTGCCCGTAAAGGTTTGGACTACGGAGTCCACGAATACCATAATCGTTCCTAAGGACAACGTATTCCCTTTCACCCTCAAATCGTACAGCACCCCTGGTAAAATCGTAGCGTATAAAATGGCGGATATCGTTTCGCCCCAGATGGTAAAGGTTAGAAAAGTACTGTGCTCTAATATTCATAACTGCCTGTTCCATTCTTGGGCCCTCAGCCAGGTAACCACCCAACCGGGATGAAAGATACAGGTACCCCCATGGGGTTACTTCGGCAGCAGATAGCTCGCCCCCGATCAAAAACCTGCGTTGAAACTCACTTTTCTGGATACCAGATGAGACCTGAATCCTAAAGCCAACCGGGATGTCCTCGGTTGAACCAAAGCCAAAATAGAGGCTCGATCGGTAAATATTCTGGTTTGATAAACCCAATGAAACAATGTAGTCCTTAACCGAATGAAAGTAAGGATTCATATACATAGAGACCAACGGTGCCTCTGTGAAATCTTTCTGGAAGTAACGAATTGCCAAAACCAAATTATAGGGAGCACGCGAAGTTGACCTAGGACTAACCCGTATTGAACGCCCTACCCACCAATCCAGCAACTGGAAACCGATTGATATTACGGAATCATTTGTGAAAATTCGATATGGTTCGTAAGAAGTGACCAGTGTTACCCCGCCGGCATACTTTGTTTTGGAGGCATAAAAATCACGATTAAACCGCATACCATACCTTTCGAAACCATGACCTTTCCTAAGGAACATAGAACTGGAAATGTAGGAACCGAAATAGTTTGGAACATCAAATTCCCCCTGAACAGCCCATGGATCGTGGAACGATTTATCGTAATAGGCTATAGCTTTGGATCGTAGGTTCATCCCTGCAAAGTTTCGTTCCGAAAGGGCAAACTTCATTTTATCAGGAGAGGTGTACTGTACTCCTACCGATGTGGTCCACTTTTCCTTGGTTATCACCCAAACGCTCACATAGTTGGTGTCTGAAAGGAGTTTAAGCTGGATATTCGCATCCTCAAAAATATCACCCTCACGAAGCAGCTGCTCGGTTTCGGCAAATTCAAAAGGGATAACCTTATCTCCCTCTTTGAATAGGAGTGTGTTTTTTATAATCCTACTTGCAGTTCGAATATGTAGGGTGTTTCCAACTTTCTCAATTCCACGAGTTGGCACTACCAATGAATCGTAAACGGAATACCCAAAGGCATCGAGCCTTTCCAAATAGATGCTTTCTATAATCTTTCCATCGTAGGCCTGAAACTTAACAGCTGCATCCTCATCTGTTTTGGATACCTGATTCGTCTTTTGCCTGCCAAACCACCTGTACATGGTTTCCTGAACAGACCCGTTGCGAGCTTGTATGCTATCGGGGATGGAATGCAAATGAGTGCTATCAACCTGAGATGCAGCAAATGAGGACGAACTTGTTGTTGCAGAAAAAGAAACCATCATTACAAGTGCAATGATGGTTAAGTAACCACATGATTTTCTTTCAGCAACCATTGATGGGCAAATCTTCACCTCTAATCCTTTGCAAACTTTTTGGCGTTAATTTCTACTTTAAGAATAAAAAAGAAGTAATCATCATCGAGCTGAAGAAACTGGTAGTTAAGTGGTTCACCGGTTTTACGGGCTATATCAATAAGTCCCAAACCAGCCCCACCCTTTTCGGATAGGCTGCCCTCGCGAATCTGTCGTTTATACATTTCCTTGAGCTCCTCGGGAGTGGCTTTGTTTACGGTAATTAATGCATTCTCCAGATGATCCTTATGCTTTTTAGCCACCCTGTTGGAGGTGATGATGTAATACGTTTCGGATTTTTTTCCAATAATAAACAGGCCTTTCCCTATGTTTCGTTCCTGAATCTCATCGGAATGCTTGTTCATGTTCTGAAGGGTTTCAACCATAACATGGTAAACCTTTCGCTGAACCGAACGCTCTTCGCTATTCTTCTCCATATCGGATTCGGCCATGGATGTAAACATTTTAGTTATCTCATGGCTAAACTCGCCAAGATAAACCAATGAAAAACCGTTATCAATCATCTCATCATAGATGTTTGATACGGATTTGATGAAGTTAAATGTGAGATTCATAGACTTTTTAGATATAAAGTACCACACCCAAAAATAGAATAAAAGGGTCGGAAAACAATCCTTCCGACCTCTGTTATTTTTTTACAAACCAAGCACCTCTTTCCCTTGGATACAACGAATATCCCTGGGAATATCGGCCTCGGCTACACGCTTCAAATCCGATTGCAGCTCATCGGTGATGAAACCCTTTTCAGCAAAGAGTTTCTTAGTTCCCTCGTAATCGCCATTGCCTTGCAGGGTTAGAATATCTTTTGCCAACGCATTCATTGCTTCGGTCATTTTATCAAAGTTCACCTTGTAAGTTCCGGTTTGGGGGTTACGCTCAAAGGCTCCACGCTCCTTCAGGTAGTTGAAGCAAACCATGTTTGCCTTACCATGCGATGAAGCAGCACCAAATCGGACGGAGCGGAATATACCCGCAACAAAAGTTACATAGTTATCCATCATGTCCTTTTCGGGCAGCTCACCCATCTGGGCAAGCTGCGATACCATGTAAAGCCCAAGGATATCGGCTTTACCCTCCTCAAGAGCTGAATGCATTTCTTTAAGCGCCTCCCGAACGGTACCCTCTCCATTTACCAGGTTCTTAATACCCAATCCGTGCGCAACCTCGTGGAACATCACATTCTCAAAAAAGGCATCGAACTTGATATGCTCACGTTGCTCCTCATCAATCAGCATAGTACCTATGGGCATGAGTATCTTATCGAACTTGGCCTTCATGGCATTTTTAAGCTGAAGCTTACGGCTTCCCTTTTCCAGGTGAACCCTTGGATCATTTGGCAGGTTGATAGCTATAGTTTTGCTACCCGCATTGCAATCGCCGGCGTAGTAAACAACCTCGTAAACACCCAGATCGGAGTCTATGCCCGGTTTTTCCTTTTTATAGGCAGGCTCAACCGGTAAGCTTTCCTGAAGCTTTGGTAAAAGCGAAGCAAAGCGGTTAATCTTTTGGGTCCAATCCAAATCCTTGATCAGGATGTATGCCTCGTAAGCGGCCTTGTAGTTGAAAAGAGCGTCCTCGTAGTTCTCAATGGGGCCAATAACAAAATCGATGTTGTTGGTTTTCATGTCCATCCAGGCCAAATCGCTGGCCAGGTAATCATCGGTAAGAAGAGCCTCTGCGCGTAGGTTAAGATATTTCTTCAAGCCAGCATCCTCTGCTAGTTCGGCTGCTTTCTTAATGAGGCCTGCGGCCTTCTCAATTTTTTCTTTATAGGCTACATGGTATGGCACCGATTCCAGTTTTCCATCGGCATTGCGAACAATTATGGTGTATAAGCTGGCTTTGTCGGGGGCATTGAAGGCCTCAAACTCCTCGCGGGTCATATCCTGAGGGTAGAATCTGGCACCCAGGGGTTTTGGACCAAATCCTTCGACAAAAGGCTGATTATTATTGAGTCTTTCCCAAGGGCCGTAGTTAATCATCACAAAATCGCGGGTAGCCTCATCGGTTATTCCAGCCAGGAGCTCCTCGCTATTGCCATAAGCCTGCTCCCAGAACAGCTGATCCATAATTTCTGCTGCCTCAAACAGGTATGGCAACATCTGCTTTTCGTTTGCCGAAAGATGAATAATGTCAGCTGTAAGCTCAACCGGAGCGTACTCATTTACTTTTTTCTGCATATCACTTAGCTGAGTTTTTTTTGACTTGTTACAACCAGCAAAAGCAAAGGCCGTTACAAGTGTTAGCAACAAAATTCTATTATTCATGACGATATTGATTAATGAGTTATTGTTCTTCCAAAACGTCATCGGAGTTGAACCGGAATCCTAAACGCTTGCCGGTCTGAAGTTTAGCGTTCTCAATTTTTGTGTTTAGCTGCACAACCGATGCGATTTTAACTACATCGTAGGGTGGTACGAGCAGGTCGAATTCCAGGGCATACATGATGGCCGTTTCAATGATTTTTCGCAGCGCCTGTTTGTCAATTTTGGCTGAGCCAAAGTTGTTGTAAAGGAACCCCATTTGGCGTTTTCCTTCAACAAAGTAGTGATGCTCACGGTTAACGAATATTCTTCCAATGAGGTAACCTAAATCCTCCAAGCGGTTATACTTAAATGAATCGGCCAAAAAGTTGTAAATGTTGATAATGCCACAGTATGAATTCATTACGTCGTCGCGAACGTACGATAGCTTCCAAATGCTATGGTCGCGGTCGAACTCGAAAATATTTGTATGCATGCTAAAAATGAGCAGATCACCGGCTACCTTGATTTCGGCTTCGTACTTACCTCTGTCGTTATACTCAAGCTTAACCCTCTTATCGATGCCCTTTAGCTTTATGTTATAATCGATCTCAATTTCCCTGAGAACTTCCTTGATCATGTTAAAAACCTCAAGGGTATTGTCGTAGATCTTTTGCTTAATTACTGCTTTTTGAGTAAGCAAGTTTTGAATTTTTTCTTGTGTATTTTGTTCTTCCATAGCTAAGGGTATTCAACAAATATAAGAGCCAAATATACATTAATTCCGTAAAGAAAGCAAAGAAAATAGGGCTGCCTGAACCGGTAGCCCTACGCAAATCATATAAAATACTAATATGCTACTGCAAAAATGGCTCTTTGGGTTGATGGTTTTCCGGTAACAATACATTTCCCTTCTTCTTTTGGGGCATCAAGAGGGATACACCTGATGGTAGCCTTAGTCTCCTCCTTAATGAATGCCTCGGTTTCGGCAGTACCATCCCAGTGAGCCAAAACAAATCCACCCTTTTCGGAAATCACCTTTTTAAACTCATCGTATGAATCTACTTTTACGGTATTCTGCTCTCTGAATTCCAATGCCCTGTTATATAGATTGTTCTGGATATCATGGAGCAGTGTGGCAATTGTGCTTACCAGCTGTTCCTGAGGAACAAATTGCTTC
Source organism: uncultured Bacteroidales bacterium (assembly GCA_937926785.1). Taxonomy (GTDB): domain Bacteria; phylum Bacteroidota; class Bacteroidia; order Bacteroidales; family Tenuifilaceae; genus Tenuifilum. The sequence continues at coordinate 6,260 of CALBBQ010000050.1, read as the reverse complement.
TGCAGCGTATCGCGACGAGCAACCTCAGCGGTGCCCTTTTCAATATCTTTTGGGCCAATGGCTACCCTAACGGGTACCCCACGCATCTCATACTCCGCAAACTTAAAACCGGGTTTATAATTGTCCCTATCGTCGTAGTGTGTAGTAATTCCATTTGCATGAAGTTCAGCCCTTAACCTGGCAACAACCCCGGTAACAGCGTTGAGTTCCTCCTCGCTTTTGTAAATAGGCACAAATACCACCTGTGTTGGAGCAAGTTTTGGTGGCAAAACCAACCCATTATCGTCGGAGTGAGTCATTACCAATGCACCCATTAATCGGGTAGATACGCCCCATGAAGTGGCCCACACGTACTCCAGCTGACTTTCCTTATTCAAGAACTTAACGTCGAAAGCTTTGGCAAAGTTCTGCCCAAGGAAGTGCGATGTTCCTGCCTGTAAAGCTTTACCATCCTGCATCAATGCTTCAATTGAATAAGTATCAACCGCACCTGCAAAACGCTCGGACTCTGACTTCTTTCCAATAACTACAGGCATTGCCATCCATTCACGGGCAAAGGTTGCGTAAACGTTTATCATACGTTCCGCCTCCTCTACTGCTTCCTGCATGGTGGCATGGGCTGTATGGCCCTCCTGCCAGAGAAATTCGGCAGTGCGAAGGAACAGGCGGGTACGCATCTCCCATCGTACCACGTTTGCCCATTGGTTAATAAGTATGGGCAAATCGCGATACGACTGTATCCATGATTTATAGGTATTCCAGATAATAGTTTCAGAAGTTGGGCGAACTACCAGCTCCTCCTCCAGCTTTGCCTCATCATCAACCACAACGCCTTTCCCATCGGGATCGTTCTTCAGGCGGTAGTGGGTTACCACAGCACACTCCTTGGCAAAGCCCTCAACATGGGCAGCCTCGCGACTAAAAAATGATTTAGGTATAAATAAGGGAAAATAAGCGTTCTGGTGGCCGGTTTCTTTAAACATTCTATCCAGTTGATCGCGCATTTTCTCCCATATGGCATAACCATATGGTTTAATTACCATACACCCCCTAACTGCGGAATAGTCGGCCAAACCTGCTTTAACCACAATATCGTTATACCACTGCGAATAATTCTCGCTTCTGCTTGTAATTTCCTTTGCCATAAAGCACTTTTGGAATGATTTTTGTTAATATTTAACTACAAAACACTGACAAAAGTAACTAATAAATTTGAATTAATAACCCTAACCACCAAAGGAGGTGTAAATGAAACCCAGAATGTTAATTGCGGTGCTTAGTCTTTCAGGCTTAACTCTGACATCCTGCTCCAGTAGCCTGCAGGTAAGCAAAACATCATCGTGGGACGAAGAAATATATGGGAAAAGTATATCAAAGAGCCCAAATGTTCAAGTTACGGAAAGCAAACAGGTTACACCATCTGAAAAATCATCCCAATACAGTAAGATGGATGCAAAGTTTGCCGAAGCGCTAAAAGCACTAGAGGATAGCAGCAAAAAGGATACCGTAATTTATAAAGCTGAAGATCCAAATCCTTACCGTAGAATACTGTCCGACAGCTACCAGGAGTCGTACGAAAGAAGGTTACGCGGATTTGAGGATCCCCGTTATGGATTGGAAGACTGGAGCGTATACTACTCCGACGATTACCGTTATGCTCAGGCATACGACCCATCGTACTACAGAATAGTAGTAATGGGTAGCAATGTTTGGGTTGAACCCTGGTACATCTACAACTCATTCGGTTGGCCCCGCTCTCGTTTCTACTTTGGTTTTGGATATAGCTGGGGCTACAACCCATGGAACTCCTTCTACTTAGGTTACTACTGGGATCCCTGGTACTACAACCCATGGTACTACTCTCCATACTATTCCGCCGCCAGTGCATACTGGAATGGTTGGTACGATGCTACCTACTACTGGGATAAATACACACCAAACAGCAGCAGGTACTATTACGGAAGGAGGAGTACAGGATATACCAATAACACTGAGCAATACGTAGGAAGCAGGAACACCTCATTGATGCCTAGCGATGGTGAAGTGGTTACCACCCGAAGAAGCAGAGAGGTGGCAGCCGATAGCAATCCTGTTGTAGTTACGCGTGAAACACAAACCCGTGTTACCCCAACCTACGAAACCCGAAGGGGCGAAGGAAGAACAAACACCGGCGAACAGGTGGCCGTTCGCAGGGAGCATACCACCAGAACCACTGGCGAAGGCAGCGAGTTAGCCCCTACCCGCACTACCCGCCCAACCCGCGAGATTGGGATTTCTGAACCTACCCGCCGAACAACTACCCCTACATACGAACGTCCTAGAACCGGCACCGGAAATGAGTTTAACAGCACCCGTAGGGTTGAGCGCCCCGATAACAGAACCACAACCATTAGCCGAGATCCATCCACATCAACGCCAACCCGTACTACTACCCCAACCTATAACCGCCCCAGCAGAGTGAGCACACCATCATCCTCTGGAACTGAACGTAGTTCAGAATCTTATCGCAGTAGTGGTTCTGAAAGGAGTCATTCCTCGGGTAGCAGCTACTCCGGTAGTCGCTCATCATCGGGTAGCAGCTCTTCCAGTTCTTCGAGTTCATCAGGGTCAAGCAGCAGCTCGAGTAGCAGTTCCACCCGAACAAGAAGATAGCAGCATCATTTACACCTCATGGGGAGAGGTTTTTAACCTCTCCCTTTTATTAAAACTAAAATTATCTAACCATGAAACTTAATATTAAATCAACTGTACTTGCAGCAGCATGTTTTTCTATTTTAGCGGGTACCCTTAAATCCCAAAACCTTTCCGATGGGTTAAGGGTTAGCCAAACCTACAATAACGGTACAGCACGATTTGTATCCATGGGTGGAGCATTTGGTGCCTTGGGTGCCGATTTCACATCAATAGGACTAAATCCGGCGGGGCTTGGAGTTTATAGATCGGGCGAATTTACCATTACTCCCTCGTTCAAAAGACAAAGCGTTAAGTCAACCTTTTTAGGTGTTTCTGCCACCGACAACAAAAACCGTTTATACCTCGACAACCTTGGTATTGTAATGTCGTTTAAACCGTACAAGAGCGAAGAGAAAGGTTTGCTTGCCTATAATATCGCCTTTGGCTATAACCGTACCAACGATTTCCACTCCAACGCAATAACTCTTGGCGACTTCAACAAGTACTCCATTATGGACTACTTTTCATTAATCACCTCAGGAAAGTACACACCAACACAACTAGAACCAACCAGCAACTACAACCCCTTCAATACCCTTGGTGCAGGAGCCTGGGAATCGATAATGGCCTGGAACACATGGTTGCTATACAATTATAATTCTGGAACTGGAAACTATGAGGCAGCAATCTTCCAGGGCGATTCGGTGAAGTATAAAAATATCACCTCAACAGAGGGAGGTGCCGGTGAGTTTACAATGGCATTTGGTGCTAACATCTCAAATAAGTTGTACCTTGGCATGTCACTTGGTATCACTGATTATAACTATACCTACAACTCAACCTACAGCGAGGATGCCAAATCATCTAACCCTGCATGGCCCAATAACGATAGGTTCTACTACATGGACTATAAGCAATACGTTGAAACCAAAGGCTCGGGCTTCAACCTAAAGATTGGAGGTATTTATGTGCCCTTCCCCTGGTTGCGTTTAGGTTTATCGCTTCATACACCAACCTTTTATAACTTCGACGATGCATTCTCCTCATCAATCGCCTCAAACTTCGATACTTCATCTGTAGAGGTGAATTTCAGAAGTAATAGTCCGCTTGGCCAATACGATTACCATTTTGAAACCCCTATGAAGCTCACGGGTAGCGTGGCATTCGTAGTTGAACAGCAGGGGTTGTTTAGCATAGATATAGAGCATGTTGATTACTCAACCATGCGTTTCCGCAGGGGAGGCGATGGGGACACGTTCTGGGATTTAAATAGCCAAATGGGAAATACGTTTAGGAGCGTTACCAGCTTCCGGTTTGGAGGCGAATACCGTTTAGGCGATATTTCGTTCAGAGGTGGATTTGCCTATTACCCATCGCCTTACAAATCGGGATTCCTTAACAGTAAGTCGGATATCAAACAGCTTTCGGCTGGTTTAGGTTATCGTTCGGGGAATTTCTCGATCGATATGGCATACCTCAGAATTATTCAGGATGTTAAGTACGTATTCTATAACTCCGACATTCCAAGCGCAACCAACAAGATAAGAGATGGTAAGGTTCTGCTAACATTCGCTTTCAGATTTTAGCAAGCCCTGATATAAGGAAAGGCGCCAGGGTGGCGCCTTTTCTTATTTTTATTCATCTGCTATTCTGTTAAGCCTGAATTTTGCTTTCAACTACGGCAAGGATGTCAGCCTCCAATTGCTGAGTATTTTTAACAATCTCAGCACCTTTGCTTATAAACTCGCTAGCCTTATCCTTGTCTTTTAAACCTGAAGCATTAATCTTTACGTTAAGGTAAGCGCCCATTACCGCAGAGCGTGCTGCCAAGGCTCCCACGCCGGCATCGGATACCGAGTTAGGATTACCATGCTCTGCCATTGCTTTTATCACTTCCATTGATTCAAAGCAAAGGTTCATTACGCGGAAAGGCACCTCAATGGCGTAAAGGGTTGCATCCTGAATAGCCTTAGTACGGGCAGCTTTTTCCTCGTCGGTTCCCTTTGGCAGCCCAAAGGCATCCATAATACGGTTAAATGCAGCGGTATCCTCATCCACCAGTTTTATAAGCTGCTCCATGTAATACTTTCCCTTTTCGGCCCAGTTGGAGAATTCCTCCCAGCGATCGTCCCATCCTGACTTATGCGACGATAGATTTGCCACCATGGTGGCAAGAGCAGCACCAAATGCACCCATGGCTGCCGATATGGAACCACCACCGGGTGCCGGCGATTCAGAAGCGGTTTCCTGGGTAAACCCTTGAAGGGTTTTGTCAACCAACCGCTTACCGGTCTTTTCTTCAAGGATATACTCAATAATCTTTTTATCGGGGTCAAATGGGTATAGCTCGTCAAGCCCCATGGATTTAACCGCAATTTTGATAATTTCCCGGTCGGGAATGCCAAGCGAGCGTTGCTGTTTACGCAGGAAGTACTTTCCGGCCTCAAGCATGGCGCTAAGCGGAACCACTCCAACAATCTCGGAACCCGTTACCCTTAACCCTCGTTCTGCTGCCTTTTTGCAGGTTTCCTCAAAAGCCACATGAATTGGGGTTACCGTTATATCGGTAAGGTTGATTGATACCTGGGCTACACCATACTCATCGATAAACCAGCCAATGGCCTTACAGGCCTTGAGCGATCCGGGTATCCATATCTCATTACCATTTTCATCGGTGGCAATCTTGCCGGTCACGGGATTGCCGATACGTTTTGGACGTCCCTTTTCCCTGATGTCAAATGCAACTGCGTTAGCCCTGCGGGTTGATGTTGTGTTAAGGTTCACATTGTAGGCTACCAGAAAGTTACGAGCACCCACAGCGATAGCACCTGTTTTAGGTAAAAACTGTGCTGGTCCAAAATCGGGTTTCCATGAGGGGTCCTGTAATTTTTTAGGGAGCCCTTCGTATTCTCCAGCCCTACAGTTAGCTAAATTGCGACGTTTCTCCTCAAAGGCTGCAAACTCGTAGCAGTATACCGGAATTCCCAGCTCCTCGCCAATTCGTTTGGCTAAGCTGCGGGCATACTCAACAACCTCGTCCATGGTGATGTTGGCCACAGGTACCAGTGGGCACACATCGGTTGCACCAAAACGAGGATGTGCACCATGGTGCTTGGTCATATCGATAAGCTCCATGGCCTTCCGAGTTGCCCTGAAGGCAGCCTCAACTACTTCGTCGGGGGTACCCACAAAAGTGACCACGGTACGGTTGGTTGCTTTTCCTGGGTCAACGTCAATCAGCTTAACGCCTTCAACGGCTTCAATCTCATCGGTTATCTGTTTGATGATGGTCATATCGCGCCCCTCAGAAAAATTGGGCACACATTCAATTAACTTTTTATGCGACATGGTGGTGATTATGTTTATGATTCAAGATTCAAGATTCAAAATTCAAGATTCAAGATTCAAAATTCAAGTTTCAAAATTCAAGATTCAAAATTCAAGATTCAATGTCGTTTAGTTAAGCTATAATTGTTTGTAATTCATATAGTAGAGTTTCTTGGGACGTTTTTTTCGTTCAGACTTTCTTCCAGGCCTTACAATTTCAGTTGTCTTTTCAACGAGCAAATCATACGCTTTAATTGCTT
>CALBBQ010000049.1 GCA_937926785.1 uncultured Bacteroidales bacterium | reverse complement strand
GCTGCGCCGGGGAAGTGAGGAAGGGCGCACGGGGGATGCCTGGGCTTCCGGAGGCGAAGAAGGACGTGGCAAGCTGCGAAAAGCCGCGGGGAGGCGCAAGCGGCCGTTGATCCGTGGGTGTCCGAATGGGGGAACCCGCCGCGCGGGAGGCGCGGCATCCCGAGGAATCGGGAGGCGAACCCGGGGAACTGAAACATCTAAGTACCCGGAGGAGGAGAAAACAACAGTGATTCCCCGAGTAGTGGCGAGCGAAAGGGGATTAGCCCAAACCGCTGCGGTTGCGGCCGCGGCGGGGTAGTAGGGCCGTCCGAGAGGGTCTGGGGCGCGAAGCGGAACGGTCTGGAACGGCCGGCCGAAGGGGGTGATAGCCCCGTACGCGTAAGTTGCCCTGGGTCTGGGCGGTACCCTGAGTAGGGCGGGGCACGAGGAACCCTGTCCGAACCGGCCGGGACCATCCGGCAAGGCTAAATACTCCCGGAAGACCGATAGCGAACCAGTACCGTGAGGGAAAGGTGAAAAGCACCGCGAGCAGCGGGGTGAAAGAGAGCCTGAAACCGTGCGCCTACAAGCGGTCGGAGCTCCGCGCGAGCGGGGTGACGGCGTGCCTTTTGCATAATGAGCCTACGAGTTGTCCAGCCCGGCGAGGTTAACCCCAGGGATGGGGGGAGCCGAAGCGAAGGCGAGTCCGAATAGGGCGTTTAGTCGGGCTGGGCAGACGCGAAACCTTGCGATCTACCCATGGCCAGGCTGAAGTGGCGGTAACGCGCCATGGAGGGCCGAACCGGTGAGCGTTGAAAAGCTCTCGGATGAGCTGTGGGTAGGGGTGAAAGGCTAATCAAGCTGGGAAATAGCTCGTACTCCCCGAAATGCCTTTTGGGGCAGCCTCGGGGTTAGGCTCGCGGAGGTAGAGCTACCGATTGGGTGCGAGGGTTTCACCGCCTATCAAGCCCAGACGAACTCCGAATGCCGCGAGCTGGCGACCCGGGAGTGAGCCGCGGGGTGCTAAGGTCCCGCGACGAGAGGGGAAGAACCCGGACCGGCGGCTAAGGTCCCGAAGCGTACGCTAAGTCGAGAGCAAACGAGGTGCGGCTGCAGTGACAGCTAGGATGTTGGCTTGGAAGCAGCCATTCATTCAAAGAGTGCGTAACAGCTCACTAGTCGAGCGGCCGTGCGTGGATAATAAGCGGGCGTGAAGCGTACCACCGAAGCCCCGGACCCCTGGGTAAGACCGGGGGTGGTAGGGGAGCATTCCGTGCGCGGGGAAGCCGGGCCGCGAGGCTTGGTGGAGTGCACGGAAAGGCAAATGTAGGCATGAGTAACGACAATGCGGGTGTGAAACCCGCACACCGTAAGGCCAAGGGTTCCTGATCAACGCTAATCGGATCAGGGTTAGCCGGGGCCTAAGGCGCACCCGAGGGGGGAGGCCGATGGGCATCGGGTTAATAGTCCCGAGCTGGCGCGGGGTGCGATCCGGGGACGGATCCCCGCAGCGGCTACGCGCCGACGGACGTGGCGCGTTGAGCCTAGCCTACGGGCGAAGCGAAGCCGTGAGGGGGGTCCCGAGAAAAGCCGGTAAGCGACAGCCCCGCGGCACCCGTACCGTAAACCGACACAGGTGGCCGGGGAGAGTATCCCAAGGTGCTCGAGTGAATCATGGCCAAGGAACTCGGCAAACTGACCCTGTAACTTCGGGAGAAGGGGTCCCCCCGGTGGGAGCCGGGGGGCGCAGAGAAGTGGCCCAGGCGACTGTTTACCAAAAACACATGGCTCTGCGAAACCGGAAGGTGACGTATAGGGCCTGACACCTGCCCGGTGCCGGAAGGTTAAGGGGGGGGGTCATCCCGAGCAATCGGGGGAAGCTCTGAACCGAAGCCCCGGTAAACGGCGGCCGTAACTATAACGGTCCTAAGGTAGCGAAATTCCTTGTCGGGTAAGTTCCGACCTGCACGAATGGTGTAACGATCTGGGCGCTGTCTCGGCCATGAGCTCGGTGAAATTGAAGTCGCGGTGAAGATGCCGCGTACCCGCAACGGGACGGAAAGACCCCGTGAACCTTTACTGCAGCTTAGCGCTGGTACTGGGTGCGCGATGTGTAGGATAGGCCGGAGGCAGAGAGCCGGCCCCGCCAGGGGTCGGGGAGCCGCCCTTGAAATACGGCCCTTCGCGTGCCTGGGATCTAACCCGGGTGAATCTGGGGACACCGCTTGGCGGGTAGTTTGACTGGGGTGGTCGCCTCCAAAAGGGTAACGGAGGCTTCCCAAGGTGCCCTCAGCGCGAATGGTAACCGCGCGGGGAGTGCAATGGCACAAGGGCGCTTGACTGTGAGGCCGACAAGCCGAGCAGGTGCGAAAGCAGGGCATAGTGATCCGGTGGTTCCGCATGGAAGGGCCATCGCTCAAAGGATAAAAGGTACTCCGGGGATAACAGGCTGATCGCCGCCAAGAGCTCACATCGACGCGGCGGTTTGGCACCTCGATGTCGGCTCGTCACATCCTGGGGCTGGAGAAGGTCCCAAGGGTTCGGCTGTTCGCCGATTAAAGTGGCACGCGAGCTGGGTTCAGAACGTCGTGAGACAGTTCGGTCCCTATCTGTTGCGGGCGTAGGAGGCCTGAGGGGTCCTGGCACTAGTACGAGAGGACCGTGCTGGACGCACCGCTGGTGTACCTGTTGTGGCGCCAGCCGCATGGCAGGGTAGCCAAGTGCGGACGGGATAAGCGCTGAAAGCATCTAAGCGCGAAGCCCCCCCCAAGATGAGGCCTCCCTGGAGGGCCGTGGGAGACTACCACGTTGATAGGCTGCAGGTGTACGGTCCGCGAGGGCCTCAGCCGAGCAGTACTAATGGCCCGACGCTTTCCCGGCGCGGGGCGGGTCACCGCACCCTGCGCACCGCTCTCACCACCGTCGCGTTTAGAAAAAGCACAGCCCCGGGGGTACCCCCGGGGGGAGAGCCTTGGGTGGCTACAGCGGCGGGGATCACCCCTTCCCATTCCGAACAGGGACGTTAAGCCCGCCAGCGCCGATGGTACTGCGTCACAGCGGGAGAGTAGGTCGCCGCCCCACTTCCGCCACGCCCCTCGTGGGGCGTGGCTTTTTTATTTTATCTTTTTAAACCTTGTTATCCATTTCCTATCAAAGCAAGAAACTTTCGTTATGCAAAAACTGTATCATTTTTTGCTGTCAGCTTTACTTGTTATACTACTGGCATCGTGGGGTGGAACAGGGCATTACATCATTAGTCTTGCTGCTAGCAACTCTTTTAACGATGAGATGAATCAGTTTATGGGTTGGGCAAACTATCTTGCAGGCCATGCTTCCGATGCCGATAATCGTAAAAGTTCCGATCCTGCAGAGGCTCCCAAACATTACATCGATATTGATAATTATACCGAATTTAATAGTAATCAGACAATGCCTTTTACCATGGCTGATGCTATAAATAGGTATGGGTATAGTTTTGTAATTGATAACGGCACTCTTCCTTGGGCAACAAAGACAACTTACGACTCGTTAGTTGTATCGTTGCGTACCAACCGAATTGATAAAGCAAAGCAGTTTGCTGCAGATCTGGGGCATTATGTTGCTGATGGGCATATGCCCCTGCATATCACAAAAAACTATAATGGTCAGCTTACTGGCAACACAGGCATTCATTCACGCTACGAATCAACCATGATAAATGCCCATGCCGATGAGTTCTATAATCTTGAACTCCGCTCAATCGAATATATTACTAACGTACAACAATACATTTTTGAATATATCTACTTTAACTACCAATTTGTCGACTCCATTCTGCAGGCCGATAACTATGCGAAAAGTGTCAACCCAGACTATAGCTCCACGGCTTATAAGGACGCGCTTTGGGAAAAAACCAATGGCTTCACTAGAAAACTGTTTAGTAACGCTTCGCAACGTCTGGCTGAACTGATTTACTCAGCCTGGATTGATGCAGGTAGGCCTTCGGTAAGCACTGGCATTGAAGCGGAAAAAAATAGGATTCATGGAATGAAGATTTATCCCAATCCTACTGTGGGCAATTTAAACGTTGAGTTTTATGCCAGTTCTGAGAGTAGCCGCCTGGATATTTATGATGTTAGTGGATTCCTTATAGAAAGTACTTTTTTAAAAAGTAATCCAAATAGTGTCCAAATTTACGCGAATAGCATTTATCTGAACGATGGCATCTATCTGTTTAGAGTTACTTCAGGAAATTCCAGCCAAACTCAAAAGGTTGTTATTCAAAAAAAATAAGTGAACGTTGGACATAGGAAGCTATATTCTGATAAATTTGCGAAGCCTCTTATTTCGTTGAAACAAGGTATTTGTTGAACTTCAAAAAATCTTAATGTTATGATTAACAAACTGATAGCATCCATGCTCCCGTATTTTCCAAAAAAGTTGGTATGGATTTTTTCAAAGCGCTACATCGCCGGAGAAAATGTGGCCGATGCCATAAGGGTTTCCAAAGAGCTTAATGCAAAGGGGATAAAAGTAACCATTGACATTTTGGGTGAATTTATCAAGGATTTAGCAGAAGCCGAACGAAACAAAAGGGAGTATCTGGAGCTGATAGATACCATTCAGAAAGAGAATATTGATGGTAACTACTCTTTGAAACCCACATCTTTTGGTTTGTTACTCGATAAGGAGGTATGCTATTCTCATATTCGCGAGATTGTGGCTAAAGCCGCATCTTACGGAAACTTTATCCGCATCGATATGGAAGACTCACCCTGTACCGATATGGAAATCCAACTCTATCGTAAGCTAAAAGCTGAGTTTCCAAATAATGTGGGATTGGTATTTCAGGCATATCTTAAACGCACATTGAACGATTTGCAAAACCTGATGGATATCCATTCATCCGAGCACCAAAACAACTACAGGCTCTGCAAAGGCATTTATGTTGAGCCTGCAGAAATTGCCTATAAGAAGTATGAAGAGATTAACCAGCACTTTCTTGAAGATCTGGAGTTCTTGTTAAAGAATGGAGTGTACGTTGGAATTGCTACCCATGATAAACCCTTGATTGATGGCGCTTATAAGTTGATTGAGAAGTATAACGTGCCCAAAAACAAGTACGAATTTCAAATGTTATATGGGGTAACGCCCGAACTACGTCAATCAATTGTTGAAAAGGGACATACTATGCGTGTTTACGTTCCTTACGGAAAAGAGTGGTTTGGCTACTCGACCCGTAGGTTAAAGGAAAACCCCAAAATGGCAAGTCACATCATTAAAGCGTTATTTGTAAGGGGATAACATTATTCTCCTGAAATACAAAGTTTTATTGCTTTTATCCATTTTGTTTTGTATATTTGATAAGAAGGTCTTGGTTAGCCTTAATTATTGGCAGCTGTTATGGATAGAGAAGCATTAAGTTCCAGAAAGATTCTAATTGTGGATGATGATACCGTTAGCAGAATTTTTCTGCGCGAATTGCTTGCATCAACAGGAGCTGAGCTGAACTTCTTGCGAAATGGTTATGAAACCACAAAGTTTCTAGAGACCAATCCTTTACCCGATATCGTGCTGCTTGATGTTAGGCTCCCTGATTTTGATGGGATTGAACTGGCCAAACAGCTTCTATCCAAATACCCAAACCTGAAAATTGTAGCAGAAACAGCCTACACTATCGAGGGCATAGAGGAAAAATGCAACTGGGCTGGCATAAAGGGATGTGTTTACAAACCTATTAACAAGGAGGAATTATTAAACCTGCTGCTAAAAGTTGTTGAGTAACACATCCCATTCGTTTTTGGATTGGGATTTAAGAACTATTTTTGCTTTCAGAATTAAAAACTTAAGATAATGAAGCGCGATACCCAAATTTTTGATTTAATAGAAAAGGAGCGTCAGCGTCAGATGCATGGCATAGAGTTGATAGCTTCTGAGAATTTTGTAAGTCCACAGGTGCTTGAAGCCATGGGTTCCGTACTTACTAATAAGTATGCCGAAGGATATCCCGGAGCACGCTACTATGGCGGTTGCGAGGTGGTTGATCAATCTGAGCAGCTTGCTATTGATAGGCTTAAGCAGCTTTTTGATGCAGAGTATGCAAATGTTCAACCCCACTCAGGAGCACAGGCAAACATGGCTGTTTTCATGGCAGTAATGAAACCTGGTGACACCTTCTTAGGGCTTGACCTCTCGCATGGAGGTCATCTTTCGCATGGTTCACCCGTTAACTTTTCGGGCATGTGGTATAAGGCCGTTTCGTATGGGGTGAAGGAGGGTACCGGTAGGGTTGACTACGATATGATGGAGCGCATGGCCGTTGAGCATAAGCCAAAGCTCATTGTTGGCGGGGCATCGGCCTACTCCCGTGAATGGGATTATAAACGCATGCGCGAAATCGCCGATAAGGTTGGTGCTCTACTCATGATAGATATGGCACATCCTGCCGGACTCATTGCCGCTGGTTTACTCGATAATCCGGTTAAGTATGCCCACTTTGTGACATCCACCACGCACAAAACCCTTCGTGGCCCTCGTGGGGGAATTATCCTGATGGGTAAGGATTTTCCGAATCCGTGGGGTTTAACCACACCCAAAGGGGAAGTTAAGATGATGTCGGCCATTCTAAACTCCAGTGTATTCCCCGGTGTTCAGGGTGGACCGCTGGAGCATGTAATTGCAGCCAAGGCTGTAGCTTTTGGCGAAGCGCTTCAGCCGGAGTTCAAGGAATATCAGCTTCAGGTGAAAAAGAATGCGGCTGCCATGGCTCAAGCTTTTATAGAAAAGGGCTACAAGGTGGTTTCAGGAGGTACCGATAACCACTCCATGCTTATCGACTTGCGTACCAAGTTCCCCGACATCACCGGTAAAAAGGTTGAGAATACCCTTGTTTTGGCTGATATTACCATCAATAAGAATATGGTGCCTTTCGATAGCCGCTCGCCTTTCCAAACTTCCGGTATAAGGGTGGGAACACCTGCTATAACAACCCGAGGCCTGAAGGAAAACCATATGCCAATAATTGTTGACCTGATTGACAGGGTAATTTCAAATATCGACAATGAAAAGGTAATTGCAGAGGTTAGGGCTGAGGTAAATAAGTTAATGAAAGATTTTCCGTTATTTGCCTGGTAATCTTTTTAACCTAAATTAATTTACCCCGAGAGCAAAATGCTGTCGGGGTTTTTTTATTAAATTGCATAAAAAATTAGTCGTCATGGAACAGTTTTCCATTGAACTTAATGAGATAAGCCATAAGAGAACAAAGCTGATACGGCTTTGGGTTGGAGGTGCAATTGTACTGATCGTTTTAATTATCCTCTCAATCTTACTTGTAGGCAATAGGCTCACCCTGTATGAGATAGTTTTACCAACACTGGTGTACATTTCAATTTACATTTACTTTACCTATAGAACCTACAATGCCCATATTTACATCAAGGCTGATGAGTATGCGGTAGAGTACAAGTTTGGAATGCTAAGTAATACGGTTAAGTCTGTTATTTGGGATACGATAACCCGCATCAAGTTTGGACCTACCTATATAGCTTTCTTCAAGCGTACTGGAAAAAAAACAGTTGTTCAGCTTGGGTGGCTCCCATATGCTAAAGTGAAAGAGATAAAAGAAAAGATTTGCGAGGTGGCTCAAACCAAAAGCATTCCCTGTGAATGGGCTGAGTATAAAAGGTACTAGGACGCATGGAGTGGTGGAGCTACTTACTTGTTGCCGTTGTTGGAGCCATTGCAGGTTTTATAAATACTTTGGCTGGAAGCGGCTCGTTACTAACATTGCCCTTGCTCATTTTTCTTGGACTTCCGGCCAATGTGGCTAATGGAACAAACCGCGTGGCAATTCTGATGCAAAGCATCGCTGCAGTTGGAGGTTTTAAAGCCAAGAACATCTTTAAATGGAACGATACTCTTAGGTTTGCCATTCCTGCCTCATTGGGTGCTATTCTAGGTTCAGCGGTAGCGGTAGATATAAACGAGGGGCTTATGAACCGAATAATCGGGGCGCTACTAATTTTTATGTCGGCGATGCTGTTGGTAAAGCCTGAACGATGGTTGAGTCCGAAAAAAAATCCTACGACTAAAGGAAGAAGTGTACTTACCTTCATCATTTTTATAGCAATAGGTTTTTATGGAGGATTTATTCAGGCAGGAGTTGGTTTTTTTCTCCTGGCAGGGCTAGTGCTAGGGGCAGGTATAGATCTGGTTAGGGCTAATGCCTATAAGGTTCTGATAACGTTTGTTTACACGATTTTGGCTCTGGGCGTTTTTATTCTTAACCATCAGGTTAACTATATTTTCGGTATATCCATGGGGGCTGGAAGCATGATTGGGGCTTGGATAGCAACTCAAGTGGCCATAAAAAGGGGGGTAGGGTTTATTCGATGGTTTTTGCTGGCTTGTGTGTTTATTTTTGCCGTTAAGTTGTTAGTCTTTTAGAGCTACTGCAGGCGGAAAACATATGTTATTGTTCCTACCTGCGATGCCGGAGCATTGGGTGCAACATCAAACTCGGCACTAAGGGCAGCCTTTTCTGCTGCTCGCAGAAGTTGGTTGTCGAGTGTGGTTGACCCACGTACACCCGCAACAGCCTTAGTTACTTTTCCTCGGTTATCAACGGTTACCTCAACAACTACTCTTCCCTCTTTTTGAGATGGGTATTCAGGTTTCGGAAGTTTTAGGGCTGTTCGGCCCTGAAGGTTTGCAATAATGCCGCGTTCGGCATCGCCACCCCCTCCGGTGGAACCCGTTCGGTTAGTCGATTCAGGAGAACCTTCAAGTCCACCCTGGTTTCCGGGCTTTCCGGTTTCACCCTCACCGGTATTGCCACCGGTGGTTTTTTGCCCCGGGAATAGCGCTTTTTGGTTTACCTTGGGCTGCTCCTCGGTAGTTGTTTGGGCGGGTTGGGTATTCTGGGTGGGTTGAGGGGTAGGGGTTTCGGTTTTACTCTTAGTTTGTTCTTTTTTGGTGGCTTCTTTTTTTTGCGCAGGCAGGGTAGGTGCCTCCTCGTGGGTTTGGGTCATGGGCGACTCCTCCTGTGGTTTGCTGGCTTGTGCCTGCTGAGGTGTGCTGGTGGCTTCCTGGGGGCGAGGCTCCTCAGCTCCCATTCCATCGTCAGAATTTCCAAAGTTGATAAGTATCCCACGTTCGGCCGGGAGTGGGAGTGGGGTGCTAAAACCAAACACGATGAGTAGAAATACAAGTAGGACGTGGAACAGAATTGTTCCGATTACACCCTTAACCCTGTATTCAGTTAGCTTCATGTTAATTACCTTTTAGGCAGTGGCTGTGTGGCTAGTATTAGCTTGTACTTATTATCCTTGGCAATATTCATTACTTTTACAACTTCTTCCATGGGAACTGTCCGGTCAACATGCAGTGCAATGGTAGGATCATCCTGACCTTTCATTTTTTGCTGCAAAAGGTATTCCAGCTGGCCAAGGGTTACCGGAACCGTCTCTAAATAAAAATTCCTGTCGGCCGTAATGGAAACCGAAGTAATGGGTTTAGCCGATACCTGACTGTTACTTTGAGGAAGTAGTAGCTTTAGCGCATTGGGATGTATAAGCGTAGATGATACCATAAAGAAGATGAGCAGCAGGAACACAATGTCGGTCATTGATGCCATGCTAAAGCTCGGTTCTACCTTAGCTCTTCGTTTGAGTGCCATAATCCTGTTGGTGTTAGGATACGGGTTCGTACAGTAAATCCATAAACTCACTGGTATTGGCCTCAAGGTTGAATACAACCTTTTCAATGCGGGCAACCAGGTAGTTATAGCCAAAGTAGGCGAATATACCTACAATTAAACCTGCCACGGTGGTAACCATGGCTGTGTAGATACCGTTAGAAAGTAGCCCAACATCGATGTTATTACCAGCCATGGACATGTCGTAAAATGCTCGGATCATACCAATTACAGTTCCTAGAAAACCCAACATTGGTGCGCCTCCGGCTATTGTGGCCAAAAATGGTAAACTCTCTTCGAGTTTAGATATTTCGAGGTTGCCCACATTCTCAATGGCAGCATTAACATCGGGAAGCGGCCGTCCGATTCGCTGAATGCCTTTCTCTATCATTCGTGCCACCGGTGTGTTTTGTGAGCGGCACAGGGCTAGAGCCGCATCTATTTTATCTTCGTGGATGTATTCCCGGATTCGGTTCATGAAGTTGCTATCGGTTACCGATGCCTTGCGAATAGCAAAATAGCGCTCAAAAAAGATGTAAACAGCCATTACGGATAGCAAGAAAAGGGGTATCATTATCCAACCCCCTTTAAGGGCGAGTTCAATAAAGCTTAGTGATATTTCGCCCTGATCGCCAGCAGCCCCTGCGGGCGTTTGAAGCAGCAATAGCATGGATAGGATTGTGTTCATTTGGTTACTATTTTGTTTTTACTCAATTCTATATTTATATTGGTATTACCAGAAAGCTATTCACAAAAAATTTCTTCGAAAATTACTAAAAAAACGTGATAGATAAGTTTCTATTTTAGAAAACCGGCTTTATTTTGCTAATTAATCTTAACAAAAGGGTTATTCTGCCCAGTGCTTGAGGATGAGTCGTTTGCCTCTTTGTTTTCAATGGTTGGAAGGGATTTGTTTACACCTTGAGATTTTTCCATATCATTTTTTTTAAATATCGAGTTGAAAAGCTCCCGGAACGTATTAAAGTCCTCGCGGTACACTATACCCGCACCTGTTGTGTAGTTGTTTTGTTGGGTTGAAGGGAGTATATCGTTATTGTTTCGGGCAAATGCCTTTCCACGGAACTTCCCGCTTTTGCTTAGCTTTACATCAACATTAAAATCGCCTACCAATGCACTACTGGTATTGCGACTGCTATTCACATCAAAATTGCTGTTAATTGTAACCCTATCATCGAGTATCTGGGTTGAGAAGGCCAGCTCCAGCTGATCGGAGCTGAGTTCGCTTTCCAGTCCCGGGCGATAGTTAATTCCAATATCAAAGTTTTTACTCCATTGCGAAAGCCAGTTGCTCAACTGATTGGAGAGCAACTCGCTGGCTGTGTTGTACAACCCGGTGGTTCCCAGGTTGCTACCCGAACTTTGCGTGGTTGTTCCTCCTGCCATGCCCGGATCCGTGATGAAGCTGTTGATAACCAGTAGGCCAAGAAACTGGGTGTTTATCTTTTCTTCGGTGTTTAACATGCCATCAACCATTACACGTGTTTGCTGGTCGAGGTTTGGGAATTCAATGCCAAACTTAATGGAGGGCGAAAGCAGTTTTTGGGTGAGCATAATCTTGCAGTCAACCGGAACGCGTGCGGTATAGCTATCGTCGAGAAGCAGCTGCTTAAGTGAAGTTTTTACCCGATACACTGCGCTGATGTCCATGGTGGCATCCAGTGGGTCGCCATTCCAATCGATGTAGCTGCCTTGTTCAATGCGGAACCGTTTATTAATAACGCCGGAGAGAGTGAACAGGTAATCCCCCTGGTTGATGGTATAACGGCCAAACATTCTGAAAACATCGCTCGATGGGTTTATCTCCATCCTGAGGTTGCCACTACCATTGGCGCGTATGATATCGCCCAGCTTTTTATCAATGATAATTTGAACTTCGGCCTCGGGCGAAACCTGAAGTTCCATGGCGATATTAATATTTGCCGATGATTCCTGCGAAGGTTTTGCTGCTTCATCAATTTCTATGAGGTCGGGATCGTTATTCACGAAGTTTACAAAATTGCTTTGCTCTACCGAACTGCTAGTGGTGAGAGGCAGGTAAACGGCGGTTTTGTTTTCGGTTTTAAGGTTGATACTTAGGCCCAGATTATTGGGATTACCTGAGAAATCGACAAAACCGGAGGCAAATACCGTCCCATAAAACGATTCATTATCGGTTTCGCGGGTATTCATGCACAAAAAGTTTTGCATGTTCAACCTTAGCCCCAGATTGATGTTTTGAAAGTAGTTGGTGCTTATGCTGCCGTTTAGCAGCGCAGTTCTTTTAAACCTGTCGGTTAGCCTGAAGTTGATAAAGCTAATATTGCTGTTGTTAATCACAACCCTATCGGTCAGGGTGTAGGTAGTTCTTAAGAAATCTATGGTAAGGCCAGCATTCTGAAAATCGATATATCCATTCAATGCCGGTTTTTGGATGGTTCCGGTTAGGTTGATATTGCCGCTTAAGAAGCCATGGAGGTTGGATACATTCCCTTCGAGGAGGGGCGCAAAGTGCGCAAGTTTAATTTGGTTAATCTCAGCGTTGATATCAATGCTGCTGCTTTCTGCAAAGTAGTTTCCACTTAGTTTTAGGGTCATTGTGTCTGCTCTGGTATTGGATAGGGCAATGCTCATCCGTTTCTCGGAATCGAACCAAATGCTCGAGAACTCAGTATCACCTACCAGAAGGTCGTTAATGGTAAAGTTGATAATTTTTAGGTTTGCCTGAAGGTTGGGGCTGCCCAACGTCGCTTTAATATCTACTTCGCCGTTTATTGAACCTTTTACCTTGTAATTCATGGATTGTAGGTATAGGTCGAAGTATGAGATGTCAAAATTTTTGAGCGTAAGTGCAAGGGTGTCGGTCTCAAAAGAAGAGGCCTTGCCTTTAATGCTAAGCATTTGATGCTTGCTGGAAAGATTGAAGTTGTTGAATAGGATTGCAGAGCTATCAATTTGTATTACCGAGGGTGTGATTTGCCATGTGGAATCGTTTATCATAAGGGACGATGGGAGAATATTAACGAATATTGATTTGGCCGGGGTTGAGAACTGGTCGAAATTCGCTATCAGCGATATGTTCCCCTTGGTGGCCGGTTTGGTGTTATTGTTCCAGGCAATGTTGCATTTAACATCATTATTCAGGGTTTGAGCATTTACTCTAAGATTACGTATGTTCCCTGACCCAAGGTTGATTTCAGGTGTTGATAGGGTAGCCAATAACAGGCTATCGCGCGTTTCTCCGTCAATACTGAGATCTTTGATGTTTATGCTCCCAGAGGTTAGATCAAGGACCTTTAACTTAAATGTAAGGGTTTCCCTGTCGGGGTCGAGTATGCCAAATAGCGTGGAGTTCTCGGCAATTTTGAAATCAGGGGCAAGTATGCTGGTAACCTTCTGTGTTTTTTTCAAACGGAACTTTACCAGGTAGTCGTTATAATCCTCCTGTTTGCTGATAGCTGGCTTGGTAGTGTTTTCAGGTTCTTTCAGTTCAAGTGCTGGGATATGCCGCGCAAGCAGCTTATTAAGGTAATAGGGAAACCTTGAAAAGCTGTAGCGGCTTCGGATTTCGCCTTCGGCAATATCGGATTTTAGAGTGATAACCTTGCTTTCGTTGGTGTTATCGGCTGTAATTGTGAAATCGGATATTTTAAATTCGCCTCGTTGGTTTCGGTAGGCTAGGTTCATCAGCTTGATTTCACCGCGGCTGTTGTCCAGGTTGCTTCCGGAAAACTTAGTAGTTAGTAAGAAAGATGCTACCGATATGGAATCGGATTTGTTCAGATTCAGCATTGCTAAATCGATGCGGGGTGCAAACAGCGAAAAATCGAAGACGGGGATAGAGTCGGAGAAATCAACCTTACCCAGGAAGTTGAGCTTACAGTTTGGGTCGTTAAGATTTACTGAACCAACGTAGGCGTTGTTTCCCAGGTTTCCGGAAATCTGGATATCCTTGTATTTATAGCCTTTTATCTCGAACGCCTGGATGTTGGCATCGGTGAATGCTCTCAGCTCTCCTTTTTTATCGATTGTTCCGCTAGCGCTGGTAAGTAGCGTTATGTTGCCTACTATGATGTTGTCGAGCAGTTGCCCGAGTTTAAAATTTTTGGTTGAAGCCTTAGCTTTAAAATCGGTGCTAAGGTTTTTGCCCGGCTTCATTAACATATCCAGGTCAATGTTACCAAGCGAAGTTGAGAGTGTGCCATAGGTAACAAAGTCGGAAACATAGCCGGTGAACTTGCCTGAAAAGCGAATCTGGCCTAACCGATTGAACTCCTCAGGTAAAGAGATAAGAGGGGTTGGTTTGCCGGTTTCTTTTAACAGTGTGAGGTCTTTTCGAGTTGTGGTGAGATGCTTGACATCGATTGTGATGAGGGTGTTATCAATAGCCGGTAGTCCGGTCAGGTTTGCATTGGCCACTATGCGGGTTTGTGCACCAAACCCAATATCAAGGTTTCGGGCTCTGATGTCGTTCACGTAACCTCTAACAGTGCCGGTCAGGCTAATGCCAAGGTCGTATTTTTCAATACCATCTATGATAAACGCGAGTGGAGTAGTAGTGAGGTAGGTTCCCTCAAAATCGGCTAGTAACGAAACTTCGCTGGTAAACTTGCTAAAGCTTTTCCAACTCTCGTAATCGAAGAAAAGCTTGTTCATGGAAAGGCTTGTGCCATGGGCGCGAACCCGCAAATTGTCGAAGTGCATGAACTTGCCGCATAGCTTGATGCGGCTTCTCAGGTTATCAAGGGTAAATCCGGAGTGATCCCTAGCTCCCAGCGAGTTTATGATAAGCTGAATGGTATCACCATCAATGGTAAAGTCCTGGGCATTAAGGTTTAACCCGGTTAGGTAAAGATTCTGGAAGTTTAACTTTCCCGGGTTCAGGCTGTCTGCCTTTGTTTCTGCCAGCCGAAAGCTGGTGTTGGCTATGCTAACCTTTCCTATTTGAAGTTTGAAGCTCCCTGAATCAGCCGATTGAACGGTATCGGGCCCAAACTTTTCCAGCAGAGCCGTAAGGTTCATAACGCCTGAGGAGTCCGACTTAAGGTATATCTTTGCTTCCTTAATCTGGGCTTTGCCAAAACGGAATAACCCTTTAGCTGAGTTAATCTCGGAAATGGAAGCAGAAATTCGTTTGGCGAACAGGAGAGTATCGTTATTAAGGTCTGCAACGTAAACATCTTTAAGGATAATGCTGGTAAAAGGCCGAAAATCAATTTTTTGTATGGTTACTGTGATGCCCGATTTTTGATGGATGAAATCCGTTAACCTATGAATAAGATAGGTCTGCATCTGGCTGCTCTGAATCAGAAGCCAGGTGGTTGTTGGGATTGCAAGTAGTGCAATAATACCCCAGATCAGTATCTTAATTAGTTTTTTAATACCTTTGCCTGTTGTTTAGTGTTACAAAAACCCACAAAATTTGTTCCTAAAATATACATTTGATTGGGGTTTTGAAATAGATTTGGGATGCTTTTTAGCCACTTTTTTGTATCATATTGAATTTTATTGATGAGCGTAATCATACTTGGGATAGAATCGTCGTGCGACGACACTTCGGCCGCGGTTATACGCGACCAGTACTTGCTTTCCAACATTATTAGTAATCAGGAGATCCATAAAAGCTATGGTGGAGTGGTGCCGGAGTTAGCATCGCGGGCACACCAGGCTAATATAATACCCGTGGTTGACGTAGCTCTTAAAAAGGCTGGCATTACTATAAAGGACATTAATGCGGTTGCCTATACCCGTGGTCCTGGCCTTTTGGGTTCATTATTGGTGGGTGCGTCGTTTGCAAAGGGTGTGGCGTTAGCTCAGGGTGTACCTGTTATTGCAGTTAATCACCTTCAGGGGCACGTGTTATCGCATTTTATCAAAGATGAGTTCAACATGCCCCAGCCCAGGTTCCCGTTTTTGTGTTTGCTCGTTTCGGGAGGGCATACCCAGATCATGCTGGTTAAAGGGCCGATGGAAATGGAGGTTGTAGGCCAAACCATTGACGATGCTGCAGGTGAGGCGTTCGATAAATGTGCCAAGGTTATGGGATTACCCTACCCGGGGGGGCCGGTTATCGATGAGTTGGCAAAAACGGGTAACCCTGCATTCCTCAAGTTGGCAAAACCAAGCATACCGGGTCTCGATTTTAGCTTTAGCGGATTAAAAACATCTTTCCTATATACCCTGAGAGATAAGCTTGCCGAGGATCCGCAATTTATATCACAGAACAAGCCCGATATTTGTGCATCGCTTCAAAACACTATCATCGAAATACTTTTGGCCAAGGTTGAACAGGCTGTTAAAATGTATAAGATAAAGGAGATTGCCATTGCTGGTGGGGTTTCGGCAAACTCGGGGTTGCGAAAGGCATTGCAGGAGTTGGGAGAGAAAAGAGGCTGGCAGGTTTACCTACCGCAAAAACGCTACACAACCGACAATGCTGCCATGATTGCTATAGTTGGGTATTTCAGTCTTTTGTCAGGAAAAACCTCTCCGCTCGATGAACCACCCCTGGCCCGTTTACCTATCGATTAAATGGTGAACTCATCGTTAACCAGATACTTGCGCAGCACGTTGTACAAATCGATTCGGCTAATGGGTTTTGTGATAAAATCGTTGCATCCGGCCTCTATGCTCATGTTTATCTTAACTCCTGAACTATAGGCGGTTTGGGCTACGATTACCACTTTGGTGTCAATCTTTCGGATTTGGCGTGTGATTTCAATCCCATCCATATCGGAAAGCCTTAAGTCCATGAATACCAGATCGAAAGCTGATGATTCGTTGAATTTCTTCAGTGCCTCCTGTCCGGTTTTTGCATGTTCCATCTGACACCCCGTTTCCTCCAGCAGACGGCTTAAGAGAATGAAGTTCGATTGAATGTCCTCAACAATGAGTATCTTTTTACCCAGTAGTTTTGGCGGTTCCTGATACACGTAGTATGGCGATACTTTTGCTGAAGATTTGCCTTTTTTACTTCCGATGGGAGTGTACGGGATTTCAATATTAACAGTAGTGCCGGTACCTTCGGCTGTTTCGAGCCATATCCTGCCGTTTAGCAGGTTCACAATCCCTTTAACTACCGGAAGCCCCAGGTGGAGCACTCCAAAACCATCGCGCTGCTCATCTATATCAATCTTATCAAATACGCGTTTTGCCTTTTCACTTTCAATTCCGCTGCCGCTGTCCTGTATCCAGAAAAGCAGGTAGTTGCTCTTTTCCGATTTTCTGACTCCGATTTCGATATATCCTTTTGTGGTGTGCTTAACTGCATTGTTTATTAACCGTTGATAAATGCTCTTAAACAGATTCCTATCCGATAGGATATCGAAATCAATTTCATCGGAATCGATGAACGATTTTATGGCGATATGTTCCTTGTCGGAAAGTTTGAGTTCGTTGAGTAGCATTGCCTGTATGGTGTTCATGAGTTCAACCAGGTTTATGCGCTGGTAAACGAGCCTAAACTGGTTGGATTCAAGCTTGGAAAGGTCAATCAGGTTGTCGATTTGGTTTTGCAGCAATCGGCAGCTTTTGTTGATTTCTTTTGTAAACTGAAGCGCCTGTGTAGGTTTGATTTTTGGGTCGTTCAGCAGCTCGCTGTAGCCAATGATGTTGTTTAAAGGGGTTCTGATCTCAAAGGAAAGATTTGAGAGGAGCGATTCTTTGAACGACTCCAAATCCTTATTTTTCTGAATAACATCGTCCAGCTGCGAATTAAGTACCCGGAGCTCGTTATTGTTTTCTTCTAGTCTTTGCTTGTACTCGTTTATAATGATGTTAACTTTTCTGTTCTTTTTTTTGTTGAGCCAAACGTGAAATAGAATGGATAAAGCAAGAAAGAAAAATAGGAATATTAGCCAAGCTGTTTTAACCTGTGGCGAATTGTTGATGTGTGGCTTGTATATTAGGTTATCAACGGAAACAGTTTTGTTGATCATGCCCGCCTGAAGCAGCGTTTCCATCATTTGTAGCCAACGTCCCTTATTCGTGTGGCCTATGTTAATTAAATCGGGCTGAACGAACTCCTTTACCTTTTGGGCTTCGAAAATGAGATGTTCAAGCGTTTTGGTGGTTTTGTATTTGGTTTGAATAACCTGTGCAATTTCCTCAGGATTGTTCAGGGCATACTCCCATCCCTTTAAACTTGCCCTGAGAAATCCATCAACCATCTTGTGGTTTTTCCTCAAAAGATCTTGTCGGGTAAAAAGGCATTCCGCATAAAAATCAACGCCATACTTTTTTGGGGTGATTATGTTGTATGGAATGCCAAATTTCTCCAGAAAGTAAGGTTCGTTTGTAAGATATATTTCTGATGCATCGGTTTGGTTGTTCAGCAGCTTGTTTAATGATTGGGAGGATTCCGTTATCCTGTACTGGGTGGGTTTAATCCCCTCCAGGCTGAGCATGGTAAGCACCTCAACCGAACCGGCATTTCTGGGATTGATTTCAATTGTTTTACCCGCTAATTGTTGGGGTGTTGTTATATTACTCTCGGAACGAACTGCCAGTGCTGCCGGACTTGACTGAAATATTGAGGCCAGAACAACCAATGGAGCACCATTTACATACTGAATCAGTATATCGCCGTTTCCTATACCAAAATCGGCATTCCCTGATAGCACTTCGGCTATACTCGATGTGTTTGGAGGTAGCTCTCGGAGCTCAACTTCAAGCCCTTCTTCGGCATAAAAACCTTTCTCAATGGCGGCATAGTAACCGGCAAACTGAAATTGATGTTTCCATTTGAGCTGAAGGATAAACTTATTCTTGGGTTTTGAGTTTACCTGTGTTGGAGTGCAAAGGATAACCAGAAAAAAGGTGATGACAATGAAAATCTTCAATGGGAATAAAGGTCGCATTGATTTAGTTAATGTGTTTAGGTTATTTAGGTTGTTCTGTAAGCAATTGTTTTTCATCCACTGAACCCTTGGCGATGCGATTTGTTTGTTTAAATAAAGATACGACAAAAAAAATTATTTTGCTATTTTGAACCAAAAAATCAGAGGTATGGAGAAAAAATCTAACTACTGCATAATACTGTCGCCCTCTAAAACATTGAAAGAATTTAGGGGGACCATCAATATCGCCACTTCCACTCCTCGCTACCTGAGCTATAGCCAAGAGCTGGTAAAACAGCTTAGAGCGTTTTCACCCAAAGAGCTCAGCTCGCTGATGGGGATAAGCCCAAAGCTGGCTGATCTCAATTTTATTCGTTTTGCCCAATGGCACTTGCCATTTACTCATCAGAACAGTTTCCCGGCAATTCTCTCCTTTGCCGGCGACGTGTATGAGGGTTTACGAGCAGATGATTTTACAGCTGACGAGTTGCTCTTTGCAAACGAACGAATATTCATTCTTTCTGGCTTATATGGGGTTCTAAGAGCCCTCGATCTGATGCAACCCTATCGGTTAGAAATGGGGACTAGGTTTGATATTTTGAACAGTTACAGCACGCTATACCAGTTCTGGGGAAACAGGATTAGCGAGTTCCTGAAAGAGCACGTTGAGAATGGTTACATTGTTAACCTGGCATCGCAGGAATACTCTAAGGTGATTGATAAAAACTTGTTCGGTAAGCGTTTTTTGACCATTGAGTTTAGGGAGAATCGCTCTAATGGGCTTAAGGTTATACCCATTCTTTCGAAAAGAGCGCGAGGGCTCATGGCGCGATTTGCTGTCAAAAACAGGGTTGTTAATGTCGATGAGCTTAAGCTATTCGATTACGAGGGCTACACCTATAGCGATTCCCTATCCTCAGGAACAAACTGGGTGTTCATCAGGTAAACTTCAAAGCAGCCGAATAACCAGTCCTTTTAGGTATTCACCTTCGGGATGGTATATATTTACCGGATGATCGGCAGGTTGGCTAAGCTGATGGAGTATGCTGGCTTGCCTACCCGAGATGGCGCATGCCGAGAACACGGCGTTCCGAAAATCAGTTTTGCTAACAACCTGTGAGCACGAGAATGTAAAGAGCAGCCCCCCCGGTTTGAGCCGTCGGATTGCGGCCAGGTTAAGTCGTTTGTATGCCTGAAGGGCATTGCGAAGCGCTTCGTTGTGCTTGGCAAATGCGGGTGGGTCAAGCACAATGATATCAAAGGAGCGGTTGCAGGTTCTCAGATACTCAAAGGTATCCATGATAATTCCGGTATGGGGTGCATCAGCGCCAAAGTTTAGTTCAACGTTAGCGTTGGCCAAGGCTATGGCAGTTGCCGAGCTGTCAACGGTAACTACCTCGCTGGCACCCCCTCTTAGTGCGGATACCGAAAAGCCGCCCGTGTATCCAAAGGTGTTGAGAACCCTCATATCCTTGGCATACCGCTGAAGAAGAAACCTGTTTTCTCGCTGGTCGATAAAGAAGCCGGTTTTTTGACCCTCGACCCATGAAATGCTATAGCGGTTGCCATACTCAAGGTAAGACTCTTTCGGTTTATCATTTCCTAAAATATATCCATCCACGGGCTTGAATCGCTCCCTATAGGGAAGCGTACCGGAGCTCTTATCGTAAACCGAGGTGATGGTATCGGGCATGGCCTCTGCTATGGCAGCTGCAATGGCATTACGCGAAAGGTACATCCCCACGGAATGGCACTGCATCACCGCTGTGCTACCATATATATCGACTATTAGCCCGGGTAGTCCATCGCCTTCGCCATGAATAAGGCGAAAAATATTGGTAGAGTCGTTAGGGTATAGGCCTAACCTTTTTCTGAGTTCTAAAGCATCGAATATTCTTGTGTGCCAAAAATTATCGTCAACAGTGAGGGGTTGAAAGGAGAGAACCCTCACCGAAATGGAACCCGATGCGAAATGGCCAACAGCCAAAAATTTTGCTTCGGAGCTCCAAACCTCCACCAGTTGACCCTCATCGGGCATGGAGCTTACCGATTTAATGGCACCGGAAAAAATCCATGGGTGAAATCGTTGCAGCGATTGCTCTTTCCCGGGCTTAAGGATTACCCTTGGGATTTCCATCAGATAGTAATATTAGGGTTTGCAGACTTTAGCTTCAGGTAGATTTCCCTACATATCCAGGCATCAGTGGCCGCATAAACTTTTTGTGGTTCGGTAAGCTGCTCAGTTTCCCAATTGCTCAGCTGTTGTCTTTTTGATATGGTGGTCCCCAGAACAACGGCAGAGAGTTTTTTCACGCTTAGCTCCTCTATCCCGAATTTTGGGGCAAGCTTTTGTAGGTCAATAAAACCATTTGGGGTGAATCGGCGGAATTTTGCTATTCCTTTGATGTCGTCGTGGATGGCAGCCCCTACTTTGATTACCTTCGGGTCTTCAAGTAGATTTTTTAGGGCATCGGGTATGCCTGTGGTTTTGAGCTGAACAAGGAGGGCAAGCTGGCTATTGGCAAGCTGCAGTAATGAGATTCCGTTCATATGCCCCTTTTTAAACGATGGCTTTGATTCTGTATCGAACCCCAGGGGGAGCTCCTTGATCAGAATGGGAAGCCAGTGCAGGATATCTGCTTCGCTGCTGGCAACTACAATTTGCCCGGAGAATTGAGCTCTGGGGAGTTCCTTAAGCTTTTCGCTATCAATTCGTGCTTCAAACATCAGGCTAAATTGTTGTGGTCAAAATCCTGCTGCCTTTTTGTGATGAACCAGTCGGATGTGTCGCGTTCAGCACCTTCTTCTTCCTCAGGATGCTGAATATTTTCCAGGTCGATGCCCTGGTGAGCCAGTATGTGAAACGCCCGGATGAGATTGGCAAGCCGAATGCCCCAAAAGTCCTTGAAGTTTGAGCCGCACTCCCAGATGGCATCGTTCATTACCTCAACATTTCCAACTTGGTATCGAAGAACAAAATTTTTCAGGTCCTGATAAACATCGGCCATGTATTCGCCAATGCTGGCGGTGTAGTATCCGGTTAGCTCATCAATGCGGGGGTCGTTAACTTCAACGTACTGGTTGTGCTGCCCCAGCAGGTACTCTACCTTGTGTTCAACACTTTTATAGTCGTCCTCGGTAACGAACTGCTCATTGCTTTCGTCGTAAATGGGGTCGGTTTGCGGAAGCAGTGTGGCTTTGTAGTATAAAAGGGGGAGTACTTTATTGCAAGCATCAACAAAGGAGCGCGCGGAGTGCTTTTCGCAACCCTCAAGGAATACACAGAACTCTTTGGCTACCGTAACAAACTCAACAACATTTCGGCTGTAAACCAAACTTTTAATGTCCATCGTCCATCAAATTTTCCGTGCAAAGTTAATGATTATTTATGCGGAAGGAGCAAAACCCGAATATTAACCTTAAAGTTAGACGCTTAAGATTATGAGGTTTTTGTGAATGTTTAGCTTAGCGAAACCAAATTCAGCCTTTATATACTGAAAGGTTTGCTGCTGGTAGAAGAACACATGGGTAAAATCGTTCTTGTAGTACCATTTGGTAAAATCGATGGTGGGTTCATAAATACTGGTCATGCAGTAAAGAGAACCATTAGGTTTTAACATGGAACGTAGCAAAGCAAACTCTTTTCGGGGATTATGGAAGTGCTCAACGACCTCGCAGCAGACGATGTAGTGGTAGGTGTTGTTCAGTAGAAATGGGTTGTTCTTGAAAAACGGGTCGTATTCCTCTATGCAAAACCCTTGCTCCCTTAGCATTGCGGCTACAGCCGATGACGGTCCGGAGCCAAAGTCGAGCCCGGTTTCTTTTTGGGAATGGTTGGTAAGTACCGCACTCACTATTGGAGTGACGAATTCCCTGTAACCCCAGTCGTTTACATCGTTCCGATGGTACAGGTAACGCTCCATTTCCCTTTTGCAGTCCGGCAGCTGCGATGGGTCCACAAAAATTCCTTTACAATTTGAGCATTGGTGGAAAATACGATTCCCATGACTCGCAAAGAGGTTAGCGGGGCTTTGGCAGAGGGGGCACATTGGAAAATTCAATTTGGGTAAGATGAGTGCTAATCTACAAAAAAAGATGGAACTTAACGGTATAGGCGTTGTTCAGCATTGTGGTTTTATACTTTTACGTGGTGCGTTTCGGTTACCTGTCTGTTTTTGAGACCAAAGTAACACTTTGGACTCTTTGTTTAAAATCCCGATGATTGTTATAAAGTTAAAAACGTTCTGGGGTTATATAACTGATAATTTTTGGGAAATCCAAAACTATTCATCAATGGTTTTGTTTACCTCTATATTATTCCCTTTTGCTTTAACTTTAAAACAGGAACCTTTAAAAAGGAAATCTATGGATGTTTCAATGTTCCGGTTTCTGATTATCGCAGGGCGACTTGGTTTGCCTGCCAGTGGTGTAATACAGTTAGTAACTAGTTACCGGTTGGGTTTGTAATAGGGATATGGAGAACAGGGTTACGGTAAAGAGTGCTACTCTTCGTGTAAAGAGTAGCACTTTGCTCAGAAACTAGGGCATACCATTATACATTTCCACAACCAATCTGGTTTTAGGATCAAATCGTATGCCCATGAACTCGTCGGAAAGCTCGCCGTCGGGGGTTTTGAAAGTGAAACTAACGGTTCTTCCGTTAATGATGTAATTATTAAAGTTTGGGAATGCACCAGCCAGGGCATCAACGGGCTTGCCCACTTCGATGATGACGCCCTTAACGCTGAGTTTGAAGCCGGGACCATTGAAGTGAAAGGCGTCGAGTTGACCATCAGGTAAGATGTAAAATATTACCCCTGGGTACTCCCATTTCTTAACCCACATCTCGTCCATCTCGTAGAAGAAATCTGTTATTTTATCAGGGTTTCCAAATGTATTCGAAAGAGGAGGCTGCCCAAGAACCCTGTGATTGCCAAAATTGTATTCACTACCATTTGGACCAATAATTTTAACGTCAGCCGAAAAGATTTTAAGGGTTTCTTGCTCTGGGGTTGTGGGTGAGGCGGAGCAATTGTTCTCAATGGTTTCAGAGTTGAACGATTCTGCATTCTGAAAGTTAGAGAAAGCAATTACAGTAGCAATTGATATAGATACTGCAAGTGTAGTAATATTTTTGTTCTTCATAATCGTATTATTTTTAAGGTTGAGGTTTCTGATTATCGCAGGGCGACTTGGTTTGCCTGCCGGTGGTGTAGTCGAAGTTGGAGGGCAGGTAGTAATCGGGGTTGCATTTGGGGTATAGGCTACAGGTAGCTCCATTCTTACTTTGCACCCATTTGCGGGTAGCGCTATCGTAGTACATCACCTGTATGTGAACGTGGGGAATAACATCATCACTGTTTGCATTTCCAGTTTTACCACTTAAACCAAGAATTGTGGAATGCGATACTTTATCGCCTATTCTCACGTTAACGGTGTTCAGGTGTGCAAACCGCATCCTTACCTTTTGGCCATTTACCGAATACTCCACCCAAACGTAATTGCCATAACTGGTTTTATTGTAGTAATTCGATGGTAAAGTATTTTCCATTGGGCTAACCACAACACCATTATCCCAAGGTGAGTAAACCGGAGTGTTTATGGGTGCTGCCAGATCGAACCCGTCGTGAAATTTCGGTGTTTTTTCATCATATTTTCTTGTCCATCCATAAGTGCCACCCAGCACCCCACTATTTTTAGAGGGGCAAATTGACATGTTAACAAGGGGGTCTCCAGGACATGGTATTTCACTTGATGGTGGGTTATTTGGAGTAGTTCCATTTCCTCCGCCACCGGTAGGGTAGTCGCCAGGATTAGGTGTTCCGGGCTCAGAACCTCCGCCACTGGTGCCACCATCACCATTGCCACTCCCTGAATCTGAAGTTGAACAGTCAATTTCGGTAAACATATATGTACAGGCAGAGGTAACTGTTGTTGTATGACCCGGGCAAGAGTACCAATCGGTGATCACACAGTCTTTCTGTTCATACTTTTCTTCACTTTGAATTTCCCTCTCTTTTTCTGTAAGAAAAGCAAACTGTGGGTTTTCAAGGTTTTTGATAGTTCCATCTTCTGAAAAACGGAATCCTCTGAGGTGGTTTAGCTGCCAGTCGAATACCTGAATAGTTCCGGTGAATGGTTTTCCACTAAAACAGCCCTCCTCAAAGTATTTTGCGGAGGGGGTTACTATCACAAACTCAGCTACCATTTTTCCTTGGCTTGTTCTATACATCATCAGGTAGGATAACTGTTCTAATTCTAGGTCTTTTTTCCCTAGTTTTAGATAAAAGTACTCTGAGAAATTTAGAGGAATTACTGCAGCATACCCAAGTGAAATGTTTTTGACATAAGCCTTTTGCCAAATGGGCTCTCTGAATATTCCAGTAAAAGGATGGCTGTTTTTTACACCTTGATTAATAGTTGACTGTGTATTGGCATTCATTGCATTGAATTCAGAGATACATTCTTAAATGAAGAATTTTGATTCAAATTCCGTTTCTTCATTTTCT
>CALBBQ010000048.1 GCA_937926785.1 uncultured Bacteroidales bacterium | reverse complement strand
CTTTGTGAGAAAAAATTTTATGATGGTTTAATTTTTCATAGGGTAATTAAAGATTTTGTAGTTCAGGGTGGCGATCCTGAAACTAGAAATCCAATTCCTGGAAAACTCTACGGCGAAAGTGATGCTGGATATCTCATAGATCCTGAATTCAGCGATACAATAATACATAAGCGTGGATCGATTGCAATGGCCAGAGAGGGTGATGAAGTTAATCCTGGTAAGAAATCATCTTCATCACAATTTTACTTTGTGGTTGGTAAGGTTTATACTGAAGAGGAACTGAACAAACTTGAGGTAAAACTCAATGTTAAACTTAAGGAGAAAATAGAGAAGAAACTTTTTGACAGCTTACTTAAAGATAACTCTCAGTTTGATACTAAATCCTTACAAAATATTACACAACTTGTTCAACACAAAGCTGATTCTATTTTTAAATTCCAAAAAATTAAATTTTCTGATTTTCAACGAAAAACATATACTACAATTGGAGGTATTCCCCACTTAGATGGAAATTACACAGTTTTTGGTGAGGTTGTTGAAGGTTATGATGTTATTGAGAAGATTTCGAAAGTTGAAACAGATAATAACGACAGGCCTGTAACTGATGTCAAAATGATTGTTAAAGTGCTTAAAAGATAATTTTTTATGGATAAAAAGATTTTAGAAATTCAAGAAACATTTTCACAGCTAAGCCCAAAAAAGCTTTCTGAGGTTGAAAAAATTAGGATAGAGTATTTAGGTAGAAATGGTTATTTAACAAAACTGTTTGAAGAGTTTAAAGAACTTTCTCCAGAATTTAAAAAGGAATATGGTAAAAAAATAAATGATTTAAAAAACCTAATTACTGAAAAAATAAATAGTTGGAAACTATTGCATGAAAAAGATGTAAACAATAAAACAGAAAAATTAGATTTATCTCTGGAGGAATATCCTATAAACTCAGGAACTCGACATCCAATCTCTATTATTAAAAATGAAATAGTAGAAATTTTTAAATATCTGGGCTATTCCATTTACGAAGGACCTGAAATTGAAGATGATTGGCACGTTTTCTCAGCCCTGAATTTTCCCGAAGAACATCCTGCAAGAGATATGCAGGACACATTTTTTATTGAAAAGAAACCTGATATATTATTGCGTACACATACTTCCTCTGTTCAAGTTAGAAGTATGGAACAGGAAAAACTGCCCATACGCATAATTTGTCCTGGAAGAGTTTTCCGTAATGAAGCAATTTCAGCCAGAGCACATTGTATTTTTCACCAAATTGAAGGTTTATATATTGATAAAAACGTTTCGTTCGCCGATTTAAAACAAACACTTCTTTATTTTGCAAAGGAAATGTTTGGAGCAGAAACTAAAATTCGTTTAAGACCTTCGTTTTTTCCTTTTACCGAACCCTCAGCTGAAATGGACGTAAATTGCAAACTTTGTGGAGGAAAAGGCTGCTCTGTTTGCAAGTACACGGGATGGCTTGAAGTTTTAGGTTGCGGTATGGTTGATCCAAATGTTCTTGAACTTAATGGAATAAATAGTAAAACCTTCAGTGGTTTTGCATTTGGAATGGGTCTTGAGCGAATAGCAATGCTTAAATTCCAAGTTAGAGATTTAAGGCTTTACTTTGAAAATGATGTTCGTTTCCTAAAACAGTTCAAGAATTACTGATATGAACAATGAAAAAGAAGAAAATAACATCAGTTCAGTTTTTCCACTTTTTAAATCGTTAACTGAACAGGAACTTGAACTTTTAAATTCGAGAATTAAGTGCAATATTTATCGTAAAGGAGAAATTATTTACCGAGAGGGAAGTAAAATAACAGGATGTTACTGTGTGAATAAAGGGATTATTAAAATTTACAAAACAGGAATTGATTTTAAACCTCAAATTGTTGCTTTTGCTATTAAAGGTGATATCACCGGATATCGTTCAGTTTTAAGTAACGAAGTTGCGTGTACAACTGCAGAGGTTTTGGAAGAAGCCGAAATATACTATATTCCATCAGATATTATTTTTAACTTAATTAAATCAAATAGCGATTTTGCTCTTTCCCTTATTCAACTAACATGTAGAGAATTAGACCAAGCTAACATATTTATAAAGGATATTGCGCAAAAAACTGTTAAGCAACGTTTAGCAGAAGTTTTGTTAATGCTTGAAAAAACATTTAAAACAGATTCTGATGGATTTATTGCAGTCAATTTAACCCGCGAAGATATTTCAAGTATTGTCGGTACTGCAACTGAATCAGTTATAAGAATCCTTGGTGATTTTAAAAAAGAAAATTTTATTTCGATTAAAGGGAAAAAAATAAAAATTCTTGATAAGAAAAAACTTTCTTTAATTTCTGATTCTTTATTCTAAAAAAGTTTTCCTTGCTCCGGAAATTTACTTCTGTTTAAATGTTTATAGGCTATTTCTGTAACTTCACGACCTCGTGGTGTTCTTTTTAAAAAACCTTCTTTTATTAAAAAAGGTTCATAAACTTCTTCAATTGTTCCAGGATCTTCGCCTACAGCAGTTGCTATAGTATTAAGTCCCACTGGCCCTCCTTTAAATTTATCTATTATTGTATGAAGTATTTTATTGTCCATTTCGTCTAATCCTCTAGAATCAATTTTTAAAGCATTCAACGCTTTCCTGGCTATATCTATATCAATATATCCATTTCCAATCACCTGTGCAAAATCTCTAACTCGTCTTAAGAGTGCATTGGCAATTCTTGGTGTCCCCCTACTTCTTAATGCAATTTCTGTAGCAGCTTCATCTGATATTTTAATATTTAATATTTCAGAAGATCTTTTAATAATTCTCTCTAATATATCAGTACTATAATATTCTAATAAAAATTTTATTCCGAATCTAGCTCTTAATGGGCTTGTTAATAAACCGCTTCTTGTAGTTGCACCAACAAGTGTAAAAGGATTTAGTTCAATTTGAATTGATCTGGCACTTGGTCCTTTATCTATTATTATATCTATTTTGTAGTCTTCCATTGCGGAATATAGATATTCTTCAACTACTGGACTTAGCCGATGTATTTCATCTATAAAGATAATATCGTTTGGCTCTAAGTTTGTTAATAAACCAGCTAAATCACCAGGTTTTTCCAGTACAGGTCCGGATGTAGACTTTATGTTTACTCCTAGTTCATTAGCTATTATATTGGCTAAAGTTGTTTTTCCTAATCCCGGCGGACCATGAAGAAGTACATGATCAAGTGCTTCATTTCTAATTTTAGCGGCCTTTACAAATATTTTCAGATTATCTATAATATCATCCTGACCATTGAAATCATCGAATTCAACAGGTCTGATTTTTTTTTCAAATTCTTTGTCTATAGGCAAATTTAATTCCATTATTTAACAGCTAACATTCTTTCGATAGGTATTAATGCTTTATCTATCGTTTCTTTATCTAACTCTATTATTGGATATTCGTGTAGCAAACTTAAGTATAATTTTTTTAAAGTAATCATTTTCATGTAACTACAATCATTACAACCGCAAGTTGAATCTTCGGGTGGTGCTGGTATGAAATTTTTTTCTGGACTTAACTTTTTCATTTCGTGAATAACTCCATACTCAGTAGCAACAATAAAACTTTTAGATTTTGATTGTTTGGTATATTCTATCATTTGCGATGTTGAACCAATATAATCAGAAACTAATATTATAGGCTTTGGGCATTCAGGATGGGATATTATAAGAGAACCTGGATTGCTTTTTTTAATTTCGAGCAATTTTTCTAAAGAGAAACGTTGGTGAACATGACAGAATCCATCCCAAATCAACATATTTTCCTTTTGTAACTTGTTTTTTAAATAATTTCCAAGATTTCTATCTGGAGCAAATATTATGGGTTCATTCTTTGGTATGGAATTTATAATCCTCTCAGCATTTGACGATGTACAGCAAATATCTGATATAGTTTTTACTGCAGCGGTAGTATTGATATATGTAACTACTTTATGATTCGGATGAATGTCTTTATAATTTTTTAAAGATTCGTAATCACATGAATCAGCCAAACTACATCCAGCATTCAGATCGGGAAGAATTACTTTTGTACTGGGTGCGAGAATTTTTGTTGTTTCAGCCATAAATTTAACTCCGGCGAAAACAACTATTTTTGATTTAAGGTTTTTGGCTTTAACTGAAAGTGCTAAGCTGTCACCGACGAAATCGGCGATATCTTGAACTTCCGGATTTTGGTAGTAATGGGCTAGAATAACGGCATCTTTCTGTTTTTTAAGAAGTTTTATTTCTTCAACAAGATTTACAGAAGAATCAATATCTTCGTCGATATATCCCAACTTATCAACAGTATATTTATCTATCATCTTTTTATTTTTATAAAAAAGATTTAAAGTAATAATGATGATGTTATGGTGTTAGCTCAGTTCATAAAATATAAGGAAAAGGTCTTGCAAAATTGGTTATTAAAAGCAATAAAACAAACTATTAACAACCTAAATTTATTATAACCTTGAAAATCTGAAACATGATAAAGATATTAACATCTGTTAGTAACCATTATTGTTAATAAAAACTACTTTTCTGAATACGCCCATTTTAGTTGATAAATTGATAAAAAGTTGACTTAAAATTTTAACAGCCACCATTGCTTGATTGAAAACTATATCCATATAGTAAAATGGAATAAAAAGTCAAGAGAATGATATTAAAGTTTTTCAACAGTATTTTAACTAAAAACCCACTATATTATTAACGTAGTGGGATTAATTTTGTTTATATTTGGGTATCTATAGAATAGCATATCCGCATGAATGCCAAATTGATCGGTTTAACCTTAATTCTGCTTTTAAATTATGGGCTATCCAAAGCCCATGTAGTTGACTCAATGATAGAGAGAAACCAATCCCAAAGATACTTTGTTTTTGTACCAGTGGCTTTTTACGGCGAGGAGACCAGTTGGGGAGGAGGTGTGTCTGGGGGTTACTATTTCAGATGTAAGGATAATAAAGTTTCCAGCATCCAGGGAACCATGGCGTACACTCTAAAGAATCAGGCATCGCTATGGATATCGCCCAAGATCTACACATCGGACCGTGAGCACTTTTACTCCGGGCATATAAAAGTAAATCATTTTCCGAACAAATTCTTCGGAGTGGGACGAAATACTCCCGATAGTCTTGAAGAAAAGTATATATCAGACGATTACTCTATTCTATTACAACATCAGCGTGTTATGTTTGGTGTTTTTATGGCTGGATTGCAAGCACAGTTCAACTACTTCAGGACATCAGATTACAGTCCTACGCAGGTATTGTCAGCAGGGGTTACGGGGGTAAACGAAAAATTAACCTCCGGATTGGGCGTATTAATAACCTGGGAAAACCGGGAAAACCTGTACTATCCTTCTTTTGGTGAATTCTACAAAGCGTCGCTGATGGTTTACAGTAAAATCTTTGGGAGTGACCTCAATTTCACCAGATTAACATTGGACTTGAGAAATTACTACAATATATATAAAGAGCACGTGTTTGCAATGCAAGTATTAGCGGATCTTGCCTGGGGCCATGTTCCTTTTCAGATTATGCCTATGATGGGAGGTTCTGATGTTATGCGGGGTTATTTTCAGGGTCGGTATAGGGATAAAACAATGGCATGCGTACAGGGTGAATACCGCTTCCCAATCTATAATTGGCTAAAGGGTACTATTTTTAGCAGTGTTGGCGATGTGGCATCAACATTTGATAAGCTTGATATAACAAAAAGCAAGGTTGCTTATGGGGCAGGCGTTAGGGTAAGAGTTAACCCAATTAAGGTAAACCTAAGGTTTGATGCAGCATACAGCGATAGAAAGGAGTTTGCTTACTATTTAACGGTTACCGAGGCGTTTTAAGAAAAAATGCGCGATTTATCGCGCATTTTGATATGGTTAAAACTATAACTATAAAGTTATTCTACTGTAACCGATTTAGCCAGGTTTCTGGGTTGGTCAACGTTGCAACCTCTTAACAGAGCAATGTGGTATGCCAGCAGCTGCAGGGGTATAACGGAGAGCAAGGCACCAACAACCTCACCAGCCTCAGGTATTTCAATTGTATAATCGGCCATTTGCTTGATGGTTGTGTCGCCTTCGGTGACTATTGCTATTACCACACCTTTACGGGCTTTAACTTCCTGGATATTGCTTACTACTTTTTCATAGCTGCTATCCTTTGCTGCAATAACAACTACCGGCATGGTATCGTCAATGAGAGCGATGGGACCATGCTTCATTTCGGCGGCAGGATACCCTTCGGCATGGATATAGGAAATTTCCTTTAGCTTAAGAGCACCCTCAAGCGCAACCGGGAAATAGTAACCCCGACCCAAATACAGGAAGTTTCTCGAGTTCTTAAAACGCTCGGAGATTTCCTTAACAATAGATTCGCTCTGTAAAATTTTTTCGATTTTATCGGGAACCAGCGTTATCTCTTTAATAAGATTTTGGTAATGCTCATCGGTAATGAGGCCTTTTTTCCGACCAAGCAGAATGGCCATCATGATCAGAACAGTTACCTGTGCCGTAAATGCTTTGGTGGAAGCCACTCCGATTTCCGGACCTGCATGAGTGTAAACACCGGCGTGTGTTTCGCGGGGTATGCTTGAACCCACTACGTTGCAAATTCCGAGAACCAATGCACCAGCTTCCTTTGCTAAACGAATAGCAGCAAGTGTATCGGCGGTTTCGCCGCTTTGACTGATAGCGATTACCACGTCATCTTTATTGATGATTGGATTTCGGTATCGGAATTCCGATGCGTACTCAACTTCAACAGGAATTCGGGCCAAATCTTCGATAAGGTATTCGCCAACCAGTGCAGCATGCCACGAAGTACCACAACCAATGAGTATTATACGTTTAGCTTCAACCAGGTTGGGCATAACATTGTATAGTCCCCCCAGATGAATTTCGAAGGGGTTAGTTGAAATGCGACCCCGGTAGGTATCGTGAATGCTTCGGGGCTGTTCAAAAATCTCCTTTAGCATGAAATGATCGTAACCACCTTTCTCAATGGCATCAATATCCAGATCGAGCTGTTGAATGTTGGGCTCGAGAGCCTGGTTGAAGATGGTTTTCAGAACCATCTGGTTTCGCTGCAAGATGGCAACGTCGTTATCATTAAGAAAGATGACGCTTTTGGTAAATTCAACAATGGGTGTAGCATCGGAGGCAATAAAGTACTCGCCCTCCCCTACTCCTATAACCAAGGGGCTGCCTTTTCGGGCAGCAATAAGAGTATTGGGGTCGTCGCGATTGATGACTACGATTCCATAAGCACCTACTACCTTTGTCAGCGCTAACCGGACAGCGATTTCGGGCGAAACGTTTCCTTTCAAGTAGATGTACTCAATCAGATTAACCAGTACCTCTGTATCGGTTTCGGACTTAAACGTGTAACCCCGTTTCTCGAGTTTATTTCGGAGAAGGCTATAATTTTCAATAATCCCATTATGGATTAGTATGAACTTACCGTTCATTGATTCGTGGGGATGAGCGTTGGTATCGTTGGGTTCGCCATGGGTAGCCCAGCGGGTATGACCAATACCAATAGTACCATCGAGCGTTCGGTTCCCAATAAATGCCTCCAAATCGCTAACCTTTCCTTTTTGCTTGGCAATAAAGGGTTCGCCATCAACTATACAAATGCCTGCCGAATCATACCCCCTATACTCGAGTCTTTTTAGGCCATTGATAACAATCGGGTAGGCCTGACGATGCCCAATGTATCCTACAATCCCACACATAATTCTATTTCAACTTAGTATAAGTAATCTTCAAACGTATCGGTTTGCTATTGGTACCAGTTTTGAGCACAGCGCGCTTAACTGTGGTATTGGAGTTAGGAAAGATGTAAAGGCTTTCGTCGGAGTACTCCCCTTTTAGGATTTTCTGGAAATGGTAGGTAATGTTTATGCTATACTCATTGCTGAAAGTGCGGTAAGAACCATTTGAATTAACCCCACTATTCGATAGCTGATCTTTAATATAACCTTGCCACTTACCACCATCTTTGTAAAAAACAATAAGTTGTTTTACAAGGGAATCCTGTGTTGAGGTGGTTGTGTTATCGAGGCCAATCAATAATTCAGCACGATGAATGATAACAGGCATAGAATCGCGCCAGTTGGTCAGATCGGGGAATTTGATTTTCCCATACACTCCGCCCATGCTTTGGATGTAGAAAACGGAGTCCTGAGTAATTGTATCGTTGATGTGGTTAATTTTTTTGGCTGGATTAGCCTTTGATGGATCGTGAAGGTACTCGAAAAACCGGGAACCAAAGGTATAGGTTTTGCTTGTTTTAAAGGTCGAATCCTTACCGTTTACCTGTTTGGTATAATGGTAAAAGAGCCTGAGATAAGTGTTAGAGACCAAAAAGTTATAGGTTACACCACCAAATCCGGGAACCTCGTCGCAGGTGATGTAAAAGCCCTTATATTTTGTATAAAAGATTTTTGGGTCGGTGAGGGCCAGGGAGTCCATTAGGTACTGAGCAAACTGTTGTGGTAGGTTTACCTTAACCTCTCCTTTACCTTTGATAGTGGTAGATAACAGAGGTGTTGGGTTGTAAAACCCGGTGATTGGTTTAAGAGAGTTTCTTGGATTCCAGAAGAGAGCAGTATCGGTTATTTCATGAATGCGAAGGTTGAGTTCGGTGGTAGAATCGCCATAGAAACTACTCGCAGTAAAGTAGAAGACAAGTGAATCGGCGGCTGCGGTAGGTCCACCATAACCATCGGTGGACTTTGCGGTTAAATATCGACCAACAAAGCTTGCCTTGGTTGACCCAAAAATCTCGTTGTTCATATAACCGATTACACCTTCCGATGCCAAAAAGGAGTCAAGCGAGTCATTAGCGACTGTAAATGCGCTAATCTTAAAGGAAGAATCTACCCTAACCTTATATATATCATCATCGGGCAGCAGGTTGTTGCCTAAGAAACCGGGGTCATTGTAGCAGGATTGGCTCAATAGGGCAAGAAAAAACAAGAAAACCGAAAAACGCATAATCTTCATCCCTTTTGAAGGGTGATTAGAAACTCTACTTCTTCTTTTTAGCAGCATTTGAATCGTCGTTTAAAATCTGATCGTAAAACTCGTTGTAAATATCAATATAATTTTCACCTTCCTGATATGCGAGGAATGGTTTTTTAACGGAATTTATATATTCAAGCACCTGATTGTTGATGGTGGAACTACCCTGGACTACCCCATCGGAAAAATTTATGGCCAACTTCATCAGGTTTTCGTAGGTTGGTTCCCTGATGATTTCTACGTCCTTCTTTGAAATCCCTTCCATAAGGATTTTTTTACGGGCGTTGGTATCGAAAGGCTTGCTGAAATCGTCGTTGTAAACCGAATAAATCACTTTGGCTTTTGCAAAAAGGGGATCATCGGCATAGGCTTTTTTAACCAAAAGTGGAGCGAATGCTGTAATCCATCCATGGCAATGAACGATATCGGGTGACCACCGAAGTTTTTTAACGGTTTCAAGCACGCCTTTACTGAAAAAGATGGCTCTTTCGTCGTTATCGTCGAATGTTTGGCCTTGATCGTCAACCAGGGTAAATTTTCGCTGGAAATAGTCCTCATTATCGATAAAGTACACCTGCATTCTGGCGCTTTGTATGGAGGCTACTTTGATGATAAGCGGATGGTCGGTATCATCAATAACCAGGTTCATACCGGAAAGGCGAATCACCTCGTGCAGCTGGTTACGACGTTCGTTCACGCAACCGTAACGAGGCATGAAGGTTCTGATTTCCCGACCACGTTCCTGAATTCCCTGCGGAAGGTATCTCCCTATTTTAGATATTTCACTCTCCGGCAGATAGGGAAAAATCTCCTGAGAGATGAATAGTATCTTTACATGCTTTTCTTTCATCACCTTTCTATATTTATTTACATCCTAATAGATTATCACTTGTAGCCTAAAGTCTGATTCGTTGTGTAGGACGTTAGGGTACTCCATCTCCAATTGGCTACAAATTTACAAAATATTTTTGAACATTGAGATTTTGTTATATAATTGATTTTCAGACAAAAAACATCACTACAAGGAGGGTGATTCAATTTTGTACTGAAAAACATAGATTTAGATGCCATTTTTGGGCATTATGCCTTTAAACGATGAGTCAAGATATTTAAAAATTTACAACCTTTGCAAGTCCAAAAATTTCACCCTGTAGTTAAGTATGATTAAAGTAGTAGCAACAATTGTAGAACTGAAAGAAGAGCTGGGTTATTACAGAAATAATGGTAAATCCATAGGTTTTGTACCCACAATGGGTGCGCTACACCAGGGTCATATATCGTTGGTTGAGAGGTGCAGAGCGGAAAACGATGTGACTGTTGTAAGTATTTTTGTGAATCCCACCCAGTTTAACGATAAGAACGATCTAAAGAATTACCCGCGGATGCCTGAAAAGGATGTTGCCCTGCTGGAACAAGCCGGGGCAAACATTGTATTCGTGCCTGACGAAAAGGAGATCTATCCCGAACCGGACACCAGGGTTTTTGATTTTGGAATGCTCGACAAGGTGATGGAGGGCAAGTTCCGGCCAGGTCATTTTAATGGCGTAGCACAGGTGGTAAGTAAGCTGTTTGACATTGTAAACCCACACCGCGCATACTTTGGGTTGAAGGATTACCAACAGCTGGCCATAATCAGAGCCATGGTTAAGATGCTCGGCTATGGGGTTGAAGTTATAGGTTGCCCCATTGTCCGCGAAACTGATGGACTAGCAATGAGCAGCCGAAATTTACTGCTATCGGCAGAGCATCGAAAGAGCGCTCCGCTGATATATAGAACCCTGAGCGAGGCACGAAACAAAAAGGGAGAATTTTCCGTTAAAGAATTGATAGCTTGGGTTGAAAGTAGAATTAATTCCGATCCGAACCTTAGGGTAGAATATTTTGAACTTGCCGATGCCGATACCCTTGAGCCAGTTGAAAGCTGGGAGCATCAGAATGGCATTGTAGGATGTATTGCTGTATGGGCAGGAAATATAAGGCTGATTGACAACACAATGTTTAAGGAATAGACCGAAAACAGATAAACAGATGATGATAGAAGTTTGCAAGTCGAAAATCCACCGGGTAACCCTCACCGAGGCTAATCTTAACTACATTGGCAGCATAACGATTGACGAGGACCTAATGGATGCCGCAAACATAATTGAAAACGAAAAGGTACAGGTGGTAAACATCAACAATGGAGAACGCCTGGAGACCTATGTTATAAAGGGGGAGCGCGGAAGTGGACAGATCTGTCTGAACGGACCAGCAGCTCGTAAATGTGTGGTTGGCGATGTGGTTATAATCATATCGTATGCCATGATGGAATTTGAGGAGGCAAAAAAGTTTAAGCCCACAGTGATTTTCCCTGATACCCATACCAACAAGCTTGTATAACTTTATT
The DNA here is from genome assembly GCA_937926785.1 of uncultured Bacteroidales bacterium. GTDB lineage: Bacteria > Bacteroidota > Bacteroidia > Bacteroidales > Tenuifilaceae > Tenuifilum. Next base: position 11,897 of record CALBBQ010000048.1, on the reverse strand, counting down.
TAGAAGCAGCGTTGAATAGGATTTTGAAATCGCGGGCAGTAAACTTTGCCCTGTTTTTTTCCCTTGCCCTGATACTACTTTACTACGCTTTCCGAAATGTTGATTTTGCCCATCTCCGGGAGGGATTCCGGAATGTTAACTACTACTGGATTTCAGTGTCGCTGTTGATAGCTTTACTATCGCATATGCTCAGGGCTATTCGGTGGGGCTACCTGATGGAACCGCTAGGCAGTAAACCCCGGTTTGCAAACCTGTTCAGCGCTGTGATGTTTGGCTACCTGGCCAATTTGGCATTACCCCGGCTTGGAGAAGTGGCAAAATGTGGTAGCATTCGCAAAACCGATGGAATTCGTTTTGAATCGCTGGTTGGAACCGTTGTTGTAGAAAGGGTTGCTGACCTCTTAATGCTTTTAATAGCAACAGTAACGGTAATTTTGTTTAAACTGGATACGTTTGGATCATACATCTACCAAAAAATTGTTCATCCGATTCAACAAAAGGCACTCAACATAGAGGGTTACAAGTTGATAATAGTTATAGCCATATTTATGGCATTTTTGCTAGGCATCCGATTTGTCATTCGAAGCGATTTTTTGGGTGAGCGCATCAATGGGCGACTTAAAGCAGGAGTTAAGGGAGTTTTGGATGGTCTTAAAACCATATACAATACACCCAAGGTGCTTGGGTTTATTCTGCTTTCGGTACTTATTTGGGTCGGCTACTGGTTTATGACATGGGCACTACTCTACTCCACCCCAATTACTGCCGGGCTAAACGGCTGGGATGCTTTGTTCATTATGGTAATCGGTTCATACGGCATGACCGTACCCGTTCAGGGAGGATTTGGCGCTTACCATATAATTGCCGCCACGGCACTGAGCATTTTTGGTATAACGTATGAGAACGGGCTGATTTTTGCTGTGATATCACACGAATCGCAGACAATTATTCTGATTCTAGGGGGTATTATGGCGTTGGTTTACCTATACTTAGCACAGCGAAAGCAAAAAGAGAGCTGAATAAAGTAAGCTGCCATAAATCAACTTTACCGTTATTAAAAAAAGAGTACATTTGTGAGCTGAATGTGGAAAGATTTGGCTGATTGCAACCACACTAATAAATGCTAAAACAGCGGTAAATCCGGCAATCGTTCAAACCTTCCCGTTATTAAATTGTTAATTTAACTAATTAAAAATCACCACTTATGGGATATCTATTTACATCGGAGAGCGTATCGGAGGGGCATCCGGACAAGATTGCCGATCAGATTTCGGATGCATTGCTCGACGAATTTCTACGACGCGACCCCAATTCGAAGGTTGCCTGTGAAACTCTGGTTACTACCGGCCTTGTAGTGTTAAGCGGTGAGGTTAAGACACATGCCTATGTTGATGTTCAGGAAGTTGCTCGCCGCGTTATTCGACGCATAGGCTATACGCGCCATGAGCTTAGATTTGATTCTGAATCGTGTGGGGTGATATCGTCGATCCACGAGCAGTCGCCCGATATCAACCGTGGAGTAGAGCGAGGCGATGAATTCTCGCAGGGAGCTGGCGACCAGGGTATGATGTTTGGCTATGCCAATCGCGAAACCGACGATTACATGCCACTAGCCCTTGTGCTATCGCACGTTCTGCTCATGGAACTTGCAAAAATCAGACGCGAAGGCAAACAGATGACCTACCTGCGTCCCGATGCCAAATCGCAGGTTACCATTGAATACGACGATAACAACCAGCCGGTTAGGGTTCATACCATTGTGGTTTCCACCCAGCACGACGAGTTTGACCCAGACGATGAGCGTATGCTCAAGAAAATTAAGGAGGATGTGAGGAACATTCTCATCCCGAGAGCCAAGGCGAGGTTTCCGGAACGCGTGCAAAAGCTCTTCAGGGACGACTACATACTCCATGTTAACCCTACCGGTAAGTTTGTGATCGGTGGTCCACATGGCGACACGGGTCTGACCGGCAGGAAAATAATTGTTGATACCTATGGCGGTAGGGGAGCTCACGGGGGGGGTGCTTTCTCCGGAAAAGATTCCAGCAAGGTGGACCGCTCCGGCGCTTATGCAGCCCGTCATATCGCAAAAAACATGGTTGCAGCCGGTATTGCCGATGAGGTTTTGATTCAGGTAGCCTACGCCATTGGTGTAGCGGAACCTGTTGGACTATATGTCAATACCTATGGAACGTCGCACGTAAATCTCAGCGATGGTGAAATAGCTCAAAAAATTCTGAAAATTTTCGATCTTAGGCCGGGAGCCATTGTTAAACGGTTGGGCCTAAAGAACCCCATTTTTGAAGAAACCGCAGCCTATGGCCATTTTGGTCGCGATTACTACAAGCGTGAGGTAGAATTCATTGAAAACGGCAACTGCGAAGGGGAGCGAATTGTTAAAAAAGAGGTGGAATTCTTTACCTGGGAAAAGTTAGACTACGTTGAAATACTGAAAAATGAGTTTGGACTGTAAAGGCACTCGTTAAGATGCTAAATGCCGGTTCAGCGAACCGGCATACTTTTTCGGTATTTCAGGATATTAAAATTAACGAAAGCAATTTTAAGCCCATGGTTTAGCACAAGAGAAATTTTGGTTTACCTTTACAAAAAAAAACTATGCTGGCATTCATAACCTGGAACGTTGACCCCGAAATTTTCCGATTGGGCCCACTCTCCATTCGATATTACGGTATAATGTGGGCATTGGCCTTTTACGTGGGCTACATCATCTTTAATCGTTTTGTGAAGAAGGAAAACCTAAGTGTGGTTTTTTTAGACTCACTTACCATGTACATGGTTGTGGGAACGGTAATTGGTGCACGACTAGGGCATTGTTTGTTTTATGAACCCGAATACTACCTCAGCAACCCGATAGAAATACTATATATCTGGCATGGAGGCTTGGCAAGCCATGGAGCGGCTATCGGGATACTGGTAGCACTTTACCTGTTTGCCCGAAAACAGAAGGTTCCGATGATTTACGTTATTGACCGCGTGGTGATAACTGTTGCCATAGGCGGAGCCTTTATTCGTATAGGAAACCTGATGAACTCCGAGATTTACGGTGTTGAAACTACTTTACCATGGGGCTTTATATTTGCACGAAACGGAGAGGTTGTACCCAAGCATCCCACCCAGCTATACGAAGCCCTATCGTATTTAGCTATTTTCATTCTGCTTTACTGGCTTTACCAAAAAGCCGACGGAAAGCTACGTAATGGTTATATTTTTGGAATCTTTCTGATCCTGCTTTTTGGCGCCCGGTTCCTGATTGAATATGTGAAGGAACCGCAGGTGGAGTTTGAAAAAACCATGATGCTCAACATGGGGCAGTGGCTCAGTGTACCGTTTATACTCGCCGGCATATTTTTCTTAGTTTACTCCTACCTAAAGCCAAACATTTTTGTTCCACAACCCAAGAAAGGGAAATAGTTTTGTATCCATAAAATAAAAAAGAAAACCCCAATGCAACGCATTGGGGTTTATGCTTTTAAAATTGCGTTAGCCACGCATGGTTTCCTCAATTTCATTAACTGTTACCGGAACGCGTTTACCAATGATACGCGAGCCGTTTTCAGTTATCAGTATATCATCCTCAATTCGGATACCGCCAAATCCGATATAGGCTTCCACGGCGGGGTAGTTGATGAACGACTCGTTAATTTTTTCCGATTTCCATTTCTGGATTAGCGCCGGGATAAAGTAGATGCCGGGTTCAACAGTAATCACAAATCCTTTTTGCAGTCGGCGGCCAAGGCGAAGGTAAGCAATGCCAAACTGGTCGGCGCGGGAGATTTCATCGTCGTAGCCCACGAAGTTTTCGCCCAGGTCTTCCATGTCGTGAACATCGAGGCCCATCATGTGCCCCAACCCGTGGGGGAAGAATAGTGCGTGAGCACCGTTGGCAACGGCCTCATCAGGATTGCCCTTCATTAAACCCAGGTTGATAAGGCCCTCTGCTATAACACGAGCTGAAGCCCTGTGTACATCGATGTAGGGGATGCCGGGTTTAGCCATTTCAATGGCTTTGTTGTTAGCCGCCAACACGATGTTGTATATCTCCTTTTGACGTTCGGTAAAGCGACCATCAACGGGAATGGTACGGGTGAAATCCGAAGCGTAGTGACTGTCTATCTCAGCACCGCTATCCACTAACAGCAAACGGCCCGAGGTGAGAGTTTGCGAGTGGTCGTGGTTGTGAAGGGTTTCGCCGTTTTGTGAGAGGATGATAGGGAACGAGGGCATGTAGCCATGTGCAATGGCAACCCCTTCGATAGCCCCGGTAATGGCTTGCTCGGTGATGCCGGGTTTAGACATTTTCATAGCGGTAACGTGCATCTGGTACCCAACGGCACACGCCTTTTCAATCTCGGCAATCTCAACATCTTCCTTAATGGAGCGTAGGCTAACAATGGCTTTTATGAGCTCAACCGAAGCATAGGTTTTCACCATGGATTGGCTGATTCCCAGCAGCTGCTCAAGTAATAGTATGTTTTCGGCCCTATATGGGGGCAAGAAATGAATTTTACGCCCATGACGTATAGCGCGGTTTATGGTAGAGCTGAGCTCTTTCAGGGGATGGGTTGATAGTATGCCTACCCTTTCACCAAGCTCTTTCAAAGTGGGCTGGGGTCCCATCCAAATTACGTCATCTATCTCGAAATCGGTGCCGTAAAGGCAATCTTTTCCATCCTCTATATCAATAACACCTACCAAACCCGGAATGTCTAATCCAAAAAAGTAAAGGAAATTGCTATCCTGCCTGAACCTGTAAGTGTTTGAACGGTAGTTCATGGGGCTTTCGGTATTACCCAGGATGAGCACCAGGCCCGATTTAATCTTTTTGCGGAGCTTAAGCCGGCGCTCAACGTAAACTTGTTTTTCGAACATGGCAATTATTTTTTTAATTTGCGTAAATGTAATGTTCAAATCGGTATTTACCAAGATCATTTATCAAAACGATTAATGTTTGATTAGGGATATGAGCCACTAGCAAAGACTTCATTTGAAATGATAGTATCGCATAAAAATAAGTTCATATTCATTAAATCAGCTAAAACAGCAGGAACGAGCCTAGAGGTTGCTTTGGGCTGCATATGTGGCAAGGATGACATTATTACACCGTTGACCCCCAATAATAGCAGGTTCGATAGCCACACGTACCATCATGAACCCAAGAATAATGAAGGGTTTACCAATCATATGACTACCGATGAAATTCGAAATAGGGTGGGAGAGGAGGTTTGGAACAGCTACCTGAAAGTAACCGTGGTTCGTAACCCTTGGGATCTGGTAGTTTCGCGTTACTACTGGGAGAAGGCACAGCTATGGTATAATCTGAAGCAGAACCTTAGGAATATTCTTCGTGAACCCCTTAACCTGGTCCGTTACCGGAGGTTGATGTACAGGCTGAAGCTGATACTTGCGCTTACATCGTTCTCAACATTCATCCTTTTTTACCGGAGAGATTGGACAAACTCACGGTTTTACTTTGATAGTGATGGTAAACCTTGTTGCGATATATACATAAGGTACGAGCAGTTTGATGATGGTATAAAATTGTTGGAGAACAGATTAGGGATTGAGCTGGGAGAACTTCCCCACCTTAAGGATAAAACCCGAAAACCCCGGAAGCATTACTCGCAACACTACTGTAGCTGGCAAAAAAGAAGAATTGAAAAACTTTTTAAGCAAGAAATAGAGTTTTTTGGTTATACCTTTGACCAACCTCAGGCATAAAGCGATGAAGCCTTTCGTTCTAAAGCATAAGAACTCAATGATGTGGGCGCTAGTCATACTGATACTTTGCGGTATGCCACCGAGCGGCCTTCCCAGCATACGGATACCCGGATTCGATAAGTTGGTTCATGCCGGGCTTTTTGGCGTTCTTGCCCTACTCATCGTATCGGAGCAAAACGTGCTGAGGAGCAGGCTAAGTGTTGAAGAAAAACCACGCTGGATTGGATTTAGTATTTCTATAGTGTATGGTGCGGCAATTGAGCTGATGCAGCTATGGGTGTTTACCGCGCGAGGGGCGGAGTGGTTCGATTTTATAGCCGATGTAATTGGTGCTGGAATGGCGGCTCTTTTGTATCCCTGGTTTAACAGGGTAACCAAGGGTTGGATTTAATGCATCACTTCAACGTACGGATTTAAAAATAGAGTAATCGGACTGGTAAAATAGCCTGTTTTGCTCACTCTCTGAAGGTCAAACAACAAAACGCTACATTAAATTAGTTCATTTTCAGATTGGAGCATACGTAAAAAGCTATAAGTTTGCGTAGGTTTATACAGTGTTGCATGTCGGTAAAAGTAGAAAGTATAACAAAGCGTTTTGGGCAGCAGGTAGCGCTGAATAGTGTATCGTTTAACGTGCCTGCCGGCGAGGTGGTTGGATTACTCGGTCCAAACGGTGCCGGAAAATCAACCTTAATGAAGATACTAACGGGTTACCTTACACCCGATGGCGGGACGGCACTGATCAACGGCAACGATATTGGCTCGCTAACATACGATTTTAGGCGCGATATTGGCTATCTGCCTGAGAATAACCCGTTGTACCCCGATATGTATGTAAAGGAATACCTACAATGGGTGTCCGGCGTTTACGGTTTGGGTAAAGAAACCCAAAAAAGAGTAATAGCGGTAGTTGAGGCTACCGGCATAGGACATGAGCAGAACAAGAAGATTGGAAGCCTATCGAAAGGTTACCGGCAGCGAGTAGGGCTGGCACAAGCGCTCATCCATAACCCATCGGTTCTTATCCTGGATGAACCCACCAGCGGTCTGGATCCCAATCAGATACTGGAGATACGTAGCCTGATTGCTGAGGTGGGGAAAGATAAAACGGTTATTCTCTCAACCCATATCATGCAAGAGGTGGAAGCCATCTGCAACCGGGTTATCATTATTAACAGAGGAAATGTAGTAGTAGATGGCCCTACTGCAGAGATAAAAACACTGACCACATCGGTTCAAAACGTACTTGTGGAGTTTACCGGTGGTATAAATCCTGCCCTTTTTGCAAGCCTTCCTGGTGTAACCAGCGTAAACCAGCTAAGCGAAAACTCATGGATAATCAGCTCCGCTGCCACTGATGATATACGGCCATTTGTGTTCAACATGGCCAGGGATAATGGCTATACCCTGATTACCCTACAACGAAAATCACTTCAGCTGGAGGAAGTTTTTCAGAATCTTACACAAAATGAAGTAAATTAGCGTTAATTTTGAAATCAAACCCCAAAACACACAACCATGGAAAGTACAAAATCATCAAAAGCGGTATCGTTTTTAACTATTCTCATAGTAATTCTGCTGGTTGTTATAGCTGGCCTATCGTACGTTTACTACCAGCAAAAGCAGCAGGCCAAGGAGACCGAGGCCATGCTACTGGCCGAAAAGGATTCGCTCAGCAACAACCTGCTGAACCTGATGAACGACTATAAGGAGTTGGAAACCGATAACGACTCGCTGAACCGTAAACTTCAGATGGAGCAGCAGCGTGCCCAAAAGCTCTACGCAGAGCTTCAGAACCTTAAACAGGTGAGCTACGCAAAGATAAAGGAGTACCAAAAAGAGTTGGGAACCCTGCGAGCCATCATGAAGAACATGGTGCGCGAAATAGACTCGCTGAACACGCTAAACCAGCAGCTCATTGCGGAAAACGTAAAGGTTAAGGAGGAAGCGGCTACCGCCAAAAAAACCGTTAAGGAGCTGGAACAAAAAACCGAGGAGCTGAACACCCAGGTGGCCAAGGGGTCGGTTGTAAAAGCCCGCGGGGTGGTTGCAACAGCACTGAACCGCAGGGGTAGCGAGGTAACCCGTGCCAGCCGCACGGCTAAGTTCCGCACCTGCTTTACCCTGAACGAGAACGCCATTGCTAAACCCGGTACTCGCTATGTGTACATGCGAATAGTTGGCCCCGATGACTTTGTTCTGGCCAAGTCAGAAACCGACCTGTTCGACTTTGAAGGCGAAAAGATAGTATACTCCGCCAACCGCGAGGTGGACTACCAGAACAAGGACGTGGAGATGTGTATATTCTTCGACAGCAATGGTGAGCTGGCTAAGGGTACCTACAAGATTACCCTTTACATGGATGGCTACATGATTGGCTACACCGAGCTAACCCTGAAGTAACCGAAGGTAAACCGAATAAAACGAAAACGCCCCGAGAAGGGGCGTTTATGTTTTTAGGGGATTAATACCAAAGTTAGATGTAGAATAATGAAACATTCATTAATTTTGAAAAAACCGCAACTATGCAAAACCTTTTCAACAATAAAATTTTACTTATCACCGGTGGCACTGGTTCTTTTGGGAATGCCGTTCTTCGCAGATTCATAAATACCGGGATAGCTGAAATTAGGATTTTTTCGCGCGATGAGAAGAAGCAAGACGACATGCGCCGATTCTATAACGATAAGCGTCTGAAGTTTTATATTGGTGATGTTAGGAACGAATCGAGTATTAGATCGGCCATGGTAGGGGTCGATTACGTTTTTCATGCTGCCGCGCTGAAGCAGGTTCCCTCGTGCGAATTCTTCCCGGTTGAAGCCCTAAAAACAAATGCTCTTGGAACGGACAATGTGCTCGATGCGGCAGAAAAGTGTGGTGTAAAACGAGTAGTAACCCTCAGTACCGATAAAGCGGTATACCCCATAAACGCCATGGGCATAACCAAGGCGCTGATGGAAAAGATCATGATAGCCCGTTCAAGGAATAATGACCCACAAAAACAGGTTTTCTGCGGTACTCGCTATGGTAATGTTATGGCCTCACGTGGATCGGTAATACCCCTTTTCGTTGAGCAGATTAAAGCCGGACAACCCATTACCATTACAGACCCTAACATGACCCGCTTTATGATGACCCTAGACGATGCTGTTGATCTTGTGCTGTTTGCCTTTGAGAATGGCCAACCCGGCGACATCTTTGTACAAAAAGCTCCTGCTGCAACTGTTGAAACACTGGCAAAGGCACTACTGGAGTTATACGGGGCAAAGAATCCGATCAAAGTAATTGGAACACGCCATGGCGAGAAACTATACGAAACGCTCCTTACACGCGAGGAGAAGCTTAAGGCTTCCGATTTAGGCAACTACTTCAGAATACCAGCGGATAACCGAGACCTTAACTACAGCCTATATTTCAGTGAGGGACAAGCAGATATCACACAGGTAGATGAATACAACTCGCATAATACTCATAGGTTAGACCTGGAGGGAATGAAGGAATTGCTGTTGAAACTCCCACTAATCCGCAAGGAAATTCTGAACGAACAAATGGGTCAAATTTATGAACCTTAGTTACTGAATAAAACAAAATAATCGGTTTTATGATAAAGGTTGGCATTACCGGGCAGTCAGGTTTTATTGGCACACATCTTTACAATACTCTTGGGCTTTACCCCGATAGGTTTGAGCGTATTCCTTTTGAAGATAGTTATTTTGAAGACCCTGGCATGCTAGGCAAATTTGTTTCTGCCTGCGACACCATTGTTCACCTGGCAGCAATGAACCGCCACAACGATCCTCGGGTTATATATCAAACCAACCTTAGCCTTGTGAATAAGCTTATTGAGGCATGCGAGGCAACGGGGGCAAAGCCTCACATTATCTTCTCATCTTCAACCCAGGAGGAGCGCGATAATCTCTACGGGAAATCGAAAATTGAAGGGCGCTTGCTTTTTGAGCAGTGGGCAACACGTAACCAGGCCCCATTCAGCGGTTTCATCATTCCAAATGTTTTCGGTCCGTTTGGCAAGCCCTACTACAACTCTGTGGTGGCAACCTTTTGCCATCAGTTAACCCACAATGAGGAACCGCGTATTGAAGTGGATGGTGAGTTGAGGTTGATTTACGTTTCGGAGCTGGTACAATATTTCATAACAAGTATTGAGCAAAATGCCAAACATCGCAAGCAACAAACAGAAACTTTGCAAATTCCACACTCCAGATTAATTAGGGTTTCGGAGATACTGAGCATGTTAAGCGGGTTTAAAGCAAACTACTTTGAAAAAGGGATATTCCCCAGTCTTGACGATGCATTCGAGCGGAATCTGTTCAACACGTTTGTCTGTTACATCGAACACGAAAAGTTCTACCCACGCATGCTGGAATTAAAGACCGATGAAAGGGGATCGTTTGTGGAAACGGTTAAACTGAACAGCGGCGGGCAGGTATCCTTTTCCACTACCAAACCCGGAGTAACCCGAGGCAACCATTTCCATACCCGAAAAGCTGAGCGATTCGCGGTAATAAAGGGTAGGGCAAGGTTGCAGCTACGGCGCATTGGAACTAGCAAAACCCTAACCTTTGAAATAGATGCCGAAAGAAATCCTGCGTTTGTTGATATGCCCATATGGTTCACCCACAATATTACAAACGTAGGCAACGACGATGTATATACCATCTTCTGGATCAGCGAACAATTTGATCCTGGCGATACCGATACCTTTTTTGAGGTTGTTTAAAAGTGAAGTTAACCAGTGACGCTAAACGCATGAAAAAGCTAAAAGTACTCACCGTTGTAGGCACACGACCCGAGATAATTCGCCTCTCGCGCGTTATGGCTAAACTCGATGAAAGCCCGGCCATAGATCACACAACCATTCATACCGGACAGAACTACGATTACGAGTTGAACCAGATCTTTTACGACGACATGGGCATTCGCCCACCCGACTACTACCTTGATGCTGCCGGCGAAACCGCAACTGTAACCATTGGTCAGATACTCATTAAGATTGACCCGCTACTCGAATCGCTTAAACCCGACGCCATGCTGGTACTTGGCGATACCAACAGCTGCCTGTGTGCCATACCCGCCAAAAAGCGCCATATCCCCATTTTCCACATGGAAGCAGGCAATCGCTGTTTCGACCAGCGTGTGCCCGAGGAAACCAACCGCAAGATAGTTGACCACATAGCCGATATAAACCTTACATATAGTGATATTGCGCGCGAGTACCTGCTACGCGAAGGGCTGCCAGCCGACAGGGTGATAAAAACCGGTTCGCCCATGTTTGAAGTGCTGACGTACTATCTGCCTCGCATACAACAATCGGATGTTCTGAAACGGTTGAATTTGAAAAAGGGCGAATACTTTGTGGTATCGGCCCATAGAGAGGAGAATATCAATTCCGAAAGGAATTTTAGTAACTTAATATATGCGCTAAATCTGATTGCCGAAACTTACCGCTTTCCCATTATTGTGAGCACGCATCCGCGTACCCGTAGGATGATTGAGGCGAAGCAGGTTGAGGTAAACCCGCTGGTAAACTTTCTTAAACCTCTTGGGTTTACCGACTATAACGCCCTACAGCTAAACGCATATGCGGTGCTATCGGATAGCGGAACCATATCCGAGGAATCGAGCATACTGAATTTTAGGGCGTTGAATATCCGCGAGGCGCATGAACGCCCCGAGGCTATGGAAGAAGCCTCGGTGATGATGGTGGGACTAAACCCTGAGCGTATCATGCAGGGTATAGCACAGCTACAGCAACAAAAATTCGGTACTGAGCGTAACTTTCGCCCGGTAGCCGATTACACCATGCCCAACGTTTCCGATAAGGTAGTACGGATTATCCTGAGCTATACCGACTATGTAAGAAGAGTGGTTTGGGGGGGATGAGTGGTATTATCAAAATAGTTATCAATATCTACTGTTCAAAATTCTAAACACTTTTATTTAAATTGGTACTGATAATCAGGTTTTACCCTCATAATTTTAGCGCTTGTAGGGTAATTTTCAACAAACCAAACGAGAAAAGCAGTAGGATCAATGGTATCTTTAATTAGTTCTTCTGCAAGTTTTAATGTTTTTTCTTTTTGTTCATTATCAATTAGATAACGAGCCAGCAATAATATTTTTTCAGTATTTAATTCGTG
>CALBBQ010000047.1 GCA_937926785.1 uncultured Bacteroidales bacterium | reverse complement strand
GTAATTTAAAATTAAAGTTTTCAATAGCAGCCTTTGCTTGCCTGTTTCTATTACCCAACGGTATTAATGCAAATGAGCAAAAGGATGTAATTTGTGTAAATGCGCAGATATTATGTGCTAACGGTAAAGGAACAAACTATTCTGGGTGTGGCACATTGGAAGAAGTAATTGAAGATTTAGAGGTTGTTTATGATCACTTTTGTATTAGTGATTCAGAACGATAATTTACTATAAAAGCATTTGCCGGCAATGCTTTTTCCATTTACTAACTCTTAAGCTTAATCAAAACATGAAAAGGTACATTAAACTCCTGTTATTTTTTTTGATAGCATTTAACAACCTACATGCACAAGAAGATGAGCTGATTGGCTATTCAAGGCTTAATTGTTTCTACACTTATTCTTTTTACTCTGACTCAACGAATTTAAATGGCCCGCCTGCTAAGGTTAATATGATACTGCAAATTGGGCAAGGCATTTCGAGGTTTTCAAAAAGTTCTAAAATTTTACGTGACTCGTTAATCTACTACTCAAAAATAGTTAATAATGCACAGGAAGCAATTGATCAGATTATTAAAATTTTACAGGCTGAACCCGGACACCCACTTGCCAATTTCAATATTTATAAAGATTATCCCAGAACTAATGATGTGATACAAATAGCAGTTCTGGCTGACAAAACAGCTGCTTATGTCAACGATAGTGAACCAATTGCATGGGAAGTTTCTAACAGTAAAGATTCTATTATACTGGGGTACAAATGCTACAGCGCAACCACTTTTTTTAGAAATCGGCACTACGAGGCATGGTATACACCTGAAATCCCTGTAAGTGATGGCCCGTATAAGTTTCGTGGATTGCCGGGTTTAATCATTCTTGTAAAAGATGATAAGAACATGCATCGTTTTGAGATGGTAAAAATTTCAAAATCCTCGGCAAACTCACCAATAATATATAAGAATATGAAATATGTTGAAATGACTCCCAGGGAGTATGTGAAAGCCTTAAATGATTCGCATCTATTTTTTTATGGTAAAGTTCAACGAAATGAGAGCGGGATTACCCTTGGCAAGGAAGATAAGGCATCATTATTGCAAAGAATAAAATCGTGGAATAATTATATTGAAAAGTTTTAGAATAGTAGAAAAGATGTACCCGAAAGAAAATTTAGTCTTTTTAACTTTCTTATTTTTAATTCTTCAATTTAAGGTAAATTCTCAAGTAATTGTTGCAGGTAAAGTTATTGATTTACGGGGTAAAGCAGTTGAAGGCGCACAAATTACTGCACACGATAAGCGTAACCCGGTGAAATTAATCAATTATACTTTTACTGATAAGGATGGGAATTTCAAATTTGCTATTAACGCAACATGCGACTCGCTTATAGTAAAAGTTAGATGTTTAGGATTTAAGGAGGCATATGCAGAAATTTCTAATCATGCTGAGTTTTTAAATTTTACTTTGGAAGAGGATCTTTTACAGATAGATGAGGTCGTAGTTAAAAGCAAACCCATTAAAGTCGAAGGGGATACCATAAAGTACCTTGTCAGCTCTTTTACAAGGCCAAATGACAAGGTGATAGCAGATGTTATTAGGAATATGCCGGGTTTCAGTGTTGATAGTAAAGGAGCGGTTTACTATGAGGGTAAACCTATACAGAAGTATTATATTGAAGGGCTTGATTTATTAGAGCATAACTATTCTGTTGCAAATAACAACATGCCGCATCAAGCCGTTGGCTCCATTGAGGTGCTAAAAAATCACCAACCCATAAAATTATTGGAAGGCATAGTCCCCAGTGAAAATGTATCAATAAATCTAAAGCTTAAACGGGACGTTGTGCTTACTGGCAATTCCAATTTTGGGGGTGGTTATGAACCTATTCAATACGATATAAATATTACCCCGATGGTTTTTAAGAAGCAAAACCAGCTATTATTTTCATTTCAGGCAAACAATGCCGGTAAGGAGCTGGAGTCGCAGCATAATGTAATCGAGTTTAGCAATAACACTTTAAGTTTTAATTCACTGCAATACTTTAATTCATTTGTCGATGTGTCTAAAGTTAGCCCCCCTTCAATTGAACAGAACAGATGGCTCCAGAACAACTCCAAATTATTAAGTTACAAACAGTTATTCCTGTTAAAAAATGATTATGAGTTAAAGCTTGACGTTGGCTATTACAGCGATATATCCAGCCGCGAAGGTTTTTCAATAAAAAATTACTTTGTTAATGACTCTTCTTCTACTTTTAATGAAGGGATTAAAAATAGGTTCTACACAAATTCTCTTAGTTTACAGTTTAGGATTAAGCGTAATACTAAAAATCAATTCTTATTGAGCAAGACCTCTTTTTTAGGAAAGTTCAACAGTAACCATTCCAATATTAGAACCGATAGCAGTGTTTATCAGAGAGCCCTGACGCCATACTGGAGTCTGTCTAGTGAAAATGAGCTTATCGCAAGAAAGGAAAACAGGTTTTCAAAAGTTGGTTTCTCATTTTATGCATATGGTACTAATCAGTCCTTACTGATTAATCCGGGGCCTTTTTCAAATATTTTGAATCAGGGCGCTTCCTATGATGAGCTAATCCAAAATGTGCATCTTGAGAAGTACTCTTTCAGCTCTTACTACAGCAAAGTTTATTCCTTTAAACCTTTTGTAGTCGATTTTAAACCTGAACTTTACTTTGAAAGGGGTGCCTTTAATACGGATATTTTGAAAGACAATGAAGTTCTGAATAGCGATTCTACTTTCAATAATAAAAATTGGAGTATGCTAAATCCTATTCTATCAAACTCGGTTAGCTATGAACGAAATAATTTCTATTTCTCATTAAATGTGCCTATCAAATACAGACTTCTATTAGCAAATGATCAGGTAACTAAGCAAAAAGAGTCATCATCCAATCAATTTATTGAACCATCTATATTTTTTAGGTACAACCTTTCCTCAAAATGGAAGCTGAATGGTAATTATGGTTACTCCCTAAATTTTGCAAAGCCTGAAGATAAGAAAACAGGTTATATTATAAAGTCGAATACCCTTATTTCTCTCGATAACCATAGTTTAGATATCTCAAAATCAAACAGATTTGGAGGAAAAATAACTTACTCAGATGTTCTTCGCGGGCTAAGTTATAATGCATCATTTTATACACGTATAACAAGGTACCAAGAAGTTTTAGAACCTTACCTATTGGCTAAAAACATCATCTCTTACAGGGTAAAGCCGATCTCTAATACTGCCACAATGACTAAAATGTCAACTGACCTCTCGTGGCTAATTTCTAAAATATTCACCACTCTTTCAGTAAAGATCGAATTTATCGGTGAAACAAAAAAAATGTTAGCAAAAGAGCAATTAACAAGTGTTTTAAGAAAGTCCAACAATTTCACCTTTGGTTTTAACTCCACTGTTGTAAAAGACTTTGAGTTTGACTATAAGTTTAAAATTACAACAAGCACCACAACTTTGCCTGCTAAATCGTTTCAAATGGATGGTAATAGCAATTATTTCAGTATTTTATACTTTAGTGGTAAGAACCTATATTTTGGAGCCGAATCAGAATATTACATATTTAAAAACAATGGGGATAGAACAGGTTCTGCTTTTTTCATAAATTTTTACATTTCTAAAAAATTTCAGAAAGGCCGATACGAGTTGAGTTTAAATTGCCAGAATTTGTTAAACAGCCAAAGATTCGAAACGTTTTTTGAGTCATCTACCCTTGTTGAAAGCAGTTTCATTTTACTTCGCCCTCGTTCATTCTTTGTAACTTTAACCATGCCCTTAATTACAGGAAAGTAAGCAAACCATTAGAGTTTAAAAAAATATTTTCAGGATACTCAATCCTGATCAGGTACAACCCCTCGGCCGGAGCCGATGTTCCGGCCTGTTTTCTATCCCTAAGTTCTATGATCCTGGCAAAATCCTCCACCGAAATCTTCCCACGCCCTACATCTACCAGTGTACCCACAATGGCGCGAACCATGTTGCGCAGGAAACGGTTGGCTTCTATGTTAAATACCAGTAGGTTATCTTTTTTGTACCATTCAGCCCTGAACACTTTGCAGTGGTTGGTCTTGTTGTCGGAACCCACCTTGCTGAAGCTTGTAAAATCAGTATAGTTTAGTAATTGGTTTGCTGCCAGCTGCATACTCTCTATATTTAGCTTGGCATCGTACATCCATGATAAACCAATCATGAAAGGATCCTTGCTTTGGCAAATGATGTACTCATAGCTTCTCAATGTGGCATCGAAACGGGCATTCGCATCGGGTTTTACCCTTTTTATGGAATGAGTGGCTATATCTTTGGGAAGTATACGGTTAAGGCTGTAAAGAAAATTTTTGTTGCCATCGAGGCCCGCGGCATGCGAATCAAAATGGGCAACATAGAACCTTGCATGCACACCGGTATCGGTTCGGCCCGCTCCTATAGTTTGAATGTCTTCTTTCAGCAGAAGGCTGAGCGCTGAGTTTATATTGGCTTGAACGCTACTGGCGTTTTCTTGGATTTGCCAACCGTGGTAGTTTGTCCCCCTGTATGAAAGGTATATGAAGTAACGGAAACGCTCCATTGATCCTAAAGTTTTTGTAAAAATACTGCATTTTTTTTTGCGGTTTAACGCTTTTAACGTGAACCAATTTACATGTATTCCTTTAACCACCTTTATTACAGCCTATTTTTCATTTAACGAAAATTAACATCGTTCGCTTCTTTAAATTATCATATTTGCAGATAACGATTGAAATAAGGTTAAACAATTTTTTAAAATATAAGTCCGTATGAGTGTTCAAAGTACTCTTGACATTAAGGAGCTAAACGAACGAATAAGGCTTGAGAGTTCCTTTGTTGACATCGTCAACATTGAAATGGGCAAGGTTATTGTAGGCCAGAAACATCTTGTGGAATCATTGTTGGTGGGTTTGCTTGCCGATGGTCATATCCTGCTCGAAGGTGTTCCCGGTTTAGCCAAAACCCTGGCCATAAACACTCTGGCCAACATTATCGATGTAAAGTTTAACCGTATTCAGTTTACTCCTGATTTGCTTCCGGCCGACCTAATTGGGACACTTATATACAGTCCAAAAACCGAACAATTTACAGTCAAGAAAGGTCCCATTTTTGCCAACTTCATACTTGCCGACGAGATAAACCGTGCCCCGGCAAAGGTTCAGAGCGCCCTGCTCGAGGCCATGCAGGAGCGTCAGGTTACCATTGGCGATGAAACATACAAGCTCGAGGAGCCTTTTCTGGTGTTAGCCACCCAAAACCCCATTGAGCAGGAAGGAACCTACCCGCTCCCCGAGGCGCAGGTTGACCGTTTCATGCTAAAAGTAAAAATTGGCTACCCGAAAATCGAAGAGGAGCGCCTGATCATGCGCGAAAACCTGGCCATGCAATTCCCTAAACCCGAAAAAGTTCTCAAACCCAGTAATATTGTTAAAGCGCGCCAGGTTGTTCGCGAAGTTTACATGGACGAAAAAATTGAAAAGTACATCCTCGATATCGTTTTTGCAACACGTTACCCGGTACAGTATAACCTTCAGCGTTTTGAACCCATGATTTCTTACGGCGCATCGCCGCGTGCTACCATCAGCTTAGGGTTAGCTGCTAAAGCATACGCATTCATCAAACGCAGGGGGTATGTGATTCCTGAGGATGTTCGTGCGGTATGTTTTGATGTGCTTCGCCACCGCATTGGACTAACCTACGAGGCTGAGGCCGAAAACATCACCTCAGAAAATATTATTACCGAGATTCTGAATACCATCGAAGTTCCATAGTGCCATGAAGCCATTGGTTATCTCATTGCTTACCCTCGCCCTCATGCTTCTTAGCATAGGTACTAATGCTCAGAACTATGTGGGCATGCACAAGGATGAGATAATCAAACGGGTACCGCATGAGTTTAAAGGGTTCTTTTTTGAAAAAGAGGTTAATGTAGATGATAGGGGGTTTGTGAAATTTGTTAATACACTCGATGAGCAAACCATTCTTTGCATGATTGACAACGATGGTGTTTGCACAGCGGTTTCCCGAATGTATAATACATGGCTTTACGACCAGGTAGTTAATGAGCTAAACAGTAAGTATCAGCAAGTTTCAAAGCACAAGTGGCTTGAGGTTAAGGGAGGAAAAACCTACGATTTGACGCTCATTCAGGGGAAATGGTTCCTGACATTAACCATAAGGCATCAAACTAAATAAGCTGTAACCGTGGAAACTGCAGAACTCCTGAAGAAAGTTCGACGTATAGAGATTAAAACCCGAGGACTAACCCGACAGATATTTGCCGGACAGTATCACAGTGCATTTAAGGGTAGGGGTATGGCGTTTAGCGAAGTGCGCGAGTATCGCTATGGCGATGACATTCGCAGCATCGACTGGAATGTTACAGCTCGCTACAACACCCCATACGTTAAGGTGTTTGAGGAGGAGCGCGAGCTAACCGTTATGCTTCTGATTGATGTAAGCGGCTCTCAGGATTTTGGCACCTCTCAGCAGTTCAAACGCCATGTTATTGCTGAGTTGGCTGCTGTACTGGCATTTTCAGCCATTCAGAATAACGATAAAACAGGTGTCATCCTTTATACTGATTCCGTTGAAAAGTTTATTCCGCCACAAAAGGGACGTAAACATATCCTTAGAATCATAAGTGAACTGCTTAACTTCCAACCCAAAGGGAAAGGTACAAACGTTGCCGAAGCACTTAGATACCTAACCAATGCAATCAAAAAGCGCTGCACCGCTTTTGTACTGAGCGACTTCATCGATTTTGACCAAAACACAACGCAACCTCGCTTTACCGATGCTATAAGCATTGCCAATAATAAGCATGATGTGGTTGCAATAAGGATTTACGACGAAAGGGAATCCATCATGCCCCCAGTGGGTCTGGTTCAGTTCTCCGATGCTGAATCGGGCAAAGTGATCTGGATTGATACCTCAAGCATAGAAATGCAGAAACACTACAGCAACTGGTGGAATACAACTTCAGATTCGTTAAAGCAAACTTTTACAAAAGCAAAGGTCGACTGGGTTTCCATTCGCACCGACGAGGATTATGTAAAACCCCTGATGTTGCTTTTTAAAAGGAGGTCCAAATGAGACGAGCTTGGAATAGTTTGTTTGGATTGTTCATTTTTACCGCTATAGCCAGTGCTCAGGTTGAACAGTTAGAGGTTACTGCCACTTTTGCACGAGATTCAATTTTGATTGGCGACAGATTAGAGCTAAACATAAAAGCCTCAGGTAAAGGCCGATTCTACCTTATTTTACCCCCTCTCGCAGATACATTACCTGGCGGATTTTACGTCCTGGGCAAACCTGTAGCCGATTCTTTACTCAGTGGTAACTCAAAAACTTATAACCTTAAGGTTCCCGTTTCAGCCTATGATCAAGGCACTTTCCGAGTTGAAAACATGCCTTTACTAATCAAATATGATGGGAAAACTGATACCTTAAGGGTCAGTAGCAACAGTGTAGCTGTGAATCTCATACCAAGGGATACCACCCTTAACGATATAAAGGATATTAAACCACCGCTAAAGGAACCCATAAGGTTTTCCGAAGTGGCACCCTGGGCAGGGCTGGGTTTGCTTTTGGTGGCACTAATTGCTCTGGCAGTAATGTATCTTAGAAGTCGCAAGCAAAATAAACCCTTCCTGGGCATGTTTAAACCCAAGGAGCCTGCTCATATCATTGCGCTCCGGGAATTGAAGCTAATGGAAGAACAAAGGGAGTGGGACACTGATAATCACAAGCTTTACTTCACAAAGTTGGTAGATATACTCAGAAACTACATCGATGGCCGTTTTGGCATTAAGGCACCCGAGTTAACCAGTAATCAGATAATTAAAGAGCTGGAAGAAAGCGAGTATGATTTCACTAAGTACAATGATACCCTACGCGATTTTCTATTCACAGCCGATTTGGTCAAGTTTGCCAAGAACCCTTCCACTTCGGATGAAAACTATAGGTTTTTAAGATTTGCTATCGATTTTGTTGAGGGAACCAAACCCGCGGACGTTTCTGAACCTAACCAGGGTAAGCAAAACCTCGAGATTCGCTCTAATAAAACAACTTCGTTTGAATCATCAAATTAGGTGGTTATGCTTTTAGCTGTTTTTGCCAATCCCAAGCTATTGTACTTGATGCTTTTAGTACCTGTTCTTACAATCTGGTACGTGTATAGGTTGCATAAATCGCGAGCTTCGTTAACCCTTTCTTCATCAGAACCGATTTCTCAGCTTCAACCCACATTAAAGGTTCAGCTACGGCACGTTCCGTTTATTCTAAGACTTCTTGCTTTATCACTGGCAATAGTGGCTTTGGCTCGGCCTCAATCCACAAACATCTTAAAGAATGTGACTACCGAGGGTGTCGATATTGTCCTTTCGTTTGATGTTTCAGGTAGCATGCTCGCACGAGACTTTAAACCCGATAGGCTTCAGGCGGCAAAGGAGCTTGGTATCAAATTTATCAGCGGACGAACCAACGACCGCATGGGGTTAGTGATTTTTGCCGGCGAAAGCTTTACACTTTGCCCGCTAACCACCGATAGGGCTACGCTAATCAACCAGTTCCGCAATGTTGACATTGGTGTGCTGGAAGATGGAACCGCCATTGGCTCGGGGCTGGCAACCGCTATTTCCAGGCTCAAGGACAGCGATGCCAAAAGTAAGGTAATCATTCTGCTTACTGATGGGGTAAATAACCGTGGAGAGATTGCTCCATTAACGGCTGCTGAAATGGCTAAGACTTTTGGTATAAGGGTTTATACTATTGGAGTAGGCACCTATGGTACTGCTCCCTACCCGGTACAAACCCCTTTTGGGACAAGATATCAGGACATACAAGTCGAAATAGACGAAGAATTGCTTAAAGGAATTGCAAAGATGACCGGAGGCGAGTACTTCAGGGCAACAAGTAATAAAGCTCTTGAACAGGTGTACCAAAAAATCGATCAGCTCGAGAAGTCTAAAATTCAGGTTGACGAGTACACCAGGCGCGAGGAAAAGTACAAAGGTTGGTTGTTAGTTGCATTCGTGCTGTTAGTACTCGAATTTGTTTTGAGAAGAACCTATTTGTTGGGAATATAAAATATAATGGGTATGTTTCGTTTCGCAAATCCCGAATACTTTTACCTGTTGCTGCTGATTCCGGCAGTACTCCTGCTCTTTTGGCTCAGTCTGCGTAGGCAAAAAAGTTGGATTAATACCTTTGGGTACTTTCAAACCGTGCTAAAGCTAATTCCCGGATATTCTCTTAAACGTTTTTGGGTTAAGTTCATTCTATTAGTAGTTGCGTACATTTTAATCATAATATCGCTAGCAGGTCCTCAGGTTGGGGCAAAGCTCACCGAGATTAAGCGAAAGGGCATGGAGATGATAATTGCCCTTGATGTTTCCAACAGCATGCTTGCGCAGGATATCAAGCCAAACCGATTGGAAAGGGCAAAGCAGGCAATCTCTCAGCTTGTTGACAGGTTTGGCAACGATCGTATTGGGCTCATCGTATTCGCAGGCGATGCATATGTCCAGATTCCCGTTACCAACGATTATGCATCGGCTAAACTTTTTCTTTCATCAATAAATCCGGGAATGGTTCCTAAGCAGGGCACTGCAATAGGAAGAGCCATTGAACTGGCTTCGGCATCGTTTACCCCTGGTTCAAACACCGGAAGGGTGATAGTTGTGATATCCGATGGCGAAAACCATATCGATGATCCGGTTGATGCAGCGAAAGCTGCGGCTGAGAATGGAATTCAAATTTTTGCTATAGGAATTGGTTCACCCGATGGCTCTCCCATACCTATAGGTAACAACCAGGAATTCCTTAAAGATAGCGAGAATAAAGTAGTTATTAGCCGGCTCGATGAGGAAACACTAACAAAAATTGCAATTGTTGGCAATGGCAAATATGTAAGGGCTACCAACACCCAGTTTGGGCTGTTGCCCATTTACGAATCCTTAAAAAAGATTGACCGCAAGGAGATCAAGGATAAGATATATTCAGAGTATAATGAGCAGTACCAGTATGTTTTAGCATTTGCCATACTGCTAATTGTTATCGAATTGTTAATTCTTGACCGAAAAACCTCGCTGCTTTCAAAGGTGAAGCTTTTTGGTAGTTTGAATGTTAAGGAGGAAGTATGAACCAATTTTTCTGTCTTGCGATTCTGATAGTTGGTGTTACCCTAAATTCTTTTGCTCAAAGCGAGCAAAAGCTAATTCGCAGAGGAAATAGAGCTTTCAGCAGAAATGATTTTCTGGAGTCGGAAGTGCAGTACCGACAGGCGCTTGAAAAAAACTGGCATTCATTCAAGGCCAATTTTAACCTTGCCGATGCGCTGTATAAGCAAAACAAGTTTGATGATGCCTACACTACGATAGATGAAATCAACGTTTCAGGCCTTTCGGACTCAGAAAAGGCGATGGTGTTTTACAATAAAGGAAACACCCTGTTCAAGCAGAATAAGCTTAAAGAAAGCATTGAGGCTTACAAGATGGCCCTAAAGTTCAACCCCAATGACATGGATACTAAGTACAATCTGTCCGAAGCTTTAAGAATGATGCAAAATCAGCAGAACCAGCAAAATCAGCAGAACCAACAAAACCAACAGAATCAGGACAAGGACCAGAATCAAAACAAGGACAATAGTAAGGACAACAAGGAGCAAAATAAAGATAAGCAGGATAATCAGAATAAGAATCAAGACCAGAATAAGGACGATAATAAGGATAAACAACAACAAAATCAACCAAAAATTTCAAGGGAAGATGCTGAGCGTATGCTACAAGCCCTCCAGCAACGCGAAAAGGAAATTCAGGATAAGTTAAACAAGCAGCAAGCCAAACCTGTGTCAGGGGCTTCAATAAAAAATTGGTAGTGCTATGAAGCGATTTATTCATACGGTTTGTCTTTTTCTAATAGGCCACACTGTTTTGGCCCAACAAGTTACATTTCAGGCGTATGCCCCAAACCTGGTTGAAGTGGGCGAACAGTTTAGCCTTTCCTACACTCTAAATGTCAAACCTTCGGAGTTCAGAGCCCCATCCTTAGCTGGTTTTGAAGTTTTAGCCGGTCCGAGCACATCAAGCAGTACCAGTATCGAGGTAATAAACGGAAAGGTTACCCAAAGCCAATCGTACACCTACACCTACATACTTGTAGCCTCCAAAGAGGGAAAATATACCATTGAGCCAGCAGAGGCAACTGTGGCTAAGGAGCATTTGCGTTCAAACCCCCTTACCATTGAGGTGGTTAAGGCTACATCGGCAACTGGCGGAGGAAGAAATCCCCAGCAAACATCAAGAAGTGTTCGAGACCCCGAACAAGATGATTTACCTGGCGATGAACTTTTTGTTACCATAGAGCTAAACAGGCGTTCTACTTATGTAGGTGAACCCATTGAAGCGGTAATCAAAGTTTACACACGTGTTAACATAATCGCTTTTGAGGATGCCAAATTCCCCTCGTTCGATGGTTTTTGGAGTCAAGAGATTAAGAGCAGCCCCAATGTTACCTTTGAACGAGCAAATGTTGGAGGTAAAATCTATAACGCCGGGGTGATTCGTCGGTACTTACTTTTTCCCCAAAAAGCCGATAGAATTGAAATTGATCCTTTTGAACTGGTGGTGGTTTACCAGGGTCGGACAAACAGACCCCGATCTTTGTTTGATGAGTTTTTTGGCGGCGGATTCGAGAATTATCGTAAAAGATTGGTAAGTAAGCCTTTATACGTTAACGTGAAAAAACTGCCATCACCTGAACCTAACGATTTTTCAGGAGCTGTAGGTAGTTTTAAAATCGATGCTTCAATCGATAAGAAACAGCTTAAAGCCAACGACGCTATTACCTATAAAATTAGGATATCAGGTAAAGGGAATTTGAAGCTTATGGGTGCACCTAAAGTTTCGTTTCCTTCTACTTTTGAGGTTTACGACCCTAAAATATCCGAGAACATTTCGATCGATTTGGGAAATACTTCCGGTACTAAAACCTATGAGTACGTTTGTATTCCCCGAACTGGCGGTGATTTTACCATTGAGCCTGCTACATTTACATTCTTCGACCCGCTCAAAGAAACCTATGTTACCTTGAAAACCTCCCCTGTATCCCTGACTGTTAGCGCCGACTCGGCTAAAGCATCAAACTACATGGTGGCTAATTTTGGTAAGGAAGATATCAAGTATATTGGTAAGGACATTAGGTTTATTAAAACATCAAAACCCACATTCAGGTCTAAAAATTCATTCTGGATTACCTCGGGTTACTACCAGTTCGTTTACCTGCTATTCTTCGCCCTATTCTTGGTGCTTTCATATGTTTACCGTCGATACCGTCAGCAAATGCAGGACGTTGCTTTCGTTAAGAACAAAAGGGCCAGCAAGGTGGCTCAGAAACGTTTAAAGCGAGCTGCTCAACTGCTTGAGCAGAATAA
>CALBBQ010000046.1 GCA_937926785.1 uncultured Bacteroidales bacterium | reverse complement strand
CCCGTGTTATGCGGTCGGCTTTCTTGTCTATATTTTTTGTGTCCTAAACTCAAAGGTTTCAAGTAAAAATGTTGTCATTGTCCCTGCTAAATTTACTGCAAGTTCAGCGTGTCGTGAAGTCGGCTTTACTTGTGAACTCTTTTTTCCGTGAGAGTCACTAAGTTTATTTCTTAATGCACCAAGTCCTTCTACGGCTGTTTGACATCCACCTAAAATCTGTTTAAAAATCTGTTCAGTGTGTTGGTCTGGTGCAAGGTTTAAGTTTTCAGCCGTCATTTTATACAGTTTTGGCAACTCTAAATCGTCTATATAATTCACATTTAAGCTGTCAAGAATGAATTTACAAGTCGTTTCAATTAAAGTCCTTGCTGTTGTAATTGCACCTTCTGGGTCGTCAATTTTTCTTTCTAATGCTTTTAACCATTGTGAGTTTATGTATTCTTGACTGAATTTCTCAATAGTTTTTGAGGTGCTTTGGTCAATTATACCGTTTTGTTTTGTCTCAATGTAGTTAAGAACATTTGAAAACTCGTTCCATAAAAAGTGTCTTCGCTCTGCGTAAGTAGAGAATTTGAATTTAATAAACTGCCAAAACTGTCCTGTCGTCCTATTTGTCATTAAAAAATCAGGCAGATAGCTTTTT
The DNA here is from genome assembly GCA_937926785.1 of uncultured Bacteroidales bacterium. Classification (GTDB taxonomy): domain Bacteria; phylum Bacteroidota; class Bacteroidia; order Bacteroidales; family Tenuifilaceae; genus Tenuifilum. Next base: position 32,615 of record CALBBQ010000046.1, on the reverse strand, counting down.
ATTTCTGTGTTGTTGAGTAATTCAGTTCTCAATTTTTTATACTCTTCTTCGTCACCGCTTCCGCCTGTCGCTATTGCGATAAGTAAATTTTGTAGGCTTTCAATTTTGATTTGCAAATCAGTCATTGTTGTTGTGTCGTTTTAAGCTGCCGCATAACGTTTTGGGGCTTTGCGTTCGGGCGGGTTTCGGAGCACAAAACTGTCAACCTGCACTGAGCTTGAATAGAAGCACAAAGCTCCAAGTTTGCACGTCAACCCGCCTGACGCAAAACCCGTGTTGGCAGTAGTTTTTTAATCTGTGTTCCAATAAGCCGTTTCTGCTTCGTCTCCTGGTCCAAATACATCAATCCAAGGATTTTCACTAGGGTCGTGTGCTGGATTCATTGGGTCGTAGTCCCAATCTGCCATTTCTAACTCATCTTCGCTATAATTTCTATGATAATCATCATAATCGTCATAGTCGCTATAATCTTCTTGTTCGTTTTCCCAAGTTTCATATTTTTTAAAAAGCTTGTTTTGCCCTTCTTCAGAAATTGAAAAATCTGGGACAATTGTTTTTATTTCTTCAATTACTTCATCAGATATGAAAAAATGGTCAAGATTTATTGCACACCAGTCTAGGTAAGAGGGTTGAATGTCAAGAACTTCTCTTACTGTCTTACCTTCAAACTTTCCAAAGGTAAATTTCGTGTCAAGGTTGTAAAATTTCATATGTTCTGATTTTAAATTACTGCCAACTCGTTTATAGATGTGATAAAACTACACAATATCATCCTTTTTGGGTGGATATATGTAGCTATTATCACATTTATTTTATGTAAAGATAATTTTTTTTATAAATCATCAAACGGACTTTTAATTTTTTGCAAACTTTTTTGTGATACATGTGTGTATATTTCTATTGCTTTACTACTCTTATGCCCGAGCAGTTCTTGTATATCGTAAAGCAATGTCGGCTTCAAGCAAAAGTAAGGCTTAGGGGTGTCTGAGCCAATGCAAGGTAACCTGCTTATATACGCTCAAATTTTTCCAATACATCCTAAACCTTCATCTATGTTTGGTTTTATCTTAAATTTTAGCAACCCGGGGGTAATGATTCTTCGTAAGCTATCAAACGTTGCATTTAAGGTTGGGTCAAGTTTTTTACAGGTGAAGCATAGCGCAACACTCGGCATCTGTTTTTGATTGTAAGCCATACTGAGTCATCTGGCCAAGTTCTTGCCGTTACAATAGATCAGCCTAACGCTGTGCGGTGAACATTTTGCTGTATCCCATGTTACTATTTTGGCATTGCAAAAAAAGAGGTGTACTTTTGCCGGAAATCTTTTTACTGAATGCTCACGTTAAAGTTGATAATGTTAGCTGTGTCGCTACTTGCTCTGGCCTTGTTAGGGTTGGCAGTGAAAATTATTTTTCACAAAACCCATAGGTTTCCCGAAACATCGGCCGGGCATAGTAAGGAGCTACGGAAACGCGGCATTACCTGTCCCCGCAGCGATGAGATTAAGTGCTGGGGCAAAGATTCCGGTAATAAGGGTTGTTCCACCTGTTACGAGCATGCCCGAGAACAAGTGTAACCTGAAATTTTGTAAACTATGGCCCTGCTAAAACTTTTTACTCTGGCAGTTCTGCTGCTTGCCTTTGTAATATTGGCGCTTTCGCTGAAGAGCATGGTAAAGCGTAGGAAATCCGATTGCAGCGATTCCGATTTAGGCTACTCCTGCGGATGTGGTGGCGGAGGTAGCTGTAGCGCAAATTCGGCTAGCAAGGGAATTTAGCTAGTGAACAATTCTCTTTTGCATGCCCCGGTTCATCCAAACCCTGTAATTCCCAGCTGAATCGGAGTAAACAAGGTAGGCATCAATATCCTTAGCCTGCTCCACAAACGAAACGCTCCAATCCAGCCCCTTAACCATGAATGCCGTGGCAAAGGCATCGGCAGTGGTAGCGCTGGGAGCAACAACCGTTGCGCTCAGCAAATTACTTAGTACAGGAAAGCCGGTTTTGGGGTTGATGGTGTGGGCGTATTTCTGTCCATTCACCTCTATGAATTTACGGTAATTCCCCGATGTTGCCAACCCATATCCTTTACTGATTGACACCTTGGCCTGAATGTTCTCACCGGGTAGGGCCGATTCTACCGGTTTGTCAATTCCAACCACCCAGCTGTTTCCCTTGGCATTCTTCCCCTTTGCCGTGATTTCGCCACCCACCTCAACCAGGTAGTTCGTAATGCCAAGCTGTTCCAGAAATCTTCCGATTACATCAACGGTGTAGCCTTGAGCAATGGCATTAACATCAATCTGAATGCGGCTATCATCTTTCTTCAGCTTGCTGTCAATCAGGTTTATTTTGTTCATGCCGATTAGCGGCAAGAGTGAACGTACCTTTGCGGAGTCGATACCCTTGGTTTTATCGGGACCAAAACCGATGGCCCTAACTACGGGGCCTACCGTGATGTCGAATGCTCCTTCGGTGGCCTGGTAAACCTTGTATGATGAGTCGATAACAGCCTTCAGCAGATTATCCACGCTATCGGTTTGGTTGCTGTTCAGCTTGCTGATGTTCGATTCAGGGTTATAGATGGACATCGAAAGGTCGATGCAGTTAAGAATTGAGTCTATCTCTTTGTATAACACCCGGCTCAGAGAGTCGTAGTAGGTGATGCTGTAAGTGGTACCCTGGGTAAACCCTTCTAACTTGATGTATTCCTTGGGTTTACCGGGTGAGCATCCGTTACTGAGTAAAAGAATTGGCGACAAGCCAAGCAAGAGTAGCTTCTTCATAGCTTAAGGTTTTTGCAAAGATAATGTTTTGCTTTGGCTAAGCAATCCGCCTGCCATTTGTTTACTTTTTGCTAACTTGCCATAAATTTTACCGATATGCTGAACCTACTTGGCGAACAGTCCTACTTAAGCTCGTACCAGCTCGATATTTACGATACATCGTTCGATAAGCTGATGCAAAAGCGCATCTACAAGGTTTTGCTGATTTGCAGCAGCTACGACGCTTTTCTGCTGGAGGAGGATGGCCGGATAGATGAGCAGATTTTCAACGAGTATGTTTCCCTTAACCTACGATACCCACCCGTTTTCATTCAGGCGCACACTGCTCGTGAGGTGCTGAAAGTGCTTCAGGAGGAGCATATTGATCTGATCATTTCCATGCTTAACGTTGGGGAGATAGACACGTTCAACCTGGCCAAGATGCTCAAGGTTCGGTATCCTGCTATCCCCATAGTGGTGCTTACCCCGTTTTCTCGGGAGGTCTCATTGAGGTTGCAGCGTGAGGATTTAAGTGCCATTGACTACGTGTTCTGCTGGCTCGGCAATGCCGATCTGCTGTTGGCAATCATAAAACTCATAGAGGATAAGATGAATGCCGATCACGATATATTGGAGGTTGGTGTGCAGGCAATCATTCTGGTTGAAGATTCGGTCCGGTACTACTCTTCGTTCCTGCCAAACATCTACAAGATAGTTTTCCGCCAGGCCCGCAGCTTTATGACCGAGGCCCTGAATGAGCATCACCGGATGCTTCGTATGCGTGGCCGTCCTAAAATACTCCTTGCCACAAGCTATGAGGATGCCATAAACCTTTATAATAAGTATAAGAGCAACGTGCTGGGAGTGATATCGGATATCAGCTATAAGGTAGAGAATAAGCGCGATCACATAGCTAAGGCAGGTTTGCGACTATGCCGGGAGATAAGAAACGAGGATCCTAACATGCCCTTCCTGCTTCAATCGTCCGACATATCGAACAAGGTATTTGCCGATGAGCTGGGGGTGGGGTTCCTTCACAAGTATTCCAAAACCTTCAGCCTTGACCTTCGCGATTACATGCTGAACAACTTTGGCTTTGGCGACTTTGTATTTCGCGACCCCGATACGCTGGCCGAAATTGCCCGAGCTCAAGACTTGAGCCATCTTCAAAAGCTGATTCTAACGGTACCCGACCGCTCGTTGGTTTACCATTCAAGCCGCAACGACATATCGAAGTGGCTAAACGCCAGGGCAATCTTTTCCATCGCCCAGCTGTTCAAACCCATGACCCTGAAGGATTTCAAAAGCACCGATGATGCCCGCAAGTTCCTTTACTACGCCATTTCTGCATACCGTTTGAGTAAAGGGCGTAGCATCATTGCCAAGTTCGATCGCGACACCTTTGATGAGTATAAGTTCTTTTCGCGTATAGGCGATGGGTCCATTGGCGGTAAGGCCAGGGGCTTGGCCTTTGTTAATCAGGTAATCCGCAACTACAACCTATTTAATAAGTTCAACAATACAATAATCACCATTCCCCGAACCGTAGCGGTAAGCACCGAGGTGTTCGATGAGTTCATGGAGTCGAATAACCTATATTCTATAGCCCTTCAAGATATAGATGATGAAGAAATCCTTAAGGCATTTCTGGCTGCCAAGCTGCCCGAACGAGTCAAAATAGATTTACGCAAGGTGATTAGCGTTTTCCAACGCCCCTTGGCCGTTCGCTCATCCAGTAAGCTTGAGGATTCACACTACCAGCCATTTGCCGGAATTTACTCAACCTACATGGTTCCCCATACCGACGATCCTGAGCGGATGCTTCAGATGCTGCTATCGGCCATAAAGGCCGTGTATGCCTCAGTGTTTTACAGGGCTAGTAAAGCCTATATGAACGCCACTCAAAATGTGATTGATGAGGAAAAGATGGGGATTGTGATCCAGGAAATTTGTGGTAACCAGTACGGAAATCTCTACCTGCCAACGCTATCGGGTGTTGCTCGCAGTATAAATTTTTATCCCATTGGTTCTGAGAAAACCGAGGATGGTATTGCCAGCATTGGATTTGGACTTGGAAAGCTGATTGTTGACGGTGGCGTAGCACTTCGGTTCTCGCCCAAGTACCCAAAAAAAATTCTCCAGCTTTCGTCGCCCGAAATGGCTCTTCGGCAAACCCAGAAAAACTTTTATGCCCTGAATGTTGACTCAAGCAGCTTTGAACCCCAGGTTGATGATAGCATGAACCTGTTCAACATGGACATCAAGGAGGCCTCCACAATCCCCGACTTCCGTTTGGTTACATCAACTTTCGACATGCATTCGGGTATTCTTCGCGATGGGTTTTACGAGGAGGGCCTTAAGCTGGTAACCTTTGCCCCCATACTTAAGCATCAATATTTCCCGTTGGCCGAGATTATTAATGAGCTGCTGGAGATAGGTAAAAAGGAGATGAACAACCATATTGAAATAGAGTTTGCGGCTAACCTGAACCCACCTAAGGGAATGCCCAACCTGTTCAACTTTCTGCAGATTCGGCCTATTGTTGAAAGCGACGAAACCGAGCTCATCAGCTGGAACGAGATAGACCTTTCGCAAGCTTTACTCTATTCAAAATCGGCCTTAGGACATGGAACGATTAAGGACATCATGGATTTTGTTTACATAAAGCCAGAAAAGTTTAACCCTGCCCGTACCAAAGAAATTGCTCACGAGCTGGATGAGCTCAACCGCCAATTCATACACCAGGGCCGCAACTACGTTCTAGTAGGGCCGGGCCGCTGGGGCAGCAGCGATCCTTGGCTGGGTGTACCCATCAAGTGGTCGCAGATATCGGAGGCACGGGTCATTGTTGAGTCGGGATTGGAGAACTTCCGGGTTGACCCGAGCCAGGGAACACACTTTTTCCAAAATCTCACCTCCTTTCGGGTGGCCTATCTTACCATTAACTCATTCATGAACGATGGGGTTTATGACATCGCCTACCTGAATTCTCTCCCTGCCTGGTATGAATCTGAGCTTATCCGTTGCGTGAGGTTTGCTCAACCCCTTAGAATCCAAGTTGATGCAAAAACAAACCAGGGTGTTATTTTAAAACCTGAAAACGGTTGATTGCTTTTAATTTTAAAGAATATGCTCAAAAAAATGTTTAATATCATATTTTTTGACCGCTTTTTTCTTTTGAAATGTCATTTTAAAACTTCAATTTTGAGAAACTTTTTCAGGGAGGATTTCTCCCATATTAAAACTCCGAGTTTAATAACTAAAAAACAGTTAGCGCAATGGATGTTAATAAATTAATGGCTGAGCTTGAGAAGAAACACCCCGGTGAGGTGGAGTACTTGCAAGCTGTTCGCGAAGTTCTCGAGTCAATAGAGGAGGTTTACAACCAAAACCCACAGTTCGAGTCTGCCAAGATCATCGAGCGTATGGTTGAACCCGATCGTATTTTCACTTTTAAGGTGCCCTGGACCGATGATGAGGGAAATATTCACGTAAACCTGGGTTACCGCGTTCAGTTCAATAACGCTATTGGACCATACAAGGGAGGTCTGCGTTTCCACCCCAGCGTAAACCTTTCAATTCTTAAGTTCTTAGGTTTTGAGCAGATTTTCAAAAACGCACTCACAACCCTTCCTATGGGCGGAGCAAAGGGTGGTAGCGATTTCAACCCTAAAGGCCGCAGCGATGCTGAAGTGATGCGTTTCTGCCAGTCGTTCATGCTTGAACTCTGGAAGCACATTGGCCCTGAAACCGACGTTCCTGCCGGTGATATAGGTGTTGGTGGCCGTGAAATAGGTTACCTGTATGGTATGTACAAGAAACTGGCTGGCGAGAACACTGGTGTTCTAACCGGTAAGGGTATCAACTGGGGCGGCTCGCTTATCCGTCCTGAGGCTACCGGTTTCGGTGCTACCTACTTTGCACAGGAAATGCTTGCAACTAAAGGCATGTCGTTCGCTGGCAAGCGCGTTGCCATTTCTGGTTTTGGTAACGTAGCCTGGGGTGCTGCCCTGAAAGTTACTGAACTTGGCGGTAAAGTGGTTACCATTTCGGGCCCCGATGGTTATATCCTCGATGAGGCTGGTATAAGCGGCGAAAAGATCGAGTACATGCTTGAGCTCCGTGCTTCGAACCAGGATATCGTTGAACCCTACGCTAAAAAGTTCCCCGGTGCCAAGTTCTTTGCCGGAAAACGTCCTTGGGAAGTTAAGGTTGACGTTGCAATGCCTTGCGCTACCCAGAACGAACTGGGCAAAGCCGATGCTGAAGCCCTTGTTAAGAATGGCGTGGTTTGCGTAGCCGAGGGTGCTAACATGCCTTGTACTCCTGAAGCCATTGAAGTGTTCCAGCACAACAAGATACTCTTTGCTCCTGGTAAGGCTGTAAATGCCGGTGGTGTTGCTACTTCTGGTCTGGAAATGACCCAGAACAGCATGAAGCTCAACTGGCCCCGCGAAGAGGTTGATGCTCGTCTGCATCAGATTATGAAGAGCATCCACGAAGCTTGCGTTAAGCACGGTACCGAAAAGGATGGCTATGTTAACTACGTAAAAGGTGCTAACATTGCCGGATTCCTTAAGGTGGCTAACGCTATGCTCGATCAGGGGTTAATCTAAACATTATCCTCAATAACTTGTTAACTTTAAGGGCTCAGCAATGAGCCCTTAATTTTTAAAACGAATGATATGGCTACCACATCCACAATTGTTTATACGGGAGGCTTGCGAACCGAGGCTACCCATACCCGATCAGGGGTTACCATTACCACCGATGCCCCGCCAGATAACCAGGGTAAAGGGGAATACTTTTCGCCAACCGATTTGCTGGCTACCTCGCTGGGTGCTTGCATGGTTACCATCATGGGCATCGCAGCCCAAACCCATGGGTTTAGCATTGATGGTACTAGAATTGAATTGCAAAAGGTTATGGGAACAAACCCACGTCGGGTTGTTGAGGTGGTGGTTGATTTGTACTTCCCGCACAACAGCTATAGCCCGAAAGAGCGCAAGCTGTTAGAAGCAGCAGCCAAGGAATGTCCTGTAGCCCAAAGCTTACATCCCGATTTGAGGCAAACCGTAAGGTTTCACTTCCCGGAATAAAAAAACGCCCTCGAAGGGCGTTTTTTCTTTACAGGCTCTGCTTGCTTTCCGCAGCAATATCCTTGTTAACCTTTTTGATTAGGCCTTGAAGCACGTTTCCTGGTCCAAGTTCCACAAACTCAGTGGCACCATCGGCAATCATGTTCTTTACGGTTTGAGTCCAACGCACTGGTGCGGTGAGCTGGGCCACTAGGTTCTTCTTAATCTCATCGGGGTTGGTGGTGGGTTTGGCGTTAACGTTTTGGTAAATGGGGCATACCGGGGTACTGAACGGTGTTGAGTTGATGGCTGCTTCAAGTTCCTGACGGGCGGGCTCCATGAGGGGGGAGTGGAAAGCACCACCCACGGCAAGCTTAAGCGCTCTTTTAGCACCAGCCTCCTTTAGCTTTTCGCAGGCCTGGTCGATGCCTGCTATCGAACCGGAGATAACAAGCTGGCCCGGGCAGTTGTAGTTGGCTGCTACTACCACCTCATCTATTGAGGCGCAGATTTCCTCAACCTTCTCATCTTCGAGCCCAAGAACAGCGGCCATGGTTGAGGGTTGGAGCTCACAGGCTTTCTGCATGGCCATGGCACGTGCCGAAACCAGACGAAGTCCATCCTCAAAGCTCAATGCTCCGGCAGCAACCAATGCTGAAAATTCACCAAGTGAGTGCCCTGCCACCATCTCAGGTTTAAACTCATTGCCAAGCACTTTTGCAAGTATAACGGAGTGCAGGAAAATGGCGGGTTGTGTAACCTTGGTTTGTTTTAGGTCTTCATCGGTGCCTGCAAACATTAGATCGGTAATTCTAAATCCTAAAATTTGGTTGGCTTTTTCAAAAAGTTCTTTGGCTAAGGGTGAATTCTCGTACAAATCTTTTCCCATGCCAACAAACTGGGCTCCTTGCCCGGGGAAAACATACGCTTTCATAATAGTAAAAGGGTTATTGTTTTACTAGGCAAAAGTAAATCAATTTTTGGTAATGGGTAATTTGACTGCTAAATTCTGAACGGCAAACTAAAATGGTAACGTTAAAAGTCCGATACCAGTGAACCCACAGGTAGCTCTGTAAGAAGAAACTTCCGATCAATCAAATCAACCCGTCCATCCTCATGAATATCAAATGCTGCGTGAAACAGGTTGTTTTGGACAATCAGGTTGCAGTAAATGGTGAAGGTTTTACCCTGCTGCATAAGCACCGGAGGTTGGATGTGCTGCGATAGCTGGTTTAAGAGGTTCTCGGTGGGATATTCAGTGAAATCGATGTCGTCGATACACTTTACTATTTTTTGAATTTCGTAGGGAAAACTAGTGGTTGAAATGTAAAGGCTTAGGTATTCGTTAATATTTTTAATTGTCAAATTAGGTTTTTCAATTGAGTTGAGGGTTTCCCAAGCCTGAACAGAACCATCGAGCAGTATTGTATTATGCCCGTTATCGAAAAGCATGTATTTAATTGCCGGAAGGCAACCGAAATCAGTTAAACTGTAAAGCTTTGTATTGGTATAAATGGTGTTAGGCAGAATTTCGATGTTCGTGTGTTTTGTTGAATTGACAATGCCTCCGAAGTGCAGATTAATCTTCTTCGATAATCTTCTGAACAGCTCTTTATCGGGATATCCCTGAGTCATGGGTAATTATTTGAATGCTTGCAATATAGGTGAAAAAACGATGCGTGTCAATAGCAATTTTCTTAAAATAGTAACATGTAATTTGAATTACTAACTTTTTAGCGTTACTTTGTGCTTGAAACAAAAATTACTATAGCATGAAACGAATTATAGCAATTCTGGCCATTACCCTATTCGTTTTGCCGAATGCAAAAGCTCAGCTCTTTAAGGTGTTTGGGCATGATATAGGTTTCATATATGTAGGACCAAAAGTAGGGATGAATTTCTCAAGGTTTAATGAATTCTATAATACCTACGAAGATTTTAAGTTAGGTCTTGACTTGGGAGCAGTTGGTGAGTTCGGTTTCACTAATAGATTTTCTATTCAAACTGAAATGATGTTCTTTTCCAAAGGTAGTCGTGATGCTGATTTTGGTAAAATTAAGATGAAGTACATTGGCATTCCCATTCTAGCAAAGTATTCATTCAAACTTTTAGGGTTGAAAAATGTATATGCAATGGGTGGTACCTACGCAAATGTGAGAGTTTTTGGTGAGTGGCAGGATGCTACAGGCCAAACTTCACCTCTTGGCCCTGATATGAAAAAATACGAATGGGGTCTTGGTTTTGGATTTGGTGCAGAGTATCCAATGAAAACCGCAATTTTGGGTGCTGATGTTAGGTACTATCTAGGCATTACCGATATTCATGCTAACGATAATATTAAAACCAGAACAAGTTCTATTTCACTAGCAGTAACCTATAAGTTTGACATGGTTGATATTTACTTTAAGTACTTTAAGAAAAACAAACCTGAAGAGAGTGGTGACCGGGAGGTTGGCAACAAAGGGCCTAAAGGCCTAAAGGTAGAGCAACGAAATTAGCAACATAACTTAAAAGGGTGGCTCTTATCAAGGCCACCCTTTTTTTAAAGGAGTTTTTTTGCAATCAGTGGAGCTTTACTCCAATCAGATGGATGAATTCCTCGCGCGTTTCGTTGTGGGTAAGGAATGCTCCAGTAAAGGCAGAGGTAGTGGTTACCGAGTTTTGCTTCTGAATACCACGCATCTGCATGCACATATGAGCCGCCTCAATAACCACTGCAACACCAAGGGGATTAAGTGTTTCCTGCAGGCAATCGCGTATTTGAACTGTAAGCCTTTCCTGAACCTGGAGCCTTCGTGCATAGGCATCTACTACCCGGGCAACCTTGCTCAGCCCTGTTATGTAGCCGTTGGGGATGTATGCAACATGGGCTTTACCGTAGAAGGGTATCATGTGGTGCTCGCACATGGAGTAGAGCTCAATATCCTTTACTAGTACCATTTGCTTGTAATCCTCATGAAACTTTGCTCCACTCACCAACGCATGGGGGTCAATATTGTAGCCATGTGTGAGAAACTGCATTGCCTTTGCAACACGCTGGGGGGTTTGGAGTAAACCTTCGCGGTCAACGTCCTCGCCCAGCAACTTGAGTATCTCTTTGTAATGGAAAGCCAGTTTGTCAGTGGTTTCCGGATTCCACTTTTCAATCTTTATATAGCCTTCATCTTCGTTGATTGAGGCGTTTTGGTTAATTATTTCCATGGTTTAGTCTCCGTAGTATTCAACAAAATTATTTTCGGTTTCTTTAATTTTTACACAATGGAGTTCTGCCCCCGTTTCCCTGATTGGCTTCTCAAGCACTCTCCAAATGGCAATTGCCAGATTCTCGGTTGTAGCCAGAATTCCTTGCATGAAATCAACGTCAAGGTTTACATTTTTGTGGTCTAACTTGCTTATCACTTTTTCCCTGATGATTTCGCTAACCTTTTTCAGGTTTACCACGTATCCAAGGCTCGGATTCACCTGACCTTTTACCGTAACGAAAAGTTCATAGTTGTGTCCATGCCAGTTTGGGTGTGAGCATTGGCCAAACAGATCAAAGTTTTCCGTGTCGCTTAGCTCGGGTTTAAAAAGCCTGTGAGCAGCGCTAAATCGTTCTCTCCGTGTGAGGTATGCCAAAGCCATTTTTCTTATAAAGTTACAAAACTATTTGCTATTTGGCTATCATATGCCATTTTTTTACTTTTAGAGTTCTTTTAACAAATCATAAACTTAGTTTGTTTAATATTTTGTCAGAAATAATAATCATTTTATGAGGATGTTGATAGCCCTGGCTACGGAAAATGAAGTTTTACCCCAATTCAGAAAAAGCCACGGTGAATTCTATACAGTAGATATCTGTAATAATATTAAAACCGATATCCTTATAACTGGACCCGGTGCCGTACCCACAGCTTTTGCTCTTACCAGGTACTCTGGCAATTACGATTTTATTTTAAATGCCGGGATTGCCGGAAGCTTTACCCCTGAGCTGCCCATAGGGAGTGTAGTTCTTGTTGAATCCGATGCGTTTGCCGATTATGGGGTTGATGATAACGGAACATTTATTCATCTTGATTCATTACCTTTTGCATCTCCAAAGGGTATCAAGCTTGGTACTATGGCATGTCCATACCTTGAAAACATTGATGTTGGCTTGCCTAGGGTTAGGGGAATAACGGTTTCATTTGCCTCCGGTTCTGCCGATCGAATTAGCTTTCTTCGTACTCGCTGGAATGCTCAGCTGGAAACCATGGAGTCGGCTGCTGTTTTTTTCGTTTGCCTAAGCCTTGGAGTGCCTTTTGTATGCCTTAGAGCCATTTCAAATATTGTTGAACCCCGTAACCGCCACAAATGGCAGATTGACCTGGCTGTTGAAAGACTATGGGAGGAAATAGCCAGAACTATACCAATTCTCAGATAGTATGAAGTTAAAGTTAAGCTTTTCAACCTGTCCGAACGATACATTCATGTTTTACGCTCTAGTACATGGAGTGGTAAAGACAGACCATATTTTTGACATAAGCCTTGCCGATATTGAGGAGCTAAACCGGATGGCTATTAATGGTGTTCCCGACATCACAAAGCTAAGCTATGGTACATATCCGCTTGTTGCTGATACCTACCAGCTACTCGATTCCGGAAGCGCACTCGGCGAAGGAGTTGGGCCACTCTTGGTTAGCAAGCACTCGTTAGAGATTGACCGAACTTCAGAGTTTTCTGTTGCCCTACCAGGCGAGCATACAACCGCTCACCTGCTCTTTAACATGGCATTCCCTAACGTGAATCGAAAAAGCTATTACTTGTTTTCCGAGATAGAGGATGCAGTGCTCCGGGGCGAGGTGGATGCCGGCGTTATCATTCACGAGTCGAGATTTACCTACCAGCAAAAAGGCTTAATCAAACTCGCCGATTTAGGCGAGTTTTGGGAAAAATCATCGGGTTTACCAACGCCTTTGGGGGGGATCGCAATCCGACGTTCACTGGATAGTCAAGTAAAAAAAGAAATCAACAGTAAACTTTCAGAGAGCGTAAGGTTTGCTCTGACTAATCCTCATGAAACAATTGATTACGTTGCCGGCTATGCTCAAACCATGAGTCCAGAGGTAATGTTCAGCCATATCAACCTTTATGTTAACTCCTTTTCTGTGACGCTTGGCGAAAAGGGCAGAAAAGCGGTAGCTGCTTTGCTTAACACTCACAGGGCTGGTGCTAAAGATTTTGACGAATGTGATATTTTTATCCATGATTAGTTTAACCCCTTGTAAACAAATCGAATAGATGTGTGTTTATAGAATAAGTAGTTAACTGAATTTTGATTTTACCTTAAATTTGCATAATTTTATGATTAATATTAACTACTATTCAGATCTAAGCATACAAAAGGATGTTGATAAATTGATGAGAAGGCCTTTTATTGGAAAAACCCAACAGCTCAAAGATACCATCCAATCGCTTGACCAAAAATGGTACGTGGAATTCTGGATTATCCGTTACTATTTTTTAGGTATCGAGGTTTACTGGCGAAAAAAGGAAAAGGTTAGGTATATAAACGGTAAAACCACCAACGGCAACCCGCACTAAGGTTCATCTAATTTTTTTAGCGCCATCAATGAACCTTTTTTTTACATCCTTGTTTCTTATTTAGAAACAATATAAATAACTAGAGTATGTCATTTCAACTACCCGCTTTAAAATATGATTACAAGGCCCTTGAGCCTTACATTGACGCTATGACCATGGATATCCATTACAATAAGCACCATGGAGCATACACAACAAACCTTAATTCAGCCATTGTAGGTACTTCATTGGATGACCTGCCCATTGAGGAAATTTTACGTGAGGTTTCCAAGCATTCGGCAGCTGTTCGCAACAACGGAGGAGGATATTATAACCATAACCTCTTTTGGGAGGTAATGACTCCTAGCGGAGGAGGTTTGCCCACGGGAGAACTTTACTCAGCCATTGTTAAGAATTTTGGTTCATTCGATGAGTTTAAGGAAAAGTTCTCAAGCGCTGCGGCCACTCGTTTTGGTTCCGGGTGGGCTTGGCTGGTTTGGACAGGGAACGAACTAAAAGTCTTTTCTACACCTAACCAGGATAATCCACTGATGGATGTATCCGAAATTAAAGGATTTCCTTTAATGGGCCTCGATGTTTGGGAACATGCATACTACCTGAAATATCAGAACCGAAGGGTAGAGTATGTTCAAAACTTCTGGAATGTAATAGACTGGAAAACTGTTAACGAACGGTTCATTATTGCTACTAATAAATAGCACATTTGGTTTAAGTTTGGTTTGGTTTATGTTTTGGTTGGGCGATCGGATTTTTATCCGGTCGCTTTTTTTTGTACCTTTATTGGGTTTAATAAATGCTTTTTTCAATGCGTCGTTGGGCAAATGTAATATGGTTTCTCTCGCTCATACTATTCCTTGAGCCAAATCTTTTTGCTGTCAACCAGGAGTATAAACCATTGGCCGATACGGCAAAATTGAATACACAGCTTAAAGCTATCCAATCGCTAATAGATGCTAGAGAGTTTGCTGCCGCACAAAAGCTTGCACGAGAGTATTTAAGTAGTAATAGTAATACCGATTACCTGAGAGGAAGAGCCCTGTGCGAGCTATACTTGGGTATTACCCATTTTGAACTTACCCCTATTGATTCTTCTTTTTATTGGCTTCACAGATCGAGAGCCGATTTTATTAACGCAGGCGATACCAAGGGTTTGATTAACACGCTTAATCGGTTAGGACTATATTACCGGCGTACCGATTTGAATGATAGTTCCATATACTACTATGGTCAGGCCATTGAAAAGGCTGAGAAAATTAACGATTCCGCTGGACTTGCCCAGGCTCAGTATGGTTTAGGTATGGTGCTGGCCCAGGTCGGTAGATATGCCGAGGCCCTGGATGTGTACCATAGTTCGCTATTCATTCGTGAAAAAATTCACGATAAAGCTGGAATTGCAGCAGTGCTGAACAGCATGGGCATCCTCTTTTGGGAACAAGGCGATTTCTCCACAGCACTCGATTTCTTTTACAGGGCGTTACCAATAAGAATTGAGGTAAACGATAGGCTAGGTGAATCGTATCAGCATAACAATATTGGTCTTATATACCGGGATCTTGGTCAGTACGATAAGGCCCTAGAGCACTTAAATAAGTCAAAGGAAATTAAAATTCAGATAAGCGATAGAAGGGGATTGTCAAACTCATTGATGAATATTGGCTCGGTTTACCTGAAGCAAGCAAAAATCGATAGCGCGTTAGTATATCTGCAGAATGCCCTATCCCTCAAACAAATGCTTATGGATAGAGGTGGGGTTGCCAACGTTTATCGGTTTATGGGTGAAGCGTATAGCGCATTAAAATTATACGACAAGGCGAGATTCTACCTCCTGAAATCCATAAATGACTACTCCGAGCTTTCTGAACCGCGTGGTGTTGCTGAATCAAAGATTGAACTGGCTACCGTACTTTTCCACACCGGCGAACGAGTGGCTGCAACCGAAACGGTATACCAAGTGCTGGAGCTTGCCAAGAAGCATCATATGCTCAACCTCATTGCCCAATCCTATAACACACTGTATCAGTTCAGCTTGGCAAATAATGATTGTAAAAATGCTCTTAAAAATTTACAGCTATATATGGCAGCCAACGATTCCATCGTAGGTTCAGAGCGTATAAAAAAGATATTGGCCACCCAATTGCGTGCCGAATATGAGAAAGTTGTGCAGCAGCATTACGATAGGTTTAATGCTCAAATCAAGGAACTGGATAACCAAAAGCGAAGCAGAACTCGCATGCTTATCTTCCTCACATTTGCTTTTATCATACTGCTGGGGCTTTTTTCCGGCTTGTTATACTTTGCATACAAACGAAAGCAAGCCATGAGCGAAATTGAAAGCCAACGCATGGCTGTGGAGGTGCAGCAGCGGGAACTTATGACGCAACGCGATGAAATAGAACGACAAAAGAATTTGGTAATCTACCAGCGGGACAGAATAATAAACATCCTTACCGACCTAGGTGAGTCCATTGAGTATGCCCGAAAAATACAACAAGCCGTATTTCCCTCCGATTTGCAGATGAGCCAGTACTTCAAAGACTTTTTTGTACTCTACATGCCAAAGGAAACAGTGGGTGGCGACTTTTACTGGGTGGGCAACTGTTCTGGGAAGGTTGGTTTTGCTGTTGCCGACTGTACCGGTCACGGGGTGCCGGGTGGTTTCATGAGCATGCTTGGCATATCAATGATTAATGATATGATTGCCAATACCCATAAAGTATCACCTGCCGCCATTTTGGGCGCACTCCGTGAGAATGTTATCACTGCTCTTCGACAGGGAGGAAATGAGGAAGATAGCCACGACGGAATGGACATCACGTTCTGTTTGTTCGATCGTCAAACACGAACCCTTACCTATGCCGGTGCTAATATGCCCATTATTATTAGTACAAACGCATCGGTTGCAACAACCGACAGGATCGTTAGAATCGGCGATGGCTTAATTGAGTTTAAACCCGACCGTATGCCCATAGCATTCTACGAGAGAATGGAAAAGTTTACCGATATTTCCATCACCCTTGAACCAGGCGATATCGTTTACCTCTTTACTGATGGTTTCACCGATCAGTTTGGCGGACAAATGAGTAAAAAGTTTGGTTATCAGGCTTTCCGTCAACTTATACTAGATTTAAAGCATCTACCCTTATCCGAACAGAAAAACATCTTTTTCCAAACCTTGGAAAAGTGGAAGGGCGAAGCCGAGTCTCAAACCGATGATATACTAATTCTAGCAGTCATGTTAACCTAAAAATCATATATGCCATGAAACACGAGTTACCAAAACTTAACTATGCAGCTGACGCTCTCGCGTCTGTTATTTCAACCAAAACCATGGAGTTTCACTATGGGAAGCATCATCAGGCTTATGTTAATAATTTGAACAACCTGATTCCCGGCACACGCTTTGAAAATGCCTCGCTCGAAGAGATTATCAGGGAGGCAGATGGCGGTATTCTCAACAATGGTGCTCAGGTTTGGAACCACACTTTTTACTTCGAGAGTTTTAGCGCTTCACCCAAAAGCAAGCCCGAAGGGGAACTTTTAGCTGCTATTGAAATCGCTTTTGGTTCATTCGATGAGTTTAAAAGCAAGTTCTCTAATGCCGCAGTAACCCTTTTTGGTTCTGGCTGGGCATGGTTGGTTATTGATACCGATGGAAAGTTAGCCATCACGCAGGAATCAAATGCAGGTAATCCTATCCGGAAAAACCAAAAGCCATTGTTAACCTGCGATGTTTGGGAACATGCCTACTATTTGGACTACCAGAACCGCCGACCCGATTACGTTCAGGCCTTTTGGAACATTTTAGATTGGAAAGTTGTTGAGGATAGATTTCGCAAATCTCGCTAAACATGCTAAGGGATTTGGTGGTTCGGAACAGAAGCTACAGGAGATTCGACCAAAAGCAGTTGGTTGATGCTAACATTCTTGAACAGCTGGTTGAATTAACCCGCTTTTGTCCATCCGGCCGTAATCTGCAACCCTTAAAGTATGCTTTAGCTAATACCCCGGAGATGTGCCGGCAAATCTTTCCCGCCCTTGCCTGGGCGGGTTACCTGAAAGATTGGGATGGACCCGCAGAGGGTGAACAACCAACTGCATACATTGTTATGCTCGAGGACCATAATATTTCCTCTTCGGCACAGTGGGATCAAGGTATTGCGGCGCAAACCATTCTGCTTGGAGCTGTGGAGAAAGGGCTTGGCGGATGTATCATTGCCTCAGTTAATAAGAAGATGCTTGAGCAGCAGCTTCGATTACCTACCCATCTAAAAGTGGTTTTGGTAATTGCAATTGGCTACCCGGTTGAGAAAGTTGTTATAGATGACTTGCAGGCAGGTGAGAGCGTAGAGTACTGGCGCGATTCTGAGCAGGTGCATCATGTGCCAAAACGCCCTCTTTCAGAACTCATCTGGCGGGGTTAAGCCATTTTCACCACCGGGCCATAGCCACAAATTTTACAAAACCCCGAACTGTCAATTAATTTGAGGTGGGTTTGGTATCCAGTACGTTCAATTAATGTTGAACTACACGAAGGACATATCGTATTCATGCCAATATTAGGATGGTGGAGGTTGCCAATGTAAACGAAATTAAGGGTTTCTAGGGCTAGCTCACGGAGTTTGAATAGTGTTTCCGGCGGAGTGGGTGCAACACTCATCTGGTATGCAGGGTAGTACCTGTTTATATGCAGGGGTATATCATTCCCCAGGTGATCGCATATCCATTTAAACATTTGCCCCGCCTCGTTTGAGGAGTCGTTCAAACCTGGTATTACCAGAAAAGCAATTTCCAGATGTTTGCCATGTTTTACAATGGTTTTCAAACTTTCCAGTACAGGCTTTAGTCTTCCCCCTGTTAGCGTTTTATAGAACCCATCATTAAAAGATTTTAAGTCGATATTAAATGCATCAATGGTGTTCAGCAGCTCCTCAAGAGGTGCTTGACTGATATACCCATTTGATACCATCACATTTTTCAACCCGTTTTTTTGGGCAATTAAAGATGTTTCCAGCATGAGTTCAAAAAATACCGTTGGTTCATTGTATGTGTATGCAATTCCAATGTTCTGGGGTAGGATCGATGCCTTTGTAACAATTTCTTTTGCTTCATAGGTTTTGTAATTTTCAGTTAGGTCCGGTAAATATTGAGATATCTCATAGTTCTGGCAAAAAGAGCAATGTAGGTTGCACCCATACCCACCAATAGAATAAATTTTACTACCCGGGTAGAAATGGAATAATGGTTTTTTTTCAATGGGATCCAGTCCTGATGAGGCAATAAGTCCTGAGAAATTCACTTTCAGATTTCCGTTTTCATTGTTTCGGGTTTTGCAGATACCCCGAGAGCCAGGTCTTATTTTGCACTTATGGGGGCATAAAGTGCACTGAACAAAACCATTTTTTAACCTCTCATAATACTTTGCTTCCATATCGTAACCGTTCTGCGCATCACAAGTTACTAATTTATAGATATAGAAATCAACATATTGCTTGGGTATTTCGTGAGCGAACGTTAATTTTAGGGTGGTAAACTAATCCTTTACAACAATGAGTGTCAACATTCAGTTAATAATTGTGATGGTTGGCTATTTGCTATTCTTGGTAGGTTGGGGTGTGTATCAGGGGCGAAAAGTTAAAAACCATACCGATTATGCTATAGCCGGACGAAGGCTTCCCGGATGGGTTGCTGCACTCTCCGAAAGGGCTACCGGTGAATCGTCATGGGCTTTACTGGGCTTGCCGGGTGCTGCATATGCAATGGGGATAGCTGAGCTGTGGACTGCCCTTGGCTGCGTAATCGGAATAGTAACCGCATGGTGGCTTTTGGCCTGGCGCTTACGCAATGAGGCCGAAAAGTACTCAGCCAATACATTTTCCGATTACCTTGCAGCCCGACATGGCGAGGTGGCCAAGTGGATCAGGCTGGTGAGCAGCTCGACCATTGTATTCTTTTTCTTCCTATACGTGGGCGCCCAGTTCCTTGGTGGGGGCAAAACGCTACATGCCATGTTTGGGCTAAATGCCCAATGGGGTATGCTGATTACCGCCATGGTAATAATCCCTTACACCATCTATGGGGGCTTCCAAAGCGTTGTATACACCGATGTTATACAGGCCCTGCTGATGATTATTACCCTTACGGTTGGGCCAATTGTTGGGTTTGTCTACTTGGCTAATCACCCAGAGGTTTACTCACAATCCATAATTCAGGCACTTACAATGGCTAGCCCCACTCACTCTTCATTGTTTAATGGGTTAAAGGGCGCAGCTGCGGGATTATTCCTGGTAGGCGGATTTAGCTGGTTTTTCGGTTACTTGGGGGGAATGCCCCAGCTAACCATGAGGTTCATGGCCATTAAAGACTCTAATCAGGCCAGAAGAGCACGAAATATTGGTATCGCCTGGACATTGGTTGCCTACGTTGGAGCCATGCTGATTGGTATGATTGGCTTGGCCATATTTGGCCCGCAGGGCCTCAGTGATAGGGAATACGTTATGCCTGCTACCCTTATGAAGATATTCCCCCCCGTTTTTGCATCCCTACTCATTACGGGTGCCATTGCTGCCATGGTTTCCACTGCCGACTCCCTGCTGGTCCTCTCTTCAACAGAGCTAAGTGAGAACATCGTAAAAACATTAAGAGGCGTTAGCGATCCCAAACGAGTTCTAAAACAATCACGCATAATAACTGCCCTTATTGCAACCATTGCTTTGGCAATTGCCTACCTTTCACCTCAAAAAGTAATATTTACCATGGTTAGCTACGTTTGGGCTGGGATAGGATGCACTTTTTCGGTAGTTATTCTTTTAACCCTTTTCTGGAAACGATTTCACGGAAGGGCTGCCATCACAACTATGATTGCAGGCTTAATCTTTACTATACTATGGATTAGCACCGGTTTAGATAAAATTGTTACGGCAAAGCTTGTAAACTTCTTTTTTGCCGGTTTAGTTGCCTTTCTGGCCTCATATTTAATACCTCCGAAAAAATAAAGGGAGTCGCAACTACGACTCCCTTTGTTGAATCATTTACCGGCAATCTGGTTTAAAACGATACAGCAGTTCGGAAGCTGATGGTCTTGAAGGTCTCACCTGAACCTTTGATAATACCATCACCATTCAGATCCTGGAATGTCCACCTGTAGTCAATTCCCACAATTGCTCCCTTGTAGTTATATCCAATGTTGAATCCCATCAGGGTACTTGGGGTTTTCCACTGTCTGAAATCCTGAACGTTGTTCTGTATGTAGTAACCTTTCAGGTCGGCAAAGCTGAGCATCTTTTTCAGGGTTTCACCCATTCTGATTTCGCCATGAAGTGAGCGCATATGGATCTTATCCTTTCCAATCAGATCCTGGTAACCACCATATCCAACAATATAGCCAAACATGTTGAGCTCAACGCTTGCAAAAATACCATTGAGCTCCTGCTGAATGTTCAGCAAACGTTGTTGCTTGGTTATCACGCTATCACGGCCAACAAACTGTGCTCGTTCCAGTTCATAGGTGTTGTTAAAGTAACCGAACAGGAATTCTTTAGATGACCTTCGGTACTCAGCTTTGAACGTCAGGAAGTTTTGCACATTGCTGGTTCCCAGTATCATTCGCACACCCGGAAGAGCGGCACCCCAACCGTAGGTTCTATCCTGACCCCGGAGCTGGGTAATGTGCGAGTAGATATCAAACTTGAAGTTCTCCTTTCGTGCAATAGGGATGCCCATATCAAAGCTATACGCATACATCTTAGATGTTTGATTGTTCAGGTTGAACAGGTCGGCCATCCTCATGGTATCGGCAGGTACAAGTCCAAGGCTAAGTAGTTTCTGGTAAGCCTCAGCACGTGTGGAACCCCAGTGTATGTCGTTTAGCAAATAGTTCCAATCATCAGTCGGAATCTTGTCCATTTCTGTTGCCAAAAGCTTGTCTTTTGGATACAAGTCAATCAGGTTGGGTATTCCATCGCCATCCCTATCTTCAAACGCGTTGTACTCATTCAGGTCGGCTGCAGCCGATATGCCAATCTCAAGGAAACGTAAAGGCCTGTAGAAAATTCGGCTTCCCACCAGCATGGCTGGTTTTCTTGGATCTTCAACAAACACTTCCTTAATGTCATTGAAAAAGAACTCACCGCCGGCAACCGGCATGCCCTTGTAACGCTCTGCTGGAATCCAGAACGATAGTTCACCACCGTAGCGCCGGCGCGATGGGTACTGCACCATGTTGGAATATCCATTTACAATGTTGGCATATCCAAGATAGGTGTAATCCAACCCACCCAGGCGAATGTAGAAGGGGTCATCCTTTTTGCCGTAACGAATGTAGTAAACTTTATCAATGTAGTCCTGCCACTGATCCCACTCATCTTTTCTGATTTGTCCGTTTTCGTCAAAAAGTAGCTGAATATCCAATCCAAAACCGAACTTTCCGATAGGGATATCGGTTCGCAAAGCGAATTGCTGGTAGTTTTTACCATCAATGGTAACCGCACCAATTACAGCACCTCCAGTAACTCCGGCACTGTCGCTTTTGGGCAGCTCCTCCATTTGAGCTATAGCAGGGCTCAGCGCCAATAGCAAAGTTGAGAGTAGTAAGAGCTTGAGAGTTGTTTTCATATTCCTATGAATTTGGTTAAACTATTTTTAAGGGAAAGAAGTATCTTTTCCCCAAGTTATGTTAATAATTTTAACACAAAATGCGGGCCAAATGTTTTTTCTGGGGAAAAAAAATCCCCTTTTCGCAAGGGGATTTAAGTTGAACTATGGTTTTTAAATGTCAATCTTATCAAATCCGCAATAGGGCTGGAGTGCTTTCGGGATTTTAATTCCATGAGGGGTTTGGTTGTTTTCCAGCAAAGCAGCTACAATGCGTGGCAAAGCCAGCGAGCTACCGTTGAGGGTATGTGCCAGTTGGGCTTTTTTGTCACCCTCCTCTTTAAACCTAAGCATCATGCGATTGGCCTGGAACGACTCGAAGTTCGACACTGAGCTAACCTCAAGCCATTTGTGCTGTGCAGCTGAAAATACCTCAAAATCGTAAGTGAGGGCCGATGTAAAGCTCATATCACCACCGCAAAGCTTAACAATCCGGTAGGGGAGCTCCAGTTCCTGGAGCAAGCCCTCCACGTGGCTAACCATCTCCTCGAGCGACTCGTAGGAACGATCGGGATGCTGAATCTGAACAATTTCAACCTTGTCGAACTGGTGGAGGCGGTTCAGTCCCCTTACATCCTTGCCGTAAGAACCTGCCTCGCGGCGGAAGCAGGGAGTGTAGGCCGTTAGTTTGATTGGAAGCATGGATGAGTGTAGAATCACATCGCGGTATATGTTGGTTACCGGAACTTCAGCTGTGGGGATCATGTAGAATCCATCCAGTGTAACATGGTACATCTGTCCGTCTTTGTCGGGTAGTTGCCCGGTTCCATAGGCCGAATCCTCGTTCACCATGTGAGGGGGTTCTATCTCTTCGTATCCTGCAGCGGTGTTATAGTCAAGGAAGAAGTTGATTAATGCGCGTTGAAGTTTCGCTCCCTTTCCGCGATAAACCGGAAAACCGCTACCCGTAATTTTAACACCAAGTTCAAAATCGATAATGTTATACTTGGTAGCCAGGTCCCAGTGAGGTAGCGCCTCATCATGAAGGGTTGGTATAGTTCCGCCCGATCGAACTACCACGTTGTCGCTTGCGCTTACACCTTGCGGTACCGATTCGTGGGGCAGGTTTGGCACCTGTAACAGCAGTTTTGTTTGTTCGTCCTCAACGTCTTTTAGTTCCTGCGAGAGGATTTTCGACTGCTCTTTCAGCTCGGTCGATTTTGCCTTAGCGGCGTTAGCCTCTGAGGCTTTTCCCTCGGCAAACAGCTTGCCAATTTCCTTAGCAATTCTATTTTGTTCTGCAAGATTATTGTCGAGCTGGAGCTGAATGGCCTTGCGCTTATCGTCCAGCTCTATAATTTTTGAGATCACAACGGTACCATCAAAATGCTTGATGGCTAACCTTCGTATCACCTCTTCGGTGTTTTCTCTGATATACTTGAGGGTGAGCATAGTTTTGGTTTTAAATAAAACAAAATCTCCTGTTCAATTGCTTTTGCATTGCACAGGAGACCAAAGATAATAAAATTATGAATAAATGCTACGATTCAAACGGTAGAACGGAAACATACGATTTGTTATCGGCTTTCTTGCGGAATGCAACCACGCCATCAATCAGGGCATAAAGGGTGTGATCCTTACCCATGCCTACATTCATTCCCGGGTTGTGCCTGGTTCCTCTCTGGCGAACGATGATGTTGCCTGCTTTGGCAACCTGACCGCCAAAAAGTTTAACGCCTAAACGTTTGCTATGCGATTCGCGTCCGTTACGGGAACTACCAACTCCTTTTTTGTGTGCCATGGCTAATCAATATTTTTTGTTTATGCTACAATTTCTGCAATTTGTATCTGGGTGTAGTTTTGACGGTGACCTCTTTTAAGCTTATAGCCTTTGCGGCGTTTCTTTTTGAAGATAATCACCTTATCACCCTTTACATGACCAAGTATCTTGGCGGTAACCGATGCGTTTTTTACTTCAGGGTTACCAACGCTAACCTTGCCATCATTGTCAACAAGCAGAACCTTGTCGAACTTAACCTCAGCACCTGCTTCACCTTCCAGCAGGTTTACATAAATTTTCTGGTCCTTTTCTACCTTAAATTGCTGTCCAGCAATATCAACAATAGCGTACATTGTATTTAGTATGAGTTGTTTAACAATATTTTGGGCTTGCAAAGGTATAAAAGATAAATTAAATGGCAAAGAATCTTATAAAAACTTTTTCAAAAAATTGATTGCTCACTTCAGTACTTGTTTGGTGCCATTTTTCGGTGTTCCTCGGTAATAAGGGAGTTAACCTGGTTTGTCAAATCGGCTAAGGAAAATCTCAGTATCTCATCAACCGGTATAGGCTTTAGCACTCTTATCTGAAGCCGTTGTCTGAGATTTATGACGCCAGGTGAGGGGAATATGTCTTTTGAACCTTCTATAACTACAGGTAGTATGGGCACTTTTGCCTGTTGGGCAAGTAAAAAGGCACCCTCCTTAAACCGTTTTACCTGTCCATCCTTTGACCGGGTGCCCTCAGGAAAAATCAAAAGGGAATTTCCTGTATGCAAGTTCTTCAGCCCGCTGGCTATCATCTTCTTAGCACTAGCCTGGCTGCCTCTGTCCAAAAGTATGCAACGGTTTAAGATTAGGTTCCAACCGATCACGGGAACTTTGGCCAACTCTTTTTTTGCCACCCATTTGAAGTAGGTAAACAACCTGTAAAGCAGTAGTATATCAAAAGCGCTTTGGTGGTTCGATACAATAACATAGGTCATTTTCTTGTCAATCATTTCAAATCCTTCGGTTTTAATCTTCCAACCAGGATTTATCCATATGTAGAACATTGCCCAGTATGACGAATAAAGGTGAACGGCTTTCAGCCTCCTATCCCACCAAAATGTGGAAAACCACACCACAAGGTCTCCTATAAAGAAAAGGATTGCGGTAATGGCAACGAATATCCAAAGCAATGTTGAAATGACGTATTTTGATATGGTTGACAAACTTTTCATTTCATTATTGGCTAAATGTTTTGCAAAGTTAGTTTGAAATATCATAGATATCAAAAACGGATATACCTGTTAAGTGTGGCGAGCAATTTATTAACATTTATCTGTGATTTAGTGTAAGAGTTGTATATTTACCTTGAAAACATTGTTTCGGTTACCAGGCAGAACGAAGCAATACCATGTGAGTTGATGCTTATAGTTAACCATAAATCAGAATGAAATGAAACCAATTAAATTTTTAGAACCTGCTGCCGGCTGGCTGCTACGTTTAAGCTTCTCAGCTTTCATACTAATATCTAACATTCAGCAAATCAATGCGTCCAGTATGGCAACGTTGGAGTTTTACATTTCGCTTTCGTTAGTAGTGTTTGCCATTTTGCTGGTTGTGGGCGGGTTTCTTTCAAAACAGAGCCTCACGGTACTGTCGGCATTGGTGATAGCCCTGGTTTTGGTGTACAGAATTGTAATACCCTGGCCTCCTGTTTGGTCAACAAATCTATTGGTGGAAATCTTAACCTTATCGGTTGCAATACTCTTTGCTGCCCGAGGCAAATAACCAGCATCAAAATATTTTAATAGATCCCTTTAACCTTGATGCCGGTAAGGAGTCAAAGTGAAAATAAACAGGAACTTATGGTTTTCTGGTAAAATGGCATTAACTTTGCCATTGTTATTTCCAACTTAGTTATCCTATGTTACGCATAGCTGTTTTGTTGCTTCTTTCTTTACTTCCCTCGTTGTCCATTGCGCAAGCCGCTATGGATACCCTAATTTTAGTAAGTAACCGGAAAATAATTTGTAAAGTTCAGAGCGTAAGTTCCAGCAAGGTTACCATACTTAAGAAAGGTGCTCAAGCCCCCGAAGAGTTCTCTCGTAAACAGATACATAAGATTAAGTATGCCAATGGCAGGGTTGAGCAGTTTAATAGCCTGGCCTTTCAAATGGTCGATGAGAAAAACTTTCAGGCTGTAGTTGTAACTGAAAATCCGGCCGATGTGGATGGGCTATACGTTTACGGAAAAATTGAAGCAAAATCGGGGACAAGCAGTAAGACTGCCAAGGCAGCTGAAAAGAATGCACGTATTCGATTGCAGCGAAGGGCTGCCGCCATGGGGGCTATGTATGTGCTCATTACTAAAAGCGAAAGTCGAGGAGGTTATAAAGAGGTTCCTACCCACTACTACGAGGGCATTGCCTATGGAATTGAACCCCCAAAAGAGGGGCAGGGCCAGTAGGTGTATTAAAATAAGATGTCAAGCAGTTCCTGGGCTTTTATACTCGATTTTACTAATAATTCAGATTTTTCTTGCAGGCTTTGCTCAAGAGTGATGTAGTCGTGTTTCAGACCAAGTAATCCTGATGAAAAGATATTCTTAAGTGATTCAGTCTGTGAACCGCCAATTACATCAACCGCGGCGATGATTCCCCCAACAACCTTAAGACTAATTTGAAAGTCTCTGATCTTTGATTCTATAGTGTAGCTGGCATTATAGCCATAGTTCCAATCCCATTTAGAATACTTCTCATTGATTAGTTTCTTTATTTCCACCATATCATCCTTTTGAAGCCTATCGGTTACAAATGCATTTAGCTCTGCAGAAAGGAATTCGGAGAGCTTTTTCAGAAAATTTTCAGTGCTCAGGTTGCTACCCATTAGGGTAGAAATGTTCTCCGTAACGCTTCGGTTCGATCGGATTGCTCTGTCTATATAGTTTTTTTCGTTCGATTTGATGGCAAGGTTTAAATTGTTGAGGTTTGTTCTGAAGAGCAGTGTACCATGGTGAAGAACCCTACTTTTATAAACATGCTCAGCATTGCCCGATATTTTGAATGGCCCAACCCTGATCTCATTTTTCTCACCCAAAGCAGCCTGCAAACCATTATGTATGAGAAATTTAATGATTGGTCGGGTAAACCGTTTAAAATCTACCTGCTTTCCCTCTGAACTGTTTTGTATGAAGCAAAAGTTGATGTTCCCGAGGTCGTGGTAAACAGCGCCCCCTCCGGATAAACGGCGAATTACCGGAATCCTGTTTTTGGAAATAAAGGCATGGTTAATTTCAGCCATTGTGTTTTGATGCTTGCCCACAATAACAGAAGGGGAGTTTCGGTACAGCATAGTTACATCTTCATCGCTACTCTTAAGTAGATGCTCTTCCGTGGCGATGTTAAAGTATGGATCAACTGATTCTTGAATCAACAGCTTCATACCTTACAAACGAATTTCTATGCAATTAGGTTCACTTAGTCGAATTGATCCAATTATAGTATTTTTGCAGCTTAGTAATTTGATTTGCCATGACAACCTACGAGAGTAAAATAGTAGCAATACAGAAACGAGCCGAAGATATTTTTAGGGTGCTATCGGATTTTAGAAACTTTACCCCGATTGCAAAGGAAAAGTTAGATGAATGGAAGGCCGAGGAGGATAGCTGCAGTTTTAAGTTCCAGGGAATGGGGCCTTTTGGCATTAGCATTATTGAAAGAGAACCCTATAAAACCATTAAGTTTACGGGTGACGAGAAAACTCCAATGCAGTTTTATATGTGGATTCAGCTCAAGGAGGTTGCCCCGTACGATACGAGGATGAAAGTTACTGTAAAGGTTGAGCTCAACATGATGATGAAGATGATGTTAGGAAGGAAGTTAGAGGAAGGCGTTAACACCCTTGCCGAGAGTATTGCAGCGGCGTTTAATTCAATATAGAACTATAATATAAAAGTAACTTCCTTAAATGCAAATTTCTTAAATACTCCCTCGGGCGTTTGCAGAATTAGTTCGCCGGTTGGCAAAACATCGGTGATTTTTGCATCAAATTCTACCCCTTCCGAGTAGTACTTACATAAAATGTCCTTACGGTATATTAGGTTGAGATAATCGGTATCAATTTTTTCCCTTTCATTAGCCTTAAGCGCTTCGTATCTCGATTTGAAGCAATAGAGAAGCTCTCCTAGTGCATTTTTAGGGGGCATTTCTTTTCCCGTTTCCAGAATCAAAGAGGTTGGGTTAGGAATTTCGTCGGAAAAATTTTTCTGGTTTAGGTTGATACCTATACCTACCACAGAGACTTCCATATTCCGCCCGCTAAAGCTGTTCTCAATGAGTATTCCGGCAACTTTACGGTTACCTATATATATGTCATTAGGCCACTTGATTTTTACCAGTTCAGGGGATAAGTAGGCTGTGAGCCAATCGCAAATGGCGACTGAGGTAATTTTTGAGAGGTAAAACTGATCGGCAACAGCCAGAAAGGTTGGTCGCACCAAGATGCTGAATGTTAGATTTAATCCCCTTTCGCTGTCCCATTTATTTCCTCGTTGACCTCTACCCAACGTCTGAAACTCAGCTGCAATTACCAACCCCTCATCAGCTCCCTGCGAGGCCATCTCCATGCATTTGTCGTTGGTGGAGGTTAATTCCCTGAACCATTGGTTGTTAAAATGAATCATTGCGCTCTTATTATCGCTAATCTTACGTTCGTATATTGCGATATGTTTCACACAAGCATCGCTATTAAAATGTTTTAAAACACTACACCTTTTTGGGCGTGACAAATAATTATGGTATCTTTATGCACTTTCAACTGTTATCATTAAACTTAAAAACCAACAGCAATGAATAGGGAAATTTACAAACTCGAACCACAACGCGTTTGGAAGCACTTTTACAGTTTAACCCAAATTCCTCGTCCTTCAAAGAAGGAAAAATCAGTAATTGATTTTGTGGTGAATTTTGGTAAAAGTTTAGGACTGGAAACCATAGTCGACGAGGTAGGGAACGTCATTATCCGTAAACCTGCCACTCCCGGCATGGAAAACCGAAAGGGAGTAATACTACAGGGTCACCTCGATATGGTTCCACAAAAGAATAGCGACAAAGTTCATGATTTTGAAAAGGACCCCATTGAGGCATATGTAGATGGTGAATGGGTAACCGCCAATGGAACAACACTGGGTGCCGATAATGGTATTGGAGTGGCTGCAGCCATGGCTGTGTTGGAAGCCACCGATTTGCAACATGGCCCTATTGAGGCACTTTTTACAGTAGATGAAGAAACAGGTATGACAGGAGCTTTTGGCCTTAAGCCGGGTCTTCTTAAAGGTGATATTCTAATTAACCTGGACTCTGAGGACGAGGGGGAGCTGTATGTGGGTTGCGCCGGAGGCTTAGATGCAAACATAGAGTTCGCAGCTAAAATTGAACAGGTACCCGCAGGTTATGCAGCATACCGCCTAGCACTAACCGGTCTGAAGGGAGGACATTCAGGAATGGATATAATCCTGGGAAGAGGTAACTCAATAAAACTTCTATTCAGATTCCTTTACAATGCTGAAAAGGAATTTGGGCTTAGGATTGCATCGTTTGATGGGGGTAGCTTACGCAATGCTATACCCCGGGAAGCTTTTGCTACTGTTGTGGTGCCTGTCAATAAAGCTGCCGAATTTGAGAATTTTGTGAGAAAGTTCGAATCCATCTACAAGGATGAATTCGCTTTGACCGAACCAACCCTCTCTTTTTCATGTGAGAAAACACAGCAGCCTGCCTCTATTATCGATACTGATACTCAAGCCAGAGTCATTAGGGCTTTCTTTGGATGTCCCAACGGTGTTATTCGGATGAGCGATGCCGTTCCCGGCTTGGTTGAAACCTCAAATAACCTTGCCCGTGTTTTTACTGAAGGTAATAAAGTAAAAGGTCAATGCCTGATGCGAAGCTCCGTAGAATCGTCAAAGGATGCTCTTGCCCAAAAAATGGCCGCAATCTTCGAGCTGGCTGGCGCTGAGGTTTCATTTACCGGGGGCTATCCGGGTTGGAAGCCCAATCCTAACTCTCCTATCTTGAAGGTAATGCAGGATGTTTACCATAAAATGTATGGTAAAACACCAGAAGTCAAGGCAATTCATGCTGGTCTCGAATGCGGGTTGCTTGGAGGTGTATATCCTAACTGGGATATGATTTCGTTCGGCCCAACCATTCGTTTCCCTCATTCTCCTGACGAAAAGGTTAATGTTGCTACTGTTCAAAAATTCTGGGACTTTTTGGTTGAGACTTTAAAAAATATCCCAGAGAAATAGGCAGTTTTCAAATATTTCTTAAGGGGCTTAACGCCCCTTCTCTTTTTATCCGATTTCTAACGAAGGCATGTTACCAATGAACTTGTTTGCCATAGTAGCGTAGGGTTACGCTCAGCAAGAATGATAAAATTGAATTTTGAATTTCTTCAAAAATCTACTAAATTTAGGTAACTAAACAAATCGGTTTAAGCCATGCAGAAGTGGGTTGAAGTTGTGTCAAAGTATAACTACCCTGACCATGCAACGAGCTGGTGGCAGGTCATGAGTTCACTATTACCCTATATCCTGCTCTGGGTGTTAATGTATTATTCCTTAAGTGTGTCGTATTGGCTAACGCTGGCACTATCGCTACTGGCTGCAGGTTTTCTTGTTCGTATATTTATAATCTTTCACGATTGTGGGCATGGATCCTTTTTTAGAACCGACCGGTTAAATAGGCTTGTGGGAATACCTCTAGGATTACTAGTGTTTACCCCTTACCATCGCTGGCATCGCGACCATTTTATTCATCATTCAACCGTGGGAAACCTCGATAAAAGAGGTATAGGTGATGTCGAAACCCTTACCGTTAAAGAGTATCTTAATCTTTCAAAATGGGGTAAGCTGAAGTACCATGTTTTCAGGCATCCAATATTTCTCTTTGGGCTAGCACCCATCTTGCTTTTCATCATACAACATAGAATCCCAAAATCCTATATGAACTTTAAGCAACATCTGTATGTGCAACTGTCTAATGTTGTAATTATTGGGAGTATGATCCTTCTGATGTGGTGGATAGGTTGGCGAGAGTATATTTTGATTCAGTTGCCCATTATTTACTTCGCTTCAATTGCTGGTATTTGGCTTTTTTATGTGCAGCATCAGTTTGAAAGGGTTGTGTGGAAACGTTCGGGAGAGTGGGATTACCAATCGGTGGCCTTAGAGGGAAGCTCATTTCTTAAACTTCCAGGGGTATTGCAGTGGTTTAGCGGAAATATCGGGTACCATCATATTCATCACTTAAGCCCTCGGATACCCAACTATAAGTTACAGAAATGCCACGAAGAAAACGAAATTTTTTCCCAAATTAAGCCATTATCTTTTAAAGAGATTATGAACTCTTTCAAGTTAAGGCTTTGGGATGAGGATCGTAAGCGGCTCATATCATTCAGCGAGTTAAAAGGTTGAGCTATTCAAAAATGGGAGAGGGATAACATAAAGAAATCACATTAGGGAGGGGGATGTTAGGTTAAGTGGTTAAACACGCTTATCGATATTTAATATTCACTACTGAACGACTAAAAAATAAATAAGGGGTTACTCTCCCAGGGTTTCACCCCGTGTTGTAAGTTTATTTTTGCGAAATAAACCACAACATGGACAAAAATAAGGAAATAAAATTAGTCGGACAGCCGACCCCTGGGGCTTACGTTCAAGGAGGTACTGCTGATAGATTCAACGACGATTCGGCTATTCAGCGATATCCTCAAGGGTGTAGGCCGCAACCTCAAGTATGATGGTAAAAAGAAAGGCGGGCTCAAGGTGCACATGCTTATAGTTTGCAATTTGGACCAGCAAGTCGGTGTACTTTGTAACCAGGCTAAAGAAGAATGCGGTATACACGGTGGTTGAAAGCCTTCGGGAGCAGGGCGGGGTCAAGGGCAAGGCCAGGGTTCTGAAAGAGGAAATCATTGAGCTGGAGTACTATCCTGAAGGTGAGGATGGCAAAAGGCAAACCAAGGGAAGGGCAAAGCTCCAGCTGAAAAAGGTGTGCTATCAGGATGAGAAGAACCGTTACTATGAGTTCCTATCCAATAGCATGGAAAGTACAGCCGAAGAAATCACCTTTCTGTACAAGAAGCGCTGGGAAATCGAGATTCCATTCAAAAAGGTGAAGCAGAACTTTCAGCTGCACTACTTCTACGGAGAATGCTATCCGCACTCAGGTTTGGTGCACACTCATCGCTCAGCTGTTGATGACTGTCATCCAGAAGATGGCTCAAACAAAAAAGGCATTCTCCGTGGTGGCTTCTTTAATCCGAATACACCTGATAAGCTTGCTTGATGTATTCGAATTACTGAGAAGCACCAACCGAAATTATTTAAAAAGAACTGGCTCACCTCCAATAAGTTTACAATATACGTTGCAGATTTAATAGGGGGTGACTTTTAAAAATAAAACAACAACAATTGATTATCATACACTTACAAGGAGTAAATCTTAAAAATGCATTTTAGTCGGATAACAGTGACTAGATTAAATTATTTATATTGATAATCAATAAATAAAACGATTTGAAAAAAAATTTTTTCATTTTTTTGGGCTAACTGTTTGCAGATTTTAAAAACCTGTTCTATCTTTGCACCCGCTTTCGAGAGAGAGGGCGAGGTTGTGCGGAAGGGGGGGTAGAGGCCTTGGTTTTATAGAGAGAGCTCCCACGGGGGGAGAAGGCCGCGGAGATGAGTTCTTTGACGCGATGGTACCGATCGAGAGATAGGAAACAAGCAGCAGGAAATAGAAAAGAGTAAACGTCAGCCTGAGAGTAGACCCACGGCCAGCGGGGAGCTG
>CALBBQ010000045.1 GCA_937926785.1 uncultured Bacteroidales bacterium | reverse complement strand
CGGTAATCCAAAAAATGGCAAACACAAAGAAAGCGTTTTCCGTTGTGGCAACATTGGTAAGGATACACTTGATCAGCTTGCTTGATGTTTATGAACTTTTGCGCAGCACCAAACGAGAATACATCAAGAACAGAGGGAGACACAGCCTACATGGACAACTTCAACTATTGTTTTGAGGGGGAGGTCTCTTTTTCGTAATGAATTTTAATATCTGATTATCATGCATATATTGGCGCAAGACCCATTATTTGCATTTTAGTCGGACAATAGTGAAAAAAAACATAAAATATTTTGGAAAAAAAACAAAAGGTTATAATTTTGCAGCTCATAAAAATGTGAAGACATGATTATAGTACCTGTTAAAGAAGGCGAAAATATTGAAAGAGCTCTCAAGAAGTTCAAACGCAAGTTTGAGAAAACCGGTATTATGAGGGAGCTTCGTGCTCGTCAGGCTTACGTAAAGCCCTCGGTTGCCCGTAGGGAGCAAATCAAAAGAGCCATTTACATACAGAAACTTCAGCAGCAGGAAGAGTAGCTGTTCATTTTCTGTTGAATGCATAATCAGGCTTTTTTTTGCCTGATTTTTTTTGCTTTTTACTTATAAAAAACCTATATTGCATTCAATGGATATGCTGGCTGCTTTTCTACAATATCTTGAGAAAGAGAAAGGTTACTCATCCCATACCGTAAGGTCGTATGGCGATGATTTAAGATCGTTCATGGAGTATGCTGGGCTAAGCCCAGAATCGGTCAACGATTTTCATTCCATTAGCCACAGGACAATCAGGGCATGGCTTGCAACTCTGGTTAGCCAGGGAATATCGGCCCGTTCGGTTAATCGCAAGCTGTCGTCGCTCCGAACATTTTTCAGATTCTTAACCATCAAGGGGGTTGTAAAGGTAAATCCTATGGGTAAAGTGCTATCGCCCAAAACCAGTAAGCGGTTGCCCGAATTTGTTCCAGAATCGGATATGAGTAAGCTCGAAACCCCCGATTTGTTTGGCGATGATTTTCAAGGAGCACGAAACAGGCTTATAATGCAAATGTTCTACTATACCGGGATGCGTTTATCCGAGCTGGTTTCCCTCACCATGCAATCGGTTAACCTGGAGGAGATGCAGCTAAAAGTGCTGGGTAAAGGCAGCAAGGAAAGGATTATACCCATTCACCCCGATTTGGCACCAAACATAAAGGAGTACTTGGGATTTAGGGAAGAACTCCAGCCCCAAACTACAGCTTTTTTCATCACCGAAAAGGGGAAGCCCGTTTACGCTAAGCTGGTTTACCGGGTTGTTCGCCATTACCTCACTCTAATCACCCCATTACAAAAAAGGAGCCCCCATGTGCTAAGGCATACCTTTGCCACACATCTCCTTAACAAGGGTGCAGACCTGAATGCCATCAAGGAGCTGCTTGGCCACTCCAGCTTGCTGGCCACCCAGGTTTACACGCATAGCACGTTTGAAAAACTTAAGAAGAACTATAACCAGGCTCATCCGCGAGCCTAAAACTAAGAAGGAGGATTTATTATGAACATTAAGATTCAATCCATCAAGTTTGATGCCGACAAAAAGCTTCTCGACTTCATCGAGAAAAAGGCTGCAAAGCTTGAACGTTTCTTCGACAACATTGTCGACACGGAAGTGTTTCTTAAGGTGGAAAACAGCCAGGACCTGGAAAACAAGGTGGTGGAGTTTAGAATCAAGGTACCCGGTGGCGATTTGTTTGCCACCCGAAAAGCCAAAACCTTTGAGGAAGCCACTGACCTTTGCATCGACGCGCTAAAGGTGCAAGTGAAGAAACACAAGGAAAAGCTACGTGGGGTTTAGTATCACATACTACATATTTTAATATGCAAAGGAGCCCCCAGTGGGCTCCTTTTTTTGCCCTTGCTTTAGGATTAGCTGGGCTATCAGCTTGAAATGCTAAAAAAGGTTACATAAAAAGAGAAATTTTTTTGCAGATAATTAAAAATGTTATACATTTGCAATCCGATTTCGGGAGGTAAACGTTCCTTGATTAGTTCATAATTGCTTTGCTTTGCCGATGTAGCTCAGTTGGCCAGAGCAGCTGATTTGTAATCAGCTGGTCGGGGGTTCGAATCCCTCCATCGGCTCAAAGTAGGGTAAAAGGGGAGATACCAAAGTGGCCAACTGGGGCAGACTGTAAATCTGCTGGCGTATGCCTTCGTAGGTTCGAATCCTGCTCTCCCCACCAAACAGGAAACCCCCCGTTCAAGCGTGGTGGTAAATGCGGGAGTAGCTCAGTCGGTAGAGCATCAGCCTTCCAAGCTGAGGGTCGCGGGTTCGAGTCTCGTCTCCCGCTCTGCCTGTAAGCCGATGTAGCTCAGAGGTAGAGCACTTCCTTGGTAAGGAAGGGGTCACGAGTTCAATTCTCGTCATCGGCTCAAGTTTTATGAATGTGAATGACAATCAAGTTTTTAATACTAATTTAAATTAATACCGAAAACTATGGCTAAAGAAAAATTTGATAGGTCGAAACCGCACGTAAACATCGGTACCATTGGCCACGTTGACCATGGTAAGACTACCCTTACCGCTGCTATTACCAAAGTACTCGCAGAAAAGGGTCTTTCCGAATTCCGTTCCTTCGACTCTATCGACAACGCTCCTGAAGAAAAAGAAAGGGGTATCACCATTAACACCGCTCACGTTGAGTACCAGACCGAGAATCGCCACTATGCACACGTGGACTGCCCCGGTCACGCTGACTATGTAAAGAACATGGTTACCGGTGCTGCTCAGATGGACGGTGCTATTCTGGTAGTTGCTGCAACCGATGGTCCCATGCCTCAAACCCGTGAGCACATCCTTCTTGCACGTCAGGTAAACGTTCCCCGTATCGTTGTGTTCCTGAACAAGTGCGATATGGTTGACGACGCTGAGATGCTTGACCTTGTTGAAATGGAAGTTCGTGAGC
Organism: uncultured Bacteroidales bacterium; assembly: GCA_937926785.1. Taxonomy (GTDB): domain Bacteria; phylum Bacteroidota; class Bacteroidia; order Bacteroidales; family Tenuifilaceae; genus Tenuifilum. The sequence continues at coordinate 23,519 of CALBBQ010000045.1, read as the reverse complement.
TTTTAAGTTTCTACCAGTTCGACGGCGATAACGTTCCCGTTATCCGTGGTTCTGCTCTTGGTGCACTGAACGGTGAGCCCAAGTGGGTTGAGAAGGTGGTTGAACTCATGAACGCTGTTGATGAGTACATTCCCATTCCTCCACGTGACAACGAAAAGCCCTTCCTCATGCCTGTTGAGGACGTGTTCTCAATCACCGGTCGTGGTACTGTAGCTACCGGTAGAATTGAAACCGGTGTTATCCATACTGGCGACGAAGTGGAAATCGTTGGTCTAACCAATGAAAAGCCCAAAAAATCAGTTGTTACCGGTGTTGAGATGTTCCGTAAGATTCTTGACCAGGGTGAAGCTGGCGATAATGTAGGTCTGCTGCTTCGTGGTGTTGATAAGAAGGAGATCAAGCGTGGTATGGTTATTGCAAAACCTGGCTCAATCACTCCTCACACCAAGTTCAAGGCTGAAATCTACGTATTGAAGAAAGAGGAAGGTGGACGTCACACTCCATTCCACAACCACTACCGTCCTCAGTTCTACTTACGTACCCTTGACGTAACCGGTGAAATTCAGTTACCAGAGGGTGTTGAAATGGTAATGCCTGGCGATAACGTAACCATCACCGTAGAGCTTATCTACCCGGTTGCAATCAACCAGAACCTACGCTTTGCTATCCGCGAAGGTGGTAGAACCGTTGGTGCAGGTCAGGTAATTGAAATTCTTGAGTAGTACCATACATCCGATCGGTGAATAGCGCCGGTCGGATCTTACACGGGTGTAGCTCAATTGGTAGAGTAGTGGTCTCCAAAACCATTGGCTGGGAGTTCGAGTCTCTCCACCCGTGCAAAACACAAATTGTTGACATGAAAGTAACCCAGTACCTGCACGACGTTTACACCGAGATGGTGCAAAAAGTTTCGTGGCCAACATGGAAAGAACTTCAAGCCAGTGCATTAATTGTCATGATAGCTTCCCTTTTAATCGCACTGGTAATCTTCGTTATGGACTTCTCCTTCGAGAAGGTGATGGAGATGATTTACCGCATGCTTGTATAAATCAGTAGGGCCTAGAAAGGACGAAAATGGAAGAGAATGTTAAGAAATGGTATGTTCTTAGGGCCATTGGTGGTAAAGAAAAGAAGGTAAAGGAACTGGTTGAAAACGAAATCAATCGTTTAAAACTACAGGACTTTATCTCCCAGGTTCTTATACCTACTGAGAAGGTTTACCAGATTCGAAATGGTAAAAAAATCAGTAAGGAAAGAATATTTTACCCCGGTTATGTACTGATTGAAGCAGCACTGGTAGGCGAAATCCCTCACATTCTAAGAAACATTCCCAATGTTCTTGGATTTTTAGGTGACCCCAAAACGGGAGATCCGATTCCCCTTCGCCAGGCCGAAGTTAACCGGATACTTGGCAAGGTTGATGAACTGGTAGAAAGCGAGGAGGAGCTAACCGTGCCTTTTTATGTAGGTGAAACGGTAAAGGTAATTGATGGACCATTCAATTCCTTCTCCGGAGTAATTGAGGAGGTAAACGAAGAGAAGAAGAAGCTGAAGGTTATGGTGAAAATCTTCGGCCGGAAAACTCCGCTGGAGTTAAGTTTTATGCAAGTTGAAAAGGAGTAATAATTAAAGAGCAAAAGCACTATGGCTAAAGAAGTAGCTGGATTTATTAAACTCCAGGTAAAGGGTGGTGCTGCAAATCCATCACCGCCAATTGGTCCTGCTCTTGGCTCCAAGGGGGTAAATATCATGGAGTTCTGCAAGCAGTTCAATGCCAGAACTCAATCACAGGCAGGCAAAGTACTACCTGTGGTGATTACTTACTATACCGATAAGTCGTTTGACTTTGTAGTTAAAACGCCCCCGGTGTCCGTTCAGCTGATGGAAATGACCAAGCAGCAGAAGGGATCACCTGAGCCTAACAGGAAAAAGGTTGCCACTGTAACCTGGGAACAGGTTAGGCAAATCGCACAGGAAAAAATGCCGGACCTGAACTGCTTTACCCTCGAGTCAGCGATGAAGATGGTAGCAGGAACAGCCCGTAGCATGGGTATCACTGTGACCGGAGAGTTTCCGGGTTAATAACATTAAACCTCTTTTGTGCAATGACTAAAGTGACAAAAAACAGGAAGCTTGCTCTGTCGAAACTTGAGCCTAACAAGCAGTATAAGCTTACAGAAGCAGCTGCACTGTTGAAGGATATCACCTACACCAAGTTCGATGCCTCTGTTGACATCGACATTCGCCTGGGTGTTGACCCCAGAAAGGCGAATCAAATGGTTCGTGGTGTGGTAACCCTTCCACACGGAACGGGAAAGAATGTACGTGTGCTGGTGCTATGCACTCCCGATAAGGAAGAAGCTGCACGCCAGGCAGGTGCTGACTACGTTGGGCTTGATGAGTACATCGAGAAGATTAAAGGCGGTTGGACCGATGTAGATGTAATCATTACCATGCCTACCGTTATGGCCAAGATCGGTGCGCTGGGACGCATTCTGGGTCCTCGGGGCCTGATGCCTAACCCAAAGAGCGGAACCGTAACCATGGATGTGGATAAGGCTGTTAAGGAGGTTAAGCAGGGTAAGATTGACTTCAAGGTTGATAAGTTTGGTATTGTACACTCATCAATCGGTAAGATTTCGTTTGAGCCCGAAAAAATTGTTGAAAACGCGCTTGAGTTCATCAATACCATCATCAAGCTAAAACCATCATCGGCAAAAGGTACGTACATTAAGAGTATTTACCTTTCCACCACGATGAGCCCGGGTATTGCCATTGACACCAAGTCGATCACGGCTGCGAATTAATAATCGTTTACACAGACCCAATTTGTTATGAGAAGGGAAGATAAAAACGCACTGATTGATAAGCTTGCCGAGCAGATTAACCAGTACCCCCACTTTTACCTTACCGATACATCGGAGCTCAACGCAGAGGTAACCCATAAGTTACGCAAAACCTGCTTTGAGAAGAAGGTTAAGCTGGTGGTGGTAAAAAATACATTACTGAAGAAAGCCCTTGAGCGGAGTGGAAAGTCTGATTTCTCACCCCTCTTCGACACCTTGAAAGGGTCAACATCGGTAATGTTCACCGAAACTGGCAATGTGCCTGCAAAGCTTATCAAGGAATTCCGTAAGGATTTTCCGAAGCCCTTATTTAAAGCTGCCTACGTAGAGGAATCGATATATGTTGGCGAGAACCAGCTGGAAACTTTGGCAACACTCAAGAGCAAGAACGAGCTCATTGCCGATGTAATCGCACTGCTGCAATCTCCGGCCAAGAACGTTATCGCTTCGCTCCAGTCAGGCGGACAAACTTTGTCTGGTGTTATTAAAACACTTTCAGAAAAGGAACAGTAACAATTATTTTGAAAACAAATTAAACACTTACTAAAATGGCAGATCTTAAGAAATTTGCAGAAGATTTGGTTAACCTCTCAGTAAAGGAAGTTAACGAGTTGGCTAAGATACTCAAGGAAGAGTACGGTATTGAACCCGCTGCTGCTGCTGTAGCTGTAGCTGCACCCGCTGCTGGTGCTGCTGGTGCTGCTGCTCCGGCTGAGAAAACTCAGTTCGACGTTATTCTGAAATCAGCTGGTGGCGCTAAGCTGCAGGTTGTTAAGCTTGTAAAGGAGCTTACCGGTCTTGGCCTGAAAGAAGCTAAGGACTTGGTTGATGCCGCTCCCAAGGCTGTAAAAGAAGGCGTTTCAAAAGAGGAAGCTGAATCACTAAAAGCACAACTTGAAGAGGCAGGAGCAGAAGTTGAACTTAAATAGTGAAAACCAATAGTGGTTCTAAGGTTTAGAATCTATGAAAATAGGTTCTAAGCCTTTTTCTTGTTATGTTTAATAGTTCAACCAATTCGTTCGCAATGTCTCAAAATAACAATAACGTACGAATCAACTTCTCCAAAACCAAAAGCCGCTACGAATACCCAGACTTTCTGGAAGTTCAGCTTAAGTCGTTCATGGAGTTCTTTAAGCTGGGCTCAACACCCGAGGAGCGTAAAAACGAAGGCTTGTTTAAGGTTTTTCAGGAGAACTTTCCAATAACCGATACCCGGAACAACTTTGTTCTGGAGTTTTTAGATTACTATGTAGATCCTCCACGCTATACCATAGAGGAGTGTTTGGATCGCGGCCTTACCTATAGCGTACCGCTAAAGGCTAAACTTAAGCTTTACTGTACCGATCCTGAACACGAGGATTTTGATACCGTGGTTCAGGATGTGTACCTGGGCACCATCCCTTACATGACTCCACGCGGCAGCTTTGTGATAAACGGCGCCGAACGGGTGGTGGTTTCCCAGCTTCATCGTTCACCGGGGGTATTCTTTGGACAAAGCGTACATCCTAACGGAACCAAGCTTTATTCGGCACGCATCATCCCGTTTAAGGGATCGTGGATAGAGTTTGCTACCGACATCAACAATGTGATGTATGCCTACATTGACCGTAAGAAAAAGCTACCCGTAACCACCCTGCTACGTGCCATCGGTTTCGAAACCGATAAGGATATCCTTCAGATATTCGACCTTGCCGAAGAGATCAAGGTATCGAAGGTAAACCTGAACAAGGTGGTTGGCCAGCGGTTAGCCGCCCGTGTGCTCAAAACCTGGATCGAAGATTTTGTGGACGAGGATACCGGCGAGGTGGTTTCCATCGAGCGTAACGAGGTGATCCTCGACCGTGAAACGGTCATCGAAAAGGACCACATCGATCTTATCATCGATTCTGGTGCCAAATCAATACTTGTTCATAAGGAAAACCAGAGCATTTCGGATTATGCCATAATCTATAATACGCTGCAGAAGGACCCCAGCAACTCCGAAAAGGAAGCCGTGGTTCATATTTACCGGCAGCTCCGTAACTCCGAACCACCCGACGAGGCAACAGCCCGCGACGTTATCGATAAGCTTTTCTTTTCCGATAAACGTTACGATTTGGGTGATGTAGGACGTTACCGTATCAACAAGAAGTTGAATCTCAACATATCTCCCGATATCAAGGTACTCACCAAGGAAGATATCATTGAGATTATCAAGTACCTTATCGAGCTGGTAAACTCAAAGGCAGAGGTAGATGATATCGACCACCTGAGTAACCGTCGCGTAAGAACAGTTGGTGAACAGCTGGCCGCACAGTTCAGCGTAGGGCTGGCGCGTATGGCCAGAACAATCAGGGAGCGTATGAACGTTCGCGATAACGAGGTGTTTACTCCTATCGACCTGATAAACTCCAAAACGCTATCGTCGGTTATCAATTCGTTCTTTGGAACCAACCAGCTATCGCAGTTCATGGATCAAACCAACCCGCTGGCCGAGATGACCCATAAGCGTCGTATGTCGGCGCTGGGCCCTGGTGGTTTAACCCGTGAGCGTGCAGGGTTCGAGGTTCGCGACGTTCACTACACCCACTACGGGCGTTTGTGTCCCATTGAAACACCCGAAGGACCAAATATTGGTCTGATATCTTCGTTGTGCGTGTACGCCCGTGTTAACGATCTGGGATTCATTGAAACCCCGTACCGTAAGGTGCAGGATGGCAAGGTGGGGCTCTCCGATGAGGATATTGTTTACCTAAGCGCCGAGGAGGAAGAGGCCAAGATTATTGCTCAGGCCAACGCACCTCTTGCCGAGGATGGTTCCTTTGTGAACCCCAAGGTGAAAGCCAGGTATGAGGGAGACTTTCCACTGTCAGAACGAGAATCTGTCGATCTGATGGACATGGCTCCAAACCAGATTGCATCCATTGCAGCATCGCTCATACCATTCCTTGAGCACGACGACGCAAACCGTGCACTCATGGGCTCCAACATGATGCGTCAGGCAGTTCCGCTGATTCAGCCCGAAACCCCCATTGTGGGTACCGGACTTGAAGCACAGGTGGTTAAGGATAGCCGGGTGCAGGTGGTGGCTGAGGACAATGGTGTGGTTGAATATGTTGATGCCGACGAAATAGTTGTCCGCTATGACCGTACCGAGGAAGAGCTATTTGCCAGCTTCGATCCTGAGGTTAAGCGGTATAAGCTGCCAAAGTTTAAGAAAACCAACCAGAATACCTCCATCACCCTTAAGCCAATAGTTACCAAGGGGCAACGCGTTACCAAGGGGCAAATTATGACCGAAGGGTATGCAACCCGCGACGGGGAACTGGCTCTTGGACGCAACCTGATGGTGGCATTCATGCCCTGGAAGGGATACAACTTTGAGGATGCTATCGTTATCAGTGAACGCCTGCTTCGTGAGGATATGTTCACCTCAATCCATATCGACGAGTATATCCTTGAGGTTCGCGATACCAAGCGAGGCATGGAGGAGCTAACCGCTGATATACCCAACGTTTCAGAAGAAGCCACAAAGGACCTCGATGAGCACGGTATGATTCGCATTGGTGCTAATGTTGTTCCAGGCGACATACTGATTGGTAAGATCACTCCCAAGGGAGAATCTGACCCAACTCCTGAGGAAAAGCTTTTAAGAGCTATCTTTGGCGATAAAGCTGGTGATGTGAAGGATGCTTCCCTTAAGGCGCCCCCTTCACTATACGGCGTAGTTATCGATAAGATGCTCTTTTCCCGTGCCATCAAGGATGAGCGCGATTCTAAAAAGGCTAAAGCGAACGAGAAAAACCAGCTCGAGAAGCTCGATAATGAGTTCAACAAGCAGGTGGCTGACCTTAAGAATCGTTTGGTTGATAAGCTGTTTGTTCTGGTTAATGGGAAAACCAGCCAGGGTGTTTACGATAACTTCGATCAGGAAATCGTGGCACGCGGGGTTAAGTTCACTCAGAAGATTCTCTCCGAGATTGACTATATGAACGTGAACCCCAACAAATGGACTACCGATAAGGCAAAGAACGATCTGATCAAGACGGTAATACTGAACTACATCCAGAAATGGAAGGAGTACGATGCTGAGTACAAACGTAAGAAGTTCAATGTTACCATTGGCGACGAGCTTCCCGCTGGTATCATGCAGCTGGCAAAGGTTTACATTGCCAAGAAGCGCAAAATCAAGGTGGGCGATAAGATGGCCGGACGCCACGGAAATAAGGGTATTGTAGCCAAGGTGGTGCGCGATGAGGATATGCCTTTCCTTGAGGATGGAACTCCGGTGGATATCGTGCTTAACCCGCTTGGTGTGCCCTCCCGTATGAACCTTGGGCAGATTTACGAAACCGTTCTGGGTTGGGCCGGCCGCAAGCTGGGAGTGAAGTTCAGCACCCCGATTTTTGATGGTGCAACCCTGGAAGATATCACCAAGTTCACCGATCAGGCAGGGCTGCCAAGGTTTGGTAAAACCTACCTGTACGATGGTGGAACCGGTGAACGATTCGACCAACCTGCCACCGTGGGAGTAATTTACATGCTCAAGCTCGGGCACATGGTCGATGACAAGATGCATGCCCGTTCCATTGGCCCATACTCACTTATCACCCAGCAACCCCTTGGAGGTAAGGCGCAGTTTGGTGGCCAGCGTTTCGGTGAAATGGAGGTTTGGGCATTGGAGGCATTCGGTGCATCGCACATCCTTCAGGAAATTCTCACCATCAAGTCCGATGATGTGGTTGGTAGGGCCAAGGCATACGAGTCAATCGTTAAGGGTGAACCCATGCCCGAACCCGGAATACCCGAATCGCTCAATGTGCTGCTGCATGAGTTGCGTGGCTTAGGATTGAGTGTAAATCTGGAATAGTATTGAACCTTGGGTAGGGGGTCATATCCCCTTACCCAATTGGTTTACCAAACAATTAACACCATTATTATGTCGTTCAGAAGGGAGAACAAGGTTAAAAGCAACTTTTCAAAGATAACAATCAGCTTGGCTTCGCCCGAAGAGATTCTTGAGCGTTCAAGCGGGGAAGTGCTTAAACCTGAAACGATTAACTATAGAACTTACAAACCCGAGCGCGATGGCCTTTTCTGCGAGAGGATTTTCGGTCCGGTTAGGGATTACGAATGCCATTGCGGAAAGTACAAGCGTATCCGCTATAAGGGGATTGTTTGCGACCGATGCGGTGTAGAGGTTACCGAGAAGAAGGTACGCAGGGAACGCATGGGTCATATTAATCTGGTTGTTCCGGTAGCTCACATCTGGTACTTCCGGTCGCTTCCCAACAAAATTGGGTACTTGTTAGGCCTGCCGGCCAAAAAGCTTGATGCCATCATCTACTACGAGCGATACGTGGTGGTTAACCCAGGTATTAAAGCGGCTGATGGAATCAACCAACTCGATTTCCTCACCGAGGAGGAGTATCTCGATATTCTGGAAACACTACCTAAGGAGAACCAGTATCTCGACGATAACGACCCCAACAAGTTCATTGCAGCCATGGGAGCCGAAGCGCTATACATGCTGCTTCAGCGCATCAACCTCGATGAGCTTTCTTACGATTTAAGGCACAAGGCCAGTGTTGAAACATCACAACAACGAAAGAGCGAGGCTCTGAAGCGTTTGCAGGTTGTTGAGGCCTTCCGTGAATCGGCTCATATCAATAAGCCTGAATGGATGATCCTGAAGGTGATTCCGGTTATCCCACCCGAACTTCGTCCTCTGGTTCCTCTGGATGGTGGACGTTTTGCTACCTCTGACCTTAACGACCTTTACCGGAGGGTAATCATCCGTAATAACCGTCTGAAAAGGCTGATTGAGATCAAGGCACCCGAGGTGATCCTCCGCAACGAGAAGCGTATGCTTCAGGAAGCTGTCGATTCGCTATTTGACAACTCCCGTAAGTCCAATGCAGTTAAAACCGAAGCCAACCGTCCGCTCAAGTCGCTCAGCGACAGCTTAAAGGGTAAGCAGGGACGTTTCCGTCAGAACTTGCTGGGTAAACGTGTGGACTACTCTGCTCGTTCGGTTATTGTGGTGGGCCCCGAACTTAAGATGCACGAGTGTGGTTTACCCAAGGATATGGCTGCCGAACTTTACAAGCCATTTATTATCCGTAAGCTCATTGAGCGAGGAATTGTTAAGACTGTAAAATCAGCCAAAAAGATAGTTGACCGCAAGGATCCTGTGGTATGGGATATACTTGAAAATGTCATGAAGGGTCACCCGGTTCTTCTGAACCGTGCCCCAACCCTTCACAGGCTTGGTATTCAGGCATTCCAGCCCCGGCTTATTGAAGGTAAGGCGATTCAGCTTCATCCGCTGTCGTGTACCGCGTTCAACGCCGACTTCGACGGCGACCAGATGGCAGTTCACCTCCCTTTGAGCAACGAGGCAATACTTGAAGCTCAAATCCTCATGCTGGGCTCACACAATATTCTTAACCCGGCTAACGGTGCACCTATTACTGTTCCTTCGCAGGACATGGTGCTGGGCCTTTACTACATCACCAAACCCCGAAAAGGTGCAAAAGGAGAGGGTACAATATTCTACTCTCCTGAGGAGGTGATTATCGCCTACAACGAAAAGGCTGTTGATCTGCACGCCATTATTAAAGTGAGGTTAACTACCCGCGATGCTAACGGTAAACCCAAACAGCAGATTATTGAAACTACCGTTGGGCGTGTGATTTTTAACCAGTACGTACCCGAGGAAATGGGCTTCATCAACGAGCTGCTTACCAAGAAATCGCTCCGTGAGATTATCGGTAACGTGCTCAAGAAAACCAGCGTATCCAAAACCGCCCAGTTCCTTGACGATATCAAGGACCTTGGCTACTACATGGCGTTCAAGGGTGGCTTGTCGTTCAACCTCGACGATGTAATTATACCCGACGAGAAGGCCGTGCTGGTAGAAGAAGGTTACGCTCAGGTTGACGAGGTGATGGCCAACTACAACATGGGTCTTATTACCAACAACGAGCGTTACAACCAGATTATCGACATATGGACACACACCAACGCTAAGCTGACCATAACGTTGATGAAGAAGCTTTCTGAGGATAAGCAGGGCTTCAACTCTATCTACATGATGCTCGACTCGGGAGCTCGTGGTTCCAAGGAGCAGATCCGTCAGCTCTGCGGTATGCGTGGTCTGATGGCTAAGCCCCAAAAATCCGGTGCCACAACCAACGAGATTATCGAGAACCCCATTCTATCAAACTTTAAAGAGGGCCTTTCGGTACTCGAGTACTTCATTTCAACCCACGGTGCCCGTAAGGGTCTGGCCGATACGGCTCTCAAAACTGCCGACGCAGGTTACCTAACCCGACGTTTGGTTGACGTATCGCAGGATGTTATCATTACCGAGAACGACTGTGGAACATTGCGTGGTTTGGTTGCTACCGCAATCAAGAAAAACGAGGAGGTGGTGGAAACCCTATACGAGCGCATACTGGGTAGAACCACCGTGCACGATGTTTACCACCCCCTTACCGGTGAGCTCATTGTGGCTGCCGGTGAGGAGATAACCGAGGAAATCGCCTCGGTAATTGAGAATTCACCCATAGAACAGGTTGAAATTCGTTCAGTGCTCACCTGCGAGTCGCGTAAAGGGGTTTGTGCAAAATGCTACGGACGTAACCTGGCCACCGGACGAATGGTACAGAAGGGTGAGGCTGTTGGTGTAATTGCTGCACAGAGTATCGGTGAGCCCGGTACACAGCTTACCCTCCGAACCTTCCACGTGGGTGGGACTGCCGGAAGTATTATTTCCGATTCCAAGATTGTTGCCCGATTCGATGGTCGTGTTGAGATTGAGGAGCTCAAGACCGTTCAGCGTGAAGATGAAAGCGGAACCCCTTACCACATAGTAATTGGCCGTTTGGCAGAGATGCGTATTGTTGATGAGAATACAGGCATAACCCTGACCACCAACAATATTCCTTACGGTTCAAAGCTCTACGTGAACAACATGTCCAGCGTGAAGAAGGGACAGCTCATATGCGAGTGGGACCCATGGAACGCTGTTATCATTTCCGAGGTTAGCGGTAAGGTTGGCTTTGATGCCCTCATCAAGGAGGTTACCTACCGCGAGGAGAGCGATGAGCAAACCGGTTACCGCGAAAAGGTTATCATTGAGTCGCGCGATAAGAGCAAGAACCCTGCCGTGAAGATTCTTTCCGATAACGATGAGGTGATTAAGCTCTATAACCTGCCAGTTAGCGCACACCTTGCTGTTGAAGAAGGTGCTGTGATTCAGGCGGGTGATATAATTGCTAAGATACCCCGTGCGGTTGGTAAAGCTGGTGACATCACCGGTGGTCTGCCCCGCGTGGTTGAGCTGTTTGAGGCTCGTAACCCATCCAACCCCGCCATTGTATCGGAAATTGATGGTGAGGTAACTTTTGGCAAGGTTAAACGCGGAAATCGCGAAATCAACGTTACCTCAAAAACCGGTGAGGTTAAGAAGTACCTGGTGCCCCTGTCAAAACAGATACTCGTTCAGGAAAACGATTACGTTAAGGCAGGCACTCCGCTTTCCGACGGTGCAATAACACCGGGTGATATTCTTGCCATCAAGGGGCCCACCAAGGTGCAGGAGTACATCGTTAACGAAATCCAGGAGGTTTACCGCCTCCAGGGTGTGAAGATCAACGATAAGCACTTTGAGGTTATCGTTCGCCAGATGATGCGCAAGGTTGAAATTGTCGATCCGGGCGATACCCGTTTCCTCGAAGGACAGCTGGTTGATAAGTGGGAGTTCATTGAGGAGAACGACTACGTATTCGATAAGAAGGTGATTGTAGATGCAGGAGATGCTACGCATCTGCGTCCGGGGCAAATTATTACTGCTCGCCAGCTGCGCGACGAGAACTCTAAGCTCAAACGTAAGGATATGAAGCTGATTGAAGCCCGCGATGCGGTTCCGGCTACATCGAGCCAGGTGCTGCAGGGTATTACCCGTGCTGCTCTTCAAACCAACAGCTTTATGTCGGCAGCTTCGTTCCAGGAAACCACCAAGGTTCTCAACGAGGCAGCCATCTACGGTAAGGTTGATACCCTGGAGGGGCTCAAGGAGAACGTTATCTGCGGTCACCTGATCCCAGCCGGTACCGGTTTGAGAGAGTTCGATAAGCTCGTGGTTTACTCCGACGAGGATCACCAAATCATTGAAAAGTCTAAAAACACTGCGGCTACCGTAAGGTAATCCAGTCCTGAGAATAAAAAGAGCCGGCAACCGCCGGCTCTTTTTTTATGCCATTGGGTTAACATGGCAAACATTTTCTTAATTTAGCAGAAATATTCATTAAACTTAAAGGTTATGTCCGAAAAAGCAAATCCAATTAATATCGAAATCAGCGATGAGGTGGCTCAGGGAATATACAGCAATCTGGCTATCATTACCCACTCAACATCTGAGTTTATCATTGATTTTGTTCGTATCATGCCCGGTATGCCCAAGGCTCAGGTTAAAACACGGGTGATTCTGACTCCCGATCATGCCAAGCGGCTTCTTCTGGCCTTGCAGGATAATATGGCTAAATTTGAAGCGAACATGGGCACCATTAAGCTCCCTGAGGGTGGCGAGGGTGTTCCCCCGTTCCCTATGAATTTTGGTGTTAAAGGAGGCGAGGCATAAAATTCCATGGGCATGCGCATACATTCAGCTGTAGTTGTTTCATTTGTATTGCTGGCAGCCTGTAACACAAATACTAAGCTGTCGGTTCAATCACCATCAGGGAAGATTGTTGCAAATTTTGAGTTAACCGGCAATGGTCAACCCGCTTATGGCGTGCTGTACAACCAGAAACCCGTTATTAACCCATCAACATTAGGCTTTGAGTTTAAGGGCTTACCCCCAATTTCTGATAACATTAGGGTGGATAGTTTTAAAACCCGATCGTTTAGTGAAAAATGGGAAATGCCCTGGGGCGACCAGCGATGGGTTGATAATACTTACAATGAGCTTAAGGTTTACCTATCGGAGCGTAAAGCTCCAAACCGTCGTTTTGCACTAATTTTCAGGGTTTTTGACGATGGTGTAGGTTTTCGCTATGAGTTTCCTGCACAGCCAAACCTCGATAGTGTAACCATTATCGCCGAAAACACAAAATTCTCCCTAACAGGTAACCATACCTGCTGGTGGCAACCCGGCGATTGGGATATCTACGAGCACCTTTACCACACCACGCCCCTAAGTAAAATTGACGCTGTTAATAGCCAGAGTAAAAACCCCCTGGCACAAACCTATATTCCTGAAAATGCCGTTAACACGCCTGTAACCATGAAGACCTCCGATGGGGTTTACCTTTGTTTTCACGAGGCCGATGTGAACAACTATGCCGGCGCTACCCTGAGGGTCGATACGGTTAATCTTTCGCTTGAAACGGCGCTGGTTGGGAACGATTCGGGTATCAAAGTTAAAACCCAAACCCCCTTTACCACGCCGTGGCGTACAGTAATTATAACCGATAAACCCGGGCATATAGTTACCTCTAAGCTGATACTTAACCTGAATGAGCCCAACAAAATTGGCGATATTTCGTGGTTTCAGCCCATGAAGTATGTTGGTATCTGGTGGGAGATGCACCTTGGTAAATCATCGTGGGATATGGCCAGTGGTAAGCATGGTGCTACCACGGCAAATGCTAAACGATACATCGATTTTGCTGCAAAAAATAATATTAAAGGGTTGCTGGTGGAGGGTTGGAATACAGGCTGGGAGCGTTGGATTGGTTTCGACGATCGTGAGGGTATTTTCGATTTTGTAACTCCATACCCCGATTACAACCTGAAAGAAGTGGTTAGGTATGCCAAGGCTAAAGGCGTAAACCTAATCATGCACCATGAAACATCGGCTGCCCCCCGAACCTACGAACAGCAGCTCGATTCAGCTTTCAGGCTGATGCATAGCCTAGGGATACATTCCGTTAAGACCGGCTACGTGGGCAAAATCATTCCCAAGGGTGAGTATCATCAGGGGCAGTGGATGATTAACCACTACCGAAAGGTGGTTGAAGCTGCAGCAAAATACCAGATTGCGGTTAACGCCCATGAACCCTTTAAGGGTACCGGGGAGTGGAGAACTTACCCCAATGTTATTGCCCGCGAAAACTTCAGAGGGCAGGAATTCAATGCTTGGTCAATTGACGGAGGCAACCCTCCCGAGCACCTCACCATTCTGCCGTTTACTGCTCAGCTTGCTGGCCCAATGGATTATACCCCGGGCATCTTTAACATCAAGCTCAAACCCTATAAGCCAGATAATCAGGTTAACTCAACCCTTGCATACCAACTTGCGCTATACGTGGTGATTTATAGCCCAATTCAAATGGCTGCCGATTTGCCGGAGAACTATGAGGGACATCCGGCATTCCAATTTATCCGTGATGTTGGAGTCGATTGGGAACAATCGTTAGTTTTGGATGCCGAAATTGGCAATTATATAGCCATTGCCCGTGAGGAGCGAAACACCGGCCGATGGTTTGTTGGTGCAATTACTGATGAAAATGCCCGTGAGATAAACATCAACCTTAATTTCCTTAAACCTGATATTAAGTACAAGGCTACGCTATACTTAGATGGCCCCGATGCTCATTGGGACAAAAATCCCACCTCTTATCGTATTGAAACCCGCGAGGTAGACCGCAACTCAACCATTAGCTTGAGCCTGGCCCCGGGCGGAGGTGCGGCAATATCGCTATTTCCTTTGTAATACTAAATACCTGTTGACGCAAAGGCTGCCTATTGGCAGCCTTTGTTTTTCTATCTTTTATGATAGCGGGTAAAAATGTATAGTAAAACCGACGGTGTTAAAACCCCTACGAGGTATCCTAACCAATGGGGTAGATGAAAGCCCTCAGGAGCAATAACTATGTAGTTGCTTACCACTGCAGTCATAAACAGTGCCGGGATAAGTGTAATCATGTAGGGTTTTTTCTCCTTTGCCAGGTAAACGGTAATAGCCCATAGCACAACAGTGGCCAGCACCTGGTTGCTCCAGAACATGTATCGCCATATTATATCAAACTTTACCTGGGTAAGCGTGAAACCAATAATAAATAGCGGAAGGCTAACCAGAACCCTATTCAAGAGTTTTTTCTGTGAAAACTTAAGGAAGTCGGCAACTATTAGGCGTGCACTTCGGAATGCGGTATCGCCTGTGGTTATTGGTGCAGCAACCACTCCCAGTATGGCAAGAATCCCTCCAATGGTCCCGAGGGTGGTGTTCGAGATCTCACGAACAATGATTGTGGCTTCACCATGGTATCCGGCAATAGCCGAGTTTAAGCCCTGAACTCCTCCGTAAAAGCTCATTCCTATTGCTGCCCAGATTAGCGCAATGACTCCTTCGGTTACCATGGCACCATAGAAAACTTTGCGTCCCTCTCTTTCATTTTTCAGGCATCGGGCCATCATAGGGCTTTGAGTGGAGTGAAAACCACTTATGGCACCGCACGATATGGTTACAAAAAGCATGGGGAATAGGGGAAACTTATCAGCATTTGCCTTCATGTTATAGAGGTTGTTCCACACTTCCGGAATATCATAGAGGTATCCTTCAGTGAAAATTGCCGCGGTGATTCCGATTGCCATCACTATCAGCGCCAATCCGAAAATTGGATAGAAACGGCCTATTATCTTGTCAATAGGAAGAAGTGTGGCAGCAATATAGTAGGCTAGGATGATGAAAACCCATACGCTCTTGGTTAAGTACTCTGGCGTAAGCGAAGCGAGGAGTGCTGCGGGGCCAGAGATAAAGGCTGCACCTACAAGTATCATCAGTAAAAGTGTAAACCCGCGCATGAAGTGCTTTACGTTTACCCCAAGGTACTTGCCAATAATTTCTGGTATGCTTAAACCGCCCATGCGGATTGATATCATACCGGAGAAGTAGTCGTGAACAGCCCCTGCAAGAATATTTCCCAAAACAATCCAAAGGAACGCAACCGGCCCGTAGGCTGCGCCTAAAACTGCACCCACAATTGGACCTAGCCCGGCAATGTTCAGGAACTGGATCAGGAAGGCTTTCCACCAGGGCATGGGGAGGTAGTCAACCCCATCTTGCATGGTGTATGCGGGAGTTGCAATCTGGCTGTTTGCTCCAAATACCCGCTCAACAAATCTACCGTACAGAATATAGCCTAGTATTAACCCTATGACTGCTAATGTGAACGAGAACATACAACTCTTTTTTTTGTAAAAATACCATTTTCGTTTGAGAGTTGATTGGCGAGGAATTATTTTATGTTGAAAAGTTAAACAATTGTTGTTGATAAAACAGGAATGAAAAATAAACAAGGATAGTTCTTTCAGCTTACATTTGTAACACATGGTAGGTCCCCCCTTTGGGGGTTAATAGGGAACCCGGTGTGAATCCGGGGCTATCCCCGTAGCTGTGAGCTCATAATAAGGCCTTTTACGTTCAGCCACTGTTGGGTCGAAGCCTGATGGGAAGGCAAAAGGGTTGAGTAAGCCAGAAGACCTGCCTACCATGAAAATTCTTGTAGCCTTCGGGTGAAAGGCGAGGAGATAGCTGGGTAAGCATATTTCCCTGTATTCTTCAGTTTTTCTCATCGGGGCTACCATTTGTCTAACAACTAACAAGCTAAGCAAATGAATGGTAGTCAAATTCCAAACGAGATTGTGAAACGCGATGGTACGGTAGTACCATTTGAACCGGTCAAGATTACTTTTGCCATTTACCGGGCATTAAAGGCCGTAGGGAAAGGCTCTTGGGCCTATGCCGAGGAGCTCACCGCAGAGGTGATTCATGAAATCAACCAGCAAGCCCAGAAACCGGACGTGGAAAAGGTGCAGGATGTGGTTGAGCGATTACTTATGAAAATCCAGCTTCACGATGTTGCCAAGGCCTATATTCTGTACCGTAAGCAACATGAGGAATTGCGGAAGGGTAACGAGTTGCTGAAAAATTTCAGATTGGTAGAGGATTACATTGAGTTAACCGACTGGAGAGTGAAGGAGAGTGCCAACTCTTCATACTCCTTACAGGGGCTTAATCAGCATATTACCACTTCTGCCCTTTCGCAGTACTGGCTCGATAGAATTTATCCAGCAGAGGTGAGCCGCGCCCACCGTGATGGAGATATACATATCCACGATTTAGGCTTTCTGAGTGTGTATTGTGTTGGTTGGGATTTGCAGGACTTGTTAATTTCAGGGTTTAGAGGGGTAGCGGGCAAAGTTGAGAGTAAACCGGCTCGCCATTTGAGAACCGCCCTGGGGCAAATCACCAACTTTTTCTACACACTACAGGGTGAGGCTGCGGGAGCACAAGCGTTTGCTAATTTCGATACCTATTTAGCCCCTTTTATCTCCTACGATAAGCTATCGTATTCTGAGGTTAAACAGGCTGTTCAGGAGTTTTTGTTTAATCTGAATGTTCCTACCCGTGTGGGCTTTCAAACGCCTTTTACTAACATCACTCTTGATCTGAAAGTTCCGGAATTTATGCGTAACCATCCGGTAGTGTATGCCGGAAAGTATCAGGATAAGGTGTACGGCGAGTTTCAGGATGAAATGGATATGTTCAACCGGGCTTTTGCCGAGGTGATGCTGGAAGGCGATGCTGCCGGGCGTTTGTTCTCCTTCCCGATACCCACATACAATATTACACCCGATTTTGACTGGGACAATTCCAACTATAAGGGAATATGGGAAATGAGTGCAAAGTATGGCATACCCTACTTCAGTAACTTTATCAACTCCGACCTGCATCCGGACGATATCCGAAGTATGTGTTGCAGGCTGCGTATTGATAAGCGTGAGCTATCGCGACGTGGAGGTGGGTTGTTTGCATCAAACCCTTTAACCGGAAGCGTGGGGGTGGTAACCCTGAACATGTCCCGCATTGGCTACATCGCTAATAGCGAGGATGAATTCTTTTCAAAGTTAGCCCAGCTGATTGATATCGCATCCACCAGTCTGGAAGTTAAACGCAAGGTAATTGAGAAACTCACCGAACAGGGGCTATATCCATACTCAAAGTTTTACCTACGCGATATAAAGAAACGCTATGGAAAGTACTGGGCTAACCATTTCTCAACCATTGGGTTAGTGGGTATGAATGAATGTTGCATCAACTTTTTAGGCGAAGACATATCCGGTAGCCGTGCTTATAGCTTCACCCTCAAAGTGATGGATTTCATCAGGGGTAGGTTGTCCGATATACAGGAGCAAACAGGTAATATCTATAACCTTGAAGCCACTCCGGCTGAGAGTACCTCATACAGGTTGGCACGAATGGATCGACAGGTTTTCCCGGATATAGCAGTGGCCAACTCGCAAAATGTGCTAAAGGGAGCAAAGCCGTATTACACCAATTCAACCCAGTTGCCCGTTTCGTTCACCAACGATCTGTTCGAAGCGCTAAAACATCAGGAAAAGCTTCAGGAGAGATACACCGGTGGAACGGTATTCCATATTTTTTTGGGAGAAAAAATGCCCGATCCCGAAATGGTAAAGCATGTGATTAAGAAAGTGCTGAGCAGCTTCAGGTTGCCATACATAACCCTTACCCCAACCTTCAGCGTGTGTCCCACACATGGCTACCTTTACGGTGAGCACAGGATGTGCCCGAAGTGCCGTGATGTTGGAGAAACCACGCACTGCGAGGTGTTTTCCAGGATTGTTGGATACATCCGACCCGTTGAGCAGTGGAACGATGGGAAGCAGTCTGAGTTTTCCGACCGCAAGCTTTTCGATTCGATCCTTGAACATCATCCCGCATAGTTTTCATGCAAATCGCAACAATACTTCACCAGTCGTTAGTGGACTATCCCGGGGTACTTTCGAGCGTTATTTTTACCTATGGTTGCAACTTCAGGTGCTGGTACTGTCATAACCATTGGTTAGTACTACCCCATAGCAACCCCGATTTTGTTCCTGTGGATCAGGCCATAGCTTATTTGAGAACCCGAAAAGGTTGGATTGATGGGGTGGTCATTTCAGGCGGTGAACCAACCCTGCATCCCGATTTACCGGATTTCATCAGGGCCATTAAGGGAATGGGGTTTAGGGTTAAACTCGATACCAATGGAACGAATCCTGAAATGATTTTAAATCTCATTAATTCAAACCTAATCGATTTTATTGCTATGGACATAAAGACAATACCGGTTCAGGGGATGTACAGCCGGATCGTTGGAGTGGACGACAAGGATATTGTAAGGTTGGTAAGGGAAACTATCAATGTTATTATTGATTCAGGCATTAGCCATCAGTTCAGAACCACACAGCCCGAAGAGCCCATGGATTCTCATATCGACGAAATCAAACAAAACTATCTGTTTGGCCAAGAGTTGAGGGTTAATGCTCTAAGTACAAATAATGGCATTTTATCGGATTACTTAATATGATATTGAAATGGCGGAATTCTTCTACGAATTACTTTTTGGGAATGGTGTTGTAAGCACCTTGCTGATTCTTTCCTTATCCGCATCTGCTGGATTAATGATGGGTAAGGTCGAAATAAAAGGGATTAAACTGGGAAGTTCGGGAGCTCTATTTGCCGGAATTGTACTGGCTCATTTCGGACTCACAGGAAATCATGAGATGCTACATTTTGTCAAGGAATTTGGCCTTGTTCTTTTTGTGTATGCGTTAGGAATAGATATTGGGCCTCGTTTTTTGGGAACTCTCAAAACAAATGGTTTAAAACTCAACTTGATGGCCATAGCTATTGTTTTCTCGGGATTTTCCATCGCATTACTTATTAAGCACTATGCCAGTCTTAATGTTCAACAGATTGTTGGGTTAATGAGCGGTGCGGTAACAAACACACCCGGGTTGGGTGCTGCACAGCAAATCCTCGCAGAGATGGGAATTAGCAGAGGAGTGCCCGACTCGGGGATGTCGTATGCTTTAGCCTATCCCTTTGGGGTAATTGGCTTAATTCTTGGAATAATCTTTCTTAGAATCATTTTTAGGATTGACCTGAAGAAAGAAAACGAAAGGTACGTTGCAGAGCATAATATTGGCGCTAAAAGAATTGAGAGCATTAAGGTTGATGTTACCAATGCCAACATTGTTGGTAAAACCATAGGTTTTGTGAAGCAAAAGCTTGATGGAGAAATGGTTATTTCACGGGTTGGGCGCAACACCGATATGCTAATCGCAACCGACAAGTTGATCATCCATGAGGGTGATACAATTTACGGTGCCGCACCCGAAGCCCATTTTCCCGATATTGAGCTTAAAATAGGCAAAGTTAGCCTTCAAGGGAAACGAAATTTACCTGGTGATTTGGCCATGTTTCATGTCCTTTTAACCAACAGGAGGTTGGCCGGTAAAACTATTGAGCAAATAGGAATCTATCGGCGATATGAGGCTAATATTACACGAATAATCAGGTCCGGAATCGAAATTTTACCCACCAACGATACGGTTGTTGAGATGGGCGATTTGCTTCGTATTGTGGGTAAGCGTGAGTTACTGAATGAAATAAAGAGTGAGCTTGGCAACTCGGTAAAGGAATTAGCCAGTCCTAACTCAATACCTATTTTTTTAGGTTTATTGTTAGGAGTAATAATTGGCAGCATACCCATTTACATCCCAGGGCTATCGGTGCCGGCAAAGTTAGGTCTTGCCGGTGGGCCCTTGCTGGTTGCCATCTTTTTTGGTCATAAAGGGCGTATTGGGCGGTTGAGTACCTTCATTAGCCCTGGCGCAAACATGTTTCTGAGGGAGTTTGGAATTCTTCTTTTCCTTTCATGCGTTGGTATAGGTTCAGGTGAGGGTTTTATGGAAGCTTTGCTTAATGGCGGGTACCGATTTATTGGGTATGGAGCCCTTATAACCATAATTCCTGTGCTCATGGTTGGTATTTTTGCCTGGCTTTTGGGGTTCAACTTTCTGCAGCTGGCAGGTACACTGGCCGGTGCAATGACCGATCCTCCGGCACTTGAGTTCGCAAATTCATTGTACCAATCCAATGCCCAATCGGCTGCGTATGCCACGGTATATCCGCTAACCATGATTCTAAGGATTGTTCTTGCGCAGGTGTTACTATTTGTTTAGGCGCCACTTAAATGAGAAAGCGGCTCTGAAGCCGCTTCTCTTTTGTGTATGTATTGCTCTGGTTATTTTAATCCTCTGTTCTTTAACAGCGGTTCAATGCTGGGTTCCTTGCCACGGAAGTCCTTGTATAGCTCCATAGCCTCTTTTGACCCACCCTTTTCAAGGACACACGTACGGAATTTGTTTGCAATCTCCTTGTTGAAAATATCGCCGCTTTCAACAAAAGCCTCAAATGCATCGCTATCGAGCACCTCAGCCCAAATATACGAATAGTATCCGCTGGAGTATCCCATCACATCACTGAATATGTGAGCAAAGTATGTGCTGCGGTAACGTGGCCAAATTTCGGGTATGAGCCCTAATTTGTCCATCGATGCTTTTTCAAAGGCAACCACATCGTCAATCTTTGCCTTGTCGGCTGTCAGAGTGTGGAAGTCCATGTCGAGCACTGAGGCTGCCAGGTACTCGGTAGTGGCAAAGCCCTGGTTAAAGTGGCCGCTTGCTTCCATTTTGGCTATCAGCTCATCGGGCATAGCTTCGCCGGTTTGGTAGTGGCGGGCGTACTCCTTCAGGTACTGCTTATGGCTTGCCCAGTGCTCCATGATTTGGCTGGGTAACTCCACAAAATCGCGGGGTACGTTTCGCAGTCCGGCATATTGAACCTTGCTGAAAAGGGCATGCAGGGCATGACCAAATTCATGGAAGAATGTCTCAGCTTCGTCGTAGCTAAGGAGGGCGGGCTTGTCGCCGGTTGGCTTTGAGAAGTTGCAAACAATTGATACTACCGGAGTAACAAAAGTACCATCGGGTTTGATGCGTTGGCTGCGGTATTCGGTACACCATGCACCCACCGATTTGCTTGGACGGGGGAAGAAGTCGAGGTACAGAATACCTAAATGCTTGCCATCGGCTTCCTGAACCTCATACACTTCACATTCGGGGTGGTAAACGGGCAGATCGGTACGTTTCACGTACTTCAAACCGTAAAGTTTTTCGGTAAGGTTGAAGATTCCTGCACGCACGGCATCGAGCGACAGGTAGGGACGAAGCATCTCCTCGTCTAAATCATACTTGGCTTTGCGAACCTTTTCGGCGTAGTACCACCAGTCGGCGGCACCGATTTTGTAAGTAGCACCCTCAGCTTTGGCAAGTTTTTGCATCTCGTCGAGTTCTGCTTTGGCTCTTTTGATGGCAGGGGTCCAAAGCTTATTCAACAAATCATACACATTCTCGGGTACTTTAGCCATGTTCACATCCAGTACGTAGTGGGCATGGGTGGGATAGCCCAGCAATTCGGCTTTCTGCTGGCGCAGTTCTACAATCTTTTTAATGATTTCCTTGTTGTCGTGAGCATTGTTGTTGTTGCCGCGCATGTAGTAACCATAGTAGAGTTTTTCGCGCAGCTCATGGTTTTGTGAATACGTAAGGAAGGGCAGCATGCTGGGTTTGTAGATGGTGTAAACCCATTTTCCTTCCATACCCTGTGTTTTTGCTTCTTCAGCTCCCATCGCTTTTACCGACTCGGGCAATCCTGCAAGATCTTCCTCCTTTTCTATTACAATTCGATAGTCGTTATTTTCAGCAAGCAAATTTTCATTGAACTGCAGGGCAAGCATGGATAGTTGCTGGTTAATTTCGCGAAGCTTAGCCTGCTTTTCAGCATCAAGGTTTGCACCACCCCGAACGAACGATTTGTAGGTACGTTCAATTAACAGCTTCTGTTCGGGTGTGTAATCTTTCTGCCCGATTGTTTCGTAAACCGCTTTTACCCGTTCAAAAAGTTTAGGGTTCATGCTGATATCATCGCGGTGTTTCGAAAGCATGGGCGAAACCTTTTTTAGCACTTCCTGCAATGAGTCGCTGGTATTGGCCGAGTTAAGATTTTCCATGGTGAGCACCACGTTTTCCAGTAGTTCGCCGCTGTTGTCGAGCGGCAGAATGGTATTTTCAAAGGTCGGTTCCTCTGTGTTCGATGTTATAGTCTCGATTTCGGCAAGTTGTTGCTTTATACCCTCAGCTATAGCCGGTTCGTAGTGTTCTACCTTAATCTTATCGAAGGGCGGTACACCAAATGGGGTGTTGTATTCCGCCAGAAAAGGGTTCTCTGCACCCTTTTTGCCGGTGCATGCAATCATTGCTCCCATTAATCCAATGGTTAAAATGGTTAACGTTTTTCTTTTCATGGTTCAAATCTTTTAGTATTGCTAGTTAGATGTTTAGATTTGTTTCAAATTTCCGAAAGTTAGCAATAAGGATTTAATGTTTGCCACTTCGGATTATTTTTCGATGACTCTTAGCCCAAATGCTTTATTTTCAGAATCTATAAACATTGAATTATAACGTCGTTGATTTATTGTTGTTCCTGCTCGTATATCATTTTTTTCTTTTAACTTTCTCCTGAAAAAAAGATTCATCTAACTGTAATTCAGTTTGTTTCCTGTTCGCGGCATAAAATCTTTTCCCGCTCATGGGTGGCAGGGGGTTCGTGGGGTGGGCATGAGCAAGCGATGCCGTTCGGCCATGGGGCTGCACCAAGTTGATCCCTTTTGATTTAACCGCCCCTGCCTGCCGATGCAGTACCCCCTTCGTGCCGAACACCTGCATCGCGCGGGGGAACCCCCTGACGGGCACCCTTCGGGAAAAGATTTT
>CALBBQ010000044.1 GCA_937926785.1 uncultured Bacteroidales bacterium | reverse complement strand
GCTACAGCGGCGGGGATCACCCCTTCCCATTCCGAACAGGGACGTTAAGCCCGCCAGCGCCGATGGTACTGCGTCACAGCGGGAGAGTAGGTCGCCGCCCCACTTCCGCCACGCCCCTCATTGGGCGTGGCTTTTTTTATTTTATCATTAAAAAAGGCGTATTTGTGTACGCCTTTTTTTTTATGTGTACCTATAGGTTTTAGTTATAGATAAACTTCAATAGTATTCAGTTCGTTATGAGTCAAACTTTTAAATTGTTCTGTTTCTATTACTGCACCGCCTTTTCTGTATATGTTTTCTGAACTTAAAAATTTTACAATTTTCCCATTTATAAGAATTTTTTCAGGACCAAAACAATTCATTTTAAGATTATATTTAATTTGTAAGGAGTAGCCGTTGATGTTTAGAAATGAAGTAAGACCATCAAAATGTAGAGGTAATACAGGGTCTATAATAATTTTGGCATTACCATACCTTATTCCAAGTAGTCTTGAAATAATTAAGCCCAAAAATATTCCAGGTCCGCTGGAGTATACCCTCCAACCACCTCTGAATGTTAATTTACCCTGAATTAAATCTTCGTACAACTCATTCGCTTCATAACGAGTTTTGAATATCACATCAGAACTGCTGTAGTAACAGTTAGACTGGCGTATGTCGCTTGGAATTACTATCTTTTTATAGTCTATAGGTATAACTTTTCGAATTGCTTTAACCAATTCATTGGCTTTACCCATTATGGCAAGGGATTCAGCATATCTTATATGCTCATGAGTGTACATAAGTCCTATTTCACGTCCAAAAAAGGTGCTGCTTTCTGCACGTTGGAATATTTCTTGTAAACCACCTTTATATTTTAAAGGTTTATCCATTAATCTAGCTCCATCGGGTCCCATTAAATATTTTTGGATTATGTTAAGGTGAGTCTCAGCTTGTTCTTTGGTAAATATACCGCTTATTATTCCTCTATTAATGGGTAGAATACTGTAGTGAATTTTTGTTTTGGTATCATTTGGATGGAGTAAAGGAGAAAAGGTTCCATCTTTTTCCTGAAGTCCGTAACCTGATATAACACCGTTTTTTACAAGGTGTGTGTTGAAATCATTCTTAATTCGATTACAAACACTCAGAAGTTTATCTGCTTCATTATCCTTCCCGATCATACGGTAGATCTGTTGGTACAGGGAAAATGCCTGATAGTTCATTTCCACAGTCCAGCTTGAAACCATGCGCTGAGCAAGTTCCGAGCTAACCGGTTGAAGCGAATCGTTCCAATCGCCACCACCAAAAGGAACCAAAGCGGTACCAGGTATAAATGA
The DNA here is from genome assembly GCA_937926785.1 of uncultured Bacteroidales bacterium. Lineage (GTDB taxonomy): Bacteria > Bacteroidota > Bacteroidia > Bacteroidales > Tenuifilaceae > Tenuifilum. The sequence continues at coordinate 18,354 of CALBBQ010000044.1, read as the reverse complement.
ATCTGTAATTTTGCTTATAAGTTTTTCAACGTGATTATACAGCGTGTCAATGTTTGTATATTCTGATATTTCAGGGTTGAAATAGGGGATTCTTTCTTTAAGTATGCCTGTGTCTCCACTGGAAAGAATGTAATTACTGAGTGCAATCAAGCACCAGTAAGCAATATCTCCATGAGCTTCATGCGCACGAATGCTAAAATAGCTATCAAACATCCACCATTGTGACCACCAACCATCGGTGTTTTGATTTGAGAATATTTTTAAGAGTACTTCTCTAACCTCATTAAACCTACCCAGACTAAGAAGAAACTCTATTGGACCTTGAGAAACATCCCTTGTCCCCCAGGCTGCACCACTGAATTGTTCTAATCCATAGGGTGTAAGGTAATGAACAAGTGCGTTTGAAACAAACCAGGGGACAATCTCTGTAATAGCATTAACCTCTTCATTTTTACCATGTAACGTTAAGTTGAGTCCCCAGTTCTTTCGTGTTTGAAGTGCTTGTCGAAAATCGAAAAGCCACTGTTCATCGGCATTCTGGATTAGCAGTTCCTTGGATGGATTTTTAACTTCTCCGATTATGGAAACCCAAAAACCATTAGTGTTAGGAATATCAAGTAAATGTAAGTGATGATAGGTTGTTTTATTTTCACCCTGATCTTCAGAAATTTTTCGAATCGAATGATTTTTAGTGTTTACTATTAACCTGAAACGGGAATTGGGAAACTTTTTAGCCAAGGGGCTAAAAGGGTTTGGAGTAAGTATGTAATGGTTTGTTGTTTCCGATTTTGTTAGTTCCCATTCATTAATTTCATCGAAAAGACAACTAACTTTAATATTTACTGGATCACCTTTAAGAGTCTTGAAATCAATGTTAACCTGCGGTTTTTGAGCTGAAGTCCAGGTTCTCACCTGGAATAGGTGGTTTTTATATTTGTAAAACCATCGGGAAAAGTTAATGCCCATTTCAAATGCTGATGGAACAGCCAGTATAAAGGTTTTACTTTCGACTTCCACAAAAATTCGTAAGCCAGTTTCTGACGATAAATTAAATTGGCTCGAGGTAATTGATATGAGATTATTGAAATTGGTATTTCCTTGAGATAAATGAGAGCAAAATGCCCCATAAGCAAATGTAGTACAGGATATTATACTCTCGTTCGGAGAAAGCGAAACGTTTGCTTGTATAATATTACCGTGTGGCCGATCAGCAAGAATTTCCTTTTCGCCTAAAACCACGTGTAGCCCGTTGCCATAAAAAAACGCAAGGAGTTCTCCATTATCAAACTCAGCGTAGCGACGTTCTTTGCTAAACAACCAATTTAATTCGGATTCGGTAAGTTTTTCTGCAATTAAATTGGGTGTTGATGTAAAGATGTTTCCTTTTGTTTTTTTCCAGTGATTTATAGTTTGCGGGACTGAAATATTATCGAATTCATTAAATAATTCAGGAAGTTTAAGTAAATCGGCAGGTGATGTTGCAAGGTTATGGTTTTCTTCAAAGTGAAAAAGAAAGGATGTGCTGTATGTGCTTTTGGGTTTAATGCTGAATGGGGTGCTTTGTATTGAGACTATTGATGATTCCCCTGCATATTCTCCATCCAAATGCGGATTAAGAAGTGCTTCGGGAATTTTTGTTTTTCTGTATGTTTTGCCATAAAACACCATCCCATCGGTTGCTGCCGAGGAGGCTCCAGTGCTGCAAGCTATCATAATCCAGGGATTATTATTTGCTTCTTTCATGTTTTGCCTACAGCAAATAACCTTCCCGTATTGTGCATCATTCAAAATTTGCCTTTCAACATACTGGCTTACATAGTACTCATTTACGGTTCCCGGACTGGGTTGCTTCAATCCAATGTCCTGCACTGCAATAATGTCAATTTCAATTTCTTTATCGGTATCATTAGTAACTTCAATTTTCCACAGCCAGTTTAGGTTTATTTCTGATAACCAAAGGGTAACCGTGTATTCTAAACCATTCCACTTATCTTTGAATATGCAATAATTACGGTTGAAAACAAAATCAGAATTGCTTTCCGGACCGATTAAAGCTTTGTATAAAATTTCCGGTTTTCTTTGTCTTAAGTATAGGTTAGTTCCAAATGAGGAAAATGGATTGGCATCCCTCATTCCAATTCTAATATTTCCAGCGGTTATCCGTTTAATTGTTCCATCTTCCAAAATGTCCGCCAATAATCCCTTGCTGTTTGAAATGCTCATTTACTCAAAGTTTAGGGTTAGATAAATTTCTTTGTTATGCTCATGTTTATAGTTTAGAACAATTCGATTTTTATGCCAGATTAGCATTAATGGGCTTCCGGATGTTGATGCTGATTTGATTCTGTTCACATGTTTTCCTTCAAGCACGATTTCTCCTATAATATCTCTGTCACCCACCAGATTGAGGGTTAAAGAATTTTTTCTAGTTTCCCTACCTAGTATGTCAGAGGTTGTGTGAAGCAGTGCAATTCCTTCTGCCAAAGGGAGGTTTAATGGACTCAGTACTGCATAGGTCGAAGGCCAATTCATCGATTTATCAATTAAAGGGATGGTGAGTTGTTCTCCATTCGCAGGGTGGGTATAAAAAACCCTTCCGGTTTGGTTTTCGTTGTAGTAGTTTGCAATGAAAAGTAAACCTTGTCCTGCACTGGTAAAGCGTTGGCGTGAAATTAAAAAGTCGTTATCTGTTTGGGTATGGCGAAGGTTAGCCTTTGACCTTCCAAGAATGCTTAAGTATGCTTCTTTATGTCCTTCCGTATCAAAACCTAACCAGGTTCCTAGATGTATTACTATACCTTTTCCAACATTTTTTTCAAATCCGCAAATACTACCTTTAAGGGTAAAGGCAATGGGCGTTGCACCATCAATGCTTCCAGGTGTGTATGTAACCAGAGGGTTGGAACATTTAATATCAGCCAGATGGTACAAATTGACTAAAGGGGAATCGATGATTTCAAATTGAGTTGACTTAATTCTAATGGAATCACGAAGTATGGTGCAAGGTTTCTGATTCATTTCCCTGTCGGGAAGATAAGGGAATACAACAGCATTGCCGCCTGCACTCACGTAGTTTACCACGGTTTGCTGGTCGGAAGCATTCATCTCATCGGTGCTGAAAAGCCACACCTGCTTGTACTTGAGCAGCTCTTTTTCAGTTGCCTTTGTCAGGTCAATCATATCATAGTCGATATTCAAAACCTGCAAAGCCTTAAGCAAACCATCAAAATATGCAAATCTTCGTATACGGGAAGGTATAAAGGTTAGGTGTGATGAACCCTCTTCGGGTCGTTCAAGTTCTGTAGCGTAGTAAGGGGGGTAAAACAGCACGCATATTTCTGCAACCCTTTCTGAGTTGAGAATTATTGATTCGTTTACCTGGATGATTCTGCTCATCTTTTTTACAAGGGGATACGCACTGGAAGGCTCTGCTTGACTATTTAAGGGGGTGAACCAGTAAAAGGTATCGCCCGAGTAACCTTGTTGGGGTGGATTTTTCCCTTGCGAAAACATGTAGTAATTCCATCCTTTCAAACCATTTGCAATGCTTGCTTTATAAAACAGCTCCATTTCGCGAGGGTTGGTTACAACATGATATTCCCTGGATCCGCTCTGAAACTCGGCTGCAAAAATGGGCATGTTTCCCTGCATGCAATTTACAATGTCATTGATAATTCTGTCGTCGTGTAAGTTCCGATACGATACAAACTCTGGGATATGATCAACGCCAAATATCAGATCACTTCTATCTCCATACAAGTCTTCATACATGGTAATGTTGAGAGGAAATTCATAACCATGGCCATATATCCAACCCGGAAGATTATGGTAGAGTGGGATGCTGATCTCATGACCACGAATCCAGCTCGACAGGAGACGAAGATAGTCGGCATAGTATTTCCGCCAGAAGCGATGCCACTCGTAGTCTCTACTTCTGTCACCTTTTGAAAGGTATGGCAGATTGCCGTCGGGTGGTAGTTGAATTTCCTCGAACGATTTATAGTTGGTTTCCCAGAGGCTATTTAGCTCATCAATCGTTGTAAATTTACTTTTAGTATAGCCAATGAACATTCTTCGAACCTGTTCACTGTAATCGGCCTGGTGAGCAAGCCATGAGAAAACCCCTATTTCGTTGCAAACCTGCATCATAATTACGGGCCCGCCATTATGTATCTGTTTCTGGCTAATGATAGGCATTACGTGGTCATACCAATTCTGAACCTTTTCAAGGAATGTAGAATGAAATAAGCTTAGCCCATCGCTTAGTACAGGTTGCCCTTTGCTGTTGTGCATTTTTACGGAATCACCATATTTTTTCAGGAACCATTCGGGTATTCCAGCACCACGGTACTCAGCAAGGATAAATGGCCCGGGTTTAAGAATACAGGTAAAACCATATTTCTGGCATAGATCAAGCCAACCCGTTAAATTTCGTTCGGGTAAGGTCTCACCGGTAAAATCAAAATAGCCTTCGGCTACTTCATGCCAAACCCATGGTACATAGCTGCTTATCGTTTTGAGGCCAGCCTCGCTTGCCTTGTTCAGGTGCTCTTCCCACAACTCCCTTTTAATTCTGAAGTAGTGAATTTCTCCGGAATACAAAAATACTTTCTGCCCATCCTTAATGAATTGTCCTCCTTCAGCTGTGAACCTGCTCATAACTCAATATTTAATTATGAATTTCTGGCTGTTAATGCTTGTTTGATTTCCTGTAAACGTTTTTCGGTTAGGTTGTATGCTAAAAGAAAAATTAATGAAAGTACGCTCATGATTACAGGCAGCCCGATCTCAACAACTCTCATCATCAGAAGTGTATAAGGGCTTTGTTGTTTTAGAGATGGAATTTTTTTGCCAATTCCTTCAAGTTTCAGGGTAGTGATGGAATCGGTTTCATAAATATTAATTGACTTGAGCATTCGGTTTATTTGTGCTACCTCAGCTAATAGGTCAGAGTAATGTTTTTCATCGGATTTGTTTTTCAGGTTTGCTTTGAAATGGTCTGTGAGTTCATAAACATAATTCTGAACTTTAATCAAATTAAATTTTATGCCTTGTTTAGCGACTTTACTTGCAAGTGCTGATAAATTAATTGAATCGGTTTTTTGAGCGTTAAGTATTGTATCGAAATACATTAAACTATCAATGGTGTTTTTTAAATTCTGTCGCAATGTTTTCTTTGCCTGGTTTCCTTTACTGTCAGTATCAATAATATTTTGTTGGCTTATCCTATCGAGGTAAGTTTCGTACTTTATGGCATTGTATAGAATCTCACTGTTATGTTCTTTTGTTTTTTTCAGGTAGTCATTAAAAATTAGAACATTAGTCCTTGAGAGATTAGCTTTAATTTCATTGATGCTTCCCTCCAGATAATCTACTTTTGTTACCTGTGTCTGGTCGAATTGGGTGAATTCAATGAGAATTCCGGCAACAAAGCTAGCCAAAGCGAAGCCCATTTTTATGAACCACCAAAATACCGAGTAGAAGCTACCTTCTTTTCTATGCCCAGTATTTAAATCATCTTCATCGCATATATCTCCAACCATCGACGAACCAAGGGTGAAAAAGAAAAGCATACCTGCGGATAGTAAAATGGTGGGTATAATAATCAGATATGGATGATTGGGATTATAGCAAACAATTTTTGATAGCTGAGCGATTGCCATGAGAGCAATGGAAAGAATCAGAGTATTTCGTTTGCCTAATCTCGGGCTTACCCAGTTTAGCGGGAACACTGCAAGTACTCCTGTGATGGCCCAAATAGTTCCATTTATGCCAAGCAGATATGCTCCTGCAACCTTATCGCCGGAAAAAACATAAAAAATTGGGATGTAAGAACCCAGCAGGGTAACAAAGTTGAAACCAGTTGCAAGTGTAAAAATTGCCAGGGTGAGTTTTATGAAATTTCTGTTCTGAGTAGTATGCTTCATATCCTTCCAGAACGGTTTCTTTTCCTGCTTGGAAACCCTGTAAAAACCTGGTTCCCGCAGCTTTGCTGTCCACCAAAAAGATAACGGAATGAGCACGCCTGCTATTAGTAACGATACATACCTCATTCCGTCGGCCTCGTTACCCCCAGGGCCTTTAAATATCTCCATATTCGCCAGTACGAAAAGCCAAGGGGTACTCATAGCAAAAAGGTTTCCAACAAAACTCTTTGCACTAAACAAGCGCGTACGTTCATGGGGGTCAACAGTCATTTCCATTCCCAATGCACCATGAGGAATCTCGAAAATTGCACACGATGTGTAAAAAAGTAGAAGTGTGATGAGAATATAAAGTAGTTGAAACCATTGATAGGTTGCTTCAGAAGGGAAAAGTGTTCTGATAAACTCACCCTTGGGTATCCACCACATAGCTACAAAGAATAGTGCTGCCAATATACCCCCCACTAAAAGGAAAGGACGGCGACGGCCCCATCGGGTTCGTGTATTATCGGACATATGTCCGATAATTGGATCGGCAATAGCATCCCAAAGACGGGGGATTATAAGTATGGTACCTAGCCAAAATGCGCTAAGTCCTAAACTTATATTACCCAATAATCCAACCAGAATGCCGGCTATGTTAAAAAGGGCAATGGGAATTATACCACCTGCACCATATGCAATTAGCTGCGAAATTTTTACTTTTTGCTTCTCATGGTTAGTTTGCAAGCTTTCCATCTAGCATAGTTTTTAAAATTCAACCAGTATTTCGGCAGGAAATTCTTTCACAATGATTTCTTTTTCGCTAAAGGTGTCGGATTGTGAACCATTCACAATTACCCGTTTGGGAGGCATTGCCTTGCTGAAACAATCAATTGCAATTCCATTTGCAGGAATTTTTATTTCGCCATACAATTTGAGTGTATAAGAATGATTGTTTTTTTTGATCATGTACGATAGCTTTCCAAAATATGTAGGAAGGTTTTCGATTTGAATTCCCTGGGGATCATCAATCCATTCTGCTTTCAGACCAGCTGCGATATGAAGCCTTTGGTTATCGAAATCTTCATATACAAACAAGTTACGAAATGCGTTGATAAAATCGCTGCCCACCCAGGTGTGGGGCATGTCGCCAATAAACTGAGGAGTACGGTAATCTTTCCAAACCACCTCGGCCCAGTGATACCATCCAGTTGGTCTTTGTTGGGTCAGGAAGTAGTCTATGAGTTCGTGAGCTCTATCGGGCTGGTTAAGTATTACGAATGAGCCAATTATCCGGTTTTCGTAGGGTGTAAAGTTCACCCAGTTAATCTGGCCTGTTTTTCTGTTGGAGAAATACTTGTAGTAACTATCAAAGGTGTTTTGTATTTCTGGTTTTGGAAGATTTTTGTTTTCATTGCAAGGGGTAAGGGCTATGGTTGTGGATGTGGCATCAAAATCGCCAAGTTCTGCACAACCCGGAATGTAGTTGATGTTGTTATTTTTAATGGTTAACTTAATTGAGTTGTATAGATTTTCTCTGAACGTGTCGGTTAGTTTCTTGATTCGTTCATGCTCTTTTAGGTTACCCAAAGTAATCTGAATATCGCATGCATCTTTTAAGCCTTTGAGAATAAAAAAGTTATCCCAGTATGAGTGCATTGGTTTTGCCGAGTAACCCTCGTGGCTGATTGATTCAGGAACTAATCCATAGAAGGCTCTCAAGCTATCGTTTCCGTACCTGAACTTGTCTGTTGACCTTTCGGCGATTAATGATTCAATGTAGGTAACCGTTCTTAATACATAGGGGTTCATTGAACGAAGAAATGCTGTATCGTGAGTGAAGCTGAAGTATTCATGTACCAGATAGATAAATTGGCCGTGACTATCATGTTCAGGCACTGGATCAGGGCCTCTGATATCTACAACACATGGTACCTTACCATTTTCGTAAATATGTTCGGCGTACCATTTAATAAATTCCCTTACCTCTTCATTAATTCCCGATTTCAGAAGGGCTGATGATGTTAGGGAGCCATCGCGCATCCAGCTTCGCTCATATGAACGGGAACCTGGCTGAATGCCGGAATTATCCCTGTTTATTAGGATATACATTAGGTTAGAGCGGTAGGTTTTTATTAAATCTTTCGATGAGTTTGGCAGGTTGAACCTTACATGCCCAGTTTTTTCATCCCAGTATCTCGACATTTTGGCAATTGTATCCGAAAGGTTGCTTTTAATAAGTTCCGCATCCTCAATGATATTGGTATGAAAGGGTGCAAGCACGTAAAAGGTTTCGGATTGTCCGGCATTTAGTTTTACCTGGTACTTAACTGTAGCGCTAGCTAACCCATACGTATCGGTTACCGTTTTGTTTGGCTTAGGATTTCTGCTTATGACATCAACAGGATTAGCATTATTGAATGTGCTGGCAAAAAACCAGTTGAAATTTTGAGTAAAGTAAAGCGAAGTTCTATCGATATCAACCCTGTTCATGCTATCGCTTGCCTCGATATGGTGAATTGCTCCAACCCCGCCGGGAAGGTTTAAAAACTGATAGTATGGATTTACCTGGAATGGTCTTATAAGCAAGTAAAATTCAATGGTTTGCTGCTTATTGCTTTTGTTCATTAGGGTATAGCCAATTAGTAATTTAGATGATGTGTTGGCTTTTCCGTACGACGTTACCCCAATCTGTAAATCAACATCATCGATAATCCAGTTAACAGTTGGAATGTATTCGTATGTTTTGGTATCAACATTGTAAGCCAGAGATTGTGATGTTTTTGTATTGGACCAGTTGTATATTTTATCGCCAAGTTTTATGAAAGGCTCAATGGAAAACTTTGCTTTTTCGACCTCTACAAGGCCATCTTCATTAATCAATGCTTCTTTTGTATCACCATTTACTCCAGAAATGGTCCAATACGACGCCTGGTCAAGAAAATATCGAGGGTAATACCCTTTAGGGGAATTTTTGGCAACGTATCTAAAAAAGTTATTCGGAGTATTCGATTCTTCAACCCTCATTATTTGAATATCTTTAATACCACAACCATTTGATTTTTTGCAATCTTGTAGGTTAAGCCTAATGTATCGCGTTTCAAATTCGGGTAGTCGAATGTAACTTGTATTGTTGCTATTAGAATTCACGCTAAATGACTTTTGCCAGGAAATGGAGTCATCAGATGTGTATATGTTAAAGTTCTTAGCGTGTTTTCTCTCAATCCAGCTAATTTTTATTCCGCCAATCTCACGCACCGTTTTAAGATCAAGGATGATCGTTGAAATGTCTCTGTTCCTAACAAACCATGAGCTTTGCGGATTTTGATCCATCAGTTCAGGGACTAGCTTTTGCTTTGAATCTGAAACATCGTAAACCAACGGGGTGGACAAATTGCTGTCAGGTGAAAGTGGCAAAGGTTTAAAGTATAGGCTATCAATCCATAGCCTGCCACTGCCGCCTACAAACGATGCCACCGTAAATTCAATTCTTTCAAAACTTTTCAGGTGTGTATTGCTGGCTGGACCCCATGCAAAATGTATGTGTCTGGGTTTTATTTTAATTTTTTGCCATTTTGTTGGAAAACTGAAATTACGATTGTTAACCCACCATACGTTACCGGTACTATCAATAAATTTAATTTCGAAGTTATTGGACGGAGACTCCGCTTTTAGATAGAATGATATTTCAAAATTTTCAGGTAGGTTCAGCGGAATAATCTTTTGAATGCCTCCGTATCCAGTTCCTTTGGTAAAGTTATACGACAAACATATTGCGTTTCCGGCTATGCCTTTACTTGTTTCCGCTTCCAATGTAACACCGTCGGATTTTATAAAGTTCCAGCCTGCTGTGGTTTCAAATTCATCAAGGATTATTGTTTGTGCAAGAACTTTGCTCGAAATGAAAAAATAAAATACTACTGCACCAATTAAAGTGACATTTATTTGAATTTTCATTTTAATGAAGTTTTTAGGAAGAGGATAAAAGCTAACTGGCCAAACAACAGTGACTAATTCTTGTAGTGAAATCCAAGTTTTCTAAGTCCCTTTTGTACAATGGGATCGGGCATTACGTAATCCCAAACTAGGCCTGTTCTGAAGTTTTCGATCATAATTAACATTGGTCCTTGAGCAATGCCGATGAAGTCGTTATTAACCCAGTTTGCAGTTGGATTAAACGCATCGTAGAAGCCATACTTGCCCCATATCTTTTCGCCATACTTTTGAATGATACTTCGTGTGGTGGGAAGCACAATTTCAGGAGCAAATGGTAATGAGGACAGATGCCCGTAGGGTGCAATGGTGCCATCGTCAAAATAGTTCAACTCTCTGCCGCTAGCGCCTCTACCGGCATAACCCAGAAATACCCTATCATCAAAATTATATTTATCTGTTGGACCGTCGCAGGCAGTAATTCCCCAGCAGAGAGAATCGTAACCAACCCACCCATGAGGGTTATCGATACAATATTCTCGTTGGGCATAAGTGGCTATCCGAGAATTGTCAAAGTAATCGATTCCTTTTTCACTTAAGTATGAATCCTGCAACCCTCTAAAGTCGATAAATGCATGAGAAAATTGATGACCGAAAAGGGGCGGGAAAGCAATGTGCGAAAAGTTTTTGTAGGGTGTGTACCATTGATACGATTCTAGCCAGGAACTATAGGCTTTCTCGATGTTCTTCATTCCTGAACCAGCCGCAAGTATGTAAAGAAAAAGCGCTTCGTTGTATCCTTTCCACCCCATATCATGTAAGCCCGATTCAGGGTACCAGCCCATAGTGATGGTGTAAGCGTATTTGCCATGGGGTGGCATTTGCATAAAATCCCAGTCAACTCTTTCAATAATGAAATCGGCTATTTCCCGAATTTCACGTTCAGCATCATTATTCCCATTGTAATAGTTACGGGCGAATATTATACCCATAAGAAGCAAGCCGGTATCGACCGTAGAAAGCTCGCACTTCCATTCTCGTTTGCCGGTTTCCATGTTCAGAAAATGATAGTAGAATCCTTTGTATCCGCTGGAAATGGGGTTAGAACTTTGTTCCGACTCTTTAAAAAATCTTAATATGTTAATCGTTATTCTGGCTGCCTCTTCCCGACTAATCCAGTTTCGTTGTGCTCCTATTGCAAAGCAGGGAATGGCAAAACCTGTAGCAGCTATGCTAATGGGGGACCAGCTTGCCGCTCTATCTTTAACAGCACACCATTTGGGGTGATGTTCATTCATGAAGTATAAGAAAGTCTTGTGCTGAATCGAATCGAGCATCTTTTCATCCTCTGCTGTAACCCTATAATCGATTTTGCCATGAGATTTAAAGGTTGGTGAATTCTTGGTGGAGTTACATGCTAAAAGGCTAATTGATAGCATCATTAGAAATTTACCGATCCTTACCCTGTTATTCATGGTTTGGTTAATTAATGATTAGTAGTTAAAGCCAAGTTTTGTTAATCCCGCTTTTATTTCAGGAGCAGACATGAACAGATTCCAGCATAAACCCGTTCTATAGTTTTCAATCATAACGATGATGGGGCCTTGGTCTATAGCAAGGTACGAGTTTGCCCACCATCCGGCTGATACATTAAAAGCATCATAGAAGCCATATTCTCCCCAAGTTCTGTCGCCTAACTTGTAATACAGAAAACGGGCAACCTTCATAGATTCTTCAGGGGTGTATGGCATTGACGAAAGCGCAGCAGTAGGCGAAATAACCCCGATATCGCGAGTGGGCTCGTGAACGCCGTAACCATTGTTATCATCGGAAGCGGTTAACCCCCAGCATTCGTCACTATAAAGGGGGTATTTCCGGTAGTTAAGTACACAATGCTTTTGATTTATAAGGGAATGATTTACATTCTGTGTCCAGTAGTTAGCGTAGTTATCCTGTAGATTACGAGGATCGAGGCCAAGAAAAGAATAGTGAGCAAAAAAAAGAGGTCCCCCATAATCAAATCCTACTGGCAGCTGAATGCCATAAAATGATTTCCCGTTAACAATAGCCCCGTTCCTAGCCCATCCCGAATGGTAAACCTGAGCATTTACAGGGTATGTGGTAGATGAAGCGGCCAAAACATATACAATTAATGCTTCGTTATAACCTGTAACCTGCATGTTCATAGCCCAGCCAACCGTGGGCGACCAATGCCAGTATAGCACATTCTCTCCACCCTTGGTGTACCAGTTCCACTCTACACCATTAATAAGTTCGTTTATCTGGTTAATTAAACTGTTTTCTATTTCATCATTTGGGTTCAGGTATTGGCGGAGAGTGATAAGACCCTGAACTAAAAAGGCTGTTTCCACTAGATCGCCTCCGTTGTCGTTGGTACTAAAAGGTATTAGTTTCCCCGTCGTGCCATTGTACCAGTGCCCCCAAGCCCCATGAAAACGATCGGCATCCCTAAGAAAGTTTATAATTGTGGAAAAACGGATAATCGCCTCTGAACGCGTTATAAAACCGCGTTCAATTCCTATTATGATGGACATAATACCAAACCCGCTACCACCTATTGTTACAACATCACCAGAGGTGTTGCGTTCTCGAGCCAACCCACTAACAGGGTGTCCAAAATCCCAAAAATACTTGAAGGTTTTTTGCTGAATTAGGGTCAGAAGGTCGCTATCGGAGAGCTGTGGAAATTTATCGGTTGAATCTAGCATGGTTAAAAACCTGGCTGTATACCCATTTATGATATTCCCACCCAGGTTCCTACCCTCTAGTATGGTGAACTGGTATTTGAAAAGTGAATTAAGATTGATGTTTGGGCTTATAACAAGAGTCTTAAAATTATTCAAGAAATGATAGCTATAGTTGTTATAGATATTTCCGGAGAAATAAATATTAAATGTATTAATCTTTGAGCTATCAACCCTTTTGTTGAAGTAAACTTCAATGGTTGGCCTGAAAGAAACATTACAGATCTCCCCGTTGTCAGGAACTGGTACCCCATTAATTTTCAATGAATCCACGACAATATTTCCAATGGCGGTAACGGTTTCTTCCTTTTTACACTGAAAAGAAAGAGTAGCAAGCAAAATTATGAAGCTGATATATTTCATTTAAGAAAGAGTTTTAGAAAGGGCAGGGGATTTATACACCCCCTGCCCATAAATTTGTACTATTCTGTTATTTGTGAAACTTCAGCATCGTAGAGTGCCTTAACTTCTGTTGCAGAAAGAGCCTTGTCGTAAATACGAAGTTCATCTAAGTTACCCATAAACCAGCCCATCCACTCATCGGTTGCCTGGTTATCGGTTTTGGGTCTCCATGCACCAATGTTAAGCACATCAGCATTTTGGAAGTTCAGGTTTCCAAGGGGTGTTTGCTGGTCATCAGCGTACCTGTTTTCGGTGGAAGCAGGGAATTCAATCTTTGCTCCGTTCAGGAAGACCATAAATTTAGATGTAGTAGCATCGTACTGGAAAACCAGGTGCATCCATTTGTTAACCTGGAATAAGGATTTTTTAAGTTCAATCCATTGGCCCTCCCAGGTTGCGCCAACTTTCTTAAAATGAAGTTTAAAGAAAAGGGAGTCGGCCCCTGCTGCAGTAAGTCTCTCAATCATTAAAGTGAGGTTTCCCCAGAACAGGTCATCGGATTTTCCGATTTCAATAATTTTGGGTACTGGTGTACCATCAACTTTTGGCGATTTTAGCCACATGGCTATGGAGTAGGAGGTTAGGGTTTTCAACTTACTGTTAGTGGGGAGGTTGTAACGTAGGTAAGCTCCGTTGGCACCCTGGTAGGCTTTACCCCTACGTCCTGCAACGTAGGTAACGCCAGGTTGCTGGGTTGGGGTAAGGTTTCCAATCTGCTCTGTTGCATTGTTTTCGAACGGGATGTAGGCTACCAGGTTTGCAGTTGCAATGGTACTTGGATCAACCTTTCCATTATCGCCACTTTCATCGTCTTTGCTGCATGCGGTGAAAATTAATCCACCAGCTACGATTGCGCTAAAAAGAAGCGCACCAGAAATTCTAAACATGTTCTTCATAGGACTTAATTTTAGTTAGACATTAGGTTAAAAAATGATTGTTATTAATATCCGCTATTTTGAGTTAAATTCGGATTCAGTTGCATTTGTGCTGCAGGAATAGGGTAATGCTCATGTTTTCCTACAGTAAAACCTTTTGATGCTAGCGCTGTTGCTGCCTGATTGGTGCGTATTAGGTCAAAATACCTATCTTCCTCCATTGCCAGTTCGGCGCGGCGTTCATCCCAGATATCTTGAAGTGTTGCCCCGGTCAAATCTGTGAGTCCGGCTCGATTTCGAACAAGGTTCAGGGCGTTATCGGCGCTAAGCCCGCAGGTTGTAGCCACCGTAGCACCCTGAACTTTTGCTTCGGCATACATCAGGAGTATGTCGGAGTATCTAATAACCCTGATGTTATGATCGAATCCATACCCATTGTAAACCCATTTATTGCTGGATGAGGGAGTATATACTTTCCCGTTATAAACCGGATTAGTGCAGCTATTCTTGATGCTATCCCCTTCCGGGGTTTTTGTACCTCGATAAAGAAGAGTAGTAGCGGGTCTTACTACTTCGCCTCGTGAATTGTAAAAATCTATAAGGTTTTGACTTGGCGTGCAGAATCCCCAACCCTGCATGTTTGCCGGAGAGTTTCCTCTAGGTCCTTGAACATATCCATATTCCAGATAAGCAGCATCACCCGATGATTTACCCAAGGTTGAACTTTGAATTTCAAAAAGCGATTCCTTAGAGTTCTCGCCATCGAGGCTGAAAACTTCACGGAAGTTATCCAGTAATCGGAACCTGCCCGAAGCAATTATCTTATCGGTTAGTGAGGCTACCGAATCCCATTCGGCTTGGTAAAGATGAACCTTTGCCTTTATGGCCATCGCAGTATACTTTGAAATTCTGCCGCCCCACTCTTTGGTGTATCCATCGGGCAGTACGACTATGGCTTCCTCTAAATCCTTTTCAATAAAGTCGTACAGCTCGCTTGTATTTGCCTGGTTAAGTGCCGCCAACTGTTCCGACGATAGGATAGTGTCAACTATGGGGACTCTTCCAAAAAGGCGGGTGAGGTTAAAGTAGGCGTATGCTCTGATTACTTTAGCTTCGCCTTGGCATTGAATGGCGTAATCGCGGTCCGATTTGTTTTGCAGGTTCTGAACAAAGAGCGGCATTTGATGAATCGCATAGTTTGCGCCGCTTACAATGTCGTAGTAGCCAGTCCATAGGCTATTAATTAGCCCATTGGTGGGTTGGAAATTCAGCTCATCTATGTTGCGCATTTCCGGGTTATCTTCGGGAGTACTGCCTTTGTCAGCATTATCTGAGGCTATTTCAAATGCTCCAATGTATGGAAAAACATGAGCACCCCAATTCCTCAATTTTGCGTATGCTGCACTTACTGAAAGAAAGATGTTTTCTGCTTTTGTGTAATCAATACCTGTGGTTGGCAAGGTTGCTTCTTGCCTAAAATCTAAGAAATCCTCACAGTTCCAAAGCAAGAGTGTTGCAATAATTGTGAGTAATATGTATTTAATCTTTTTCATAGTTATAGTGTTTTAAGTATTTCAGAAAATTAACTTAACACCCAGTGTATAAATGGCTTGCATTGGATACACGTTAAAATCTATGCCGCTACTAATGGGTGAACCTCCCACTTCAGGGGTAAAGCCTTTGTAGGTGAAGAATGTATAAGGGCGTTGGGTGGTAAAAAACACCCGGAATTTTGGTACATACGGTATTTTATCAGTTGTATAGCCAATCTGAATGTTTTGAACCCGGATGTAAAAACCATTCTCCACAAAAAAATTATTGGCTTGTTGGGTGAACGACGAATTGTATGCTTCTGCCGAGGGGTAGTCTGTCGATTTGTTAGAGGGGGTCCATCTGTTCTTGTAGAAATCTTCATCGTAGTTTCCGTCGGAGAACACGTCCCTGTTCATCCTTTTGGCGTTGAGAATCTTATTCCCATATTGCCCAGTAATGGAAATGCTAAGGTCAAACTTCTTGAAGTTTAAACCCATATCGAAACCGCCAATTAACCAGGGTACTGCACTTCCTAGGAAAACCTTGTCTTTCTCATCAATCACCTTATCGCCATTTTGATCTTTATATTTGAAATAGCCTTTGTCCTTAATGGCTTGGCTTACCGGATCGCGGAGAGCATCAAGTTCACTCTTGTATACGCTTTCAATTTCATATCCGTAAAACGATCCAATGGGGTGCCCAACAGCAGTTCGGGTGGTGTAATTACCTCTAACGTAGCCACTTGGAATGTATTCTCTCCCCTGTAGTTCCATTACCTCATTGTGGTTAAAAGTGGTATTAAATGAAAGGGTATAGTTTAGGTCTTTAGAAATCTCGTTTTTGTAGTTTAGTGAGAATTCGACCCCTGTATTCAACACTTTGCCGTTATTTCCCAACAATTCGGCAATACCACCACCAGTAGCAATTGGAGCATAGAAAACAACATTGTTGGTTACTCTTCGGTAGAAGTCAATTTCACCATAGTACTTTTGGTTTTTCAAAGTGTAATCGATACCCAGGTCAATTTCGGTTACCGTTTCCCATTTCAGGTAATTCTGGAGCACTGTTTGTGCTCCCATCCCATCCACCAGGTTATCGCCAAATACACCGGAACTACCCACCCCAGTTTGACCCAGTATGATCGATGAATTTGAGGGAATGTTATCGTTACCAAGCATCCCCCAACTTGCTCTCACCTTTAGGTTGGCAAACGTATCATTAAACCAGGCATAGCTTTCCTGAGTAACATTCCAGGCAAAACCTACAGAAGGAAAATAGCCCCATTTTTGTTGGTATTTTGAGCTGGCATCGGCTCGGAAGGTAATTGTGGCTAAATACTTATCAGAATAGTTCAGTGTTCCTCGGGTAAAAAATGAAAGACCATTATAGCGTGCGGCAGCATCGTATGCATTTCTATCGCGGAACGAACCATTAATTAAATATTTCGACTGGTCATCATAGCCTGGAACGCTGTTTGCATAACCCGATAGGGTTTCCCATTTTTCCATTCTAATGGAATGGCCAAGCAGTAATGAGTATGATAGTTTATCAGAGGAATTCTTATAGGTCAATAGGTTATCAATGATTTGCTTTGATGCGTTTCCAAAGGTTTTGGTTAAACTTGATTTAGTTACACCCTGCGAACCACCTACGTAGAACTGGGGCGTGTAGAACCTTTGATTCCAGTTTGCCTTGTCTTCGTTGTATGAAGCGCGATATGAGAGTTTATCTTTTATTATATCAAAATCAGCATATATGCTGAAAACCTCCTTGTTACCCTTCTCGAAGTTATCGGCATAATATGCTGATGCAACAGGATTTCCGTATTGGTTTCCAAAACCGTACTTTTGAGGTGCTCCAAACTTTACCGGATAGGCATCGGTGTTAGCTGGGTCGTATACAGAGTACACGGGTGGGTTTACATAGGCACCAAAAAATGCTCCAGTGTTAGGGTTGTACTTGTTATAATTTGAGATTATAGTATTTATACCAATTTTCAGTTTTTTGTTTACCTGTTGATCAAGCCTACCTCTAATGTTGTATCGCTGATAGCTATTTTGGGCATCCATGATTCCGTTTTGGTATAAAAAGTTGCCTCCAATTGAGTACGATGTTTTATCGGTAGCACCAGAAATATCCAGGTTGTGATTATTCATCCCGGCTGGACGAACCAGTTCCTGATACCAATCGGTACTAGTAGGGTAATCGGCAGAATTTTTGGGAACGTATCCTGGTATATTTTCATTCGCCTCGTTTAGAAGGGTTACGTATTGGTCTTTTGACGCCATTTTAAGAATATTGACAGGCACTTGCAAACCAACATAGCTATCGTAGGATACCGCAGGTACTCCTGATTTCCCTTTTCGGGTGGTTATAATAATAACGCCATTGGCAGCTCTTACCCCGTATATAGCCGATGCTGAAGCATCCTTAAGCACAGTCAGTTCTTCAACATCGCTTGAACTCAAAAAGTCGATGTTATCAACAAACACTCCGTCTACAACATAAAGTGGTTTGGCGTAATCGCCTATCGAACCTACACCTCGTATCTTAACTGTGGCACCGCTTCCCGGAGCACCACTGTTAATTATCTGCACACCAGCAACCTTCCCCTGAAGGGCATTCATAGGATTTGATGTAACCTGTTTAGTAAGGTCATTACCTTTCACAGTAACTATGGGGGCAGTAAGGTCTTTTGCTTTTTGAGTACCATACCCAACAACAACCACTTCTTGCAGTTGAGTTGATTTTACATTTAGGGTTACATCAATTACTCTGAGCGCACCTATTTCCACTTCAGTGTCATCAAAACCCACGAACGAAAAAACTAGTGTTTTGTCGCCGGGTTGTACTTCAATTTGAAAGTTGCCTTCCATGTCCGTGATGGTGCCTCGAACAGTTCCTTTAACAGTTACACTAGCTCCCGGTAGCCTTTCGCCC
>CALBBQ010000043.1 GCA_937926785.1 uncultured Bacteroidales bacterium | reverse complement strand
GAGGGAGACCCAGCCTACATGGACAACTTCAACTATTGTTTTGAGGGGGAGGTCTCTTTTTCGTAATGAATTTTAATATCTGATTATCATGCATATATTGGCGCAAGACCCATTATTTGCATTTTAGTCGGACAATAGTGTAAACATTTGTAACATAAACGAGCTAAACCAAGCTAACTTCTTGAGAACCGAATGACATTCAGACTTTTAGGTTAATATTGACATTAGTCATTGTAATCTATCCCACTAAAAAATACTTTCGCGAAAATTTAAGTTCAGTGTTACACTAAAGCATTAACGCCATGCATAAAATAGATAAACACCCAATTCTTGAGGTACCCCAACGCGAAACGGTTACCTTCAGGTTTAACGGGGAAGAGGTAAAAGGAGAAAAGGGGTTCACCATTGCTGCTGCTTTGCACCAGGCAGGCTATCCGGTACACAGCCATAGCATTGAAAACCGCGAACGTAGCCTTGAGTGTGGTATTGGTAAGTGTGGAGCCTGCGAAATGCTTGTCGATGGACAAATTAAGCGTATCTGTATAACCCCTGTCGATGGAGTTTCAGAGGTTAAAGAAATTCCCCACGAGTACACTCCCGATGTGAAACCAGCCAATAAACAGGAAAGCACAAAAGTTTACAAAACCACCGTTGCCATAATTGGTGCTGGCCCCGCTGGTCTTGCCGCTCGCGAAATACTCCTTGAGCATGGTGTTGAGAACATTGTGATTGACAATAATGCCACCATAGGCGGACAGTTCAATATGCAAACCCACCAGTTCTTCTTCTTTGAACGTGAAAAGAAGTTTGGTGGCATGCGGGGCTTTGAGATTGCCAGCACCCTTGCCGGTACTAACCACGAGGGCATTTTCCTAAACAGCACCGTGTGGGATATTCTTGAGAACAAGCGTATAGCCGTTAAGAACATAAAAACTGAGGAAATCTACTACGTGGAATCGGACTACCTGGTAATAGCCACCGGAGCCGTACCTTTCATGCCCACTTTTGAAAACGACGACCTTCCGGGCGTTTACACGGCAGCTGTAGTACAAAAGATGATGAACCAGGAGTTCACCCTGCTGGGTAAGAACGTGCTTACCGTTGGTGCCGGAAATATTGGCTACCTCACCAGCTACCAACTAATGCAGGCTGGTGCCAGAGTTAAGGCTATTATTGAGGCCATGCCTCGTGAGGGGGGCTTCCCGGTTCAAGCCAATAGGGTTCGCCGTTTGGGGATTCCTATTATGTTGGGTAAAATCTTAGTTAAGGCCATACCCAACGAAACCCGAACCGGTATAGTTGGTGCCATAATTGCCGATGCAAAGGATTTTAAACCC
Source organism: uncultured Bacteroidales bacterium (assembly GCA_937926785.1). Taxonomy (GTDB): domain Bacteria; phylum Bacteroidota; class Bacteroidia; order Bacteroidales; family Tenuifilaceae; genus Tenuifilum. Next base: position 16,809 of record CALBBQ010000043.1, on the reverse strand, counting down.
ATACCCGGGACTGAACAGATGATTGAGGGTATTGATGCCATCAACATCTGTACGGGCTTGGTTCCCGACGACCAGCTGCTGATAAAGGGTAATGAGATTTTTGGACGAAACTGCTACGGTGCCGGCGATGCCATTCGCATTGGCGAGGGTACCAGTGCCGTTCTGCGTGGCAAACAGGTGGCCTACGAAATTCTTCAGGAGCTTGGTGTTCGGTGCAGCTACGACACCTACCTCAACATCAGCAAGGAGTACATCGATAGCCAGCAACATCCGGTAAGGATAATCGAGGAGCCCTTCCGCCCCACCGAGGAACGCCGTAACCGTAAGCCCTTCGTTCAAATCGACTGTCTGTATGGATTTGCCTGCAACCCGTGTACCTTTGCATGCCCTCATGGGGCAATCACCAAGAATTCGACCAGCACAGTGCCCCATATCGATTTTGAGAAGTGCGTGGGCTGCATGGATTGCGTTTACCAGTGTCCCGGCCTAGCCATTTTCGGCTACAGCTATGCCAAGGATTGGCTCTTCCTTCCCATTGAGTACGAAGCCCAGGAGGGTGCCGAGGTTTACCTGGTCGATAACAATGGAAACGTGCTAGGCGATGGCGTTATCGAAAAGATACTTCGCAAACCCAATAAAACTAACGTGGCACGGGTAAAATCGCTGAACCTGCATGGCGATGACATGCTGGCAGCGCGCGGTTTTATTGTAAAAACAAAGTTACCTGAACCCTTACAGATAAAGCCCGTTGAGTACAAACCGCAGGAGAAGATTTACGTTTGCCACTGCGATGATGTAAGCCTCGATGAGATACTTACCACCATTGGCGACCGGAAGTTCATTTCGGCCGATGAGATAAAGCATACCACCCGCCTTGGCATGGGTGCATGCCGGGGTAAACGCTGTATCAAACGCTTAAAAACAACCCTTGCCCCAATGGGTATTCAAATTGTTGGCGATGCAACACCCCGTGGCCCGCTTAGCAACCAGGTTGCCATGGGAGAGCTTTACCCCAAAGAGGTTCCCGAGACCTACGTAACAGGAGTTAATGGTAAAAAAGCCAGGGTTGAAAAGGTCTCGGCACTAATTGCCGGTGGTGGTATAGGTGGTAGCGCACTGTTCCGCTACATGGCCGAGGCGGGCTTACGCCCCGTTATGCTTAACTTTGGCCGTGGTGCCAGCTGGCGGAATATAGCCGGGGGCCGAACCGCATTCTCGCTCCCTGAAATTGCCGATATTGCCCGTCAGAACCACGAGATATTCAAGGAACTTCAAAAGGTATCGGACATCGATTATCGCCCTATAAACTATGTAACTTTTGCCCACGACGATAACATGATGCTTGCCCTTGAGGCCTCCATGGCATGGAGCGATGCATACATGGTTCAGCCCTCCGATTTCCGAAAGGAAATATCGCCCTTCATGAACGATAAGCTAAGCACCTACCAGGCAGCCCTTATTACACGAGGTTGTTGGCAGGCAACCCCAGGCAAAGTGGTCGACCTGCTCCGCAAACTGGGTATTGAGCATGGTGGCACAGTGAAAGAGGATGCCGAACTGATTAGCGTTCACCGCAACGGTAAAGGCTTTGTGGCGCTGGTTCGCGACCACAACCGAGAGTACATTGAGTACCACGCCGATAACTTTGTGAATGCACTTGGCCCATCGGGCGAAAAGTTCAGCCGCCAGCTGGGTATTTTCACCGGTATCTATCCGGTTAAGCACCAGGCATTCATTACCCGCAGGTTGCCCTGGCTTGGCATCAATGGCAACCCGCTGGGAATGCTCATCGACAGGCGAAACTACAAGGGGTTTGTTGCCGTGTATGGCCAGCAGCTGGCTGAAACAGGCCAGATAATTGGTTGTGCCTCGCCGGCAGTTGACCCCCGCGAAACCGATAAGAACCTCAAAATTAACTCGCAGGATTTCCTTGAAATAGCCTCAGAAATATTCTCCAACTGGATACCTCAGCTCAGCTCAGTAGGTTTCCAGGCTGTATGGGCAGGCTACTATGTGGAACCCCGCATGTACATCGACCCAAAACATGGGCTATTCACAGGCTTACGTGGCCAAGGCTTTATGCTGGGTATGGGGTTGGCCAAAATGTTTGTTGATGAGTTGATGGGTCGTCCGGTTCCCGACTACTTCAAACGACTCAGCATTGAGGGTGATGGGTTACCTGAAAAGGCTTTTAAATAGTGTCCGTTTTTTCAAATGTTTGGGATTCCCTACCGGTACTGCCGGTAGGGATTTTTACTGCCCAGGCAGGGTATTGGTCTCTTCAATATATTCCTGCTTCACCCATCGCTTTTCGCTCCTTTTCCAAAGGTATTTCTCCCCCATCGCATCAAGGGCCGACATTTGCGGGTACTGATATGTCATCATCCAGCTTGGCTGGTTATCGGTATCAAACCGGGTAATCGACTCATACCAGTATAAACTGGCGCCGGGATTCATATGGCTTTTCACCTTATCCAATGAGCCATCGGGACGAAAATGCAACGTATTCGATACCTGATAGCTCAGCCTTGCGTTCTCCATCGTGTAAACCACATCGCCCTGTACCGAGAATACCTCAATAATTTGCTTCCCGTTCTGCCATGGATGCACCTTTACGGACAACCTGCCATCGGTAAACTTGTAGAATAGGGTATCACTATCAGCCTCCTTTTTAGCCTCTTTAGTTTTCACCGTATCCCGTTGGGGTTTTATCCTTTTACCATTATCTTTAAATCTTTCGTTCACAATGGTATCGTAGGTTTTGCTACTTTTCATTTCAGCAGAATCGCACTTGTTTAACTCCATTCTTAGCAGGCTAACCTCTTTGGCCAAACTATCAATTGCTCGCGTCAAGGCCTCGTTACTTGTTGGCCTAGTGCAGCCAACAAGTAGCGCTAACAGCAAGGGGTTACATTTCATACTCATTAATTTTACAATACCTCTTGCAATAGATATGCCAGTAAAGCAAAGCCCGGTTAAAAAATGAAATTAAAATGTTAATAAAATGATAACCTTTGCCTTGCAGTCCATTTAACTTTCTAACCTACATTTACCGCACCAACCCCCAAACACATACAAATATGTTATACCAGAAAAGAACTATCAGGTTTATGATGATAACCTTTGCTGCATCCCTTTTTCTGGGCCTTACTGCCTGTGAGAAAGACACTATTCCGGTAAAAACTAAAGATTTTCAGATTGAAACGGCTATGCCACAGGACACCTTTGACAAGGCAACAGCCGAGCTCTTTGAGAATTATGAAACCGGTACAAAAACATCCTATGCCGGAGCCAACGTTACCCTATCAACAGGAACCTGGTACCTGAACGATGCCCTACTGGGCACCACAACAAGCGATAGGAAAAATGGGACAAAATCGGTACGAATAATCAATTCCGGTAAAGTATCCATGCTGTTTGATAAAGCAAACGGGGCCGCAACGGTTGAGATTTACCATGCAAAATACGGGACTGATGGAACAAGCACCTGGGAGCTTTGGGTATCGACTAATGGCGGGAGCAGCTGGAGCAAAGTGGGGTCAACCGTTACCACCTCTTCAACCACACTAACCAAAGCCACCTTCACGGTTAACCTTACAGGCAATGTGCGTTTCGAAATCCGGAAGGTTTCGGGTGGCTCATACCGTATCAATATCGACGATTTCCGGATTACCGACAACTCTACCACGCCCACACGCGACGATAACCTGGCACTCGGTAACCCATCAGGTGCAATTGCCAGCACTGCTTACCCCAACAACTACCTGATGGTGAAACCCCAGTACGTACTATCGTACAATAATAGCAAGCTCACCTGCAACTGGGTATCGTGGCACCTGAGCAGCGCATGGATTGGAGCTGCTCCAAGGCAGGACGATTTCAGGGCCGATAATACCCTGCCCACCGGTTGGGTTTGGGTTGGTGCAACCGACTACAGCAAATCGGGTTTTGACCGCGGCCACATGTGCCCCAGCGCCGACCGTACCTCAACAACCACCGATAACTCGGCCACATTCCTGATGACCAACATGGTTCCCCAGGCACCCAATAACAACCAGATTACCTGGGCTAACCTTGAGAATTACTGCAGAAAGCTCATCGATTCCGGCAATGAGCTGTACATCATTTCCGGGCCATGGGGGCAAGGAGGAACCGGCTCCGCTGGATATAAAACCACCATTTCTACAAAAAACATAACCGTTCCTGCGTATGTATGGAAAATCATTGTGGTTCTTCCCGTTGGCTCAAACGATGTATCGCGCATAACCACCTCAACCCGTGTAATTGCCGTTTGGATGCCCAACACCCAAACGGTGAACAGCCAACCCTGGGGCTACTACCGAACCACCGTTGATTACATCGAAAGCCAAACCGGTTATGACTTTCTATCAAACGTATCTTCATCCATCCAGAGCGTGATTGAATCAAGAATTGATAACGGACCGACTAACTAACCCAGAGCTATTGTAAAAAAAGGGACGCTTACACAAGCGTCCCTTTGCATTTATACCACTTCATCCTATTCCGAACGGTCGTTGTTCATAAACCCTTGCTGCTCAAGCACCCTGAGAAGATTTTTTGAGAATGCCACATTATCCTTGAGCTTATAACGGTTATCCGTAAAAATCTGGGCAAGGGTTTCCTTATTGTTCTCTTCCAGGAGTTTTTTAGTTAGTGGCAGCGACTCCTTGTGTTGGTATATCTGGTCAATATCACCCTCGGAGTAGTCGTGGTAAACCTCGTAATGAACCACGCCGGCAAGCGGCAACCTATCGGTAAGTTCGGGTTGTTCATCGGGATAGCCCATGACCACGGTTGTTACCGGGACAACTCCCTTAGGTAACTTTAAAACTTCGACGATCTTATCGGCGGTATAGGTTGTGGTGCCCAAGTAGCAGATCCCCAACCCCCTTTCCTCCGCTGCAATACAAACATTTTGAGCCACCAAAAGTGCATCGATTGCGGCGGTAAAGAACGACAGGAAGTTGTCATATCCCGGGTTTGCCCTGCGCTGCAGGCACCACTTGTTGAAACGGTTAAAATCGGCACAAAAGGTGAGCACCACCGGTGCTTGCACTACCATCTGCTGGTTGAAATGCAAGGGTAAGAGCTGACGCTTGATCTCTTCATCTCTGGTAACAATAATGCTGTAAACCTGCATATTGCCGGTGGTTGAAGCACGGGTTCCGGCGGTAAGAATCTCCTGAAGTAACGATTCGTCAATTGGTTCACTCTTGTATTTTCTGATTGAACGATGCGAAAGTAGTGCTTTCATATCCTATTAGTTATTCCCCACAAATAAAGTAAAATAGCACCTTAATGGTGCTACTTGTATGTATGTTATTCAACAACTTTTTAGGGAATAATCCGCTAAATTTCCTTCTCAATAAGATACACATTCCTGTCGGACGAGCTGCGAGCAACCAGCTCGCCAATAAAGCCTGCAGTAAAAAGTTGCACACCAATTACAGCCACTACAAGGGCAATGTAAAAGAGGGGTTGATCCGTAACAGGCCTGTACTTGAGCTGATGAAACTGAGCCCAAAGCTTGCTACCCACCAACCAAACCGCAATCGCTCCGCCAGCAAGAAACATTAGCGTTCCCAAAGTACCAAAAAAATGCATGGGTTTTTTGCCAAACCTGGAAACAAAAATGACCGACATCAGGTCGAGAAAACCATTGATAAAACGGGTCCAACCGAATTTTGAAGTGCCGTACTTACGTTCTTGGTGCTGCACCACCTTTTCACCTATCCGTTTGAAGCCTGCCTGCTTGGCCAGCACCGGGATGTAACGGTGCATCTCGCCGTAAACCTCAACGCTCTTCACCACGGTATTTCGGTAGGCTTTAAGCCCGCAGTTCATGTCATGCAGCTTGATGCCGCTGACCATGCGAACCGTGGCATTGTAAAGTTTACTGGGGATACGTTTTGTAAGTAAGGGGTCGTATCGCTTGCGTTTCCAACCCGATACCAGGTCGAACCCATCGGTCATTACCATACGGTACAGCTCTGGGATCTCATCGGGGCTGTCCTGCAGGTCGGCATCCATGGTAACCACCACATCGCCTTTGGCAGCGGTAAAACCCACCTGCAGCGCAGCCGACTTACCGTAGTTCCTGCGGAACTTAATGCCCCGAAGCGATGAATACTTTTGCTTTAGCTTTTCTATCACGCTCCAGCTGCTGTCGGTGCTGCCATCGTCAACCATGATTACTTCATAGGTAAATCCGTTGGCATCCATCACCCGGGCAATCCACTCCATGAGTTCAGGAAGCGATTCGTCTTCGTTGTAAAGAGGAACTACGACTGAAATATCCATGCTTAAAAGATTGAATTCAGAACTTACTCCATCACCTCGCTCCCCTCAAAAGGCGACTTTTCCTTTTTCAGGAAGATTGAAGTTATTAAAGAGAAGATAAACCCCATAAAAACCAATCTAAATATTGCAGAAATGGAAATGAATGCGGGGGTCATAAACTTTTTCTGCATTTCTAAGGCCATTTCTATCTGGTCATCGGCCATGCCCTTGCTTGCGAGTTCTTCCTCAACTATCGCTATAAGTTTGCTGATGTACTCAGGGTCTATCACCGTCATTTGAATGAATGTAAAAACCGCCAAAATGATTCCTGCAAAAAGCGATAACATCACACCAAAACCCAAAGCATTACCATAGGTAATTGTGCCACCCAATACCTCATCGCGATATTTTTTGTACCCCAAACAATCACTCCAATCATAATTGCGTATTTAATAAGGTTTACCCAAAAAGGTGGCTTTATCACTCCAAGCAGGTAGGTAACAAGGCTTAGTACAACCAGTAAGATTCCCATTATTAGCCCATAATTCATTGAATGCTTTAGAAAAGGATTTCCTTGGTTTTCCATTTTTTTAAAGGTTTAGTTTCAATGCAAATATATGCAAATTGCTAAAAAAAGCTAGAGGCAATAAGAGTTATTGTAAAGTTTAGCTATCTTTGTGCCGGGTAAGTCTTATACGACCAGCTCCTGCTGAACCCCCCCAGGACCGGAAGGTAGCAAGGGTAAGCGGTTGTAGCGGTGCGATATAAGTAGCTTACCCACTTTTTTTATCCTCATTTTTAGGCTTACCTTTGCTAAAATTTCAAAGTGAAAATAGCCAATGCCAAGATTTAAACTAACCATAGAGTACGATGGCTCGCGCTATCGCGGATGGCAGTTCCAACGCGAAGCGGCAACCGTAATGGGCAAGCTAATGGATGCCATTAAGGAAGTGTACCGTATCACCAACTATGAACTATACGGTGCGGGCAGAACCGATGCGGGTGTTCACGCGCTGGCGCAGGTAGCCCATCTCGATATCGACTCGGCCATGCCGCCCTACATAGCCATGGAACGGCTGAACGAGGTACTCCCCTCCTCCATCAACATACTGGAAATGGTTAAAATGAGCCCCCGTTTCCATGCCCGCTACGATGCCAAAAACCGTAGCTACGTTTACCACATCGCGCGCCGCCGTACAGCATTTGGCAAGGATTACAGCTGGTGGGTTAAGGAACCCCTTAATGTTGAGGCAATGGCAGCCGTAACCCAACACTTTGTGGGTATGAAGGACTATCGCTCGTTCGGAGCCCCTGAAAAGGAAGGGGATTCGACCCTTGTCAAAATTGACCATCTCAAAATTTTTGAGGTTGACGATTCAATCCTGATCCATATCGTTGGGTCGCACTTTCTCTGGAAACAGGTTCGACGTATGGTAGGTACACTGGTGCAGGTGGGAATGGGTAAGCTCAGCGAAAGCGATATCGACTCGTTTTTCAGGGAGTATTCCTCGTTGCCGGCCAAGTTTACTGCTCCTCCATCAGGGCTATACCTGGAGCGCGTTTACTACGCTGGCGAAAAAATTAACGAAGAGCCCACCTGGCTCATGAACATTATCAAACATTAATTTTTGCCTTTACCCGTTCCTGTTGCTAAACAGCTAAGATATTCAATACGTAGCAGTAACCTAAAAGTATTTAGGTTATCTTTGCAAGGATTTTTGTAAGCAGATGGATTTCAAGTTAGCCAAAACCGATAGTCAAACCTCAGCGCGTGCCGGAGTAATTACCACTGACCATGGTCAAATAGAAACCCCCATCTTTATGCCTGTTGGCACGGTGGGAAGCGTTAAGGGAGTTTCGCACAGGGAGCTGGAGAACGACATCAACGCTCAGATTATCCTGGGAAATACCTATCACCTGTACCTCCGCCCGGGTTTGGATGTGCTGCAGCAAGCCGGCGGGTTGCACAAATTCTCGAGCTGGGAACGCCCCATACTCACCGATAGCGGTGGCTACCAGGTTTTTTCGCTGGCTGATATGCGGAAGCTAACGGCGCAAGGGGCTTCGTTCCGGTCCCATATTGACGGTTCGGCGCACCTGTTTACCCCCGAAAACGTGATGGATATCCAGCGGATTATAGGTGCCGACATCGTGATGGCATTCGATGAATGCCCTCCGGGCGATGCCGACTATGATTACGCACGCAAGTCGCTCGACCTCACCGAAAAATGGCTGGAACGGTGCGTACAGCGTTTCGACTCTACCGAACCGCTATACGGGCATAGCCAAACCCTGTTCCCAATTGTTCAGGGGTGCGTTTACCCCGACCTCCGCAAACGTGCTGCCGAGAATGTTCAGAAGTACAACCGCGATGGCTACGCCATAGGGGGCTTATCCGTTGGAGAACCCGCCGAAGTGATGTACCAGATGGTGGAGGTGGTGAACGCCATACTTCCAAAAGATAAGCCCCGATACCTGATGGGAGTGGGAACCCCTGAAAACATTCTTGAATCCATAGCATTGGGAGTTGATATGTTCGATTGCGTCATGCCTACCCGAAATGGACGTAACGGAATGCTCTTCACCTCCGAGGGTATTATCAACATACGAAACAAAAAATGGCAAAACGATTTTACCCCAATCGACCCCTTTGGCTCAACTTTTGTAGATAACCGCTATACTAAAGCCTACCTACGCCACCTGTTTATTGCTGGCGAAATGTTGGGCCCGCAAATTGCAAGCATTCACAATTTGGGCTTTTACCTTTGGCTGGCAAAGGAAGCCCGTAAACATATTTTAGAGGGTGATTTTGCCCCATGGAAAAACATGATGGTTAAAAAGGTTTCCAAACGTTTATAGGGTTAAACATGAAGATACTAGACTGGTATATAATCAGAAAGTTTATTGGCACCTACTTTTACGCCATAATTCTGATTGTGGGCATTGCGGTAATTTTTGATCTGGCCGAAAAGATTGATGACTTCATGGAAAAGGATGCCCCCTTGAACGAAATCATTTTCAGGTACTACCTCAACTTTATTCCCTACTTTGCCAATCTGTTCAGCTCGCTCTTTGTGTTCATCGCGGTAATCTTTTTTACCTCAAAAATGGCCTACAACACAGAGATTATTGCCATACTAAGTAGCGGAGTAAGCTTCAAACGCATGCTTTTCCCATACTTCGTGTCGGCTACCATCATTGCCATATTTTCATTTATCCTCACCAGTTTTATAATACCTCCGGCTAACGCTGTCCGAATTGATTTTGAGAATAAGTATGTAAAAAAAACCTATGTGAATACCGACCGGAACATTCACCGGCAGGTTCGCCCGGGCATCTTCGTTTTCATGAGGTCGTTTAACAGCTATAACAATACCGCCTATAACCTCTCCATAGAAAAATTTGAAGGAAACCGTTTGGTTTCCAAACTCCTGGCCGAAAATGCCCGGTGGGATTCCATAAAAGCCAAGTGGACTATTAACCGCTACTACATCCGCAACTATACCGATCAGGGTGAAGAGATCATCCGTGGCGAAACAATAGATAGCACAATATACCTAACCCCCGAAGACTTTAACCGCCGCCTGAAAATGGTTGAAACCATGAACCTTTTCCAGCTCAACGATTTTATTGAAGAGCAAAAGCTGCAAGGGGCTGATACCATTGAATTTTTAATTATTGAAAAGCACAGCCGGTACGCTTACCCATTCTCGGTTTTCATCCTAACACTCATTGGCGTATCATTGTCGTCGCGCAAGGTCAGAGGCGGAATTGGATTTCATATCGGATTGGGACTGGCACTGAGCTTCTCGTACATCCTGTTCATGCGTTTTTCCACCATGTTTGCCGTGGGTGGGCACCTGCCCCCCGAACTTTCGGTATGGATTCCCAACATTCTGTACGCTGCCATTGCCATCGGCCTATACAGGCTGGCACCAAAATAGGTTTTGAACGACCGTTTATTTAACAACTTAAAGAAAATCAACTTAATACTCTGCCAAGGGGCTAAAAAACATGCCCCATCCTTTCATTTTTGCTTACTATTTCGTAACCTTGCATCATATTTCAGAATACCACGATGCATGGTATTGGTGGCACTAGTACTAACTAACATGAAAAGTTATGCCTTTAAAAAACAAAATTGAAGAGCTGAAAAAACGCAAAGAGGAGGTTCTGCAGGGCGGAGGCGAGCAGGCCGTTGCCAAACAGGTGGCAATGGGAAAGCTCACCGCTCGTGAGCGAATCATCGCCCTCCTCGATGAAGACTCGTTCAACGAGTACGACATGTTCGTGGAACACGATGCCCGTGATTTTGGTATGGATGGCAAGGTGCTTCACGGCGATGGGGTTATCATTGGAACCGGAACCATTTACGGCGCTCCTGTTGCCGTATTTGCCCAAGACTTCACAGTAGCCGGGGGCTCGCTTGGCTCAATGCATGCCCGTAAAATTACCAAGATCATGGATTACGCCCTTCGGATGCGCATCCCCCTGATTGGTATAAACGACTCCGGTGGTGCACGTATCCAGGAAGGCGTGAACTCGCTGGCCGGTTATGGCGAAATTTTCTGGCGAAACACCCTATCCAGCGGCATCATCCCTCAAATCTCAGTAATTCTTGGCCCGTGTGCCGGTGGTGCGGTTTACTCACCCGCTCTAACCGACTTTGTGTTTGTAGTGGACAAGATCTCAAAAATGTTCATCACCGGCCCCGAGGTTATCAAATCGGTTCTGGGCGAGGAGATTTCGCAGGAAGACCTTGGCGGTGCAAGGGTTCATGCACAAATCACCGGTAATGCCCATTTCTACTCCGAGAGCGAGTACGAGTGTTTTGAACAGATCAAGAAGCTTATCACCTATATTCCTTGGAATAATACTCGCAAAGCTCGTAAGTTTGAACCCAAAGAGCCCAAGGTGAACTATAACATTGAGGACATTGTTCCGGGCGATCCCAAAGAACCCTACGATGTGCGCGATGTAATCAGGGCCATTGCCGACGACTCCGATTTCTTCGAGATACAAGAGAAATGGGCTGCAAACATTGTGATTGGTTTTGGCCGCCTGAACGGCGAAACCGTTGGCTTTGTGGCTAACCAACCGCTGGTTATGGCCGGTGTACTGGACGTTGACAGTTCCGATAAGGCTGCCCGCTTTGTTCGCTACTGCGATGCCTTCAATATTCCGCTGGTTACCCTGGTCGACCTGCCGGGATACCTACCGGGTATCGACCAGGAGCATGCAGGAGTTATCCGCCATGGCGCCAAGCTACTTTACGCCTACAGCGAAGCCACCGTACCCAAAATGACCGTAATTCTCCGTAAGGCCTATGGTGGAGGTTACATTGCCATGAGCTCACGTCACCTCCGTGCCGACTTTGTGTTTGCCTGGCCAAGCGCCGAGATTGCTGTTATGGGCCCCGAAGGTGCTGCCAACATCATTTTCCGCAAGGAAATTTCAGAAGCACCCGATCCGGAAGCTATGCGCCGCCAAAAAGTTGAAGAATACAAGGAGAAATTCGCAAACCCCTATGTGGCTGCGGCTAAGGGCTACATCGACACAGTGATTGAACCCTCCGAAACCCGTAAACTTCTGCTTCATGCACTGGAGGTTTCCAGCACCAAAGTTGCCGATCGTCCCTGGAGGAAGCATGGAATTCCCCCATTCTAGACCACAATAAACCGTATTAGTTAACCATTAAACAGTTTTGACCATGGCATACTCTAAACTCGACGATAAAAATGTGACCGCCTTCATCCCCGGAACCATTGTGGATGTTAAGGTCAAACCCGGACAAGAAGTAAAACAGGGCGAGGTACTTGTTATACTTGACGCTATGAAGATGCACAACCGCGTTATTGCCCCATCGGCCGGTAAGGTTAAGGAGGTAAACGTAAAACCGGGCGACCGGGTTAGCAAGGGTTATCTGCTTGTTAGTATCGAATAACCATCCGGAAATTCAACTCGAAAGCCTCCTGTCAGGGGGCTTTCTTTTTAGAACTGGGATTTATGTTGAAAATACTGTTTAAACTCATCAGGAACAATTGGCTCCTTTTCAAATATCCCAAACACCGATGATCCACTACCCGACATGGAGGCATATACTGCGCCCAGCTCATAAAGTCTTTGCTTTATTGTTCCTATTTCAGGGTATTTAGCAAAGACCGTCTGCTCAAAATCATTTATCAGTTGGTTCCTCCATTCTGTAACTGGTTTATCAACCAGCCTTGCTAACGGAACATCCCATGGTTTCGGGCTGCTGCCCTCATATGCCATCTTGGTGCTTACATGTATCCCCGGATTAATCAGCAAAACCCAGTATCCGGAAAGATCGACATGGGTGGTTTCTAACACCTCTCCCCTTCCTTTGCCAATTGAGGGCCTGTTAATCAGGAAAAACGGACAGTCGCTGCCCAGCTCCAATGCCATAGCTGAAAGCTCATCATCACTCAAAGAGCGCTCCAGAAAACCACTTAGCATCCTAAGGGTAAAGGCAGCATCGGATGACCCCCCCCCTAATCCGGCTCCCATGGGCACCAGCTTATGCAGGTGCATCTTCACGTAGGGCATTCCATACCGTTGAGCCAATAAATTATAGGCCTTTACACATAGATTGTTCTCTAAAAGACCATCTACCGCCAGACCGCTTTGGCTGAACTCCAGCTTATTCCCCTCCCCTTCAACCCTTATGATTTCCAGAATATCGTACAAACCCCGTAAAGGGTAAAAAAGCGTTTCGATATCGTGGTAACCATCCGAGCGGCGTTTTACTATGTTTAGGCCTATATTGATTTTGGCGTTGGGGTAAGCTATCATTCCTGGCGATTTATTTGTCCCACAAAGTTAATTAAGATAATTTAGCCTTTAAAATAACTTGGTAAGATGTCAATAATCGAAGAAATTTGCATTTTTACCCGCAAATTGGGAATAATTATAGGTATCTTTGGTTTGATTATTCATTTGTAAAGCTGCTACCTCGAATGAAAAATAAAGTATTACTGTTGGCTTTGGTGCTGCTGTTTAACCAATGGTGTTTTTCGCAGAAATACAGTTTCAGCGTTTTTGCCGACCCTCAGCTCTCGTGGTTTAACTCCGATACCAAACGATACGACCCCAATGGGCCGGTGGGTGGCTTCAACATTGGCTTCGCCGCCGAGAAGTTTTTCGCAAATCGCTATGCCTTTGCATCAGGCCTTTCCATCAGTTCCCTGGGGGGAAACATCCGATTCGTTCAGTCGGCTTACACCCTGAAAACCGTCGATGGTACCTATAACATTGAGGTAGGTGATAACGTCAAGTACAGGTCGCAGTACCTAACGCTCCCCGTTGGTTTCAAGTTTAGAACCAACCAGATTGGGTACACTTCGTACTTTGCCAGTGTTGGCGTAAGCGGTAGCTTACGAATCAGAAGCCATGTTTGGAACGAAAAAAACGATGTAGTAAGGGAAACCACTAAGGCTGACATGGCATGGGGATTCGCCTCGTACTTCATTGGCGTTGGCGGCGAATACTCACTTGGCGGCGAAAGCGCACTCCAGTTTGGCCTCACATGGTCCGACGGTTTAACACCCATACTGGAGTTCCCCAATTCAACCATCACAAACCAATGCCTATCGGTAAGGATAGGAATAGTTTTCTAAATTTAGGTAGATAGATGAAAATTGCATTAGCGCAGCTTAACTACACCATAGGCCATTTTGAGCTGAATGCCCAAAAAATTACCGGTGCCATAGCAAAAGCAAAAGCCGAAGGTGCAAAGCTGGTCATATTCTCTGAGCTTTCGGTTTGCGGTTACCCCCCTCACGACCTGTTAACTCATAAGCACTTTATCGATAGGTGCAACGACACCGTAAACCAAATTGCCTCCCACTGCCATGAAACATACGCTATAGTAGGGGCACCAAGTCTAAATCCTGATTCTTCGGGAAAATTACTTTTCAACTCCGCATATCTACTTGGAAATGGGAGAGTACTGGATGTGTTTCATAAAACCCTGCTCCCCGATTACGATATCTTTGACGAGTACCGCTACTTTGAACCCAACCCGGGCGACTACCGGCTTGTTGAAATTGATGGGGTTAAGGTAGCCATTACCATCTGCGAGGATATCTGGGACGACCAGCCCACCACATCGGCATTTGCACGGGGTAAGCTTTACCGCGATGCTCCCATGAACCACCTCTCAAAGCTTAACCCCGATTTAATAATCAACATTTCGGCATCGCCATTCAGCTATAACGTGGAAGAGCGCAGGCTTGAGGTTTTCCGGAGCAATGTGGTGCGCTACTCCAAGCCTGTTATCTACGTTAATCAGGTTGGTGCAAACACTGAGCTACTATTCGATGGCGGCTCCATGGTCATGGGTGAAAAGGGCGACATACTAATCAAGCTGAAGAGCTTTGAGGAGGACTTTTGTGTAATTGATACCGAACCATTTACATCTGTAAAACCCTCATCATCATTCATTAATAACAACAACTCCAGAATTCAGCGTATTCACAATGCCTTGGTCATGGGTATTCATGATTACTTTGGTAAAATGGGTTTTTCAAAGGCCACTCTTGGCCTGTCCGGAGGAATTGACTCGGCTGTGGTGCTGGCTTTGGCCAGTCGCGCTTTGCAAACCCAAGACATAAGGGTATTGCTCATGCCCTCACAGTACTCCTCCCGGCATTCGGTTGACGATGCCATAGCACTCGCCGAGAAGCTGGGCGTTAAGTACGATATTGTACCCATTCAGCCCATCTTTGACTCGTTCAGGTATCAGCTACGCACACTTTTTGCCGGAAAGCCCGAGGATATTACCGAAGAGAATATTCAGGCGCGGGTTCGCGGAACCCTGCTCATGGCCCTTTCAAATAAGTTTGGGCATTTGCTTTTGAATACCAGCAACAAAAGCGAAGCTGCGGTTGGCTACGGTACGCTATACGGCGATATGTGCGGGGCGCTAAGCGTCCTGGGCGATGTTTACAAAACAGATGTTTACAGGTTGGCGCACTACATCAATAAAGATGAAGAGATTATCCCGCTCAACACCATCCAAAAACCGCCCTCAGCGGAGCTTCGGCCCAACCAAAAGGACTCCGACTCACTCCCGCCTTACGAAATCCTTGACCCCATCCTTTTCGCCTACATTGAGCAGGGATTCTCGGCTCAGGAGATTGTTCGGCAAGGATTTGATGAGGCAACTGTAAAAAAGGTCATCAAACTGGTGAATATAAACGAGTATAAGCGTTTCCAGTCGGCTCCCATACTCAGGGTTTCATCCAAAGCTTTCGGCTATGGCCGAAAAATGCCGCTTGTAGCCAGATGGGACTGATAGAACTCCATAAACAATCGATTTCGTGAATTCTTTAACAGTAGAACATTAACGGGTGAAATATTGTTAATTTTATGTTTGATAGCATAATTTGAGCTATTTTTGAAAAAAAAATGTCCAGACATTCCTACCATATCGATATTGAAAGTGTTTTTGAAGGGGTTTGCGGACTTTTTCCTAACCTGAAACCCGAAGAACGCGAGATCATCCGCAACAACATTACCTGCCAGTTTTATCGGAAAGGCGAAATCATCTACAAGGAAGGAGATGTGCCTCAAGGGCTGGTTTGCCTCTCGAAGGGCAAGGTGAAGCTTTACAAGGAAGGGGTTGGTGGCCGCGACCAGATTGTTCGCATGGCCAAGCCAATTGGTTTTATTGGTTACCGGGCTCTTTTTGCCGATGAAAACTACTCTGCCACAGCCGAAGCACTGGAAGATGCAGTGGTTTGTATCATTGAGAAGGAAGCATTTATGGGCATACTTCGGAACAATGCCGAACTTACCCTGCATATCCTGAAATCGGTGGCCACCGAGCTAGGTTTCTCAACCAACCGCACCGTCACCCTCACCCAAAAGCATATCAGGGGAAGGCTTGCGGAATCGCTCATATTCCTCCGCGACACCTACGGATTTGAGGACGATGGGAAAACCCTAAAGGTTTACCTGTCGCGCGAGGACTTGGCAAACCTGTCAAACATGACCACCTCAAACGCCATCAGAACCCTGTCCGGCTTCGCCGATGAGGGTGTAATTGAACTGGATGGTCGTCGGATTAAAATCCTTGACCAGTACAGGCTGGAACGAATCAGCGACCTGGGATAAGCTACTCCTGAAAGTAAACCCGTTTAACCCGCTGCGAGATGGAGGTGAGCACCTCATAGGGAATGGTTCCCATTGCCTGAGCCATGTCGGTAATTGAGGGGTTTTGCCCAAAAATGATAACCTCATCGCCTTCGGATACTGGAACTCCGGTAGCATCGAGCGTGCAAGTATCCATGCTGATGTTCCCAATGGTTGGCACCAGGTTACCGTTTAGCATCATACGGTAATTCCCATTTCCAAGCGCACGCGCTAGCCCATCGGCATA
Source organism: uncultured Bacteroidales bacterium (assembly GCA_937926785.1). Lineage (GTDB taxonomy): Bacteria > Bacteroidota > Bacteroidia > Bacteroidales > Tenuifilaceae > Tenuifilum. The sequence goes on along the minus strand of CALBBQ010000043.1, from coordinate 107 downwards.
GCCAATGGGAATGGTAACTACAGTGGTAGGCCTCTCTACTAAACCCTTGCGGCTGTAGCCAACGGTTTCGCCCGGCTGTATCTGTTTCACCTGTATCACCTTACTTT
>CALBBQ010000042.1 GCA_937926785.1 uncultured Bacteroidales bacterium | reverse complement strand
GCAGTCACCCTTCGGCTCCGCTCAGGGTGACGGATGGGGAGGTTTAAATCACCTGGCAATCAGAAAGGCCATGACATCTGCTTTGGCTTGCCAGTATGATTGTTTCCAATATTTTGATTTGTGCGCATTTCTTTGTAAATTGTGAACATAATAGGGTTGCCATGCTTCGAATTGTTCTACTGCTGTTCATAGCTTTGTTCTTTGCTTTTCCTGAGTCAAAGGGAGCGTACTCATTAGCAAAGCACGAAGAAAAGATTCTGGTGGTAAACTCCTACCACCGTGGCCTTAGCTGGACCGATAGTCTGAACAAGGGTTTTACGGAGAGCCTTGAAAGTTCATTGAACGATGTTGAATTCTACTTTGAAAACCTCGATGCTAAACGTCAGAATATTAATCTCATACTGCCTGAAATAAAATCCTACCTCGCTGCACGTTTTGCTCTGATTAAACCCAAACTGATTGCTGTAACCGATGATGATGCGATGAGGATTTTAGAAATTTTATCGAAGGAAATTCCTGAAATTGGCAGAACCCCTGTTGTTTTCATGGGTGTGAACGAAATCAGAGTGGTTCCCGAGAACTTTACTGGCATTTTCGAAGTTGTTGATATCCGTGCAAATTTTGAGCTGATAAAACAGCTCATGCCTAGCACCCAAAAAGTTTACTGTGTGATCGATAACACCACAACGGGAAGGGTAATGGGTAAACGGATTGATAGCACCATGCTAACTTACAATCCTCCTTTTGAGGTTTCCTTATTGGGCGATTGCAGCTACAAGGAACTAATTGATACTCTCAGCCAAATCAGTAACAGTGAGGCAGTTCTTTTTTTCCTTTTTAACCAGGATAGGTTCGGGCGATTCTTCACCTATGAGGAGATTCTTGATTCCATATACAAGTACTCCAAAATTCCGGTATTTGGAACGTGGTCGTTCTACCTGGGGCGGGGAATTGTGGGAGGTAATATTATATCGGGCTACCACCACGGAAAGCGTGCAGCACAGCTCGCTGCCATGCTGCTGCAAGGGGTTTCCACTCAGAGCCTGGATCCTACAGAGGGCCCTCGGAAAACCATGCTTGACTATAAACAGCTTAAGCGTTTTAAGGTGGATAGGAACCTGATTACTAAGGATGTTATTATTGTGAATAAGCCTAGTGCTCGGCTTCCAATCCACAAAGGGGCTGTAATATCAATCTCGGTGGTCTTCATCTTAGTTATAATTGTTGCAATCCTGCTTTTTGGACTAAGCCGTTCCCGATTGAAAAATCTCCGCTTGCAGCGTTACTATAATCAGATTTTAGAGCAGAAAAATGCGGAGGTGGAGGAAAGCCTTAGGCGAGCTGAGGAGGCCAACGAGCTGAAGAGCGCATTTCTGGCCAACATGAGCCATGAAATTCGCACACCCATGAACTCAATTGTAGGGTTTTCAAAACTGGTACGAGAAAATCCCGGCCTAACCCCTGAGGAAATTAGCGGATTCCTGGATATTATTTCCGATAATTCCCAAAAGCTGATGCGTCTGATTAATGATATAATTGATATTTCAAAAATCGATTCCCATCAGCTTACCATTTACAAAAGGCCCGTTCAGCTTGGGTCGTTATTCTCAAACTGTTTTAGGGCAGCGGAGGTTGAACTCGATAGGGTGGGGAAGAACAACATCTCCATGGAGATGTCGTTTACTCCGCACGATGCTGCCCTTGAGGTGCTTACCGACCCTGACCGGCTTCACCAGGTGGTGATGAACCTGCTCAATAACGCCATAAAGTTTACGCAGAGCGGACGTATTGTTCTTGGTTACGCCATGGTTCAGGATCTGCTCCGGGTTTGGGTGGAGGATACCGGCATTGGTATTGATCAGCAACATCACGATGCGGTTTTTGAACGGTTTCGCCAGGTAGATGGCTCGTTGAATCGTGAGTACGGAGGGTCGGGGCTTGGATTATCAATCTGTAAAGGTATTGTGGAGTCCATGGGTGGGCGAATTGGGGTTAGCTCTATTCCGGGTAAGGGTTCAAACTTCTGGTTCGAGGTTCCTGTTACAATTGCAAAGCCCGGAGAACCTGTTACGGCACAGGTTAAGCCCACTCAATCGAAGCTGAAAAATAAAGTTTTACTGATTGTTGAGGATAACCAGCATTCAGCCCTGCTGCTTAAGGAGATGCTTAAGGGTACCGGTGCGGTGTTGCTTCATGCCTCCAATGGAATGGAGGTTTCAACCATTTTGAACGACAAGGTTAAAATTGATGTCGCCTTGGTTGATATCTACCTGCCAGACACCAGCGGTTACGATGTGGTTAGTAAGATTAAAAAAGCCCAGCCCCATGCCAAGGTGGTTGCCCAAACCGCAAATGCCATGGATAGCGATAGAGATAAATCCCTTAAGGCCGGTTGCGACGAGCACATCATTAAGCCAATCGACAGGGAGAGGCTTCTGGAGCTGTTGAACCGATTGCTTAGTTAGTGCTACAGAAAAAATATTCCCACTCCGATCACGGTAATAATAGCCCCAATCAGTTCCTTAGTTGTAATCTTTTCCTTAAAGATAATAGCTGCCGGTGCAATGATAAGAACCGGTACAATCGACATTAAAGCTGAAGCCACACCGGTTGAGGTGTACTTTACCGCCAACAGCGAAAACGATACGCCAAGGAATGGTCCAAAGAATGCTCCAATACTGAGTCGGCGCATGGCTTTACCGTTTTTTAGGGCATCTCTTAGGTTTTGCCATTTGCGGGTTAGGGCAAAAAACAGGGTAAAGCCAACAATACCGGTTATTACGCGAATCTGAACCGATGGAACCACGTCATATCCGGCCATTCCGTACTTGCTGAGTACCAGCCCGCCTGCCTGTCCAAGCGCTCCGCCGAATGCAAGCAGCAACCCCGATTTGGGGTAGGAGAACTGCATTTTCCTTCCGTTTCCGTTCCCATCGGCCGGTTGCCGTTCAAGAACTACCAGGGCAATACCCACCAGCACCACGAACATGGCTATGCCTTGCTTGATGGTTAGGGTTTCGCCCATGGTTAGCCAACCTATTGCGGCTGCCATGGGTGGTGCCAACGACATGATAAGCATCGATATGCGTGAACCCACCACAACGTACGATTGGAACAGGAACAGGTCGCCCAGCACAAAACCAACCAACCCCGAAAGCGATAGCCATATCCACTGATGGCTGCCGGCATCAACCGGCAGGGCAACACCCCGGCTAATCCATGCGTAAACCGAAAGAAAAACGAAAGCCAGGCTTAACCTCAGCAGGTTAACCGAAAGCGATCCCACCTTTTTGCTTGCCGATTCAAATGCCAATGCCGTTACTGTCCAGAACACTGCCGTTAGCAGTGCGGCCAGCTCGCCGTAGTACTGTTCCATTTCACAAAATAATTACCCATGTTAGAGGCAAATACCCGCTAAAGGTTTAATGGCGATAAGACTGGATTTATCCTGATAGGGTGGGTTGTAAATCGCTCTGATACCCTTTCTCTCCCCCGTCACCCTGAGCGGAGTCGAAGGGTGACTGCCCCTACGCACCCCGTCATGGTTCGACTCCGCTCACCATGACGACTCCGCTCATCATTACGGTTCCGCTCGGCATGACGGCTCCGCATTTTGGTGTTGGCTCATGTGCGCATCGCTAAGGTTGAGGTGTTTCGTTATCCCATGACCGAAGTCATGGGCTATGTGAATACACTTAAACTGTTGCCTGTAACTTGCAACCATCAACCATCAACGAATTACCCCTCCTACTCCCCTCAATACTTTCTTCTCACTCTATTCGTTCAAAACTGTGTTCGCTGCCAAAAAAAGAAACCCCGCCACTGGCGGGGTCTCTATCTGTATCAGTTTATGGTATTACTCCTTAACCATTTTGCGAAGTACCGATTCGCCCTTGCTGTTGTAGAAACGTACCAGGTAGATACCCCTTTCAATAGTGCTAACGTCTATCGATTCGGTGTTTTCAACCTGACGATCCATAACAACCTGTCCGATTACCGAGGTGATAGTGATGCGGGTTACCTCAGTACCGGTGAAGTTGATACGATCGGTGAAGGGGTTGGGGTAAACGTTCAGCTTGCTGATGGGGCTGGTGGGGATACCGGTCATAATGAGGGTTACCGGAACGGAAAGGTCAGCTCCGTTTACCGTAAAGCTTCCGCTAAATGTGTTAAAGCCGGTCTTGATTACTGTATAGTTGTAATCGGCATTGGGTAGCTGCATGGTGGACTGGCCGTTGGCATCGGTGGTAATGCTGCCCTGTCCGGTTATTTGTATGGTTGCGCCATCAACCGGAGTTGTACCATCGGAACGTTTAACGGTGAAGGTTACGGTGTACTTGGTAACTGCATTTTCTACATCGCTGGCGCTCCGTGGTAGCACTTTAAAGGCATTGAAACTGTAATATACAACACCGGTAATGTTGTAACGGGCATTGAGTGTGGGAGTAAAGTTGTACAAGAAGTCATCAATAGAAATAGAGCTTGAACCATCGGAAACGGTCCATTCATTGTAGGTGTCTGGAGTGGTGGTACACTCTACGTTGCTTAGCTTAACCAGAACACCTTCGTAGGCTTCAGAACCAGCATTGGCAACTGATACCTCAACAGGAGCAGGCATTGCGTTGCCTGAATTGATCACTTTCAGGTAGGTTACGC
>CALBBQ010000041.1 GCA_937926785.1 uncultured Bacteroidales bacterium | reverse complement strand
CCTTCGCCAATGCTTTTCCGTTGTAAGCAAGCCTAAAGAACGACCCTACTCCGAAAAAGCAGACTTCTGAAAATCGAACTTTTACATCTTAACAAAATCATACGGACTGACATTGGCGACACACAATCCGACCCGAATGTTTTAAAAATTTTTCCCAACGCACATTTTTTAAAAACAATTTTAGCCAGCCGCGCATTGGCATCCCAATTTTTATCGGGACAAAACCGCACTAGCCGACACACAATCCAAGTTTTACAAAAGAGCCAATTACCCATGCTCAAAAAAATATTGGACAAATATATCCACTATTTTAAAAAAAGTACTTATCTTTGCACCGATAAAAATTAAAATATGTTTTCAAAGGCTTGTGAATATGGTATTAAAGCATCAATTTTCATTGCAGAGCAATCTTTGCTTGACAGAAAAGTGAGCTTGAAGGATGTGGCAGAAGCTATTGAATCGCCCTCGGCATACACCTCCAAAATATTGCAGCGACTATCCAAAAGCAACATTATTAATTCTGACAAAGGACCAACAGGTGGTTTTTCAATGGACAAAAGTAGATTGGAAAAAGTGAAGCTGAGTTCGATTGTTTATGCTATTGATGGTGACGAAATTTACAATGGCTGTGGCCTAGGATTAAAAAAATGCAATGCGAGTAAACCCTGTCCGGTACACAATCAATTTAAAGTAATCAGAGATGAACTAAAAAAAATGCTGGAAACAACAAGCGTAAAGACTTTAGCAATGGATTACGAGAAAGGTTTGACATTTTTAAAACGGTAAAAAAATTTTGAATAAATAGTGGACAAAAACATCCAAATTAATATGAACGACATCAAAAACATAGACGACATCAAATTGATGGTGGATACCTTTTACGAAAAAGTTCGCGAAGATGAAAAATTGAAAGACATCTTCAACAACAAAATTGAAGACCGCTGGCCACAGCATTTAGAAAAAATGTACCGCTTTTGGCAAACGGTTTTGTTAGACGAACATACCTATTACGGCAGTCCGTTTCTGCCACACGCCAAACTGCCGGTAGATATCACGCACTTTGAACAGTGGTTAAAACTTTTTTATGATACCGTAGATTCCTTGTTTGAAGGTGAAAAAGCCGAAAGAGCCAAATGGCAAGGGCAGCGAATGTCCGAAATGTTTCATTCAAAAATTGAATATTACAGAAACAACCCTTCAATTCCATTACTATGACCTTAGTAAAAATGCCCATTGCTTTAATTTCAACATTCCTTTGGATTGGCTTTGTGTGCGCCATCAGTTTTATGGAAGCCTGGCTTAAATTCCGTGCTCCGGGAATTACGCTACCCTTAGGTTTAGGAATTGGTCGTATCGTTTTTGCTGCGTTAAATAAGGTAGAATGGGTGTTTGCGATAGCCATCAGCATCAATATTATTTGGTCAGTAACTGAACTTTGGAAGTGGCAAAACTTACTAATTCTTGTTCCTTTTGCCATTTTACTTATTCAAACTTTTTGGCTATTACCCGCTTTAGACGCTCGTGCAGAGATGCATATACAAGGTCAGCAAGTACCGCCCTCAAACCTTCATTTTTATTATGTAATAATGGAAGTGATTAAAGTGGTCTGTCTATCCATTTTTGGAATAACACTTTTTAAAGACAATTAAACTGTAAACAATATGAACATTCAAGAAAATTCAATCATTGGCGAAGTAGTAGCCAATGACTACCGCACCGCATCGGTATTTAAAGAATACGGAATTGACTTTTGCTGTCAAGGCAATCGAACTATCCAAGATGCTTGTACTGCCAAGAAATTAGATGCAAAATCAGTAGTGTCCGATTTAAACAGTATAAATAATGAAAAATCGGGAGATAGTACAGATTATAAATCGTGGCCTATTGACCTATTGGCTGATTACATTGAGAAAAAACACCACCGCTACGTAGAAGAAAAAACACTGGAAATAAAACCCTATCTCAACAAAATTTGTCGGGTGCACGGTGATCGCCATCCTGAGTTGTTTGAAATTAATGAACACTTTAATGCGTCTGCCGGAGAATTAGCAGCACATATGAAAAAAGAAGAATTGATTTTGTTTCCATTTATCAGAAAAATGGCGAAGGCAAAACAGGAAAATGCTAAAATAGAAGCCCCTCATTTTGGTACTGTTCAAAACCCCATTCAAATGATCATGCACGATTACACCACCGAAGGCGAGCGTTTTAGAAAAATTGAATCGTTGAGCAACAACTATACTCCGCCAGAAGATGCTTGCAATACCTATCAAGTAACATTTGCCTTGCTGAAAGAATTTGAAGCGGATTTGCATTTACACATTCATTTGGAAAACAACATCTTGTTTCAAAAAGCTATTGAACTTGAAAAAGAGTTGAGCCATGCCTGAACACATAAAAAGAGTTGAAGCACTGAAACCTTTAAGCCGTGACCACCATCACGGCTTATTGCTCTGCTGGAAAATAAGGCAAGGTATAAAACTGAATGTGGATCTCGAAAGAATAAAAAAGTATCTGGATTGGTTTTGGATGACTTATTTAAAAACACATTTTGAAATGGAAGAACAGTATGTATTTCCTGTTTTGGGAAGTGAAAATAAATTGGTCAAACAAGCACTTGCCGAACATACAAGGTTGAAACGACTTTTTGAATCTGAAATTGACCTGCAAAAATCCATTAGTTTAATTGAAGAAGAATTAGAAAAGCACATCCGTTTTGAAGAACGAGTGTTGTTTAATGAAATACAGTCCGCAGCAAGCAGTGAGCAACTACGCCAAATTGAAATGAATTGTACTGATAAGAGTTTTTATGAGAACCTGTCTGATGTTTTTTGGGAATGAAAAGTCTATCACTTAGGAATATGTGTTAAATTTTCTAAAATCATTTGCAATGTTAGGATTCCTTACTATATTTGCAGCGGCAATAATGCCAAACAACAATTAAAATCATAAAAAAATGGCAAAATCAATTTTCTATCACGCAGGATGTCCGGTATGCGTAAGTGCAGAGCACGACATCATTAACCTTATTGGTAAAGACAATGTAGAAATCGTTCACCTTGGCGAAGATCGCAGCCGAATTGCAGAAGCCGAGAAGGCAGGCGTAAAATCTGTTCCGGCTTTGGTTACACCAAATGGCAATGTATTGCACATCAATTTTGGTACATCAATTGCGGACGTAAAAGGCTAAAAAATTTGCTCTGCAAAGTCAGGATTCCTATCTTTGCAGGGCAATATTTTATTTAAAAAAGTAAAATGAAATTTTTAAGTTTAACCTTTATCATGCTGTTTGCCGCTATAGCAAATGCACAAACCATTAAAACAAAAACAAAAATGAAAGTAGCAGTTTGGGACACCTATGTAACAAAAAAAGACAGCAGCGTAATGCACTTTGACATTATCGCACCCGAAGAAATTAAAGATACAGCCGTTATTTACGGTTACGGTAAAGAATACTTAAAAACCAAAGGACAAGAAGGACAACCTTTAACATCAAAAGAATGCAGGTTCTGCCACGTTGAAACCGTTCGCCCCCAACGGGAAGCAGAAATAAAACAAAAAGGGTATTTTATTTTTGAAATGGAAAACTGCAAATGATAGAGACAAAACATTTACTATTCTCTTACGGCACTTTACAGTTAGAAAAAGTGCAAATTGAAATATATGGTCGGGTTTTAAAAGGTGAACGAGATAGATTAATTGGCTATAAAATTGAAAAATTAAAAATCTCAGATCCAGCCGTCCTCGCTAAAAGCCAGCTTGAATACCACCCAATTGCAGTAAAATCAACAAAGGAAAATGATTTTATTGAAGGAATGCTCTTTGAAATCACGAACACCGAACTTGAGGATACCGATAAATATGAAGTAGGTGAATACCATAGAATACTCGAAACTTTTGAGTCAGGAAGAAAGGCTTGGGTTTATGTGGCTAAAAATAAGACAATATGAAATATTCGTCATTTAATTTAAACGTACAAAACCAAAAAATAGAAAGTCGCATTGTAGTGGCATTGGAGCGTATTTCAGAAGCGTTTAGGGCATTACTTTGGAATGAAAGTAAAGAAAGCTCATTAAGCCCGATACAAATTCAAATACTGATTTTTATTTATTTTCATTCAGAAGAAAAATGTAAAGTGGGATATCTGGCAGATGAGTTTAATATGACAAAAGCCACCATAAGCGATAGCGTAAAGGTTTTACTCGCCAAAGAATTAGTAACCAAGGAAACTGACCCCATTGATACAAGGAGCTATTCGCTTTCGCTCACAGCCAAAGGGAAAAAAATAGCTAAAAAAGCATCATTTTTTGCGTCTTCCATAGAAAAACCTATCGAAAGTTTGACCGAAGAACAAAAAGTGGTAATGCTCAATGGATTATTGAAATTGATTTATGACTTAAACAAATCAGGCATCATTACCATTCAAAGAATGTGTTTTACTTGCTCTAATTACCAACTTGAAAATGGTATTCACTACTGCAAACTTTTGAAAAGTCCACTAGCCGAAAATGAATTGAGAGTAGATTGCCCGGAGCACGAATTGCAGCTATGAGTTTTATCATTAAAAATATTGCAAGCGTAAAAGAAAGAATAAGAGCAGCAGCTGAAAACTCAGGCAGAAATCCCAATGAAATCAAACTTCTATTAGCAACAAAAACCGTTTCGGCAGAGAAAATATTAATAGCCCTGCAAGCAGGCGAATGCTTGATTGGAGAAAATAAAGTGCAGGAACTAAAAGAGAAATTTGAAATCCTAAAAACCATACCACACCAAACCCATTTCATAGGACACCTTCAAACCAATAAAATCAAAGAAGTTATCAAATATGCTGACTGCATACAATCGGTTGACAGGTTGGAATTAGCTGAAAAATTGCAAAAGAGATTAGAATTTGAAAATAGAACCTTAGATGTTTTTATCCAAGTTAACACCTCTTATGAAGAAAGTAAGTTTGCCATTTCACCCGAAAATGCTTTGACTTTTGCTCAACATATTAAACAACTTGACAGACTAAATATTAAAGGGTTAATGACCATTGGACTTTTTTCTGCGGAAACCGAAAAAGTTCGCAAATGCTTTCAATTGCTCAGGAATATTCAGGTACAAATGTTAGAGAAAGACTTGCCCGTACACGAATTATCAATGGGAATGAGCAACGACTTAGAAACAGCCATAGAAGAAGGCGCGACAATCATTCGTGTAGGAACTGCCATTTTTGGCAAACGACCTTATCCTGACAGCTATTATTCGAATGACAACAAATAGCCGACACACAGGTGTAAGCACATCCCGAAGAAAAATCGGAAAGAGCTTACACCTTTGCCTCCCGAAGGAAAATTATTTTTAAAATCCCTTCCCTCTAAAAAATTTTAAAATAGTCGACACACAACCCGACAGACAGAAAACAGAAACTAATAAAATGACAATGACGGTGGACAGAAGGCCAGCTTACAACACCACCTATATGCAAGCAGGAGTTTCGTGCTTCGTAGGACAGAAAAGTGCTATATTTGAAGTTCCTTGCTCCGTAGGAAGTTCAGTGGTAAAAATCCCTGCCTGCGTATAGCTGAGAACCGTTACGAAACAAATCAATCAACAAAGAACATGAAAATCAAAAGTGCCTTATTTAACAGCAACAGAAACAATATAAAGGGTGGAAAGGCATTTCTAACATTAACATAACGGCTTAAAAATATACAAATAACTAGCCCACAACATTGCATTTGAGGCAAGGCCAACCTGCTGAAATGAATCATTGTGCTTTCAATGGACTTTTATGCGTGTGGAAAAGCTATTACTTGATAGAACGGCAACCCACCAGTTGCATTTGCTTAACTGCAATTAACCAACAACCATCAACTATCAGCCTCAACCCTAGGGGTAAACCACCCCTGCATAGCCAACCCAGTGTCTGAGATTTGCCGGGGCGGTTTCTCCCATTCCCAAATCGGCAACGGGGATGTGATTTTGCTCAATGCTGGTAGCATAGCCCACATTTATGCCCCTAAGTTCTGGTGCGGCGGTTAGGCGGGTTAGCTCCAGGGCGGTTAGCAAACCCACAGGTAAGCTGTAACGCCCGCACCAGGCCCAGCTATACTCCTTGTAGTTGCTCGGATTGAGCGTATACCCGGTAAAAAGTTTCACCTTCTCCTGTGTTGCTGCTCCTAAAAGAGTAGTACTAATTATGGTATGCTCACGTTCACGGGCTTTTTGGTAACCTGCAGAATCGGCTCCAAAAGGTGCGTAGTTCTTATCGCCCCAACCCTCATCGCCGTAATGAACAGCATCGGTGGTGATAATAAGTGCAATATCTGTTCCCCACCGGAGCTTGTGTTTTTGCATAACTTGTTGCAACGATTTAGCCAGGGCTTCGGCAACCTGTTTCATACGTGCGTACGACATGTAGGGAACAAGAATGGATACAATCTCAATATCCCTATTAAAATGCTGCAGGAAAGGAAGCATGGACTCAACCGAATGCTCAACCAGCTGCATGCTATCGTGTTCAACGGCAAAACCCGCTCGCAAGCCGGCAACAATCTCTTCGCGTAGTGATGATACAGCGATATTTCCTGCCGGCCCATGCCAATGGCTAAAGGTATCGAATACCAGAACATCTTCTAAACCAAAACGTTTAGCTTTATGGGCAACACCAAATATTATCACGGTTTTTGCCGTGATATTTCGCAACGTGGCAGGGTACAGCCAGCCAACGTAGGTATAATCGTCGTGTGGGCAAATTGCTAATCTACAATCGTTCAGATGCGGGGCTTGTGAAAGCATTTCGGATTGCAATGCTTCAATCCGGTTCAATACCGAATCAACCTGGAATTGTTTTGAGGCGAAGCCAACCGTATCGGCCATTGGCCGAACATGTTTATTGCTATTACTGCTGATGCACGATGCGAAAAGCAGGGCAATTACAAATGCCTTGGCAAGGTTCTGTGTTAGCATGGCCATAAGGTTTAATAAAACATAAAGGTAAGTTTTTTCAGCTAAACGCGATTTAGTTCTCACCGAATGAAGAGTAACCTCATTTCACCTCGGGTTGGCTAACAAGCTCTCGCTTAAAGTGTGTTTTGGAGTATTCCGACATGGCAAAACCATACTGCCATGCTAATAAGTTTGAAAATTGCCATGAATATATATTGATAGTCAACCTCACATCATACTACCAAGGGCAAAGCTAAACGTGTTTAGCAAAACTTTGACCTGTTTTTTATGCTTAACAGCATTATTCTGCTAATTATCACCTAAATTATCCGGCAGCTATTTTTGCAAATGTTAAATTTGCAAATCAAAATTCCTAAAAGTCAGGTTATGGCAGAAAAAAGCAACGAGAAGCTTTTTACCGAATTTCCGCCGGTGTCAACGGCCGAATGGGAAGAGGTAATCCGCGAGGATTTGAAAGGAGCTGACTACGAAAAGAAGCTGGTATGGAAAACGCACGAGGGATTCAGCGTGCGGCCCTACTACCGCTCCGAGGACCTTGCAAACCTCGAGACAGTTCATGTAAAACCGGGCGATTTCCCATACGTTAGGGGTAACCACCAAAAAGGAAATCCATGGCTAATCCGCCAGGATTTTGATGTTTGCCTCGATAAGCCCACCGATGCAAATCGCAAAGCGCTTGAGATGCTTAGCCGTGGAGTTGAATCGTTGGGGTTCAACCTTTGCAGCGACTGTGAGCCCACGTTGGATTCCATCAGCCGTTTACTTAAGAATATAAACCTTACCGGGGTTGAGGTAAACTTTACCGGTGGTTCAGCAACCGCTAAAGCGCTACCCTTTATCGTGAAGTACTTTGAGCAATCGGGTGTTAAGCCAACCGATGTCAAAGGGTCTATAGATTACAGCCCGCTAACCACGCTAGCCCTGAAAGGCAAATTCTGCTGCGATACCGATTCGAGCTACGATGGGTTAGTGAATGTGCTAAACGCAGCGAAAAAATTCCCCAATTTCCGTGTTATAGGTATAAATGCCCATGTATTCCATAACTGTGGAGCATCGGCAGTTCAGGAGCTGGCGTTTGCGCTGGCCATGGCAAGCGATTACCTGAACGCATTAACTGATAAAGGTTTTGGCATTGATGAGCTCACTCCTCGCATACGCTTTAACTTTGCTGTGGGCTCCAGCTACTTTATGGAGATAGCCAAGTTCCGCGCAGCCCGAATGCTGTGGGCTAAAATGGTTGAGGCTTACAAACCTGCAAGCAAGGAAAATGCTCGCATGAGCATCCATGCCGAAACCAGCCGTTGGAATATGACCGTTTACGATGCTTACGTGAACATGCTCCGCACCACTACCGAAAGTATGAGTGCGGTGCTGGCCGGGGTGGACTCGCTCAACGTGCTACCATTCGATGCCCCGTTTGCCGAACCTTCGGCTTTCAGCGAGCGCATAGCCCGCAACCAGCAGATACTGCTCCGCGAGGAGTCGTACTTCGACAAGGTGGCCGACCCCGCCGCCGGCAGCTACTACATCGAGAATTTAACCATGGCCATAGCCGAGCATGCCTGGAATCTTTTCCTTGAGGTGGATGCTCTTGGAGGCTTCCGCGAGGCATTCGTTAAAGGCTTTATACAGCAAAAGATTAGCGAAGTTGCCGCTAAGCGGGATGCAAACATAGCCTCGCGCCGCGAAACCGTACTTGGCACTAACCAGTACCCCAACTTTACCGAGGTGGCCGATGTGAACAAGGTAAAACCCGAAGCGGTAACCCGTCCAAAAGCCGAAAAACCTGCCGATGCCCTTGCCCAACCGCTTGTCCCCTACCGCGGAGCACAAGCCTTTGAAGAGCTTCGCTACCGTACCGATAGGAGCGGTCGTAGGCCTAAAGTGTTTATGCTCACCCTGGGGAACCTGGCCATGCGCCGTGCCCGTGCACAGTTCAGCTGCAACTTTTTTGCCGTAGCCGGTTTTGAGGTTACAGATAATATCGGCTTTGCCAATGTTGACGAAGGGGTAAAAGCTGCGCTCAACGCAAAATCGGACATCGTGGTTATCTGCAGCTCCGACGATGAGTACGCAACCCTGGCTCCCGAAGCTTTTGAAAAGTTAAGCGGCAAGGCAATTTTTGTGGTAGCCGGCGAGCCAGCCTGCAAACCCGACCTTGAAGCAAAAGGCATTACCAACTACATCAGCGTAAAAAGCAACCTGCTCGATACCCTGCTTAAGTATCAGGCCATGTTGGGAATTAAGTAATTGCTGTTCTACTTAACCAAAAGAGGTAAACAATGAAACCCGATTTCAAAAAGATAGATATCAAACACATCGACCAAGGTGCAGGTGTGTTTAAAGTAGAGGCCAATTGGCTAACACCTGAACGCATTCAGGTGAAACCAGCCTTCACTGAGGCTGACCTGGAGAACATGGAGCACCTGAACTATGCAGCGGGTATTCCTCCATTCCTACGTGGACCCTACAGCACCATGTATGTGATGAAACCCTGGACTGTGCGTCAGTATGCCGGTTTTTCTACTGCCGAGGAGTCCAACGCCTTCTACCGCCGTAACCTGGCCGCGGGCCAAATGGGGCTTTCGGTAGCCTTCGACCTGGCCACCCATCGTGGCTACGATTCCGACCACGAACGGGTGGTGGGCGATGTTGGGAAAGCTGGTGTAGCCATCGACTCGGTGGAAGATATGAAAATTCTGTTCGACGGCATCCCCCTGAATAAGATGTCGGTTTCCATGACCATGAACGGCGCTGTTCTCCCTGTAATGGCCTTTTACATTGTTGCTGCGCTTGAACAGGGAGCAAAGCTCGAAGAGCTCAGCGGTACCATTCAGAACGACATCCTGAAGGAGTTCATGGTTCGCAACACCTATATCTACCCACCTGAGTTTTCGATGCGCATCATTGCCGATATCTTTGAGTACACCTCAAAGAAAATGCCCAAGTTCAACAGCATATCCATATCGGGCTACCACATGCAGGAGGCTGGTGCAACCGCCGATATTGAGCTGGCCTACACGCTAGCCGATGGACTTGAGTACCTGCGTACCGGAGTAAAAGCCGGAATAGATATCGATGCGTTTGCCCCTCGCCTTTCGTTCTTCTGGGCTGTTGGGATGAACCACTTCATGGAGATTGCCAAGATGCGCGCTGCACGCCTGTTGTGGGCAAAAATTGTGAAGCAGTTCAACCCTAAGAACCCCAAGTCAATGGCCCTGCGTACGCATAGCCAAACCTCGGGCTGGAGCTTAACCGAGCAGGATCCGTTCAACAACGTAGCCCGTACCTGCATTGAGGCCATGGCCGCTGCGTTGGGTCATACCCAGAGCTTGCATACCAATGCGCTGGACGAGGCGATTGCCCTTCCTACGGATTTCTCGGCACGTATTGCCCGCAACACTCAGCTCTACATACAGGAGGAAACCAACATTTGCCGTGCTGTTGACCCCTGGGCCGGTTCCTACTACGTGGAGTACCTTACCCACGAAATTGCCCACAAGGCCTGGAAACTCATACAGGAGGTAGAAGAGCTGGGCGGAATGGCAAAGGCCATCGAAACCGGGCTGCCCAAGATGAAAATTGAGGAAGCCGCTGCTCGCAAGCAGGCCCGTATCGACTCAGGGAAAGATATCATTGTGGGAGTTAACAAGTACCGCCTTGACAAGGAGGACCCCATTGAAATTCTGGATGTTGACAACACCGCCGTGCGCGAAGCGCAGATCCGCCGGTTGCAAAAACTACGTGCCGAACGCAATGAGGCCGAGGTACAAGCCGCCCTGGATGCCATTACCCGCTGTGTGGAAACCGGCGAAGGAAACCTGCTGGAGCTCTCGGTTGAGGCTGCCAAGAAACGCGCAACCCTAGGTGAAATCTCTTACGCCTGCGAAAAAGTGGTAGGCCGATACAAGGCCGTTATCCGCTCCATATCGGGCGTTTACTCATCTGAATCTATGGAAGATGCTAACTATCAGAAAGCCCGTGAGCTTTGCGAAAAGTTTGCCAAGCTTGAGGGTCGCCAGCCCCGAATTATGATTGCCAAGATGGGGCAGGATGGCCACGACCGTGGCGCTAAGGTGGTATCAACCGGCTACGCCGATATAGGCTTCGATGTAGACATCGGACCACTGTTCCAAACCCCGGCCGAGGCTGCTAAGCAAGCCGTTGAGAACGACGTGCATGTGCTTGGCGTATCGAGCCTGGCCGCTGGCCACAAAACCCTTGTTCCTCAGGTTATTGAGGAGTTAAAAAAACTGGGCCGCGACGACATCATGGTGATTGTTGGTGGTGTAATACCGCCTCAGGACTACCAGTTCCTCTACGACCATGGCGTGGTGGGCATTTTTGGCCCAGGAACCTCTGTTTCGGCTGCTGCCGTGAAGATCCTGGAAATTCTCCTGGAACGGTTTGAGTAGGAATACTTCCAGTATTACACACTAAAGGGCTGCATCTTGCAGCCCTTTTTTCTCAAAAACAGCCTCTTGGCTGAAATAATTTCTGATTTCGTTTTTTTATCAGGATTAAATGATAAATTTGTTTTAATTTGCAACTGGTATTTATCGATTCTGATTGCAGTGTAAATGGGTAAAGTAAAGCTAACCGTACTAGGAATCTCCTATAGTCAAACCCAATCTGGAGCTTATGCCCTGGTGCTGAGCGAGGAGGGTGGACAACGACGCATACCAATTATTATTGGGGGCTACGAAGCGCAAGCCATTGCCATTCAACTCGAGGGACTTACCCCACCCCGCCCCTTAACCCACGACCTTTTTCTGAACTTTGCACGCGCCTTTGGTATCGACCTCATCGATGTTCACATCTACAAGCTGGAGGATGGAGTTTTCTTCTCCAAGCTCCACTGCGAGAATGGCCACAAGGAGCTTTTCATCGATTCCCGCACATCCGATGCCGTAGCACTTGCGCTCAGGTTTGGTTGTCCTATCTATACTACTGAGGAGATCATAGAGAAAGCAGGCATCACCCTAGAAGTGGAAGAGTATAACGAGCCTAATACAACCGAAGAGACTGAAGAAAAAGACAAACCTCAAGATTCCTTCATCCAGCAGCTTAGGCGCATGTCGCTCGAGGAACTTAAAGAGATGCTCGATGAAGCCGTGAATAACGAAGAGTACGAAAAAGCTACTAAAATACGCGACGAAATTAAACGTCGCTCTTAAATCTTACTTAACCTTTTAAACCTATGGTAAAAAAGATTGTTGCCGGAATAGCCGTTGCCATTGTTTTTTTTGGTTTTGTGGTTTCAGCCAGTAATCCCCAAACAGAACCGATTTCCGCTGCCGACTCAACCAATGTAACCACTGTTTCGAGCGATACAGCTCCATCGGCAAGCGCAGCCCTAAGATCAACTAAACTTGCAGTTGAGGATAAATCGTTTCACTTTAGCCTTTCAACTTTGCTCAGGGGAATACTGGGTATGTTTGTGCTTATTGGGGTAGCCTACCTTTTCAGTGCAAATCGTAAGGCGGTTTCCTGGAAAACTGTAGCCATTGGGCTGGGTATTCAAATCATCATAGCAATACTGATCCTACAGTTCCCTCCTGTTCGCTACCTGTTCGAGTTTGTGGGCAAAGTATTTGTTAAGGTGCTAGACTTTTCAAGGGCTGGAACAGAATTTCTTTTTGCCGGCTTCCTGGATACCAACAAGTTCGGATTCATATTCGCTTTTCAGGTTCTGCCAACCATCATCTTTTTCTCTGCATTAACCAGCTTGCTATTCTACCTGGGAATCATCCAAAAGGTGGTATGGCTGCTCGCCTGGTTAATGACCAAGGCGCTGAACATTTCAGGTGCTGAAAGCTTATCCGTGGCTGGTAACATTTTTCTTGGGCAAACCGAATCGCCGCTGATGATCAAAGCTTACCTGGAAAAGATGACCAAATCGGAGATCTTACTGGTAATGACCGGGGGAATGGCAACCCTGGCCGGAGGAGTTCTGGCGGCCTACATCAGCTTTTTAGGAGGCAACGATCCCGTTCAGAGGTTAATATTTGCCAAGCACCTGCTGGCAGCCTCGGTTATGGCTGCACCAGGAGCCGTGGTGGTATCGAAGATTCTGGTTCCACAAACCGAAACAATAGATACCAACGTAGCTATACCCAAGGAAAAGATTGGTAACAACGTGCTTGATGCCATATCGAATGGCACCACCGAAGGGTTGAAGCTTGCCGCCAACGTAGCTGCCATGCTGGTAGTGTTCATTGCATTTATTGCCATGTTCAACTTTATAGTTCAGAAAATTGGCGCGTGGACAAACCTAAACGAACTGATTGCAACAGCCACCAATGGCGCATACAACAAGCTTTCGCTTGAATTTATTCTTGGATATGCATTTGCCCCCATCATGTGGCTCATTGGGGTTTGCAAGGAGGACATCACCCTGTTGGGACGTTTGCTTGGCGAAAAACTTATAATGACAGAATTCATTGGGTATGTGAGTTTAGCCGAGCTTAAAACATTAGGCGCTTTTGCCCAGGAAAAATCTATAATCATGGCAACCTACATGCTTTGTGGTTTTGCCAATTTTGCATCGATAGGCATTCAAATCGGAGGTATAGGGTCTCTGGCTCCGGGGCAACGAGTTCTGTTAAGCCGATTCGGTATGCGAGCCCTACTGGGCGGAACTCTGGCAGCCCTCATATCGGCTACCATTGTGGGCGTAATTCTTGGATAGGGATTATAAAATTTTAATGGGAAGCCTTTGATTCAGAAATCAAAGGCATTTCTTTTTTGGCAATTACGCCAGCTGCTTAATGGCAGTGGCCACCTCCTGCATCAGCCACATGGGGGTAGAAGTGGCACCACTTATGCCCACGCTTTGTATGCCAGCAAACCACTCAGGATTTAGCTCACCCGCTTGGGAAACCATGTAGCTCATGGGGTTTACCTCCTTACAGGCTAGAAAAAGCATCTTCCCGTTTGAGCTGTTTGCCCCACTGACAAAAATCACCACATCGTATTTTTTTGCAAATTCCTGAACCTGGGGTTTTCGGTTCGATACCTGACCACAAATGGTGTTGTTCACCTTTAGCATGGTGGCGCCATCAGGTTTAGCAAGGGCCATACGTTTACGGATTTCGTCAACAATTTTGCGGTACATTTCCGGTTCCTTGGTGGTTTGGGAGAACATCTCTATGGGTTTACTGAAATCGATGCCCTCTATATCCTGTAAATCCTCAACAACAATGGCCTGGTTATTGGTTTGGCCGCAAAGGCCAATCACCTCGGCGTGTCCCTTTTTACCATAAATCACAACCGTTCCGCCAAGGGGCGATAGTCGTTCCCATGCCTTACGAACGCGCTCCTGCAGCTTCAGCACAACGGGGCAGGTTGCATCAATCAGCTTTACCCCATGTTTTAAGGCTTGCTCGTAGGTGGAGGGGGGTTCTCCATGTGCCCGGATAAGCACGTGCTTGTTGGCTAAATTGCTAAGCTGTTCATGGTTGATGGTATTCATCCCCTTTACTTGCAGGCGCTGGTTCTCCATCTCATTGTGAACAATCTCGCCCAGGCAACACAGCTCTATACCCCTGGAAAGGTAATCTTCGGCCGTTTTTATTGCATTTACCACACCGAAACAGAAACCGGCGTTTGGATCTATCTCAACAATCATCGGAGTAAAATCTTATCAACCTAAACATCATTTGTGCAGAAAAGTTTACATGGTAAGCTTGCGAACCCACTCCTCAACCCATTGCATTTGCTCATCAACAGTCATGTGGGTATTGTCCAGCACCAAAGCATCGTCAGCTTTGCGAAGCGGCGAAGCGTCGCGGTTCTGGTCAATGTAATCGCGTTCTTCTATATTTTTCATGACCTCATCGAGCGAGATGCTGATACCCTTCTCTTGTAGCTCCTTGAGCCTTCGTTGGGCTCGGACCATTGGGTCGGCGGTCATGAATATTTTCAGCTCAGCATCGGGAAAAACCACAGTTCCAATATCACGACCATCCATCACTATGCCCTTTCGCTTGCCCACCTCCCGCTGAAGCTCAACCAACCGTTCCCGTACCCGGGGTATGGCAGCCACCAGGCTGACATGGTTTGCCACTTCGGGGCTTCGGATTTCTTCCTCAACTACGGTTCCGTTCAGCGTGGTTACATAGGCCGATTTAGCAGGGTCGAACGAAAAGCCAATGCTTATCTCTTTTAGTATATTCTCGAGCCTGGAGGTGTCAACAATCCCGTTAACAATAAGACCGCGGCGGAGCAGCTCCAAAGTTACTGCACGATACATAGCTCCGCTATCTATGTATAGGTAGCCCAGGCGTTTGGCTATGGCTTTGGCAAAGGTACTCTTCCCACACGATGAGAACCCATCAATAGCAATAACTATTTTTTTCTCCATTAAATACCGATGAATTTGAAACTGCTAAGGTAGTAAAAAAAACTCGATGAGTTTTGGCCTAAAGCCAACGTTGCAGGCTTGTGGTTATAGCAAAATGGTTGGTGGAACCGGTAAGGTGGTATGTGGCGCGACTATAGCTAACATCGAAGCCTGAGACCCTTAAAGCGAATCCCCAGCTAAACCCAACGGTCGATACCCGTTCCAGCACCTTCAGCTCATTACGTCGTTGGTAGTTGTAACCCACACGTAGGCAGAAATTTTGAGTGGGAGTAAACTCAACACCGGCAATGAAATGGCTCATGAACTCACGGCCAACCCGTTCGGCAAGGTTTGGCCTGGCGGGCTCTTCAACGTTAAGCTGATTTGTACTGGTTGGTGGTGAGTAGTAGAGGTTTAGATTTTGCAACTGATGAAAAGTGAACACCAACCTAAACGGGGCATGCGCAAGCTTTTTGCTAAGCCCCGCCATTATTTCAAACGGTAAATGTTCCCGATTCCCTGGCGAGTAAGGCTTAATCATCATACCCATGTTTTTAAGCACCACTCCTACTGCAAACAAACGGTTAGGCGAGGTGTACTGAGCACCTATATCGGCCGAAAGGCCGAAAGAGCTGTACCTCTCCAGGTGTGAGTAAACCGGTTTTAGGTTAACCCCAACGCTGTAACATGAATCGATAGAGTAGCTGTAGCAGACAGTGAGGACAAAGTCGGTTCCGCTGAAGCTTCCGGTAATATTTCCTGTTTCGTCGGCCTCGTCGAATTGGCCATAGTTTACCGCGCTAAATCCAACAGCCAGTGAGTTCTTGGGATTTAACACGTACGCATAGGATGCCGAAGCAAAGCTGATACCGGCGTAGTACCGGGTATAGAACAGGTGAATGGTTTGATTCAGAGAGGAATCGAGTAAGGAAGGATTTTGTCCGATAAGCGTTAGGTCAGCCTTTTCTGAAGCAACCATTTTACCCCCAAGCGCAGCTACTCGGGTTGAATAGGCTAAGTTCAGGAATTGGTAGGTTGATAAGCCCCCCTGCTGCCCATAAAGCGGATAGGCAAGCATCAATGCAGCCAGTACAGCAAGATGATTCCTCATGAAGTATGCTAAAGGTTTGTAAAGCTACAAATTTATGCTAAGCAAACGGATTGGAGCAAGACAATATTGTACTACTGATGAACCTCAAGCAGCTCGTTATGGATGTTCTTAACCAGCTTAGCCTCCGAGAACCGATCGCCAACAATCACCGAAAGGGACTGTTTTAGTATGGAGAAACGAAGCGGGGTTTCGCCAAGCGATTCGCCATCCACCTCAAGCCCAGCCGATGGGATGCTCATGATCTCAACGCTCCTTCCCCGCAGCCCCACAACGCGGGAGTGTTTCAGTATAGTTCCGTTGTAAAGTCGGTGGATGTTGGCAATCACGTTTAGCTTGCTAATCCGTTTAATCACAGTAATGTCGAATAATCCATCATCGGAGAGGGCATAGGGAACCTGTTTCATCCCGGCACCATTATAGCGGCAGATACCAACGGTTAGGCTAAACATTTTATCCTGAATGTGATGTCCATCTACCTTAACATTGATGCGGGTTGATCGGTACCGGACGAGCGCTTTGATGAGGCTGAAAATGTACAGTATGGCACCGCGCTTCCCCAAATCCTTGAGCCGATTGGTACGGCGAGCAACCTCGGCGTCGAAACCAACCCCCGCTGAATTAACAAAGTAGCGCCTATGCCTGACGCTGGACTCGTAGTATTCAACCACTCCAACATCTTGCCTGAAAATCCGCTTGTTTTTGATGGCCTTGATGCACTCCTCGTAGTTATGGGGGATGTCATACATGCGGAACCAATCGTTGCCGGTGCCCACACCAATGACCCCAACGGTTATGTCGTTCGGGCTAACCTGCTGTTGTAGGAAAATCCCATTAACCACCTCGTTTAGCGTTCCATCGCCGCCCACGGCAATGATGTTACGGTAACCGCTTTTAATGGCCTTGATGGTTAACTCCACTGCGTGGTACTTATACTCAGTGAAGGCATGTGCATACCTGATGTCGTACCTGTTGAGCAACCGACTAATCTTAGGCCAGTCGATAACCGATTTTCCCCCGCCAGCACGGGGGTTCACCACTACATACCAACTTGTTTCCAACACAATGATTTTTTGGTCATCGAATCCGATGCAAATATAGCTATTCTGTTAAAAAGCTATTACTTAACATAAAATGGTTTTGGGTTGAAAAAAGAATTTTTATTTTTGCAGTTACCTCTGCCCACAGGTATTGTTAATAACTTGTTAATAACAGAAGTCTAATTGTTCATATTCAACAACCTTGAGGCGGGTAACCCAAAGTAAACGAAAGCTATTTTTGACCCCTGTTAAAAACCACAAGAATGGGAAAAGTAATTGCACTTGCAAACCAAAAAGGCGGCGTAGGTAAAACTACCACGGCCATAAACCTTTCGGCCAGCCTGGCTGTACTTGAGAAAAAGGTTCTGCTCATCGATGCCGATCCCCAGGCCAACGCTACATCGGGAACAGGATTCGATATCCGGAACGTGAAAACCAGCATCTACGAATGCCTGATTGACGATGTGAACCCTAAAGATATTGTGCTCACCAGCGAAATAAAAGGGCTAAACCTGATCCCATCGCATATCGATTTGGTGGGTGCCGAGATAGAGATGCTCAACATGCCTAACCGGGAGAAAATCCTAAAGAATGTTATCGAAAAGGTTAAGGACGACTACGATTTCGTGTTTATAGATTGCTCACCCTCACTCGGTCTTATCACCGTGAATGCCCTAACCGCAGCCGATTCGGTTATCATTCCTGTGCAGTGTGAGTATTTTGCGTTGGAAGGGCTAGGCAAGCTTCTGAACACCATCAAAATCATTCAAACCCGCCTGAACCCCGATCTGCAAATCGAGGGTTTCCTGCTTACCATGTACGATCCCAGGCTTCGCCTATCGAACCAGGTGGTTGAGGAGGTTAAAAAGCACTTCCAGCAAATGGTGTTCGAAACCATCATTCAAAGGAACATCAAGCTCAGCGAGGCACCAAGCTACGGGAAACCGGTTATTCTGTATGATGCAGCCTCTACCGGTTCAGCAAACTACATCAACCTTGCCCGTGAGCTAATGCAAAAAAATAACATGACGGTTATTGATAGTACCAGTAAGATAGCGGAGTAAGAAGGAGGAGAAAGAATCATGACCAAAAAAATGGCGTTAGGGAAAGGGCTGGGAGCGCTTATTGAGGATGCTGCCGATCCTACCAGAAATGTTGAAGTAAGGGCAGAAAAGCAGGTTGTTACAGAGCTTGTAAATGAGATCGACATCGAGAAAATCGATGTGAACCCGTTCCAGCCCCGTACGCAGTTCGATGAGGAATCGCTAAAGGAGCTGGCCGAATCAATTGCCAAACTTGGCATTATTCAACCCCTTACGGTTAGGGCTGTTGATGGCCGATACCAGCTTATTTCCGGTGAGCGTAGGTTACGGGCAGCAAAGCTGGCCGGGTTAAAAACTGTTCCGGCATTCACCCGCACCGCCGATGACCAGGGAATGCTTGAAATGGCTCTGGTAGAAAACATCCAGCGTGAAGACCTAAACGCCATTGAAGTGGCAATCAGCTACCAGCGGCTCATCGACGAGTGCAACCTAACCCAGGAATCACTTTCCGAAAGAGTAGGAAAGAAGCGTGCCACAATATCTAACTACCTCAGGCTTTTGAAACTTCCGGCCGAGATTCAGCTGGGTATTAGCCAGAACTACATCAGTATGGGTCACGCCAGGGCACTCATAACCATTGAAGACCCCAAGGTACAGCTGGATATCTACCAGCGAACCGTTAACGAGGGCTTATCCGTTCGCCAGGTTGAGGAGCTGGCTCGGTTAGCCAACGAACCCAAAGGCGACTCACTCGCTAAAGCCAAGGTTAAAGCAAACCTGGGTGAACAGGAAGTGGTACTTAAAGACCACCTTGTGAACCGCTTGGGCCTCCGGGCCGATGTGAAACCCGGCTCAAAGGGCGATGGTAAGATTGTGATTTCATACAACAACCAGGCCGAACTGGAAGCCATTCTGGAAAAATTCATCAGGATTGAGGAATAAAAAACCTGTGTTGAAGCTAATGCATAGCTTTTTAAATGTATCGCCTGGCCGAATGGCAAATAAAAGCCTTTCGGCCTTTATGGTTCTTCTGGCGTTTCTTAGTGCTCAGCTGACCTATAGCCAGACCAATAAACCCAATACCCTCAAACAACCCGATTTGACTACCCGATTCTGGATCGGTTCACAGCTGCTACCCGGTTACGGACAAGTGTATAACCGGCAGTACTGGAAAATCCCTATTTTTTCCGCGGGCATGGGAGCTATGGCCTACCAGGGCTATCAAATGAACAGCGATTTTAAAAAATGGCAAAAGCAATACCTCTCGCTTCCGTTCGACGATCCAAACCGCGAGAGTTTTAAAATTAAGGCAACCGAGCACAGGCAATCCCGTAACCTTTTCTATGCTGCTGCCACAGCATTTTACATAGCCAGCGTTTCTGATGCAGTGCTTGTTTACAACAAGGGGAAGCACTCGCCCGCAGCTGCAACCATTCTTTCAACCCTGTTTCCCGGCATGGGGCAGGCTTACAACGGCGCATACTGGAAAATTCCGGTAATCTATGGAGGTTTATCAACCTTTTACTTCATGGTTGACTGGAACAACCGGGGCTATAACCGTTTCAAAACAGCCCTTTTCAAGCTCATCGATGGCGATCCGGCCACGGTGGATGAGTTTAATGGTACCCGCTCCTCCGAGGAGCTGCGCTACTACATGGACAGCTACCGCCGCAACCGCGATCTATCAGCCCTGGGGTTTGCTGCCGTTTACATCCTTAACATTATTGATGCCAATGTAGATGGGCACCTCTACGACTGGAACGTGGACGACAACCTCTCGTTTAGGATAGAACCCTCCGTATTTAACCCATCGCAAAGCTACGCGCAAACGAACCCAGCCTTTGGCCTATCCTGCCGGATTACTTTCTGATGCGCTTGCCAGTTTTCCCATTTTGGTTTTGTGTCCACGGAAAACTCTCATCGTTTTACTTCTGGATAGCATAGCATTATTACGCTATACAAAATTTAGAGTTCGTGAAATCCTTATTTTTTTGGAGTTTTAATTTTTCTTTTTTTTATTTTTCCTTATGTTTGCATAGAAACCAAAAATATTGTGAGATGAAGATGCTGAAAATGCTGATGCTGGTGATGGTAGTTGTTGGTACTGCTGCAGAAGTTCTTGCCCAACAGGAGAATTCCGCCACAGCTCCCGATACTTTGCTGCTACCCGACCAGATAGAGCAGCTGGATAGCCTTTTACACCAGTGGTACATTCAGCAGCCTAACGACGAAAACAACCTTGTAGTCAATATCGAAGACGACAGCATTGATGGTAGCGGAATACCTGATTCTTTTTACATTAAACGGCTTCAAAGCATTAACTCGCTTATTGAATTACCATACAACCCTATCGTGCGTAACTTCATCAGGGCATATACCGAAAAGAAACGTGAAAAGGTGGAAGTTATGCTTGGCCTAACCGATTACTACTTCCCAATGATTGAGGAGATACTAGACCAGTACCAGTTGCCACAGGAACTCCGTTTTCTGCCCGTAATTGAATCGGCCTTAAATCCCAGGGCTGTTTCCAGGGCTGGCGCTACAGGGCTCTGGCAGTTCATGTATGGTACCGGTCGCAGGTATAACCTCACCATCAACTCCTTCATCGATGAACGACGCGACCCGCTTGCCTCAACCCATGCTGCGTGTAAGTTTCTGAAGGACCTTTACACCATCTATGGCGACTGGACACTGGTAATTGCAGCCTACAACTGCGGCCCCGGTAATGTAAACAAAGCCATCAGGCGCTCCGGCGGAAAGCGCAATTACTGGGATATCTACTATCATCTTCCCCGCGAAACCCGCGGCTATGTTCCAGCTTTCATAGCAGCCAGCTACACCTACCATTTCTACCGCGACCACAACCTGGTACCCAAAGCCATTTCTTACCCTCCTGCAACCGATACTATTATTGTTAACGACATGCTCCACCTGCAGCAAATAGCCGAGGTGCTGGATTACCCCATCGAAATGCTGCGCGACCTTAATCCCCAGTATAAGGTTGATATCATTCCAGCCAAGGGGCGTTCCTACGTATTGAGACTGCCCAACGAGCTTGTTGGCTCGTTCGTGGAAAAAGAAAAAGAAATTTACGCCTATAAAGACAGCGTATTCTTCAACCAAAAGTTGTTGGTATCGCCCAGCAAGTACACCGCTTCGTACCAATACGAAATTCCAGCTGGTTCAATTCGCTACGTTTACAAGGTTAAGGAAGGCGATGTGCTTGGTTCAATTGCCATGCGCTACAACGTTTCAGTTCGGCAGCTTAAGGAGTGGAATAACCTTTACAAAAACATTATCAGGGTTGGCCAACGACTGGTAATCTATATACCTGAAAACACCGCCGCAAAACTCGGCATAACTCATGATAAAAAATCGTAGCAACTTTTTAAGAGCATTTTCGTGCAGTTGGACGGACAAAACCTGTTGTTCGTCCTTTTTCATTTAAACATTATGACCAAAAATCAGATTTATAGCTTTATTTGCAAAATCTTAGGATTGGAAATGATAAAACCTATAGCTCTCATTACCATTTGCATTGCTATATTTTCGTGCTCTGCAAAACGAAAAGCTCAATCGCAACAGGAAAACAGCCGTCTGGTTCCGTTCATTGAATACTTTACCATTACCGAAGGCGAAGCCTTAGCGGGAAATGTTCCTGCGGGAAGAAGAATAGATGGGCCGGGTTATTCTTACGATTCCGTATCCCAAACCCTCGACATATACCGTAACTCCCCATCCGATTCAGTGGAGGCATTGCTTTATCTTGGTGTGGGCAAAGTTCTTAAAGGGAAAGCAGGTCAAGGCGTTTCTAGTTTCGTAGTACCTGTATCATCGGTTCCATTCTCAGTGAACGACTTAACCATCGCGGGTGCTACAAAATCAAATGTAACCTGTTCGTTTAAAAACGAAACCTTTACGCTTGCGCCCAACCAGATGCACACATTTAGCACATCAAAAATCGATACGCTAGCTGGCGATGCGAGAGTTCGAACCACTACAACCTGGCGAATTGTTTTTCGGGGCATGGTTCGTAGAAACAAGTAAGATTATTCTCAGGTATTAGCAACTCAATAAAGTTAACAATCATGCAAAGAAAATCTACTTTAACTGGATTGGCGGTTTTGATACTGCTATTCGGATTGACGTCGGCGCTTATGGGCGTTCCCCGAAAGTGGGTTCCCATGGTGGTTTACCAACCCGACGGGACCAAAATTGAATGTTTTGCCAGTGGCGATGAGTACCACAACTGGCTTCACGATGCCGATGGTTATACCATTATCCAACACCCACAAACCGGATACTATGTTTATGCCATTAAGACGTATGGCAAGCTTATGGCAACCGATTGGGTTGTAGGCAAGGAAAAACCTTCTGCTTCGAAGGGGCTGGAGCCCTTTGCCAATATCTCGCGTGAGGAGTATATTGCCAAGCGGACGAGCAAACGGGTTAATAACCATTACTTGTCGCTAACCCCAACCAAGGGAGCTCAAGGTATTGCACCCATTAGGGCAAGGGATACCAAAGAGGCAACGGTAATGAATAACATTGTTATATTCATTCGCTTTGCCGACGATAACCCAGCCGATGAGCCTTTGGATTACTACCAAAACATTTACAATGGTTCTTCGATGTCGGTTAACGATTACTACAGCAGCGTTTCGTATGGGAAGTTTACCATTAGCACAACCTTTTACCCTGTAACCGAAAACAGCTTCGTGGTGTGGTATCAGGATTCCCAGAACCGGAATTACTACCGTCCGTACAATGCATCAACCAATCCTATTGGCTACGATCCAAATATTGATAAATACACTGATCCCAAAAGCCAAACCTACCGCGAGCACACCCTGCTGAAGAATGCCATTGAGTCGGTTGCTAGCCAAGTCCCCAGCTCCATCAATCTTGACATTAATAACGATGGCTATGTAGATGTGGTTTCGTTCATTATAGCAGGTACTAACGATTCGTGGAACGATCTGCTATGGCCACACCAGTGGAGCTTATGGAGCAAAACGGTAAATATAAACGGGAAACGGGTTGGCGACTACACGTTACAGCTGCAGTTTTTTGGGAACTCCCGTATCGATCTGGGAACTCTATGCCACGAAATGTTTCATGCTGTAGGCGCCCCCGATTTGTACCATTACGATGACAATCTGAAAAGATCGCCTGTAGGTGTTTGGGATATCATGGAGGGTACAAAGGATGAGCCCCAGAATATGGGTGCCTATATGAAATACCTTTACGGTGGGTGGATTGACAACATACCTGTAATTAATCAAACAGGAACCTATACGCTTAATCCTTTATCAACCTCAGCATCAGGAAACAGCTTCATTATCCCTTCGCCCAATACCCACACCGAGTACTTTGTGGTTGAGTACCGCAAGCGCGATGCCTACGATGCAAGCCTACCCAACGATGGCATGCTGGTTTATCGCATAAATTCTAAACTTGAGGGTGTGGGCAATGCCGACGGCCCACCCGACGAGGTTTATGTGTACCGTCCGAATGGAACCTTGACCATCAACGGAACCGTTTCAAATGCTACCTTCAATGCCGCCTACGGCAGAACAACCATGAACGATCAGACAAACCCACGCAGCTTCCTATCCGATGGCTCAGCTGGTGGAATAAACATCTCAAACGTAACCGATGCTGGGGCTACAATCTCGTTCAATGCCACTATCGATTTCTCACCTTGGATCGTGCTAAAAAACGATAAGGGGTATGGTTCTGCCATTGGCAATGGGGCAACCACACTAACCGTTGCCACCCGTTTCACCGCCAGCGATATGGCCAACCTTGTTGGGAAGTATATCAAAAAGGTTGATTTCTATATCCGGGGCGACAATGGCAGCAGGGTTACATCGGCTGAAACAGTTAAGATATGGGAGGGAGGAAGTTTTGGTAACCCCGGTACCCTGGTTTACACCCAAAGCGTATCATCCGAGGTGACAATAGACCAGTGGACTACCCATAACGTTAATACCCCAGTTGAAATTAAACCCGACAAGGAGTACTGGGTTGGCTATACTGCCACAGCATCAAAGGGGTACCCCTTTGCAACCGATGCCGGCCCCATGGTCGAGGGGAAAGGTGGTTGGATAAACATCGGAAGCCAATGGGCTCAGCTGAAAGACCTTAACTCATCGCTTGACTATAATTTCCTGATTCGCGCGGTTGTAGCCGATAAAACTACCGGTATTGAATCTCAAATCAACACTGAAGTAAATGCTTCTATTTTCCCAACTCCCGTTTTAACCGATGCGGTTTTAAGAATAGCTACCGATGTGAGCCACTTTGCTAACATAGAGGTTTTGAACATTCTTGGCCAGCAAATATATAGCGTTTCAGGAGTTATGATTGGTGAAGGAGAAACCGATGTACCTCTGCAACTCTCCAACCTGTCTAAAGGGGTATACCTGATTAGGCTTACCTTGCTAAATTCTTCAAAATCTGAATATTTATCTAAAAAAGTGATTAAGTTTAATAAAAATTAGTAAATTGGTACATGTTTTGCATTCAACCTTGACATAAACTAAACCAAAATTTACAATGAAAAAATTACTCGTCAGCGCCATTTTGGGAATGTTAGCATTACCCATGATTGCTCAAAACAAACCCGCGGTTTCTGAGGAACCCAATGTGGTTAAGGTTAACACCTTGAGCTTATTAGTTGGAACTGGTTCATTGTTCTATGAACGTAAACTATCCGATAACCTATCCGGACAACTCGGTGTTGGCTATATTAGCTACAAGATTAGCGATTCAAAATTTACCGGTTTAATTCTCACCCCGGAAGTACGTTTCTACCCTAAACAGAATGCCATTGATGGTTTCTACCTGGCTCCCTACTTCAGGTATCAGAACTTTGAGTTGAAGAACACTGAAACCAACGATAAGGGTACCTACAACAACTACGGTGGTGGTTTGGCCATTGGCCGCCAGTGGATTACCGACTCGGGCTTCACCATGGATCTCTTCTTTGGCGGACACTATTCTAAGGGTAGCGTGAGTGCCGAATCGGGAACGGGCGATACCTTTGACACCGCAAAATTCGAAGGGTTCAGAATGCGAATTGGATTCTCTATCGGTTTTGCATTCTAAGCCAAACAATTAGTAAAAAAAAGAGAGGTGCTTTTGCAACCTCTCTTTTTTTGTATCTGATGGTTAAATACCCAACCGTTTCCGGAGAACTTTTCCTTCTTCCTCAAAACCGGGTTTTCCCAGCAGGGCAAACATGTTCTTTTTGTATGCCTCAACGCCGGGTTGATCGAACGGATTAACATCAATAGTGTAGCCACTAATGGCACATGCACGCTCAAAGAAATAAAGCAGGTAGCCCACCCAGTAGGAATTGAGTTCAGGAACTGAGAGCTGAATACAGGGAACGCCCCCATCGTTATGGGCCACAATGGTACCCAACTCGGCCATATGGTTTACCTCCGAAAGACGCTTTCCGGTAAGGAAGTTGAGCTGGTCGAGGTTATCGGGGTCGTTGGGGATCGTGAGCTTTTGTGAAGGGGTTTCAACCGAAAGTACGGTTTCGAAAATAAAACGCTCACCCTCCTGAATGTACTGCCCCATGGAGTGGAGATCGGTGGTAAAATCGACTCCGGCCGGGAATATCCCCTTGTTTTCCTTGCCCTCGCTCTCGCCGTAGAGCTGTTTCCACCACTCGGTGAGGTAGTGGAGCTTTGGAGTGTAGTTTACCATAATCTCAACCCTTTTACCCTTAGCGTAAAGGGCATTCCGGGCTGCAGCATACAGGCAGGCGGGGTTTTGTTCAAAAGGTACGCTTGCCGCGGTGTCGTTCATGGCCTGGCGAGCCCCCTCAACCAGCTTCCTGATATCGAAACCGGCGATGGCGATGGGTAGCAGTCCAACCGGGGTAAGCACGGAGTAGCGCCCACCCACATCATCGGGAATGACGAATGTACGATAACCTTCTGTATCGGCCAACTTACGTAATGCACCTTTAGATTGGTCGGTGATGGCAACAATACGCGAGGCTGCTTCGGTTTTCCCAACCTTCATTTCCAGGTGCTGTTTGAGTAGCCTAAAAGCGATGGCGGGCTCGGTGGTAGTTCCTGATTTTGAGATTACCACTACGGAATAGGTGTGATTATCAAGCAACTTCAGAAGTTCAGCGTGATAATCCTCACAGATGCTGTTGCCAGCAAAAAGTACCTTGGTACCATTGGCAAACATTCCAAAACTGTTACCTAACGCCTCGATAACAGCTTTAGCGCCCAGATACGAGCCTCCAATTCCAACTACAACAACAAACTCACTCTTAGCCCTAAGCTCATTGGCAACCTTTTCGATGTTCCTTAAAAGCTCATCCGAAACCTCAGCGGGCAAGGCAACCCAGCCCAAAAAATCGTTACCCTTACCACTCTTTTCCTCAACCTGCCTCTGGCAGCTACTTATTTTCTCTTTCAGCGAGAACACATCATCATGCGTGGCAAACTGATAAATGTTGTTTAGCCTTACTTGTAGTTTACTCATGGTTATGTAGGTTTATAGTATCGTTTAACTTCGGCTTATATTACCTAAAAGCTAATTAAATCAGCAGGAACAACCAGATAGTGGCTTTGGGGCAGCTTGGATTTGGAACATCTGCATTTTAACTTCCTGGTTTTATCGATCTTAGAACTTTTAGGAGCAGCACTTTTACTGCAACCGGCAGCCAATATCAGCACGCAGCCCACAGAAATTACAATTACTATTTTAACGATGGGTTTCATTTCACCGCGAAGTTACAAAGAATTATGAAGTGTTTAACAGCGCCATTTTTACTAAATTCTGATTTTATCATTACCTCACCCGTTTGAAACCGTTTGAGAACACTCTGAGAAAATGGAAAATAATAAGATTAACAAAAGCTAAATTTGCAGCTTCAGATTAGATTATGCTGACCAGGAAACGGATTATCGGCTTAAGGCCGGAAGACATCTCAAGGGAACTGGGGAAATATGGTTTCTCTATAAACTATGGGGTAACCCTTGCCCAAAAAATTTATCGTAATCGAATCAAACGTTTTTCGGATATCAGCAATGTTCCCAAAGCAATAGTAAACTGGCTGGAGCAAAGCTTTCAGGAACTTTATGCTGATCTAACCTATGAGAACTGCAACGGGGCAGACGGTTCGGTAAAATACTTGTTCTCAAATGCCGAGGGGCAGGTTTACGAATCGATTTACATGGACCATGGAAAGCGAAACACGCTTTGCATATCGTCGCAGGCAGGCTGCCGGATGGGCTGCAAGTTCTGCCTGACGGGCAGCATAGGTTTTAAGGGGAACCTGGATGCCGGACGAATAGTGGAACAGCTACTTGCGATTCCGGAGAGCAAGACGGTAAACCGCTTGGTGATAATGGGGATGGGCGAGCCATTGGACAACTATACAGAGGTTAAGCGGGCTTTGGAAATCCTTACCGCTGAATGGGGGGTGGCTTTTGGGAAGGCTAACATCACCCTCTCAAGCGTAGGTATAATAGATGAGCTGGAGCAGTTCCTGCAAAATCCGCTTTGCAACCTGGCAATCAGCCTTCATTCTCCATTCCCAATAGAAAGAGCCATGTTAATGCCCTCGGAAAATAGCAACCCCATAGAAAAGGTAGTTGATCTGTTGAAGAGGTTTCCACTGCATAAACCCTTAAGGCTTTCGTTTGAGTACGTTGCATTAAGCGGCATTAACCTAACTCAAGAGCACGCCAGGGCCATTGCGGAGCTAATGAAAGGGCTAAAGTACCACCTCAACATAATACCATGGAATGAGCACTCTGCTGCTGATTTTAAAAGACCAACAGAAAATGAGTTGGAAAGTTTTACCCGTTGGCTCAACCGGAACGGGGTGCTCTGGACAATACGGCAGTCAAAGGGAAACGATGTGGGGGCTGCCTGCGGCCAGATGGCCGGCAAACAACCCCCAAAGTAGTGTTCAGGTTCTTCTAACTAATTAAACTTTTTGCACGTTCAAGGGCTAAGTCGAATGCGGGTAGTATGTTTTCTTTACCAATCAACTTATCCACTCCACCACGTTCCAGCTCACGCCGAACATCTTCCCTAACCCCCGAGAGAACCACTTTTACGTTGTAGGTTTGCAGGGTTTTGATGGTATCCTTCAGGTTATTCAAACCGGTTGAGTCGATAAATGGCACGTGGCGCATACGGATGATCATCACCTTGGAACGAAGCCCCAGCTGCTTAATAACGGTACTGTACTCCTTTGCCGAAGCAAAGAAAAACGGCCCGCTGATCTCGTAAATGGATATCTCCTTGGGTATATCGGGGTACTGCTCTACCAGGTCGGAATCCACCTCAAACTCAACTTTCTGGGCAACATCGGACATGCGTTTCATGAACAGGAATGCAGCCATTACCACCCCTACCTCAATGGCAACGGTGAGGTCAACCAGAACGGTGAGCAGGAAGGTGGAGAGCAGTATCACCCTATCAAAAAAGGGTGCTTTGAGTATGGACACAAAGTTACGCCACTCGCTCATGTTGTAGGAAACCACAATCAGTATTCCGGCCAGGCACGACATTGGAATCAGCTTTGCCCATTTTCCGAAAAAGAGCATGATGAGCAGCAGGGTTAAAGCGTGTACGATGCCTGCAATGGGGGTTCTAGCGCCATTCTTCACGTTTGTGGCGGTTCTGGCTATGGCGCCGGTAGCCGGAATTCCACCAAAGAAAGGCGTTACCACATTGGCAACCCCTTGAGCGATAAGCTCCGTATTTGAACGGTGATTACCTCCTATCATACCATCGGCAACCACAGCTGAAAGCAACGACTCAATTCCACCCAACAAGGCAATGGTTAGCGCCGGAGCTATGTAGTAACCAATCTGGTCAATATTGATGTGGGGGATTGCAATGCTAAACTTTTGGGGTATCTCTCCAAAAAAGGTCTCGATGGTGGTTACGGGAATGCCGAAAATATTTACCACCAATGTAACCAGAACTATTGCCACTAATGAGCCGGGAATCTTTGTGGTAATCCTCTTGAAATAAACCGAAATCAGAATAGTAACAATAGTTATTACCACAGCAGCAGGGTTAATGGTATCAATGGCACTAAAATACGTCTCCCATTTATCAATGAAGGCCGACGGAACCTTATCAATGCTTAACCCCAACGCATCCTTCACCTGGGTTGAAAAAATTACAAGCGCAATACCACTGGTGAAACCGACAACCAGGGGGTAGGGAATAAACTTCAAAAGTGTTCCCAGCCTAAGCAATCCAAAACCTATAAGTATCAATCCAGCTATCACCGTGGAAATTATCAGTCCATCAACGCCATACTGCTCAATAATTCCATACACTATGACGATAAAAGCCCCTGTTGGCCCACCAATTTGAACACGGCTACCCCCAATAAGCGATATGATAAATCCTGCCACCACTGCAGTTACAAGTCCCTTATCAGGCGAAACGCCAGATGCTACTGCAAATGCTATTGCCAGTGGCAATGCCACAATACCAACAATAACACCGGCAAAGAGGTCTTTTGTAAACTGCTCCTTGAAATAGTTCCGATCAATTACAGAAAAGATTTTGGGTCTGAATATACTCTCCATTCTTTCGTTTGTTATTTAAAATTGCATGCAAAGGTAGATTAAGAGGTAATCCGTTGTCCCCATTGCATTTATTTTTTTAACTAATTTTGTGTGCAAATTGAAATCTTATGAATAACCCCGTAATGAGCTGCATTTTTACCCGTAAAAGTGTTCGCAACTTTACACAGGAGAGGGTAAACGATGAGATACTGATTGAACTGGTTCGGGCAGGCATGGCTGCCCCGTCGGCACGCAACCTTCAGCCCTGGGCGTTCATTATCGTAACAGAACGTAAGGTGCTTGACCTGCTTGCCGAGCGTTTACCCTATGCGAAAATGCTTTTTGAGGCCCCAGCGGCAATTATCGTATGCGGCGACCTTTCTAAAGCCGGCGATAGCCCGGAGGGATACTGGGTTCAGGACTGCTCGGCTGCTACTCAAAATATTCTGCTTGCAGCCGAGGCATTGGGTCTAGGAGCTGTGTGGACAGGTGTTTACCCCCGTAACGATAGGGTTGCTATCGTTAAGGAGGTCTTAAGGTTACCCGAAAGTGTAACGCCGCTAAACGTAATCCCGGTTGGTTACCCCAGGGGTGAGCATCATCCTAAGGATAAATTCAATGAAACCAACATACACTGGCAAGGGTGGTAACTACACGTTTTTAATGAGTATATCGGAGGTGAGCTCGCTATACCGCTTGGCAAACGTATCGCACACCTGCCTGATGTTCACCATTTCGGCAGTGTTCGGTTCAAAATCAAATCCGTGGGTATCGAGCTTTTCCTCAATGAAAGCCAGAGTCAGGTGCTCAACATGCCTTGCCGGCTGGTAGGCTATATTTTTACTATCGGCCAGCACAACCTCGTTTAGCAGCTCGCAGGCAACCATGGTATCCAAAAGATTGCGCATCAAGCGTTGGGGAATTTTCAAACCTTTTGATAGTTCAAGTGCCGTAAGTGGTTTTTCGCCATTCACAAATCGCCTAACAATGGTGCTGAGCACCAGCATGGCAAGCATTTTTCGGCTACGGTGGCTGATATGCGAGGTTTCTTTCTCAAACTCGTACATATCTACATTCTGGTAGGCAAAAGAGATCTCAGCGCCAAACAGCACAATTTGCCAGCTGGTTTGCAACCAGATGAGGAAAAGGGGCAGAGCCGCAAAGCTACCATAAATGGCATTGTAGCGCGATACCCCAACCTGCAGCGTGATGTAAATCCACTGTACCACCACAAACCCGGTTCCCGAAATAACACCTGCAATAATCCCCGAAGGATATGAAACCCTGGTATTCGGAATGGCAATAAAGATAAAACTGAAAAGAATCCAGATTAACAGGTAAGGTAGAAGCTGCAGAAAATCAATGATATATGGGCTGATGTAGCTAACCACCTCATGCCTTTCGGCTATATTTGTGACTGTAGTTGCCAGGTAGATATGGATACTGCTTGATGCGATAAGCAGAACTGGCGCAATGAGCATGATAGAGAGGTAGTCGGTAAACTTACGTATCCAGCTGCGGGGTTTCTCTATCTGCCAGATATCGTTGAATGCATGCTCAATGTTCGATAGCACCTTGATGACAGACCAAAACAGCACAACAATACCAATACCGGCAATGATACCGCCACCGGTACGGGCAAGCAGGGAGTTGGCAAACTCGATAACACGGTTCATCACCTCCTCCTGCCCCTTGAACTGCGTTTTAATTTGCGATTCCAGATAGCGGTCAAAGCCAAACCCCTTGGCAATTCCAAAAGCCATGGCGAAAATGGGAACTATTGACATCAGGGTGTAGTAGGTTAGAGCCGAGGCTTTTACCATCACCTTATCCTCATTAAACCCCTTAAGGGCAAGCAGGAATACCCTTAGGTACTTGAATGGCCATTTGAGTTTAGGCGGTAGTTCGTCCAGGTGCATGCTCCAGATGTCATGGGTTATAAAGCGTTGCGCTTTAACAAACCATTCCATCAACCGTTTAAATCGACTTTTAGGCTTCATAGCGTTAGACATTTAGGGCAAAAACTTTTCCCGGTTTACTGCATACTGCTCCGCTGAACTCAAGGCTTAGCAACAACGATAAAACTTTTGAAACCGGTAAACCGGTTCCTAAAGCAATTAAATCAACGGTTTCTTCACCCTTATCTCTCAGAAAGGTAAGAATTTTTTTCTCGTCATCGGAGAACTGCTCAAAATTTATGGTGTACTGCTTTATGGGTTCATCTGGTTGCTGGGCTTTCCATCCCAGCATGTAGGCTATATCATCGGCACTCTCAATCAGGGCGGCTTTATTCTGTTTGATTAGCATGTTGCACCCCTGTGAGTAAACAGACGACACATTGCCGGGCACGGCAAAAACATCGCGGTTGTAGGAATTGGCTATGTCGGCTGTTACCAGGGCACCGCCTTCAGTGGCGCTCTCCACTACCAGGGTGGCATCGGCCAGGCCAGCGATAATCCGGTTCCGTCGGAGAAAGTTATTTCGATCGAAAGGTGTTTCCGATATAAAATCGGTAACCAGTGCGCCATGCTCCACCATCTCCTTAGCCACACCTCGGTGTGCAGTTGGGTATATGGTGTTTAACCCATGACCAAGGACGGCAAGCGTAGGTAAACCATTCTTCAGCGCGGCTTTGTGGGCACAAATATCAATACCGTAAGCCAGTCCACTTACTATTAATGGGTTAAACCCCCTCTCGGCTAATCCGGCAACAATATTTTCGCAAACATGCTTGCCGTAGGCAGTTGCCTTACGGGTGCCCACAATGCTGATTACCTTCTCGTGGTTCAGATTAATGTTCGAGTTGCTTTTAACGTAAAGCAACACCGGTCCATCCTCGCACTGGCGCAAACGTTCCGGATATTCGGCATCAGTAAAGTACAGGGCTTTAATTTTGTACCGTTCAATAAATTTCACCTCCTTCTCGGCCAGGTGCAGCACCTTTTGGTTTACCACCTCGTGGGCAATGGTTTCACCAATTCCTGGAATTTTTAGGAGTGCTGCTTTCGTTTGCTTAAAAACAGCCTCGGCACTGCCGCAATAGGCAATTAGCCGTTTGGCGGTAACGCTTCCCACTTTTGGAATTAGCTCAATGGCTATTCGATACTGAAGTTCGTCCACGGGCATGGCGTCGAAGCTTCTATCTGGTTAGCTTATCTAACGATGCAACCAAATCGGAGTACTGTTTTGTGGTAAGCGATACTATTGAAACGGGGGGATACTTCATGATCTGGTTCCCTTTTTTCACGTAGATGTGCAGCTCCTTTTTGGGCCACTTGGCCGAAATCTCATATTTATAAAGCTCGGCGTGAGGGATTTCCATTGAAATCTTTTTGCTTCCCCAGGGACGAAGTTTAAACGTCCGGATTACAAGTTTGCTGCCCTCATCGTTGTAGGAAACGTAAGCTGCTCCCTGCCATAAAAAAAAACCAAAAAACAACAGGTAGGCAAATATCACCAAAGCAATTAACCAGTTCTGGTTAATCCCAATTGCTCTCTCCACGGACTCCGACACCGAGGTAAGCAGCATAACGATTATAAAAATAACCACCACCACAGCCATTACCAGCTTTAGTGAGTGTATTCCGTAAACGGTGTCCTGATTGTCGAATTTCATCCTAATCAATTTTTGTAGTGATAAAAATATTACTCACCTATAAAATGCATAAGCTCAAAGGAGCACTCAATTCCCATTCTCCAAGGCACGCCGGTGCAGCTCCTTTTTAATGGCCTGCCGGAGCTCCGAAAAAATATTTGGCAATGAGGGGTCCACGCAGTAAAGGTTACATAGATGTTGTAGCACGCCTTGTGGGGAACCATACGGAACGATTAGGCCAACATGGTAACCCTTTGATGCCAGGTTATAGCCAATATGCTTTGCCATGCCATAGCGTTGACCAATTGTAACCCTTGGGTTTGTGGGGCTAACCTGGTAGGTTTCCATTAGCGAAGCGATGTACAGCAAATTGTCAGGATTATGGCTTATAATGAAGGCGGAAAGTATGTCGGTATTCTTAAGCAGATATCGGGTTACTTCGTAGAATGTTCTTTTGGTTTGAGCATAGCTGTGGCAAGGGGAGCCATTCTCGGCTTCGCCATTTCGGTTTTCAGCTTTGAAATCCATGGTAAGATACTTGGCAATGGCTATGCCCGGCGTGAAGCCTTGTTCAGATGCGGTTCGAACCAGCTCAACAATTTGTTTCTGCGAATTTATATGGCAAAGGTGAAAAAGCAGGTGAACGGTTACGTTCTCCGTGTTGAACTTTCGCATCATTTCCAGGGCAAGGGCGTGTATGGCAGGGAAGGTCGAAAAACTTGGGGTGTAAAATACTACCGATTTTCCTTGGGTTTCAAGGGATTCGCAGAGCAACTCCATTTGCTCGGTAAATTCAAGAAATGTGGTACGATCCTGCTGGTTAAGCAGTCCGTCATTGGATACCAGCGACAGTATTCGCGGTTCAATGAAATCGTCAACATTAAGCATGATGTAGCTTAACCCGGGTTGGTTCAGCACAGCCCCCCTCAAAGCCAAGAACCAATCGGAACCCTCAGGATGCACAGGCTCTATAGGGAGCAAGCAGGTATAAAACCTGTCCTGAAAATTAGCTGCTGTTATATTTTTAAAATCTTGAAGATTACCGGTACATGAGAATAACCTGGTGATTGATTTGGTAAGGAAAAGGAATGAAAATTTGTGCTTCGAGGCAAAAATTGCAGCCTTTAAGTATGGCCTCGCCAAAAACCGCTTCGACAGTAAACCTAATAGGAACATTTCACAGCGAAGCGAAAAACGGCTTCGCTTTTGAAAAACTTGCTCAGTATGATTGAAAGAAAACATTATATCTCCTTAATTTATTTCAAAAATATCATTTTTTTAATGAATCCTTCATTCCTTTCGCTTTCAAAATTAATGGCGAAATTCATTAAACCATTCTTTAAATTTTAAGTTTAAATTTATGTTGATTTTCTTTCCGGTTAATAATCAACCATAATTCGCTGGTCATGAAAAAAATGATAACCTTAGGTGTTTTAGCATTCATAGGAATATATTGTAATGCACAGGAAAATGCGGAATGGTTCCGCTATCCGGCCATCTCGCCCGATGGCCAAACAATTGCATTTGTTTACAAAGGCGACATCTATACTGTACCTACCGAAGGGGGCACGGCTAAAGCGCTAACCACACACCCGGCTCACGACTACATGCCGGTTTGGAGCAAAAAAGGCGATTACATAGCATTTGCATCGAACCGCTATGGCAACATGGATATCTTTGTAATACCGGCTGCGGGTGGCGAACCCCTGCGGCTAACCTACCACTCAGCCGATGAGCTGCCATACTCTTTCACCTACGACGACAAAGCTGTTCTGTTCGGGTCGGTTCGCCACGACCCAGCCACCAGCAGGCTTTACCCAACCACATCGCAACCCGAGCTCTACTCCGTTCCGGTTAGTGGCGGCTGGGTTAGCCAGGTGCTACCAGTACCCGCCGAGGCGGTTGCCACTTCGGCCGATGGCAAGTACTTAGTTTATCACGATAAAAAGGGCGGTGAGAATGAGTGGCGCAAACACCAAAAATCAGCTATCGCCCGCGATATTTGGCTGTACAATACATCCACCAATGCTTACACCCAGCTAACCCGATTTACGGGCGAGGACCGCAACCCGGTTTTCTCTCCCGATGGCTCTACCATCTATTTTTTACGTGAGGATAGTAGCTTTAACGTATTTTCGTTTCCACTATCAAACCCTGCCAACGTAAAGCAGGTTACGCATTTTTCTACTCACCCGGTTCGCTTCCTGAGCATCAGCCAGAACGGGATGCTCTGCTTTGGCTACGATGGTTCCATTTACACCCTGAAAGAGAACTCAAAACCTAAAAAGATTAGCATAGCTATTAAGAATGACTCCCCTAATAATCCAGAACAGCTGGTAAACCTCAACAGCAGCATTCGCGAAGTGGCTGTTTCGCCCGACGGAAAGGAGGTTGCCTTTATTGCCCGGGGCGAAGTGTTTGTCAACTCCGTGGAGGGAGCATTTACCAAGCGAATTACAAATACCCCCGTGCAGGAAAGGTTTGTTTCGTTCCTGCCCGACGGGAAAAGCCTGATTTATGCCAGCGAGCGTAACGGAAAATGGCAAATACTTAAGGCCACAAAGGTCAGGGCCGA
The DNA here is from genome assembly GCA_937926785.1 of uncultured Bacteroidales bacterium. Taxonomy (GTDB): domain Bacteria; phylum Bacteroidota; class Bacteroidia; order Bacteroidales; family Tenuifilaceae; genus Tenuifilum. Next base: position 13,369 of record CALBBQ010000041.1, on the reverse strand, counting down.
AGAACCCTTCTTCTTTGCCTCAACATTGATATCGGAAGAAGTTCTTGTAAGCAATGAGCACGATAACTACCAGCCCTTACCCTCACCCGACGGAAAGAAGCTGGCATACATCGAAGACCGAACAACCCTCAAAGTACTCGATTTGGAAAAGAAATCAACCCAAACCCTACTTACTTCAGCCGAGCTTTACTACATGAGCGATGGCGACCAGTACTTTACCTGGAGTCCCGATAGCCGATGGCTTTTAGTTGAGTACAGCCCAACCATGGGGAACCAGGAGGTAGTGGCAATCCCTGCCGATAACAGTAGCCCATTCGTTAACCTGACCATGAACGGGTATGATGATTTCCGGCCACGTTGGGCTAATAGCGGAAAGCAGGTGATTTGGCTGTCGACCCGAGAGGGGCTTCGCAGCTACGCCAACAGCGGCGAACGTCAGACCGATGTTTACTCCCTGTTCATGACCCGTGAGGCATGGGATAAATTCCGGCTATCCAAGGATGACTTTAACCTGCAGAAAGCCATAGAGGAGAGGCTGAAGGAAGCTAAAAAGAAGGAGGATGAAAAGAAGCAACCGGATAAAACGAAAAAGGGTAAGGAGCAGCTCAAACCCGATAGCACGCTGAAATTCGACTGGGAAGGGCTTGAATTCCGCATGTCGCGCCTCACAACAACCTCGGCCGATATTGCCGATGCCCTGCTCAGCAGCGATGGCGAAACCCTTTACTACCTTGCCCGTTACGATAAGGGCTACAACCTTTGGTCAATGAAGCTACGCGAAAAAGAAGCCAAGGTTTTAATCGATATGGATGCCGACAATGCCCGCCTGGTGTGGGATAAGGACGAGAAAAATATGTTCATGCTTGCCGATGGTAAGATTTATAAGGTTGATGTCGATAAAGCCAAGCGCGAAGCCCTTAAGATAAACGCCGAAGCCACCATCAATACCGATGCCGAGCGGTTAGCCATGTTTGAGCATGTGGCCATCAGAACCCGCAAGGGGTTCTACACCCCAACCTACCATGGGATCGACTGGGAGGCGATGGTTACACACTACAAACAGTTTCTGCCTCACATCGGGAATGGGTTTGAGTTTGCCGAGCTGCTTAGCGAGCTGCTGGGAGAGCTAAACGTATCGCACTCGGGTGCCCGCCACTACCATACCGACCCCAACGGCTACCAAACCGCTTCGCTTGGCATTATCCCCGACCCCATCTTCACAGGCAAGGGTATCAAGGTTGATGAAATACTGATTGGTGGTCCGTTCGACCGAAAGGAGCTGGAACTTGCCGCGCCATTCATCATCACCGCCATCGACGGTGAAGCAATCACATCCGACCGCGACTGGGCTTACTACCTGAATCGCAAAGCCGATCGGTTCATCCTGGTATCCATTACAGATATGAAAACCGGAAAGGAACGCCAGCTAACCGTAAAGCCCATCAAACTCTCACAGGAGGCTAGCCTACTATACCGTCGCTGGGTGAAGCGCAACGTCGACGAGGTTGAGCGTTTAAGCAATGGTGTTCTGGGATATGTGCATATCCCTGGAATGAGCGATGGACCATACCGCAACATCTATGGCGAAATGATGGGTAAGTACTTCGACCGAAAAGGGATTGTGGTTGATACCCGTTTCAATGGAGGTGGCGATTTGGTATCGGACCTGGCCATGTTTTTCACTGGTAAAAAGTTCATTGAGTATCACAACCATTTCCGTCAGCTGGGAGCTGAGCCCACTTTCCGCTGGACAAAACCAACCGTGGCGCTTGTTAATGAGGCAAACTATAGCGATGGCAGCTGTTTTGCATGCGGTTACCAACAGCTTGGTATTGGTAAGCTGATTGGTATGCCGGTTCCCGGCACCTGCAGCTTTGCCGGATGGGAAACCCTGCAGGATGGCCAGGTGCGTTGGGGAATGGTGCCGGTCAGCGCAAAGGATATGAACGGGCAGTGGATGGAAAACCTCCAGACATCACCCGACTACATCATCATGAATGAACCTGATGTAGCCCCATATGGCCGCGACCAACAGCTGGAGGCCGCCATAAAAGTTCTGCTCGACCTTGTGGGTAGGTAATACTTTCCACAAGGTTTGGGAAGATTGTGGTTTGTTGGTGGTTGCTTGTGATTCGTAAGAAGTTAAAGGCTTAATGTAAAACCATGCTGTTATGAAAGAACAAAGCGAAAAATTTACATGTTTTGTAAAATTTTTCGCTTCGCTCAAAATATTACTGGGCCTTGATTTTAACTATAGGCTTTACTTTTAAAAAAATTTAAACCGTGAGAATCTCCTTTTCTTTCTTATCGAGCACCTCGTCAACCTTTTTGTTGTAGCCATCGGTAATTTTCTGAATCTTGCCTTCGGTATCCTTGGCAACGTCCTCGGGCAAACCATTCTTCTGCATCTTCTTAATTTCTTCTAAAGCGTCGCGTCGGGCATTCCGGATGCTAACGCGGGCATTCTCGCCCTCGTGTTTTACCTGCTTTACAAGCTCTTTACGGCGCTCCTCGGTTAGAGGGGGAACCATAATACGAATGGATTCGCCATTGTTCTGTGGGTTAAAGCCCAGGTTCGCAGCCATGATAGCCTTCTCTATGGGGTCAATCATCTTTTTTTCCCAGGGTTGAACCACTATGGTTCGGGCATCGGGGCTGCCCACGCTTGCCACTTGCGAGAGAGGGGTCATGGTACCATAGTAATCTACCATCACACCCGACAGCATGGCGGGGTTTGCTCGGCCAACGCGTACCACACGAAGCTCATTTTCAAGGTGCTCAATGGCTTTTTTCATTTTGCCCTCGGCAATATCTATCACTTTTTTTGCATCATCCAGATTCATAGCTGATTGATTTTGCTGATTCAAGGAGTAAATGTATTAATTTTTTACCAATGTACCAATTCTTTCGCCCTGAACAACCCGCTTAAGGTTACCCGGGGTATTCATATCGAAAACAAGGATGGAAAGGTTATTCTCGCTACACATGGTAAAAGCTGTAAGATCCATGATCTTAAGCTTTCTCTCGTAGGCTTCGGCAAAGGTAAGCTCATCGAACTTAACTGCCCTCGGATCCTTTTCGGGATCGGCAGTATAAATGCCATCAACACGGGTTCCTTTCAGCAACACCTCAGCTTCGATTTCAACGCCACGTAGAGCCGAAGCGGTATCGGTGGTGAAGAACGGGTTGCCGGTTCCTCCGGCAATTATTGCTACATAGCCCTGTTTGAAACCCTCCAGAACCTTGGCCTTGGTGTAGAGCTCGCCAATGGGCTCCATTTTGGTTGCGGTGTAAACCTTGGCTTTACCACCTACCCCTTCGATGGCCGATTGCAGGGCTAAGCTATTGATTACGGTTGCCAGCATACCCATCTGGTCGCCTTTTACGCGGTCGAAACCTTTTGATACCCCGCTAAGTCCGCGGAAGATATTCCCCCCGCCAATTACAATGCCAACCTCAACACCTAAATCGGAAATCTCCTTAACCTGTTGTGCGTAACTGTTAAGAACCCCTGTGTTAATCCCATACTTCTCGTCACCCATTAGGGCTTCGCCGCTCAGCTTGAGTAGAACACGCTTATACTTAATCATCTGGTATAGTTTTTACTGCGTAAAAATAGCAATTATTCTGCTTGGTGTTTCCATCAACCCTTAGGAGCTATAGCCTGATAGTAACTGCGGATGTTGCTGCTGTATGAGCGAAGCATCTCGATTAGCGTTGCTGTAAGCTGATTTATAGCCTCATCGCCTTTGTAACGCCGAATCTCCTCCATCAGGTTATCAAGCTCTTTCGACTTGCTGGCCTCAAACTTGGGATCGTTCACCAGCAGAGGCGGACAAAACTCAACCAGTGCCTTTTCCACCTTTCGGCTTCGGTTAACCGATTCCAGACTGGCCACATTTCGGGCAAATTCATTGGAGTAGGGTACAACTACAGGCTCCTCGGAAAGCGATTTAATTATTGGGCTACTTTCGTAGTGGCTATAGGCATCGCGCAATGCCAACCACTGGAATTGCTCCAGCACGGAGTGCTTATTTGATACCAGCTGAACGGCGTTATTCTTACTTTTTGGGAAGCCCAGTATGGCCTTCAGGTTAATCCAGATCATACGGGCAGCACTCATGCCGGGTAGCGGGGCTGTATGGTAGGGCATGGACAGGTCGCCCAGGTAGTGCATACCCCACCCCATGAAACGCCAGCCCCAGTAATCGTTCCCGGTGGCAAAGGCATACTCCGATAAAGCCTTGAAAAGGCTAATGCGATACTCCGGGTAGGTTTTCTTCAGAAATGGCCCAAAGCGGTACACCAGCTTGGCCTCGTGGTAAAAGCCCATATGGAAAGGGGCTTGACTTCCGTACTCCAGCTTGGGATCGCCAAAGGGTTGAACTCCAAATCCATAAGTTTTGCCGTAATCGGTATTGTTATCCTCAAACAAACCCAGGTCGAATCCATAATCGGGCTCATCATTTGCCGTGCAGAGGACATCGAGCGGATGAACCAGCTCTCCTTCGGTAAGAGCAACGTAGATTGTATGCGTTAGCGAGCTTACATCCTTCAGAGTGGTTAGCTCAGCAGGATCAATCGTTTTCCTGTTCCCTGCCTGCTGGATGGGAAGCAGATGCAGGTAAAGCTTGAGTTTCACATTCGGGTTAAGCCTGATAGCAGAGAGGAATCGGTTAACGATATCGGCCTCGTTGCCGGTATAGGTAAACTCCAGCGCATCGGGGCGCAGAGCGTAGTTCGGTAGATTCAACCTTGCCCAAACCTCATAGTTCCTGAGCATCTCCGCAAGTCCTTTTTCTTCCTTCACTAAAAACGATTTTAGGCTCTGAGCCTCAACTGGTTTCCGGTTTACCAAATCGGCGATACTACTTAGAACCGGATAGGCCAACAGGGGATGCTCGGACCATGCGAAGAGGTTTACCGGAGCAATTGCGACTGACAGTGCGGTAAGTGCACCGGTGAAAATGGTTTTTAGCTTCATAGAGTAAATGTTTATGCAATAGTAAGTAAATTTAAAGATCCTGCCAATAAGTTGCCATCAACTTAGCTGACATTTAACCGAATGAATCAGATTTTACATAAATTGCAAGCCTTAAAACGGGCACAACCATGGGAACAAAAAAAATTCGCAGCCTTGCCATTATGGCTGTTATAGCTATCATACTCATATCGTGCGGAAGCTCCGATAAGAAAAAGATCGAGCTGCTTTCCAAGGAAAACGAATCTCTAAGAATGGAATCGAAACTTAAGGACTCCACCATAAACCAGTTCTTCGCCTTCATGGGCGAAATTGAAAGGAACCTGAGCATTATCAAGCAGAAGGAGCAAACCATCAGCAAAACAGCCATTGCCGGTAGCGAGCTTAAACCCGACGTTCGGCAACAAATTGACGAGGAAATACAAACCATCAACATGCTGATGGACAAGAACCGCCAGACCATTGCTGCGCTTCATAAAAAATTGAAGGATGCCAACCTTAAGGTAATCGAGTTTGAACGCATGTTAGCCAGCGTTACCCAGCAGCTGGACGAAAAGGAGCACGAAATTGAACAGCTTAAGGAGAACCTCACCCGGCTAAACTTTACCGTTTCGCAGCTGAATGCCCGTATCGATACCCTGATGGAAGAGAAGGTTGAGATGAACCTGAAGCTGCAAAGCCAAACCACACAGCTCAACACGGCCTGGTACGCCATTGGTACACAAAAGGAGCTGACTGAGAACAGAGTAATAGATAAAACCGGCGGATTCCTTGGGATGGGTAAATCGACCAAGATGAAAGCGGAATTCAACCAGGATTATTTCGTACGAATTGACATCACCAAAACCACCAGCATACCCGTTGCCGGCCGAAAGGCTAAGCTCATCACCACTCACCCTATGGACTCGTACAGCCTGATTACAAATGAAAAGGGCGTGGTGGTGGAGCTTAAAATCAACGATATCAGCAAGTTTTGGTCAGTATCCAAATACCTGGTTATTGAAACGGAATAGCAGTGATGGCATACTCCCCATTCGCCAAACCGGTTAACCGCATAGCGCGATTATTGCAATAATTTGTAATATTGTGCCACCTAATACGATTATGGCAAGTTTATCGTTTTTCTAACTAAAACAGTTCAAGTTGATCAAGCTCTTAAAATCAAGAATTGCGTTAACTGCAAGCATTGCTTTGCCGGTAATTATGCTTTCCTGCTCAACCCAGAAGAACACGTTCTTGAGCAGGAACTACCATAACCTAACCTCATACTACAACTACTACTACAATGCTTACGACAGTTACCGCAATGGAACTGCAAAAGCCGAAAAGAACATCAACTTCAACTACACGCTGGTACTGCCGGTTTTACTTATAGGCGAGAGCCAAACACCCGCCATGGTTTCGAGCGACATGGAGCGCACGCTGAACAAGTGCACCATGCTGCTGGCACGTCACTCCATTACCATTAAACCCGCCCGTAAAAAAAACACCCTTTCCCCAAAGGAAAAAGAGTTTATGAACCTCAACGAGTATGTAAAATGGGCAAGGGAATCGTGGTTGCTGGTGGGGAAAGCTCATACCTGGAAGTCGGATTTGACCAAGGCCCGCTCCGCATTTGACCTTGTTATCCGTCAGTTCCCGGGATTACCCATTTGGTTCGAAGCCCAGGTTTGGCTGGCAAGGGTAGCCATTCTGGAAGGTGATTATGTGGATGCCCAGGACAGGCTGAAATCGGTCGAGGCAAATCGCAAGCGCCCAAGAACCAAAGAGTTTAACCACCTTTTGGCATCAACATGGGCTTTTTACCATCAGAAACAGCAGCAGTATGAGCAAATGCTCCCCCGGTTGAACAGGGCTATTGAACTTGCCCCCAAGAAAACCGATAGAATACGATACACATTCATTAAAGCCCAAATCCTTCAGCAACTCGGACGCACGGGAGATGCGCTGATGGCATACCAAAAGGTACTTAAAATGAACCCGGCCTACGATATGGCCTTTAGCGCACGAATTCAGCTGATAGCCCTTAGCCAAAAGCAGGGCGATGAACTTAAACGTGAGCTCATTAAACTGTCGAAAGACACAAAAAACTCCGATTACCTGGATCAGCTCTACTTCACCCTTGGGAACATGGAGCGTAAGGAGGGGAACATGGATAAAGCCATTGAGTACTTCACCCTATCGGCAAAATACAGCAAAGGGAACAGCAACCAGAAAGGGATGTCGTACCTGGTTCTGGCCGACTACTACTTCGGTAAGGCCGACTACACCCGGGCTCAGGCCTACTACGACAGCTCTTACAACTCGCTCGACAATACCTACCCCGACTTTCAACGCATTGAGCAGAAAGCCAAGTTCCTCAACTCGCTGGTGGAAAACCTGAATACAATCAAAACGGAAGACAGCCTGTTGCGGGTGGCCGCCATGCCCAAGGATGAACGCGACGCGCTCATTAAAGCCATAATTGCAAACATCGAGATAGAGGAACAGCGTGCCCGGGCGCTGGAACTTGAGGATAGGAACCAATCGTTGCTTTACCAGCAATCGCAGCGATTCCGAAGCGAAAATACCCAGGAGGGAGGCAAATGGTACTTCTACAACCAGGCATCGCTCAGCTACGGTCAATCAGAGTTCCAGATGAAATGGGGCAAACGTAAGCTGGAGGACAACTGGCGACGCAAAAACAAACGCGTTCTGGCCGACGACGAGGTTACCCTTGCCGGAACCGCAACGGCAGCTACCCAGGGACAACCCCAAAAACAGCTGTCGCCCAAAACACCGGAGTACTACCTGGTTAACCTTCCCTTTAGCGACTCCCTCAAGCAGCTGTCGATTGAGCGAATTAAGAACGCCATGCTCAGGGTGGCTGAAATTTACGAGGTGAACCTTACCGACTACATCGAAGCCAAAGCTGCCTACCTGAGGCTTGCCCAACGCTTTGCCGACCAAGATGTTGCAGCCAACGCCTATTACAGGCTGTACCGCTTAGCCTCGCAGCTCAACCAACAGGACGATGCAGCGCTGTTCCGCAATACACTAATAAGCAACTACCCCAAAAGCTCATACGCCATCTTGCTATCGAACCCGGCATACTTTGAACAGCTGAGCAGGCAGCAAAACGAAGGCGAAGAGGCTTACCAGAAAGCCTACGACCTCTACCTTAAAGGAAATCATGCCGAAGCGCTCCGACTGGTTCAGGGAACAATGGCTAAAGTGAAGAACACCTCGCTCGAACCCAAATACCTGCTGCTCGAAGCGCTTTGCCTGGCCAAAACCTCCGACCTGAAAACCTTTAAAAACGCCTTGGCAAACCTCTCGGGCACCTTTGCCAACACCGACGAGGGCAGGCTGGCCGATGTGATGCTTCGCCAGGTTGAGCGTCGGGAACTGATGCTGGCATCAGGCCAAACCGACCTGGATATTGCTCCTGCAAATATCGAACAATCCCAACAAACACAATCGGTTTACACCGTTAGCGAGGGTGAGCACATGTTCATACTCCTGGTACCCAAACGCTCAAACATCAACCAGCTGAAGTTTAACATCATCTCCTTTAATGTAGATGAGTTTATTGACGCCAACCTAAACGTTACTAACCAGCCCTACAACGATTACATTGAGATGATTACCTGCACCGGCCTGAAGGATAGGAAAGCAGCCATCCGATACTTTAACCTCATCAGCAAGGAGAGCAAGGTTTTTGCCGGACTTAAGCCCAACGACTACCAGATGTTCGTAATCAGTATCGATAATTTTGCCATCTTTTTAAGCGAAAAGTCGATACCCGACTACCTAAACTTTTTCAAAGCTAACTACCTTAATCAGTAACGCTTTATGCAACCTACCATACTCTGGGTTGATGATGAGATAGATTTGCTGCGCCCGCATATCATCTTTCTGGAGCAAAAAGGCTACCGGATGCTCACAGCCAGCAACGGGCACGATGCTATTGAACTGGTAAAAAACAACCATGTGGACCTGGTTTTCCTCGACGAAAACATGCCCGGCTTGGGGGGCCTTGACACTCTACCCCGGGTTAAGGATGTTAAACCCACTCTGCCCGTGGTGATGGTTACCAAAAGCGAGGAGGAGAACATCATGGATATGGCTGTGGGGGCGCAGATTTCCGACTACCTCATTAAACCGGTTAACCCCATGCAGGTGCTGCTCGTGGTCAAGAAATTCATCCATGGCAAGGAGCTGGTCATCGGGAAACAGCTTACAGATTACCGGAACGAGTTTCAGCTGATCTCCGAACTGATATCTTCCGCAAACAGCTACCCCCATTGGATCGAAATCTACCGTAAGCTATCGGCCTGGCAGGTAAAGCTGGCCAACAACCCCGATGCAAACCTCAAGCAGATGCTTGAGATGCAGATGGATGAGGCCAACCGCGTATTCGGTAAATTCATCAGGGCTAACTACCTAAGCTGGTTCCGCTCCGATTCCGATAAACCCCTGCTTTCGCCGGCTGTGCTGAAGAATAAGGTTTTACCGCTTCTGGCCTCCGGGCAGAAGGTGCTGCTGGTGGTGGTTGACAACTTCCGCTTCGACCAGTGGAAAATGGTTGAACCAATGGTGGCCGAAAACTGGCAGGTAGAGGCTGAAGATGTCTATTTCAGCATTCTTCCCACCGCTACACAGTATGCACGCAATGCCCTATTCTCAGGGCTTATGCCCCTTGCTATTCACCAATCCTACCCTGACCTATGGGTTTTCGATGAGGAGGATGAGGGTAAAAACCTTTTCGAGAAACTGCTTCTGCAGGCACAGCTCCAGCGAAACGGTATAGACTTCAGCTTCTCCTTTGTTAAAACCGATACCCTTAAAGGGCTGCAAGGCGGTTTCAACCTAAAAGAGTTATTAGCGAACCCGCTTGCCGTGCTGGTTTACAACTTTGTGGATGTGATGTCGCACTCAAGAACCGACTCTGAAATGATGCGCGGCTTAGCCGCCGATGAGTCGGCTTACCTTTCCCTCACCCGCTCCTGGTTCCTGCACTCCGACCTTAGGGAGCTTCTGACCCAGGCAGCCACTAGCGGAGTGAAGGTGGTGCTAACCACCGACCATGGTGCAATCAGGGTGAAAAACCCGGTAAAGGTGGTGGGCGACAAGGCAACCTCCACAAACCTGCGCTACAAACTAGGCCGAAGCCTGAACTACAACCCCAAGGAGGTGTTTGATATCCGAAAGCCTGAGGAGGCTCATCTCCCTAAACCCAACATCAGCTCCTCATTCATATTCGCCCTGGGTAACGATTTTCTGGCCTACCCCAACAACTTCAACTACTACGCATCGTACTACCGCAATACCTTTCAGCATGGAGGGATCTCGCTTGAGGAGATGATTGTTCCCATTATCACACTCAATCCCATTAAACGTTAGCATGACCACCATTGAGCTCCATAGCATTGAACAGCTAAACGAGGTTGCGCAGGAAGTTCTGAAAGCCATTGGCAACAGCAACATAGTGTGTTTTTATGGTTCCATGGGCGCCGGAAAAACCACCCTTATCCGCGCCATTTGCCAGGCATTGGGTGTTACCGATGTGGTAACCAGCCCCACCTTTGCCTTAGTTAATGAGTACACCAACGGTAGCGAAAATCCGGTTTACCACTTCGACTTTTACCGGATAACACACCTGGATGAGGTTTACGATTTTGGCTACGAGGAATACTTCTACAACCCCCAAGCCCTATGCCTGATTGAATGGCCTGAGCTGGTTGAGCAGATCCTGCCTCAGGAAGGAACAGCTATCGTAAGGATTGCTGTAAACCCCGATGGTAGCCGAACGATCGAAGTTTCGCAGCGGGTATAACCTTAAACCCAAATCATCGTAAAAAAGTTTACAAACGGGTTTATCTTTACTTTTTTTAAAGCCAATTGTTGAATTGAGCTAACTTGCAAAACACAAAACGTACCGGGCATGAATAGTCCTAAATTCTCCGAATTTCCACACGCCAAGGGCTTGCTGGTTCAGGAAGAACGCATAGAGTATAAAAAGAAGTACAAGCAGCTTATAATAGGCATACCCCGCGAGGTTGACCCCACCGAGAGCCGAATACCACTTACCCCGGAAGCGGTTGAAATTTTAGTTCAAAACGGACACCAGATCATCATCGAGAAGGATGCAGGCCGACAGGCCAACTACTCCGACATGGAGTACAGCGATAAGGGGGCACGCATTGTGCCTTCGGCCACGGAGGTTTATCAAAGCGACATCATACTGAAGGTAGCGCCCCTGTCACCCAAAGAGTTTGAGCTGCTGCGCGAAAATCAGTCCATACTCTCATCGCTGCACCTGAACAACCACACCGGCGATTACCTGAAAAAGCTTATTCAGAAACGTGCTACCGCCATCGCCTTTGAAAGCATTTCCGATGCCGACGGCGAGTTCCCCTTTGTGCGCGCCATGAGCTCCATTGCCGGAAGCACATCGGTGCTGGTGGCGGCTGAGTACCTGAGCAACGTGAACAACGGAAAGGGAGTTATGCTGGGTGGCATAACCGGCATTACCCCCACCGAGGTGGTGATACTGGGTGCCGGAACCGCCGGCGAATACGCAGCCCGGGCTGCTCTTGGGTTGGGTGCAACGGTAAAGATTTTCGACAGCTCCATCAAAAAGCTGATGGAAATACAGAACATTCTGGGGCAACGCCTATTCACCTCCATATACCACAAGCAGGTGCTGGAAAAAGTGCTTAGAACCGCCGATGTGGTGATAGGCACACTGGCTCCTGAGGAAACCTCCCTCTCCTACCTCATCACTGAGGACCAGGTGAGGCTGATGAAGCGGGGTTCGGTGATCATCGACCTGGGCATTGACCGCGGCGGATGTTTCGAAACCTCTGAACTGCGCGATCATAACAACCCATCGTACTTAAAACATGGGGTTATACACTACTGTGTTCCCAACATAACCGCCCGGGTTGCCCGTACCGCCTCAATTGCCATGAGCAACGTGTTTGTCCCCATGCTAATAAGGCTTGCCGAGAATGGTGGCCTGCTGGCCCAACTTAAAGACGATAACGGGCTACGCCGTGGGGTGTACCTGTTCAACGGTATTCTCACAAACGAGTACCTCGGAAAGCTTTACGATATCCCCTCGCGCGACATCAACCTGCTGATGGCTGCCTTTTAAGCCCTACTGTGGGACAAACAGGTAGGTAATGCTCCCCCGCTGGCGCGAGCCGCCAGAAGCTGAAGAGAACCTGCTGCTCATGGCCGCCTGAATGGCTGCCTGATTTATGCACTCATCGGTTACCGAGTTTGCCCTGTCGATAATGGCATTGGCCACACGTCCATCGGGGAGCACATCAATATTCACCACCACCTGCCCACCCAGCTCGCATTTGTACGAAGGAACCGGCAGCCATAGGGCCTTACGGCCTAAAAGGTAGTACGAAACCACGGTTGGACCCTTGTATTGCCCCTCTTTCTCTTTGGGTATGTTTTTTTCGGGTGTATTGGGTATGTTAGCCTCTATATCCTTCTGGGCTTGCTCATACAACTGGCGGTTTTGCTGCATGCGCTGGTAAACCTGGTTGGCCTCGCGGTAGAGCTCATCGGCATCAATGTTCTTCTCGTCGCTCAAACCGGCGTTCAAGTCCTTCTGCGAGGCATCCACAGCAAAATTCCGGATAGCCTCGGTTTCATAATCGGGCCTTAGCACGTCGGGCGGAAGGGTTGGGTCGAACTTTTGTTGAACAACCTCCTCCTGAGGCGGTTCTTCAAACTCCATCTCAATGGTCGATCCGTAGTATTCCTTTCGGGTTTCGATCTTGAGCAGCAGAAATGCTATAACCAGTAACAGGTGCACCACAATGGTTCCCAGCAATCCCACCTTGTGATGGCTTACGCCCTCGGTTATAGCGGCGTAGAACCTATCGATGGCATTCTCAAGTTTCTGTGCAAACGACATGCGAAGCTTACTAACCCTGCAAAGATAATAAAGGATATTTAGGAAGGATGTTAAACGGGTCCCTTTTTAGGAATGTAGTTGGTGGTTGGTAGTTAATGGTTTTTAGATGTTCGGGTAATTTTAAAGCCACCCTATAGCCCATGGCTTCAGTCATGGGGTACGTAAGCCCACAAAATAAGCGATTCGCGCCTTAGCCACCCCAAAGCGCCAGCCCGAACCGTTGCATCGCAACGCCGAATTCCTAAGCCAAGGGTAGGTTTTGTTGATAGCCTTGAGCGGGTCACCCCGAGCGGAGTCGAGGGGTGAAAGGAGGAGATGCTTCGACAACGCTCAGCATGACAGGGGCGGAAGGGTTGTTGGTCATTGTTCGTGGATTGTAGAGGTGATGGATGATGGTGATTTGTGCAAATGCCCTGGTGGGGAAACCGCCACTTTGCCAGGGCATAGCCTTAGGCATGGTATAATAT